>CAYORG010000037.1:0-29588 GCA_964406315.1 uncultured Bacteroidales bacterium | reverse complement strand
GCTTGTGTCGGACATATTTTTACGCAGCTATAACATTCCCAGCACATCTCCACTGCCCGGTTATAGGCTTTATTCTTTACTTTGTCAAGTACCATCAGATCATTCGGACATACGTACTGACATGCTGTGCGATCCTGGGCCTTACATCCATCGCATTTTTCATTAATTACAAAGCTTGGCATGATGATGAGGTGTTTCTTGTTAATGCACAAACATACTAAAATAATCAAATGACAGTGTTTATCATTAGCAATTGAAAAGTATGAGAAAAAATCAATAATTATAATTTTCTGAATAGCAGAACTCTATGTTTTTAACCTGTTTAAAACTTGCGATAATTTATACTCAGTTTACGGAATAAACTTATGAAGCGGAAAATCCTTATTTTTATAGATAATTAACCTTAGCTGTAATAACAACGGAAAATCAGAAAAATGAAAAAAACACTTGTTCTATTGACATGTATTGTCGGAACCATTATGTTAATCCGTACACAGAAATCTAAAGCTGAAGATGGCTACCGGCTTTGGTTAAGGTATGATCAAATTGAAAATGATTCGCTGTTAAATGAGTACAGGCAATTGGTAAAATGTATAACTATAAACGGCGAATCTCCAACCATGATTGTTGCCCGAGAGGAAATTGTAGGAGGATTATCAGGCCTATTCGGAAATTCTGTTTCTGAAAACGAAGAAGTAAAGGAAGGCACCCTGCTCATCGGTACTCCTGAAAATTCATTAACAATCAGCAGTTTATTAGCAGACAAGACCCTTGAGGATATCGGCAACGAGGGATTTCTTGTTTTTTCAGCAGAAGTCAATAAGCAAAAAATGACAGTGATTACAGGAAACACCGATATCGGGGTACTTTATGGTGTATACCATTTCCTTAAGCTGATTCAAACTCATCAATCGATCACAGAATTGAATATATCAGGTACACCCAAAATACAACACCGGCTTTTGAACCACTGGGACAATCTGGACAGAAAAGTGGAGCGGGGATATGCAGGATTTTCACTCTGGAAATGGAATACGCTGCCTGATTATATTTACCCCCGTTACAAGGATTATGCACGTGCCAATGCTTCTGTTGGTATTAATGGTACTGTCATTACCAATGTAAATGCAAATGCCCAGGTACTAACACCCGAATATCTTGAAAAAGTAGCTGCCCTGGCAGATGTTTTCAGACCCTATGGAATCAGAGTTTACCTCACTGCCCGTTTCAGTGCTCCTATGGAAATTGGTGGTTTACAGACTGCCGATCCTTTGCAAGAAAATGTGATAGATTGGTGGAATAATAAGGTCAAAGAAATTTATTCCTATATACCCGATTTCGGTGGTTTTTTAGTCAAAGCAAATTCAGAAGGGCAACCTGGTCCGCAAAACTATGGCCGTTCTCATGCCGAAGGTGCAAATCTAATGGCAAGAGCAGTAAAACCCTATAACGGAATCGTTATGTGGAGGGCCTTTGTATATTCCAACGAAGAGCCCGAAGACAGGGCCAAACAAGCCTATAACGAATTCAAACCGCTTGACGGAAAGTTTGAAGATAACGTGTTGATCCAGGTGAAGAATGGTCCCATTGATTTTCAGCCCCGTGAACCTTTTCATCCTTTATTCGGAGCAATGGAACAAACACCGACCATGATGGAATTCCAGGTTACACAGGAATACCTGGGACAGGATATTCATCTTACGTATCTCGCTCCCTTATATGAAGAATGTCTGCATTCGGATACCTATGCCAAAGGAGCAGGATCAGAAGTGTTTAAAGTGATAAACGGCTCTTTGTTTGATTACAGTGAAACAGGTATGGCCGGAGTGTCAAATATTGGTGACGACAGGAACTGGTGCGGACATCCGATAGCACAAGCCAACTGGTATGCACTGGGGCAGCTTGCATGGGATCCGGAAGCTGCTTCGGAAGAGATTGCCAAAGGATGGATCAGAATGACATATTCCAACAACCAGGAGGTAATTGATACAATGCTCAAAATTATGATGATTTCGCGTGAGGCAGGAGTAAATTACAGAACTCCCCTGGGATTGCACCACCAAATGGCATGGCATCACCATTACGGCCCCGGTCCGTGGATCAAAGACAAACCCCGCGCCGACTGGACATCTGCATATTATAATAAGGCTGATGAAACAGGGATTGGATTTGACAGAACAAAAACCGGAAGCAATGCGATAAGCCAGTATTTTTCTCCACTGGATGAAATATTCGGAAACATTGAAACCTGTCCGGAAGAATTGTTGCTCTGGTTCCATCATGTTCCCTGGGATTTCAAAATGAAATCGGGAAATACACTTTGGGAAGAATTGTGTTTGAAATATTATAAAGGAGTAGATCAGGTTCGTGAGATGCAGGATACGTGGAATACCCTAAAAGGCAAAATTGATGAAGAACGTTTTCAGCATGTGCAGTCACTTTTAAAAATACAGTTGGAAGATGCTATTGAATGGCGGAATGCTTGTCTGCTATATTATCAAACCTTTTCTAAAATGCCCATTCCTGAAAAATACGAACAACCAGACAAATCCCTGGAGCATTACATGAAGGTTGACAGGAAGTATTTGCCGGGGAGCTAATCTGAATCTTATTTCTCTGTATACAAGTTTTATTGAATAGATTTCGGCATTGTCTAATAAGTAAGAATGTTAACTTTGTTGCTTCATAATGTATTTGTGACTTATGGTATCGAAAAATCGTATTGCTTTGCTTGGCGGTGGTAGTTGGGGAACAGCCCTGGCGAAATTGTTGTTAAACAATGTTGATCAATTAAACTGGTTTATCAGAAACGAAGAAGATATTCAGTTTATTGAAAAATATAAACATAACCCAAAGTATTTAACATCTATAAAGTTAGATACCTCAAAAATATCCTTTTATAGTGACATTCATAAAGCTATACAATCATCTGATTTAATCGTTATTGCCATCCCTGCTCCTTTTCTGGAAAAATCTCTGGAAAATTGCGAAGGAATGTTTGAAAATAAGTTTATTGTCTCTGCAGTAAAAGGCATTGTCCCCGTTTACAATCTTACTGTTGCTGAATTTTTTAATCGTATTTATAAGGTGCCTTTTGGTTCAATTGGCATTATTTCCGGTCCTTGTCATGCTGAAGAAATTGCTCTTGAAAGGCTATCATACCTGACAATTTCATCCAAAAGCAAAAAGGACGCCAGTTTTATTGCCGACCACTTAAGTTGTTATTTTGTGAAAGCAAAAGTATCTACTGACATATATGGAACCGAATATGCTGCTGTGCTCAAAAATATTATAGCAATTGCCGCAGGCATAAGTCATGGATTAGGATATGGAGATAATTTTCAGGCTGTTTTAATTTCCAATGCACTCCAGGAAATCAAAAGATTTCTCGATAAAACATACAAAAGCAAACGCAAAATTAACAGTTCCCCATATTTGGGAGATTTAATTGTAACAGCATATTCGCAGTTTAGCAGGAACAGGACTTTTGGTACTATGATTGGAAAGGGGTACTCTGCCAAATCAGCACAACTTGAAATGAATATGGTAGCTGAAGGTTATTATGCTGTAAACTGTATCAAGGAAATAAATGAACAACATAAGGTTAATATGCCAATTGTTGACGCGGTATACCATATACTACACGATAAAATATCTCCTGCTATTGAAATCAAGCTGTTGGAAGAAAAATTAAAATAATCACAAATAATAGTATTGAAATGGAATCTTTAAAACTGGATGTTAGCCAGGTATATAAATTTGCGAGTAAGGAAGAAATTATTGCTCTTCAAGCCAAAGCAGAAAAAGCAAACAGAGCACTACATGAAAAAACCGGAAAGGGAAAAGATTTTCTTGGGTGGGTAAACTTACCATCATCAATAGATAATAAGTTTCTTCTTGACCTGGAGAATTATGCTTCATCATTCAGAAAAAAGGTCGATTATATTATAGTCATTGGCATCGGTGGTTCATACCTGGGTTCAAAAGCGATCGTAGAAGCACTATCTGACACATTTGCCCATCTGAAGAAAAAGAAAGATTTCCCGACAATACTTTTTGCAGGACAAAATATTGGAGAAGATTATTTGTATGAACTTCTGGAATTGCTTGATCAAAATACCTATGGACTGGTTGTTATTTCAAAATCAGGAACCACAACAGAACCTGCAATAGCATTTCGCATATTGAAAGATCACCTGGAAAGACAAATTGGCATAGAGCAGGCCAAAGAGTTAATTGTCGCGGTTACTGATAAGGAAAAAGGAGCATTAAGGACTCTTGCAGATCGAAAAGGATACAAAACCTTTATCATTCCGGATGATATCGGAGGCCGATATTCTGTACTTACACCTGTAGGACTTGTGCCTCTGGCTATGGGGGGGTTTGACATCAGATCCCTGGTAAAAGGAGCTTCAGATATGGAGATCAAATGCAACCAGGCTGTACCATTTATCAATAATCCTGCTGCTATTTATGCAGCAACAAGATATATTCTATATAGTAAGGGGAAAAAAATTGAAATATTGGCCAACTACGAAAATAAACTTCATTACCTGGCCGAATGGTGGAAACAGCTTTTTGGTGAAAGTGAGGGAAAGAAAAATGCAGGAATGTATCCGAGCAGTGTTGATCTGACGGCAGATCTACATTCAATGGGTCAATACATACAGGAAGGAGAGCGTATCCTAATAGAAACCGTAATATCCGTTAAAAAAACGAAATTCATAACTACCATTCCGTCAAATTCTGACAATCTTGATAAGCTAAATTACCTTGCAGGAAAAAACATAGATTTCATTAATAAAATGGCAGAGTTGGGAACAATGTTGGCTCACCTTGATGGAGGCGTACCAAACCTTAAAATAGAAATTCCTGAAATCAATGCATATTATCTTGGACAATTGATTTATTTTTTTGAAAAAGCATGTGGTATTAGTGGTTACCTCTTAGGGATAAATCCATTCGATCAGCCCGGTGTTGAAGAATACAAGAAGAATATGTTCGCTTTGCTTGAAAAACCAGAATTTGAAAAAGAAACAAAAAAAATTAAAAAAAGATTATAATTAATATACGGTTGCCAGTTATCTTTATAGATTACTGGCAACTCTGAAATGAATTATCTGGCTCACATATTTCTTTCCGGAACAGAAGAAGGGATAATGATCGGGAATTTTATTGGTGATTATGTTAAAGGAAAAGATTACAACAATTATCCCGAAATGATAAAAAAGGGGATATTACTTCACAGACGAATAGATACATTTACTGACAAACATAAAATTGTTAGCCAGAGTAAAAGTTATTTCTCAAAGTGTTACCATAAATACTCGGGCATCATTATTGACATTCTTTATGATCATTTTCTGGTCAATAGCTGGGACTTCTTTTCACCTCACTCACTCGATGATTTTAAAGAAAATATTTTCCAAAGTTTGAGAAGGAATTATTCTATTCTTCCCGAACGCGTCCAGTTTTTTGTACCCTCGTTTATTAAGAACGACTGGATTAATGTATACAAAAGTGCTGAAGGCATAATTATGGTGTTGAACCGAATGTCGATGCGTACAACTTTGCCTGATGAGAGTGAATTTGCCAG
This sequence comes from uncultured Bacteroidales bacterium, assembly GCA_964406315.1. Lineage (GTDB taxonomy): Bacteria > Bacteroidota > Bacteroidia > Bacteroidales > UBA10428 > UBA10428. The sequence continues at coordinate 23,992 of CAYORG010000037.1, read as the reverse complement.
GGAAATTATTAGAAAATATTACATCCAGCTGCAAAGTGAATTCCTGACATTTTTCCCTGAAATCATCAAATACATGATTGAGAAACGGGGTATTACAATAGACTTAAGATTTGACGAAATATTACGATAACAGCAAGCATTATCAGAGATTTATACAAGATATGCTTTGCGGGTTGAATCCAGGCGAATAAAAATAAACAACATGATGGTGAAAGCAAAAAGAGAAGAGCCTCCATAGCTTAAAAATGGCAGGGGGATACCAATTACCGGAAACAATCCAATTGTCATTCCGATATTGATAGCAAAATGGAAAAATAGGATGGATAATACTCCGTACCCATAAATCCTGCTGAAGGAAGATCGCTGACGTTCCGATAAAATAATGAGTCTGATCAGCAAACCAACATACATGATAACCAGACTAAAAGATCCCAGAAATCCCCATTCTTCCCCAACAGTACAAAATATAAAGTCAGTACTCTGCTCAGGTACAAACCGGAATTTTGTTTGAGTTCCCTGCAAAAATCCTTTTCCTGAAAAACCTCCTGAGCCAATGGCAATTTTTGATTGTCTTACATTGTATTCATATCCGTAAGGATCAGATTCAAGACCAAGCATAACATTTACACGATGTCGATGATGTTCTTTTAATACGTTATGAAACAAATGATCTACTGTATAAGTAAATCCGATAGACAAAATAAGCGAGAATACAATAAGGTAGACCATTCTGTTTTTTTTAACAATTGCATAAATAAATGCCGAAAGAGTTAATACCCCTAATGTAAGCAGCAAAATTATATAGCTGCTGAAATTTAGGTAGGTATAACGATGTAATATTACCATTAAAGCTGCTACAAAAGCTGACAATAAAAGTGCCCAGAAAACACTCATAATACTTTTATTGATAAGAGCGAAGGCAAGTACAGCAAGGATGCCAAGTATTGTTACCATAATGAACTGTGAAAATGCAAGAATTCCCAAAAACAGACCTCCGATTGCTATCAAAACCAAAATCACCCAACCGGGCAAACCCTCACGGTATAATACAAGCAATAAAACTCCATATACAATAACCGATCCGATATCAGGTTGAAGTGCTATAAGGGCTGCAGGGAAAAAAATTATTCCAAGAGAAATTACTATATTCCTGAAACGGGATAATTTAATATTATAACTCGATAAAAACCTGGCAATAGCAAGAATTGTAGCAACTTTCGCAAACTCGGAAGGTTGAATACTAACGGGACCCAATACTATCCAGGATTTTGAACTATGAACAGCAGTACCAATAACCAACACGATCAATAACATAAAAATACCCAGTGCATAAGACGGATATGCGAAATATATGTAAAAACGACTGTCAATTATAAAAATAAGAACTGCAATAATTAAGGATAGTAATATCCATGCCAGTTGCATTGTATACCGGTTTTCCAATCGGAAAAAAGAACCGCTTCCGGGCTCGTAATTCACGGCAAAAATATTCAACCATCCAAATGCTACCAGCACCAGGTATAAAAATATGGTAAGCCAGTCTGTATTCGTGATTATGTCAATTTGTCTTCTCACTCTACGTTCAATAAATTACGTTCCAGCATTCTTCTTTCAATCCATTTTCGATTCGGTGCAATGGAATCGGTAAGGTACTTCTCAATCATGAGACTGGCAATTGGTGCTGCATAAGATGCGCCCCATTTGCCATGTTCTACATACACCGCAATAGCTATTTTGGGATCATCCTTTGGAGCAAACGCCATAAATACGGAATGATCTTCCCCTTGTGGATTTTCTGCTGTCCCTGTTTTTCCACATATAATAATGTTTTTATGTCTTACCCAGGTAGCAGTACCACCTGATTCATTCACAGCTTTTTCCATACCATTTACCACAACTTTAAAATAATTTGTGTCAATGGTTGAATAATTTGGTATTGTAAATGTACTTCTAATCGTATCAATACCTTCAATTTTTTTCACTACATGTGGAATATAATAATATCCCCGATTTGAAATCAATGCTGCAAGATTTGCTATCTGTAAGGGAGTAGTCAGAACTTCACCCTGACCGATTGCCATAGAAATAATGGTCAATGCCTTCCACCTGTTTTTTCCATAATATCTGTCATAATAATCAGGTTTAGGGATGAGTCCACCTTTTTCATAGGGCAAATCCACCCCAAGCGGTTGGGCGAAACCCATGGAAACAAGGTGATTTCTCCAATTTGTATAGGCATCTTCAACAGATTCAAAATCCGGATCTTCAATAATTTTCCTGAAAGCATTACAAAAATAAGCATTGCAGGATTGTTGTATTGCATGGACAAGATCTAATGGAGAATCATGCGCATGACAAGCAATTTTAACCCCTCTGGCATAATACCCCAAATCGCAATAATAGGTTGTACTGTTGGTAATAACATTTTCCTGAAGCGCAATTAAGGCATTCACTGTCTTAAAAGCACTTCCCGGAGGATACAATGCCTGTATTGCATGATTAAAAAGAGGTTCAAGGGTGTCATTTTTCAAAACAAAATAGTTTTTTTCTCTCTGCCTTCCAACCAACAAAGAAGGATTATAGGTTGGAGTGGAAATAAAGGCTAAAATTTCACCCGTTGAAGGTTCAATGGCTACAATACTTCCTTCATAGTTATGCATAAGTTGTTCGCCATATTCCTGAAGGTCAGCATCAATGGTTACAGTAATGTTTTTCCCGGGTTTTGCATCCGTATCATAACGGCCATCCTTATAGGACCCCTGTTCTCTGCCATGTACATCAATTAGTTTGTACTTTCTTCCCTTTTCTCCTTTCAGAATTTCTTCGTATGAAAATTCAATTCCGCTTACTCCAATATAATCTCCCAGTTCATAATAGGAATTCTTAAGAATAATTGAAGAATCTACTTCTCCCACATATCCTAGCAAATGGGCAGCAATTTCCATGTCGTATTCCCTCAGAGTTCTAATACTGAAATAAAATCCAGGAAATTTATACTGTTTTTCCTTCAGGATTCCAAACGTTTCAGATGATAATTGTTTAATAAAAGGATTGAATCGTTCATTCGGATGACTTTTGACCCTTTTAATGCCTTCCCTCAATGTATTGATATCTATCTGGAGTATCTCACAGAGCTCTGTTGAATCAAAAGCTTCCAGTTCATAAGGAGCAATTTTAAGATCGTATGATGGTAAGTTATGAGCGATCATAATACCGTTCCGGTCAAAAATCAATCCTCTGGCAGGATACACGATCTCCATCCGCCTTGTATTACTTTCAGCTGATAATTTATAAGAAGAATTTACAACCTGCAGAAAAAATAAACGAACAATAAAAATCAAGCCTATCAACAGAATAATTCCTCCGATAATATACTTTCTGTTGATGTATTGTTCCATAGTCTATTTTCTGAAAATAAAATATTGACTTACAACAATAAGAGTTATGCTAAAAAGTGAACTAAGAATTACTCTAAGTAAGGTAGAGAAAAAATCCTGAAATTTAAACATCTCAACATAAAACAATACAAGATGATGGGCAAACACAAGCAATGATGCATATTTAATAAACCAGGGCAATCCGTAATAATAAACCCGCGGAAAAGTCCCTGACTCGTACCCGTCTCGAGGAGCAAAACTGGAAAGTATGTATGGCCTGATATAAGCAATAAAAACCGTTGCCGCAGTATGCATTCCCATAGTTTCAGTAAAAATATCTATGGAAAGTCCCAGGAAAAATCCCAGCAATAAACATACCCATGCCGGAGTTTCAAAAGGAAGCAATATGATAAAAATAATATAAATATAAGGATTCAGATATCCGCTTATCTCAATGTTATTGAATATCATAACCTGCAAAAGAACAAGCATAAGAAATCGCAATATGTTTCTACTTATTACTTTAATCATGTTCTATTTTCTCTTCAAGTTCGAGTTGTTCTTCCTTCATTATATTCTTTATTACCAAAACATTGGTAAGACTTTTAAAATCTGTTGAGAGATCAACTGTGATATCGTAAAATATACCCTCTGCCAGCACATACTTTTCCACTGTTCCGATCAAAATCCCTTCGGGGAAAATTGAAGAGTGACCACTCGTAACTATTGTGTCTCCTTCCAATACTTCAACATGTACCGGGATTTCCTTTAAGATAACTTTGTCATATCTTTTCCCTGACCATTGAATATACCCAAAGTACCTGTTTCTTTTTATCATAGCATTAGGAAAAAACTCTCTGTTTAATACCGAAACGACTGTTGCAAAATTGTTTGTGGATTCTTTTACAACACCAACAATACCCCTGTCACATATAACTGCCATTTCAGGTTCAATTCCATGATGCTTTCCCCTGTTTAACGTGATAAAATTATACTGCTTGTTCGTAGAATTGTTAATTACTCTGGCTCCGATAAAATAAAATTTCCTGTCTGTTTTGTTTGTATCAGGAATATATTTCGTAATAGGATTAAAATAAGAACCGGGGAGAAGATTATACAATTTTACGTTCTCCTCTCTTAAGGCTTTATTTTCTTCCAATAAAGACAAATATTGTGAATAATTATCAAACTTAGCGGTGAAATCACCCAACATAGCATGCCTGACATTAAAAAGTCTGCTGCGGTGAAAACTATTGTATTTTGCTATGAAAATAAATGCAATAATTTCCAGAACCAGGAACAATATTGTTGAATGATACCGATAAAAAAAACGTAAAAGGTTCTTCATGAGCGCCTTTTATTTTCAACGAAGCAGAAATGAGAATTTGTCAACGTTTTTTAATGCAATACCAGTACCTCTTGCAATTGCATGTAAAGGATCTTCAGCAATATGAAAAGGAATGTTGATCTTATCTGTTAAGCGCTTATCAAGGCCTCTCAGAAGTGCTCCGCCACCGGCAAGGTATATGCCTTTGCTCACAATATCAGCATATAATTCCGGAGGTGTCTGTTCAAGAACAGATATTATCGCGGATTCCACCTTTGACAATGATTTATCCAGGCAATGCGATATTTCCTGGTAAGAGATCGGTATTTCTATAGGCATGGCAGTCATAAGGTTGGGCCCTCGTACATTGTAATCCGGAGGAGGATTGTCAAGATCAGGAAGAGCTGAACCAACTTCAATCTTAATATCTTCAGCAGTACGTTCACCAATTTTGATATTATGCTGATGTCTCATGTAAGCTTGTATGTCTGCCGTAAAACCATCACCTGCAATACGAATTGACTGGTTGCAAACAATACCTCCAAGTGCTATAACCGCAATTTCTGTTGTTCCTCCGCCAATATCAACAACCATACTTCCTTCGGGCTCTTCAACATCAATACCTATACCAATTGCCGCCGCCATTGGTTCATAAATCATATAGACATCACGACCTCCGGCATGTTCTGATGAATCCCTTACAGCCCGTATTTCAACTTCGGTACTCCCCGATGGTATGCAAACCACCATTCTTAATGTTGGAGTAAAGAATTTTTGTTTGGGATTTATCATTTTGATCATGCCCCTGATCATCTGCTCCGCTGCATTAAAATCTGCAATTACCCCGTCGCGAAGCGGGCGTATTGTCTTGATATTTTCATGGGTTTTACCATGCATTTGCCGTGCCTGAGTACCAATGGCAAGTAATTTACCTGTTAAATTATCAATTGCGACAATGGATGGCTCATCAACCACTACTTTATCATTATGTATAATTATAGTATTAGCTGTCCCGAGGTCTATCGCTATCTCCTGTGTAAGAAAAGAAAACAATCCCATCTGCTCAAGTTGTGTTTGTTACAAAACAGATTAATTCATAAAACTAAGAAGAATTTTTATAAGTCTTTTAAAGAAATATACAAGAAATCAACAAATATCCTGAATTCTGTTCTATTTATAAATAGGACTTATTGTTCTCCTGAAAATCAATAGTACGATTCGTTCAGATAAAGGTTTATTTTTCCGATAAGAAAAATAAATCAATGTTTAAAATGTCTGATACCGGTTAACACCATTGACATATTATGCTGGTCGCAATATTCTATTGATTCTTTATCTCTGATCGACCCTCCCGGCTGCACTACCGAAGTAATGCCAGCATGATCTGCTATTTCAACACAGTCAGGGAACGGAAAAAAGGCATCCGAAGCCATCACACCACCACGTAAATCAAAACCAAAGTTCTTTGCTTTTTCAATTGCCTGTTTTAAGGCATCAACCCTTGAAGTTTGCCCAACACCGCTTGCCATCAATTGCTTATTTTTCGCTAATACAATGGTATTCGACTTGGAATGCTTTACCACTTTATTTGCAAATTCAAGATCAATATATTCCTGATCGGTCGGAAGTTGCTTCGTGGCAGGTTTCATTTTTCCCCTGTTCTCCATTGATGTATCTTTGTCCTGTTCCAGAACACCATTCAGAAGTGAGCGGAATTGCTTTTTCGGCAATTCACAATCTTTGCTGATGAGAACAATCCTGTTCTTCCTGGATTTTAAAATTTCCAGTGCTTCATTATTATATGCCGGTGCAATCACAACTTCACAAAAAAGATCATTTATTTCAGCAGCGGTTGCTTTATCAATTTCCCTGTTCGTTATCAGAATTCCACCAAATGCTGATACCGGATCACCGGCTAAAGCATCCTTGTATGCTTCAATTAATTTTTCCCTGGAGGCGATGCCACATGCATTGTTATGCTTCAGAATGGCAAATGTCGTTTCTTTAAACTCATCAATCAGATATACTGCAGCCTCAATATCAAGAAAATTGTTATAGGAGATCTCTTTCCCATGCAATTGATCAAAAATATCACCGAATACGCCATAATATATTCCTTTCTGATGTGGATTCTCACCATAGCGCAAAACTTTTGCAGGCCCCCTGCTGTATTTGAAGACTTTTTCTTCAGATCCGTCATTAAAGAAATTAAAAATTGCAGTATCATAATGCGATGAAATATCGAATGCTTTCATTGCAAGTTCCTTTCTTTGTTCAATATTTGTTTCGCCACCGCCCTCGAGAATTTCGAGCAGTACAGAATATTGATTTTGTGAAGGAATGATGACAACGTCTTTAAAGTTCTTTGCTGCAGCCCGAATCAAAGAGATCCCTCCGATATCTATTTTCTCAATAATATCCTGCTCTCCTGCTCCTGATGCAACAGTTTGTTCAAAGGGATACAGATCTACGATCACCAGGTCAATTTCAGGAATTGCGTATTGCTGAATCTGTTCATTATCCAGTGCCTCATCTCTTCTGGATAGAATGCCACCGAAAATTTTTGGATGCAGAGTTTTAACTCTTCCGCCAAGAATAGAAGGATAGGATGTCAGTTCTTCAACAGACTTGACCGGTACATCCATCTCCTCAATAAAAGATTTTGTTCCTCCTGTGGATATGATATCAATTCCAAGTTCATTAAGTTTCGTGCAAATCTCATCAATCCCGTCTTTATGATAGACTGATATTAAGGCAGTTTTAATTTTTTTTGTTGTACTCATTTACAATTAAATATTATTAAATAGTGTAGATCAAAAATGATGGAACAACTAAGATATTAACTTTTTAGGTTCATGGTTTTATGAATGCCCAAATTGTTAAAATCTATTCCAAATCGTTAAAAACTTATTGAAAAAAAGTTATTTATGGCATTGTTAAAAGGATATAAAATTAATATTAATCCTTTAAGCAAAAATACCATAAAGTATGCGCCCTAATCCCAGATAAATAAACATCCCAATAATATCATTCATTGTGGTTATAAAAGGGCCTGTGGCAACTGCAGGATCAATATGAAATTTGTTTAAAATAATTGGAATAAACGTTCCGAAAACCGATGCAAATAATATCACACTAAAAAGGGCACTGCTTACGGTGAGTGTCAATTGTATTGAATCACTAAACACAAGGTTATATGCAAGAATAAGGATTGAAAATGTCAATCCTATTATAAAAGCAATGGAAAATTCTTTTAGTATCTTTTTCCATGTTGAATCAAAGTCGATGGTTTTATTTGCGAGGCCCTGCACAACTATGGAAGAAGATTGCACACCAACATTTCCTGCCATGGCTGCAATCAGGGGAAGGAACATGGCCAGTCGGGGATCCTTCAATATTTCCAGTTTAAATATTCCAATTACATGAGCTCCAAGTATTCCACCTATCATACCTATGAAAAGCCAGGGAATACGAGCCCTTGTATGTATAAAAATAGTATCTGCCGGTTCAACATCTTCAGTAATTCCGGAAATCATCTGGTAATCCTTTTCGGCTTCCTCCTTGATCACATCAACAACATCATCGATGGTAATTCTTCCCTTCAACCTGCCTAATGCATCAACAACAGGGAGCGCAATAATATCATATTTCTCCATAATATTAGCTACGTCCTCAGAATCTGTATCAGTATTAACAGAAATGATATCCGGTTTAAATATATTCTTCACTTTTGCATTGGAACGTGCGAGCATAAGTCTCTTCAGTGAAATTGTACCCTTTAAAATGTCTTTATCGTCGACCACATAGACATAATATACCTCATCTACTTCTGATGCCTGCTTCCTTATTTCACGAATACATGTCTCCACATCGAGATTTTCATTCACTTTGATCAATTCTTTAGCCATTAATCCTCCTGCACTATCTTCATGATAACTCAGAAGATCAACAATTTCACCAGCCTGTTCCACATCGTCTATATTCTGAAGGACTTCTTCTTTTTTCTCATCAGGCAAATCACCCAGAACGTCAGCAGCATCATCCGAATCCATTTTATCAATGAACTGTTTCGCTATGATTTCACCGGGCAATGCTTTCAGAAAGCTTTCCCTGTCATCTTCTTCCAGCTCTTTAATAACATCGGCAGCAAGTTCACTATCAAGTAACAAGTAAACGTATTTTGCCTCATCAATGCTTAAGCCACCGTACAGCTCGGCAATATCTGCGGCATGAAGATCTTTAATAAGCTCGAATACTGTATCTTCTTCGTTATTATTGACCGCTTCTTTCAGCCTGTCAATAAATTCACGAGTAAGTTCAAGTTGTACTGACATGAGAATAGATTTTATGGATTCAACTTCTGAATTAATTTCGTTAATTCAGCAAACTGATATACAGAAAGTTGCTCTGGTCTGTTTGTTAGCAAATCACTTTCATCGGGCAAATTTATAAAAATACTTTTAAGCGAATTCCGTATCATCTTCCTGCGCTGATTAAAAGTGGCTTTCACTATTTTAAAAAACAATCCTGTATCACAATCCAATTCCCTTGTAGAATTCCTTGTAAGCCTGATAACAGAGGATTTTACCCTGGGAGCCGGAGAAAAACAATGCTCATGAACCGTAAACAGGAAATGAATATCATAGTATGCCTGAAGAAGAACACTCAGTATTCCATAAATCTTGTTGCCTTCAGACGAAGCTATACGATCGGCAACTTCTTTTTGTATCATGCATACCACCTGGTTTACTTTATTGCGGTTTTCCAGTATTTTAAAAAATATCTGGCTCGAAATAAAATACGGAAAATTGCCAATTATTGCGATTGGTTCAATCAGATTCTCAAAGGAATATTCCAGAAAATCATGCAGGATAATACTCTTCTTATGCTCAGGAAATATTTCATTGAGATAGCTCACTAAATCAGCATCCATTTCAATGGCAAAAAAATGTTTTTCTTTCCTGTTCAATAAATGCCCGGTAAGGATTCCTTTCCCGGGTCCGACTTCCAACAATGTATTGTAATTCCCGCCTTGAAGACTTTGAACTATTTTCAACGCAATGTTTCTGTCGGTCAGGAAATGCTGACCAAGTCCTTTTTTGGCACGTAACCCTGACATAAGTTTTTAATCTGACCATAAATGTAGAGAAAGCAGTATTAAGAAATACCGATTTGTTCAAGAAAATATACCTCATCTATTCTTTTGGTTTATACCACCTTGTAAGTGTGGATTTAGTTAAGCGTAATCTGTGCTGCACAGAATTTGCCGGATCACCACAGTCGTCTTGTCCCCTCCTTCATGATGACATTAGTTAGCAACAACCTAAAAACCCGACTTCAAACTCAATACTCTAAACTCCAAACTCTAAACACTAAACTTCTCAACTACTTAATCCATTTCCCAGGTACATATCCTTTCCTCCTCAATCCCAAATACACACCATTGGTCCAGCCAAATCCATCTTGTAACGGATATTCACCACCACCTGCAGGTAATTTTAGATCCATTACATTATACTTTTCCATCATTTTCCCGGTCCTCTGATACACAGCATTGTTCAATGCCAGCCAACGGGAAGCTATTTCATTTGCCAGATCTTTGTAACCATAATTCTCCAGTCCACAAATCGCAATCCATTGCAATGGTGCCCATCCATTTGGTGAATCCCATTGTTCGCCTGTTGTGCTTAAAGTAGTAACCAAACCTCCATCAAAAAGAAAATCATGTTCTATTGTTTTGGCGATCTCTTTCGCCTGGAATGCTGTCGCAACTTTAAAATAGAGAGGAAAGATCGCTGCCAGTGAGTATGTATTTGTTCTTCGACCTTGAAGAATATTATAATCGAAATAAAAATTTTCTTCCTCGTTCCAAAAGATCCTTCCAATCAATTCTTTTCTTTCAGATGCCTTATTATAAAACCATTCTGAGCTGTCGGAAAGTTGTTTTAACGCATAAAGTTTTGAAATGGTCAATTCCAGATTGTACAGGAGACAATTCAAATCAACTGGTAAGATTTCTGTTGTACAAATGGTTTTTATCGATTTGCCGTCACGAAACCAACGACTGCTGAAGTCCCAACCCGATTCGCAAGCAGTTCGTATGTTTCTGTAAAAAATTTCATGCTCTTCTGCCGGCAATTGCTGGGCAAGCAAATAATCTTTTTTATAGGCTTCAGGTCGCGGGCCGGAATATTCATCCCAATATCGGTTCAGAAGAACGTTATCAATCTCAACTGTTTTACCTGAATTGTGTGAAGGGATCATATTCATCCAAAATTGATATTCCTTTACCAGTGCTGGCAGATATTTAAGGCCTTCCGCATCGTTGGATTCCCGCATAAGCAATTTAACCATTTCAGCAAAGAACGGAGGTTGCGAACGACTGAGGTAATATGAGCGATTGCCATTTGGTATGTGTCCGCATTCATTGATCAGATAAACAAAATTATTCAACATATCCTTCACAAGATCCATTCTGCCTGAAGCTGCCAAACCTTCCATCGTAAAGTAACTGTCCCAGTAGTATATCTCTCTGAAACGGCCTCCGGGAACAACATACGGAAAAACAAGTGGCAAAAGACTGTTCATGGTGGAATCGTGAAGGTCCTGATGAATCAGGTAGTTCCACAGTGAATGCAAATGAAATTCGATATTTTTCTCCACAGAAAAAACTATATCGGATATGCTATCAACAGGACAAGAAAAATAGTTGCCAATAAAGTTCCTGAGATCAAAAACTTCCTGATATTTTTGATCTTCATAGAATATAGCTATTGAATCGGGCGAGATTTTGGGTTGACAATCAGGAAACGTTTTTGAGTCAGGAAAAATTCCTGAAATTTGTACATCATGAAATAGCAAGGGCAATTCCAAAGCCGGATCATAGAATTGCAGGCAAGTTTTTGCCTTATCCTCTGAGTCATTTAATCCTGTGTTATGTTCTGCCCGACAGAATAATAAGATGCCCAACAAGATCCCGGTTATTATAAACTTCACGAAAGCCAGTAATGATTTTTGCACGGAATGGGAATAGTAATTTTTCATGCTTATGAATTTTGAAACATAAAACAGTATGTCAATTTAATATAATCGGCCTTGAACTTAAACTCTCAAATGGTATTTTCTTTCAAGCAAAGGCAAATGAAAACAAGCAATTTATATCCTCTTCATTTTATGAAAATATAACAATTAATATGAAAAAAAAATTCTGCACTTTACAGTTGTTAAAGAGGATATTCTTACTATTTTCGGATAATTAAACTGGAAATCCTATGAAAAAGAGAATAATGATCCGACTCAGTTTCCTATTTATTTCTTCAACAGTCTTACTATTCTCATGCAATACAAAAGAATACAAAACACCTCCGGAGGGATATGCCGCTTTCAATTGGTTTGAATATCAGGGTTATGATCCTATTTATGAAAGCCTTGAACCCGGACCTGATGAATACCTGAATCCTGTGCTGGCAGGTTTTTATCCGGATCCAAGCATTGTAAGAGTAAAAGAAGATTATTATCTGATTCATTCAAGTTTTTCTTACTACCCGGGAATACCGGTTTTTCATAGTGAAGACCTCGTCAACTGGACACAAATAGGACATGTCCTTGACTGTCCTTCACAACTTAATCTGGATAGTCTTGGAATATCAAGGGGAATATTTGCACCGGCAATAAGTTACAATCAGGGTACTTTTTATATTGTTTGTACAGTTGTAGATGGTATTGGTAATTTTGTTGTTACAGCAAAAGATCCTGCCGGACCATGGTCAGATCCTGCACTGTTGCCTTTCGATGGCATTGACCCTTCTCTTTTCTTTGATGAAGACGGACGAGCTTATCTGGTAAACAACGGCTCTCCCGACGGAGAACCATTGTATAATGGACACCGGGCAATCTGGCTTCAGGAATTCAATAAAGACAGCTTAAAACTTATCGGACCCAGAAAGATCATCGTTAATGGTGGAGTTGACATTAGGGAAAAACCAATTTGGATTGAGGGGCCACACTTATTCAAAGCAAATGGTTATTATTATCTGATCGCTGCTGAAGGAGGTACCGGTGTTAACCATTCGGAAGTGGTCTTTCGAAGTGAAAATATTCAGGGTCCTTATTTGCCCTGGATCAAAAATCCAATCCTTACTCAACGCCATCTGGATCCAAAAAGGCCACATCCTGTTACCTGTACCGGACATGCAGATATAGTCGAAACCCAAAATGGAGAATGGTGGACAGTTTTTCTCGCATGTACACCATACAAGGATTATTTCTACAACACCGGACGTCAGACTTTCCTGCTACCAGTAACATGGATTAACGGATGGCCTTCAATCCTTGCAGGAGAAAATCATGTGCCTTACTCCCATACGAAACCTATGTTACAAGAACAACCTAAAGCTATGATCCCTTTGAATGGAAATTTTACATATCGCGATGATTTTGCTGACACATCTCTCGCCATGATCTATAACATGATCAGGACACCACGGGAAAAATGGTATCATTTTGAAGATGATAAATTGCTGATAAAGGCAAGAAATGAAGCTATTGACAAGATTTCCCAACCCTCATTTATCGGTCGCCGTCAACAACATAATTATTGTTCTGTTGTTGCATCACTTCAATACAATCCACAGAATGAAGGTGATAAAGCAGGTATGGTTGCCTTCCAAAACGAGAAGCATTATTATTTCCTTGGATTGAAACATATTGCAGACAGTTTGTGTGTTGTTCTGGAAACCGGCAGCTCCGAAGGTCCGAAAGAAATTGCCCTATCAAAACCAAATATTAATGAAAATACTACCGTATACCTGAAAATCGATGCCCGGGGAAAATATTATGATTTTTACTATGCAATAGAACCGGACAAATGGATATTGGTTATGGAAGATGCAGACGGTACAATTTTAAGTACACATAAGGCAGGAGGATTTGTTGGTACCTATTTTGGTTTGTATGCCTGCGCTGCGGAAGATCTGTAACTGTATTTCAATGGATTATCAGATTTTACAACTTATTGATAATCTGATTAATATATGCCATGAATTTGAGCCTTCTTCGTCAGAAATCCAATAAAATTCAATATGATCTTTACCAATAAAATGATGACGAATATCACCTAATTCACTTACTTAATCAATTGAGATCAACTCTGTTTAATAGTCATCGTAACAATAAGAAGAAATAACCATTGTTATCATGAAGGCTATTCAAATTGATGCTTCGAATCATACTCCCATGATTGAGTTTAATCCCGATGGCAATCTCAAAATGGAAGGAAGATCATTCCCTGAGAATGTTAGTATGTTTTATGAACCGCTGATCTCTTTTGTTTCTGAGCTTGAAACCAATTGTGTTGTATTGGATGTAACTCTTGAATATTTTAACACTGCCTCTTCAAAAAAAATAATGGATCTGTTCAAACATCTTGATGCAAACCACAACGTGCATAAGATTTTTATAAACTGGCATTATGAAGAAGGTGATGATGACAGTATTGAAACAGCTGAAATATTTGAAGAATCTTTATTCAGAAGTGAATTCAGGTACTTGGAAATAGCAGATCCAACCCTATAACTCTAAATTGCCTGAATTAGTCATTTTTTACTCCAGATTCTGGTATTCAGATTCAGATCATTAACTATTCCTGTCAGTAACAATAAGTATTGCACATTTTTTTCAATAAAAGTATAATCTACTATTGATTTGAACAATCTTGTTTCAAATAAATTCTTATTCAGCCAGATAGCAATATACACTTTTGAATTGTGGAATGAGAGATAAACCTTTGAATTCCATTTCTTTTTAAAGTTCAGAATTCGCTCCATAAGAGAAGGGGTTAGTATGTAACGGGCTTCAACCTGATCGTCCCCATATACAACAAATTCTTTCTCAAATTCAGGATTTTCCAGTTTGATAAGTTTTCCTCGTGTAAAATTCAACGACTGCAATTTCTGTCCGATCTTTCCAAAAGTTTTCTCAGAAAAGTCAGGAAGCACAATCGTTCTTGCAGTAAAATGTTTGTTAAAATCAGCAATAAAAAATATTCCTTTAAAAAAGGTTACATACCTGGTATTTGTTTTAGATCCCGATCCTGTTGTTTGCCTGTACTGAGCTTTTATTTCTGAAAATTCTATCTGCGTCTTTCCAATTTTGCCCTGCACATAATCTTCCCCATGATAAACATCGCACCTATGCTGAAAAATATTACTGCCAGTGAACTCCGATCTTGGAACTTTCCCGTCATGCTTGTAAACAAGACTTTCATCAACAAATAATACAATCCTGGAGATGATTTTTTCCTTGAATTTTTTGCGATATTCTTTTCCTGCAAGACTAATAAAAATAATTGCAATTATTGCAGTACCAAGTTGAATAAACATCATGACTTCCTTTGTCTCCAGATTGATAAATCTCGATTCCATGAATATTGCAAGAACAGCTGACAATCCTATGATTGTCACCCATCGATCGACCTTTTTGCGTTCCCTATCCAAAACCTTTAAATCAGGCAGCAGGTTTTTTTCATAGTATTGCCTGAATGAATGAGTTTCTTCCATAGTTTATGAATTAAAAAGATCTTGTGCGTTTATATTTTGCTTTTCAACTTCAGGAATTTCAAACAATTGCTTTCTCTTATATCCTATAATATTTGCCATTATATTGGAAGGAAATGTTTCCACGGCATTATTAAAAGATGTAATCGCAGCATTAAAAGTCCGGCGGGCCGCTGATATCTGTTCCTCAACTTCATTCCAGGCAGCCTGCAACTGGAGAAAATTCTGGTTTGCTTTCAGGTCGGGATAGTTTTCAACTGCTACCATAATGCCGGCCATATGTTTTGAAATTTTATTGTCCAGAGCAACACGTTCATCCTCTGAAAGTCCACCCTGAACAGCTTTTGAACGCATATCGGTAATTTCAGATAATGTACTGTGCTCATGTTTCATATATTCTTTTACTGTTGTAACAAGGTTTGGAATAAGATCATACCTCTTCTTCAACATAACATCAATAGTGGCAAATGCATTCTCCGCGTCGTTTTTCTTACGAACAAGCAAATTGTAAAGACCAATAATGATCAGAAACACAACAGCTGCAATAATAATGGCGATAATCATAGCATCAGGTTTTTAATTGTTAGAAAATTCAGGATCTTAAAATTAACAATTCGAAAATTTATACCAACAATACAGATAACTTTTTATACCGTTTCAATTTTAACATCTTTTGTTTTTTCATTGTTTTCTAATGTAGAAATATTAAATTATATTGCAGGTATAAAACCAAAACCGTTATGCATAGGTTATTCTTTCTATGTATATTTTTATTGTATGCCTTTGGTAATTGTATTGCTCAAAAAAGAGTTTATACAACTGAAAAGTACATTGGTGAAGCACCACGTATAGATGGAATAATTGACGATGATGCCTGGAATTGTGTGGAATGGAACGGCAATTTTACACAGCAGGAACCCTATGCAAAACAACCTGCCACAGAAGATACCAGGTTCAAAGTAATTTACGATGACAACAACATCTATTTCGCCATTCAATGTTTCGACTCATCCCCCGACAGCATCGTAAAACGTATGTCGCGCCGGGATGAATCTGACGGGGATATAGTTGGTGTTTGTATTGATAGTTATCATGACCTGAGAACAGGATTTACCTTTGCTGTCAGTGCCTCGGGGGTGAAAAATGATGAGATTGTAATTGACGGAGGAGATTCTGACAACAGTTGGGATCCTGTCTGGTATTGTAAAACAATTGTTGATAACCACGGATGGACTACAGAATTTAAAATTCCCTTTTCTCAGTTAAGATTTGGTAAACAGGATCACTATACCTGGGGATTACAGGTCGGTCGTATTTTATTCAGAAAGCAGGAAACAACATTGTGGCAATATGTTTCTTCCACTGCTGCAGGCTGGGTTTCATTCTTTGGAGAATTGCATGGAATTCAGGATATTGACCCTAAAAAACAACGTGATATCATACCTTATGTAGCAGGCAGCTATTCAAGTTATCAGTACGATCCCGAAAATCCTTTTGCCAGCGGAAAAGAATATTCGGGAAACATTGGACTTGATGGTAAATGGGGACTTACAAATGATTTTATCCTTGATTTTACAGTCAACCCTGATTTTGGTCAGGTAGAAGCTGATCCATCAGAAGTAAATCTTAGTACTTTTGAAACAAAATTTGAAGAAAAACGCCCATTTTTTATCGAGGGGAAAAATATTCTGAATTTCAGACTTACACCCGGTGATGGTCCTCTCTCTTATGATAATCTGTTTTATTCACGAAGAATTGGGAAATCTCCTTCCTATTATCCGGATCTGATTGATGATGAGGAATACGAAAAACGCCCTCAGAGCACAACGATATTGGGAGCATTAAAAATCACTGGAAAAACCAAAAAAGGGTGGTCCACAGGCATTATGGAAAGTGTAACACAAAAGGAAATTTCAGAAATTGATTACAATGGGGAAAGAAGAAAGATCGTTGTGGAACCTCTGACAAATTATTTTGCAGCGCGTGCTCAAAAAGATATGAATAACTCAAATACACGAATTGGTACCATGTTTACTGCAACAAATCGAGATCTCACTGAATCTTATCTTCAGGATAACATGCATAAAGCAGCATATACAGGAGGAATTGATTTTACTCATCAGTGGAAAAACAAAACATATTATTTCAATTTTAATACAGCTTTCAGCAGGGTATCCGGAACGCGAAACGCCATCTATGAAACGCAAACTGCATCTCCTCATTTCTACCAGAGAACAGATGCCAAACATATTCAGGCAGATTCAACACGAACTTCTTTGAATGGAATTGCCGGTACAATTGAACAGGGCAAAGCAGGAAATGGCAAATGGATGTATACATTTTGGATAACTTGGAGATCACCAGGTTTTAATTCAAACGACATTGGATATCTGCGACAAAATGATGAAATCCAACAGATTTTATGGGCAGGATTCAGGCAGCGGGAACCGTTTTTCATTTTTCGAAGTTTTAACTTGAATTTAAATCAATGGTTTGCAGAGACATTTGGTTGGGAGAAAAGATACTTCGGAGGGAATTTTAACGCCCAATGGGTATTTAAAAATTATTGGGCTATGGGAGGAGGTTTGTCCAGAGATGGCAAATTTATCTCAACCGAAACGCTGCGCGGCGGACCTGCATTGCTGTATGATGGTGGCTGGAATCCATGGATTTACCTGGATACCGATTATCGAAAAAAAATCCAGTTTTCTGCCAGTTATTTATCCTATTTCCGCGATTACAATACCAATGTCAACCACAATTTCAGTTGCGGGGTAAGGTGGCAGTTGTCAGATGCTTTAAATTTATCCCTTTCACCGGGCTATAGTAAACGATACGAAGAAATGGACTGGATCGCCCTGCCGGATTCATTAGATGATTCTATGTATCTGAGAGGGAAAATACATCAATCAACAGTTCATCTTACTCTTCGCATAAATTATAACATCACCCCCGACTTTACCATTCAATTTTATGGAATGCCATTTGTTTCAGCCGGAAATTATTCAGATTTTAAAAGAATAACTGATTCGAAAGCAGAGAATTTCAATGACAGATTCATTCAATATACTGACGAGCAAGTAAATTACGATGCAGAAAATGAGATGTATGAGATTGATGAAACCCTTAACGGGCAAATCGATATCAGATTTGACCAACCCAATTTCAATGTGTTCGACTTTAACTCGAACCTGGTAATTCGCTGGGAATATTTGCCAGGTTCAACCGTGTATCTGGTATGGTCACAGAACAGAACGGAATCTTTTAATTTTGGCAATTTTGATCTGTGGAAAGATGTAAAAACATTATTCCTGGAAACATACCCAAAGGATATATTTATGTTCAAACTATCCTACAGGTTTGGTTTATAAACAAAAGCGACAAGCCGAAACCTGTCGCTTTGAATGCCTGTTATTTCAAGGAAATTAGTTACACTCTGTATCATAGCCATAACTGTTCCAGCAATGCCAGTTTTCATCACCAAATTTATAATCAGCTTTCACCCGACCATAATACTCATAGGTACTCCATTCGATCATCACATCCACAAAATCTTTAATAAACAAAGTTTCATAAAAATGTACATTGTAGTATGCATTCAGATCACCTTCAAGGAGTCCGGCTTCAAGATAACTTCCATTAAAGGGTTCAATTTCTCTGTTGTTTTTTAATTCCCTTACAAATGAATACCGGATACCCCCCACTACATCACCTGTTCTTTCCCAGTCAATCTGCAATACCTCTTCCTGGAATTCATAACTGTGGTAAAGGATCCATTGCCCTCCGTTACCATCCAGGTCTGACACACCTTCGTACCAGAGGAATTCACCATAACCCCCGACTCCTTCTTTTGAAATATACATTTCCCATTTTACATCATTTGATCTCACAATACCAAGCAAACGTGCAGTATAAGTACTTGTAAAACCTGTAACATTATATGTCCACTGCCAGGTTGCATCTCCGAGAAAAACCGGTTGATGTGAAAAAGAATGATAAAATGCAGCAACGGGAACAGCCAGGGTTCCTGTCAACAGCAGATTCCAGAAACCGATATTGCCGGCTGCAAATTCCCAGTTTTCCATGGTCTCTTCAGCAGTTGATTTCATAACAACTTTTGAATCTGACGATTCATTCACTTTAAAATTACTGAAGTCAATAGCCATAGATTCATAAGGTGGCAGTTCAGGAGGAGTGTTCTCTTCTTTCATTTCACATGAAATAAAAGTAAGATTCATCATTGCTATTGCTAATAAGCTCAACATTAATTTTTTCATAGTATGCATTATTAATTTATAATCCTGTTTTCATCTATCACACACAATTATATGTATACCCTGATTCTTTTTTTTTGTTTCATTCAGTTTTTTTTGTATAAATCATTCTGAATTATCAGATTTATAGATGGATATAGACAGTTTTATCTATTTTCGCTTCTTTAGAAATTATACAAAAATGAACTACAATTTTGATGAGATCATTAACAGAGAAAACACTTCATGCCTTAAATATGATTTGAAAAGCAAATACTTTAACAGCAGTGATATTCTTCCAATGTGGGTTGCTGATATGGATTTTAAAGTACCTGATTGCATCACAGAAGCTATTCAAAAAAGACTTTCCCATGAAATATTTGGCTATTCTTTCCACAGAGACACTATTTATGAATCAATTGTAAACTGGATTTACAAACGTCATGGCTGGAAAGTAAAAAAAGAGTGGATAGGTTTTACTCCGGGTGTTGTTCCTGCCCTCAATCTTGCTGTACTCGCATTTACTTCACCGGGTGATAAAATTATTGTGCAGACACCTGTATATTCCCCTTTTTTTTCAGCTGTCAGAGATCATCATCGCAAATTGATAATAAATCCCCTGAAAATTAATGGTAACAGGTATTGTATGGATCTGCAGCATCTGAAAAACCAGATAGATAACAAAACCAAAATGCTTATTTTATGCAGTCCGCATAATCCGACAGGAAACGTGTGGCACAAAAAGGAATTGCAGGAACTTGTCTCCCTGTGTTTGGAGAAAAAAGTATTAATAGTAAGTGATGAAATACATGCTGATATTGTATTTAAGCCTAATAAACATCTTCCGACTGCGATGTTATCAGATGAAATAAGCAATCAGGTGATAACTTTGATGGCTCCCAGCAAAACCTTTAATATAGCAGGTTTATCAACTTCGTATTTCATTGCATCCAACAAAGGCTTATTTCAGAAACTGAATAGCATAACGGAAAAGCTGCATCTTTCCATGGGAAATATTTTTGGTGATGTCGCGCTGGAGGCAGCTTATCAATATGGCGAAGAATGGCTTGACCAGCTTATTTATTATCTTACGGGTAACATCCGTTATGCAGAAGAATTTATCAACAATGAACTGGCTGATATATCACTCATAAAGCCCGAAGCCACATTCCTGTTATGGCTTGACTTTCGAAAAAAAGATATCCCCCCTGAGCAACTTGCCGTCTATATGCAGAAAAAAGCTGGATTGGGCTTAAGTGATGGGCTCCTGTTTGGTTTGAATGGTAAGGGATTTCAAAGAATGAATATAGGATGCCCAAAAAGTATACTTAAAACCGCTATGCAACGAATTAAACTTGCATTCGACCCTGTGAATTCTTTATTTTAAAATTATCAGGGAACTTATTTTCACTGCTATTATTGTTTTTTTATTATCTTAGGAATACTTTTATTCGTTCAAACAGAAATTAGAATATGAGACTTAATATTGCTGCAAAAATTGCTTTAGGTTTTGGGCTGGTTACCATCGCTGTTTTCCTGAACGGTATTTTCATGAGTAATTCTTTACAAAAAAGCCAGAATGTAAATGAAACCATCTCCAATGTCTTCACTCCTTCTCTTGAACTAATAAACAAAATGTACACTCAGATCAGCGATTCACGTATGCTCATTAAATCGTGGGTTCATATTGATAAAATTGCTGATACACCAGATAAACTGAAATTAAAACAGTTACACTCCACTAACTATCCGGCACTTATAGATACTTTAACGACACTAAGTAAAATGTGGAATTCAGAAGAACTGCAGTCTTTATTCCAGGAAATAAACATAACCATAATGGATACTCTTTTCCCCAAACATCAATACATTATGAGCCAGCTGAGTACTTTTGAAAGTTATGATGATCCATTTGTTGTGTTTGAAGTAACACCAATGACAGAAGATGGTGGTGAAGTTATGACCCTTACAGACCAGATTCTCGAAAAGATAGGTAACCTCCAGGCCCAGCAGGAAGAGCTGGTAAATTCAGGACGTATTGAAATGGTGAATCAGTTTGCACGTTTCAGAAAATTTATTTTTATTATGTCCATCGGATTGATACTTGCCTCCATCATTATCGGCATAATTACCATACGTTCACTGGCCAGTCCTATTAACAAAACAAAGAATATTCTTCTTCAAATGAGTAAGGGTATTTTACACAAAGGTAAATTGAAAGAAGGAAATGATGAAGTGGGACAAATGTCTAAGGCGCTCAACCTTGTTGTCCAGACATTAAAAGATATTTCAGATTTTACCGTGGCAATCGGGAAAGGTAATTTTGATCATGAGTTTAAACCCCTTAGTGATGAAGATACTTTAGGACACTCATTGATTGAAATGCGCGAGGAATTAAAAAAAGCAAAAGAAGAAGAGGAAAAACGACAGGAAGAAAACCAGCAAAGGAACTGGTCATCGCAAGGTGTTGCACTGTTCAGTGATATTCTGAGAAAATACAATGACAATATGGAGACACTTTCTTATGAAGTTATTTCCAATATGGTCAGGTATACCAATTCCAACCAGGGAGGCATTTTTATTGTGAATGACAATGACAAAGACAATCCTTTTCTTGAAATGACTGCCTGTTATGCCTACGATCGTCAAAAGTTCCTTAAAAAAAGAATAGAAGTCGGAGAAGGGCTTGTTGGCAGATGCTACCAGGAACAGGAAAAAATTTATCTTACAGAAATACCGCAGGACTATATTAAAATAACCTCCGGTCTGGGAGACAATAGCCCTGCATGCTTACTTTTAATCCCGCTGGCGTATAACGATAATATTTTTGGTATTTTAGAAATTGCATCTTTCAATGAATATCGAGACTTTGAAACAGAACTCATCGAAAGAATAGGAGAAAGTATTGCCGCCACTATATCATCTGTGAAAGCCAATATTCAAACAGCAATCCTGCTTGAACAATCTCAGCAGCAAGCCGAGGAAATGTCATCGCAGGAAGAAGAAATGAGACAAAATATGGAAGAACTCAGGGCAACCCAGGAACAATCATTACGGCGTGAAGAAGAACTTACGCATGAAGTTGAAACACTTCGGAAAAGACTTCAGGAAATGAGCTAAATGTTTTTCCTCTCCACTTGCTCAATCAATTTTAATATGTCCCCAATTCTCTCCTCTTCTGATTCTGTTCAATTGAGTATGAGTAATTCCAAATTCCTTGGCAATCTTATACAAGGGATTTTTGCCTCTCTTCAATTTTTTCTTTAATCGCATTACGTCCGTTTCGTTTAGCTTGGAATTTGTAACTTCTCCTTTGCGTCTTTCAATAGCAAGTTTTGTTCTTGGGCTTTTCCTGCTATGCTCAAACATTTCTTTCTTAGTAACCCATTTCAGGTTGTTTATGTGATTGTTCCATTTATCAAAATCGAGGTGAATCACATTGTTGTAATCCTTCTTCGGTTTTCCAAGAAACAATTCAGCAACCAAACGATGAATGCTTTTTGTAACCCGGCTCTTCTTTCCTTTGTCAGAATCAATTCTGAAAGAATAATAGGCATATCCATTGACGTTAGCAGGTTTATTCATCTTCCACCCTGAAGATTTATTATCAAAACGTCTTATTCGCCCATAATTCGATACTTCATATTTTTCATCCGGGTGAATACCTTTAAAATGGACGAGTTTCCATTTCTCGTCCCAATAAGTTTTTTCAGCCATAACTCCAATTTTTGCAATATCAAAAATACAAAAAAAGAGTAAGAAAATAACCGGAAATCAGAATCGTTTTTAGAATATAACGGTTAGCTATGTGTTATCTGTCATTTCTGCGCTGACGGACAATTTCAAAAGCAATGATACCGAATGCAACGCTTACATTAAGGGATTCAATGGAACCCAACAGAGGAATCTTGACCATTGAATCAACTATTTTCAGCAGATTATAGTGAATTCCATTTTCTTCTGAACCCAGAATTAATGCGACCGGTCCGGTTAAATCAACAGAATAATAAGGTTTTTCGGTTTTTTCCGTAGCAGCAATTGCAATTAATCCACGTTCACGAAGCATTTGAACAGTTCTAACAAGATCAGACACCCTACAAATAGCTATACGGTTTAGTGCACCTGCTGATGACTTAATTGCATCAGCTGTTATGCTTACCGATCCTTTTGAGGGAATAACAATTGCATGGGCACCTGCACATTCTGCAGTACGCGAGATGGCCCCAAAATTCCTTACATCTGTGATCTGATCAAGAACAATGATGAAGGGATCATCCCCTTTTTCAAAAGTCCTTTGTACTATTTCATCCAGATTTTTATATTCAATCAATGAAAGAACAGCTATTATTCCCTGGTTGCCAGGATTAATCCGATTTAATTTTTCTGAGGGAACATATTGAAATGGGATATTTTTTTGTCTGATGATTTTAAAAAGCTCCGAAAATTGCTGTCCCTGAAGACCTTTTTTTATGAATACTTTAT
>CAYORG010000036.1:0-31335 GCA_964406315.1 uncultured Bacteroidales bacterium | reverse complement strand
GGAACACCAATATAATCAGCCTGCTCTTTTGTAAGTTTTGTAAGTTTTACACCCAGTTGCTCAAGATGCATTCTGGCGACTTCTTCATCCAATTTTTTTGACAACCTGTATACATCAATCTTATAATTACTTTTCCACAAATCGATCTGGGCCAGTGTTTGATTTGAAAAGGAGTTACTCATCACAAAAGATGGATGCCCGGTAGCACATCCTAGGTTCACCAGCCTTCCTTCTGCCAGCAGAAAGATGGAATGGCCTTCAGGGAAAATAAATTTATCCACCTGAGGCTTGATGTTTATTTTCTTTATGCCTTTGTAATTATTCAGCTTATCAACCTGGATTTCATTATCAAAATGGCCGATATTACATACTATGGCCTGATCTTTCATTTTTGTCATATGTTCAAGGGTGATGACATCTCTATTCCCGGTAGATGTAACAAAAATGTTCCCTTCTTTCAAGGCTTCTTCCATGGTATTCACTTCAAAACCTTCCATAGCAGCCTGCAATGCACAGATCGGATCAATTTCTGTAACAATTACCCTTGCGCCGAATCCTCTCATGGATTGAGCGCAACCTTTCCCGACATCACCATAGCCAAATACTACAACAACTTTCCCTGCAACCATCACATCGGTGGCTCTTTTTATTCCATCTGCAAGAGATTCTCTGCAACCGTAAAGATTGTCAAATTTCGATTTTGTGACTGAATCGTTCACATTGATGGCAGGAAAAAGTAATTCCCCCTTTTCCTTCATTTGATACAACCTGTGAACACCGGTAGTAGTTTCTTCAGATACACCTTTGAGTTCTTTAACTGCTCTGTGCCATTTGTCTTTGTCAACAGCAAGTGTTGATTTCAATTGATTCAGTATTACTGCTTCCTCATGATTGTTTGGTGCTTTATTCAATATATCCGGATTGTTTTCGGCTTTATATCCAAGATGCACCAGCAGTGTAGCATCTCCTCCGTCATCGACAATCATATTGGGGCCTTTCCCGTCAGGAAATGTTAAAGCCTGATCGGTACACCACCAATATTCTTCGAGCGTTTCGCCTTTCCACGCAAATACGGGAATACCTGCAGCAGCAATAGCAGCCGCAGCATGATCTTGTGTTGAAAATATATTGCAGCTTGCCCATCGTATATCAGCACCAAGTTCACGAAGAGTTTCTATTAAAACAGCAGTTTGAACTGTCATGTGAAGAGAACCTGTTATCCGGGCACCTTTGAGTGGTTTTTCTTTCGCATATTTTGCCTTTATAGCCATCAGACCGGGCATTTCTTTTTCTGCAATTTCCATTTCTTTGCGCCCATATTCTGCCAGGTTTATATCTTTCACCTTGTATGGAAGAGAATCAACCATTATTTCTTCTTTCATTTTCCAAAATTTTTATATCCAAATATTGTATTACGACAATTATTACTCTCAAGAATATCTGAGTGCGACAAAGTTTGTTACTTTATTTTAAATCCGCCAATTTAATCTAACTCTTTTTGACAGAGGATAAGATATCTTTTATTAAAATCTTATCTTTTGCTATCTGTATAGCTAAATTCTTCATCGTTGAAAATTTCCGTTCTTCCCGTATCCGTTCAATAAACATAATTTTTATCTCCTTATCATATAAATCACCTGAGTAATCAAACAAATTTACTTCTAAAACAGGCTGGTTGCAATCTGTTTCAAAAGTTGGTCTGCAGCCAATATTCATCATCCCTTCGATTTTTTTTCCGTTAACATATACAAACACTGCATAAACACCATTCATCGGCACAATCTTATTGGAATCATTTACGGAAATATTTGCCGTGGGAAATCCAATATCCCTCCCCATTTTATTGCCTCCGATTACTCTGCCTGTTAAGAAAAAATCGTATCCTAAAAAGTCGTTGGCTTTTTTTATCTCTCCGTCCAGAATCAACTTTCTTATTTTTGAAGAGCTTACTCTTTCGTTATTTATTATATAAGGATCAAGTCGGGTCAATTCAAATTTATAGCGCTCCGACAACAACTTAAGTTTCTCAAAATTCCCCTCACGGTTTTTCCCAAACTGATGATTAAATCCAACAACAAGATGTTCAATCTTTACATTGTCCACAAGAATATTCTTTACAAATTCTTCAAATCCTGTCGATGCAAATTGTTTATCAAATCCAAGTATCACAAGATTATCTATTCCGGTTTCTTCCAGAAGAATTATTTTTTCCTCCAGTGAAGTGAGTAATTTTATTGTATCTTTTCCTTCATCAAGAATTTTTCTCGGATGCGGCCAGAGAGTCACTATTGTCGATTCTCCCGATAACAGGCTGGCCTTCTGTTTAAGATTTTGTATGATCGCCTGATGGGCAAGATGTACACCATCAAAAATACCCACGGTAACCACCGGCCGATTTATTCTAATCTGATGTAAATCCCTGAAAATTTTCATTCTGTCTGTCACATGCTTGTGATGGTTCACAAAGGAGAAACAAAAGTAATTAATTTATAAGAAATATTCCCCACAGTAAAATGCCTGCAAATTTTCCTTACATTACGTAAAAATGTATATGTTACGATTTATGTTTTATTATATTTTTTTCGTATACTTGTATTGAATTTGTATTCTTACTTATAAATTATGAGTGCCCCAATTGATAACGAAAAGTACAATTCCATTATTAAAACAAGTCATAATCTCTTCTGGAAATTTGGTATTCGCCGTGTAACAGTAGAAGAAATTTGCCGGGAAGCATTTGTCAGCAAAATGACTTTTTATCGTTTTTTCCCCAATAAGACCGCTGTTGCCAAAGCAGTAATTAGAAACATTTTTGACAATATACTGAATGACTATCGGAAATTAATGGCTCAGAACATACCCTTTGAAGAAAAAGTGAGACAACAGCTAATAATGAAATTTGAAGGCACAAAAGAAATCAGTGCTGAACTGGTAAAAGATATCTATGGAGACCCGAAATTGGAAATATTTACCTATTGGGAATCCCGCACAAATGAAATAATGCAATTGGTCTTTAGCGATTATGCACACGCTCAGGAAATGGGATGGATACGAAAAGACATCCGGCTTGAGTTTGTGCAATATTTCACGAACAAGATGGGAGAAATGGCTTCCGATGAAAACCTTCAGGCTCTTTATCCAAGCACGCAGGATCTTATTATGGAAATTGCGAATTTCTTCTTTTATGGTATATTCCCCCGGAAGGAAAGAGATGAGTAATAAAGAACTCATATGGCTATGTATTTTTCTACTCTCCATAGTTGATCTCGATGGACAGGATACCCTTTCGAAAGGGTTCGATTCCCTTACATTTAAGGGACAATTATCAGCTTACACCCATTTTAATTCTTCAAATGAATTGCCTTTATGGCTGGGAGCTAGATATATACCCCAACTAAACTATGGTGTATACTTCAGGAAAGATCAGATTCTTGATTTTGAAGCCAGTGCTAACGTATATGGTAATGCAGGACTCAAACTCAATGATACTTCATCTGCCAATGGCAAGGTAAAACCCTATCGTTTATGGGTCCGCTATTCTTCGCGGCAATTTGAATTCCGTGCCGGACTTCAAAAAATAAATTTCGGTTCAGCTACAATGCTCAGGCCACTTATGTGGTTCGATCAGATCGATCCCCGTGATCCTCTTCAATTAACAGATGGAGTATGGGGTATTTTGGGACGGTATTACTTCCTGAACAATGCCAATATCTGGTTATGGGGTCTATATGGCAATAAAAATCCGAAAGGTTGGGAATCCATAAAAACAGTTCGAAATTTTCCCGAGTTTGGAGGCCGTTTTCAATTCCCTGTTCCACATGGTGAGGCAGGGCTATCTTATCACTACAGAAAAGCTGATTCACGCGACATGGATTCAACTGTTACGGTTATTGCTGAGATTCCTGAGAACAGAATAGGAATTGACATACGACTCGATTTGGTTGTAGGTTGTTGGGCAGAAGGATCATGGACCCGGAAGAGTAAAAACCTTGGCATTTTCACCAACCAGGAAATTTTAAATCTTGGACTGGATTATACTTTTGGGATCGGAAACGGTATATATACTGTGTTTGAGCAACTTATAGCCTCATCCGATGAAAAAGCATTTGCATTTGAAAATGCCATCACTTTTTCTCTGCTGTCAATCTCTTATCCTATTGGTTTATTTGATAATCTGAGCGCCATAATCTATTTTAACTGGGATGATAATTCCATATATAATTTTATCAACTGGCAAAAACAGTTTGATCATATTGTCTTTTATGTGATAGGATATTGGAATCCCGAGCATTATCAGATACCAACACAGTCAGATGCCGGAAATCTATATGCCGGGAAAGGCCTGCAATTGATGCTGGTTTATAATCACTAACAAAATACTATTTGTCCCAGAATACTCAAAAAAAAGTCTTAAACTTAATCTTATGGAAATAATCAAAATTGAAAAGCTTACAAAAAGGTTTCCTATGGGAAAGAGCGAATTCACTGCCTTAAATAATATAAGCCTTCATTTTGGAAAAGGCGAATTCACCGGAATTGTTGGACCAAGCGGTTCCGGAAAAACAACCCTTCTCAATATTATTGGCTCGCTTGACTCTCCCAGTGAAGGTTCAGCAAGGGTGCTCGATCAGGAAGTTGGCAAGCTTACCACGAAAAAGGCTGCTATTTTACGAAGGCAGTATATGGGTTTCATTTTTCAAACATACAATTTGCTGCCTGTATATACCGTATTTGAGAATGTTGAATTTCCGCTGCTTTTATTAAATATGAATGGCCCTGAACGTAAAAAAGCTGTGATAAATGCACTGGATTGGGTCGGATTAACCGATAAAGTTAAATCACGACCGGCTCAGCTTTCAGGTGGAGAATGTCAGCGCGTTGCCATTGCTAGGGCTATGGTTAAAAAACCGGTATTGGTCTTGGCTGATGAACCAACTGCAAATCTGGATTCCGAGAATTCGCATCACATTCTGCAAACCATGGAAAAACTCAATAAAGACCTGCAAACTACATTCATCTTTGCTACTCACGATGATAAAGTTATCAGGTATCTGAAACGAAAAATACTTCTTCAGGATGGCAAAGTAACTGCTGATGACAGTATAAAAAAATAATGAAGGAGGAAAACATGATGTTATCATTAAAATTAGCCTATCGAAACCTTATCGGTGCAGGCTTGCGAACCTGGCTCAACGTATTTGTATTGTCCATTGTGTATATACTGATAATCTGGCACTACGGAGTGATTGACGGTTGGAATCATCAGGCCAAAAAGGATATGCAAAACTGGGAAGTAGGAAATGGACAATACTGGAACAAAAATTACGATCCTTACGATTTCTTTACCCTGGAAGAAAGTCATGCGAAATTCCCTGAAGTATTTAAAAAAGCTATGGAAGAAGGAATGGTTACTCCTGTTCTAATCAACCAGGGAACCATTTATCCTGATGGCAGAATTCAAAGCATGCTATTAAAGGGAATCAACCCTGATCAAAAACTGCTTGCCTTACCCACTGCAGCATTGAATATTGAATCTGAAGAAATTCCTGTAATTATTGGTCGCAGAATGGCCAGAAGTTGCAAGCTTAATGAAGGCAATATTACTACCATACGATGGAGAGATGCCAACGGAACATTTGATGCAACAGAAGTGAAAGTTGCGAAAATATTCAACTGTAATGTGCCAAATGTGGATGCCGGACAAATATGGGTTGCTATTAAAGATCTGCAGGAAATGATGCAGTCTCCTGATGAGGCAACTCTGTTTATCATTGGCAAAAATTTCAAAACAAATGAGGCTGTGTCGGGTTGGAATTATAAAAGCCTGGATTTCTTAATGACTGAAATGAATGAAATGATCAAACTGAAAAAGGTCGGGGGCTCGGTTTTTTATATCATTCTTCTTCTTCTTGCCATGCTTGCTGTATTTGATACGCAGGTACTCTCGATCTTCCGCAGACAAAAAGAGATAGGAACTTATATTGCTATGGGAATGACCAGGCGGCAGGTTGTAAGTCTTTTCACAGTGGAAGGAGCCATGCACGCAATTCTTGCAGTTATTGTCGGCGCTATTTATGGAGTTCCCTTTCTATTATGGCAAATAAAAACAGGCTTTACTATGCCTGCCGGAACAGACGATATGGGAATCGCCATTGCAGAGACAATTTTCCCTGTATATGGAATCGGATTGATAGTCACTACTTTGATTTTAGTATTCATCATTACTACAATAGTGAGCTATATGCCGGCCCGCAAGATATCTAAAATGAACCCAACCGAAGCAATAAAAGGAAAAATACAATGATACGTTTTCTATTTAAAGGATTATTACGAGACAAAAACCGCAGCCTTCTACCTATTTTGGTCGTAACCGCCGGTGTTTCGCTAACTGTACTTACCTATTGTTATATCAACGGTATTTTGGGTGATACTGTTGAGTTTTCCGCTAAATATTCCTCCGGTCATGTGAAAATCATGACCCGGGCTTATGCTGATAACAAACACCAGGTTCCAAACGATTTGGCCTTGACAGAGGTCAGCGATTTATTGGCTGATCTGAAGAAAGACTATCCAAACATAGAATTTGTTCAGCGGATAAATTTCAGTGGTTTATTAGATTCTCCCGATGAACACGGAGAAACCAAAAAACAAGGTGTTGTCGTCGGAATGGCTGCTGATTTGATATCAGAAAACACCAAGGAAATCGAAAGACTTAATCTGGAGGGAGCCCTTAGAAAAGGTAGATACCCTGAAAAATCAAACGAAGTTTTGATCAGTGATGATTTTGCCGGGAAACTGGAAGTTGAACCCGGTGACCCGGTCACCTTAATTACCTCTACCATGTACGGCGGAATGTCCATTCAGAATTTTGTAGTTGCCGGAACCATTGAATTCGGAATTCAGATCATGGATCGCAGTGGAATGATTGCCGATATCACAGGAATACAAAATGCACTGGATATGTATGATGCTTGCGGTGAACTGTTAGGTTTTCTTGACAGACCAAATTATGACAATATAGCAGCATTTAATGTTGAAAACACTTTTAATGATAAATATTCCGATCCGAATGATGAATTTTCACCTGTAATGACAAGGTTACGAAATGATAGTATTATGTCAGGTTATTTTGATATGATCGATGGATTTATAGGTATTATAATTACCGTATTCGTGCTGGCAATGTCAATTGTTTTATGGAATACAGGTTTAATAGGTGGTCTGCGTCGTTATGGGGAAATAGGCATTCGGTTAGCCATTGGAGAAGGGAAAGGTCATATTTACCGGTCAATGATCGGCGAAGCTATATTAATTGGAATTGTAGGTTCAACTTTCGGAACCCTCATTGGACTTGGTTTTTCATATTGGTTACAGGAAGTGGGCCTTAATATAGGTGATATGATGAAAAGTTCAAAGATCATGATGCCGAGTGTATTCAGGGCCAATATTACCACACCGGCTTATTACCTTGGCTTTATTCCCGGTTTGTTTTCTGTTGTTTTGGGCACCATGCTTTCAGGTATTGGTATCTATAAACGAAAAACTGCTTCCTTATTTAAAGAACTGGAAACTTAATTAATCCTTCCTGTTTTTTCTGCGAAAACAGGAACACAAAAAAATACAAATAAAAGAAAATGAAACAATTCGCTTTAATACTGTTACTTACAACAACAATACTTAGGGCCCAGGAGCCTTCAGGAAAAGAGATTCTTGAAAAAATTGATAAAAACATGGCTTCGAAAAGTACCATTACTACGTCTAAAATGGTTATTCACGGTGCCCGGCAAACCAGGACCATAGAAGCAAAATCCTGGGGAATGGGTGACAAAAAGGCCTTTACGGAATATCTTTCTCCCGCGCGTGAAAAAGGTACAAAAATGCTGAAGCTTGAAGACCAGCTTTGGATTTATTCGCCCGGCTCTGACAGGACGATTCAAATTTCGGGACATATGCTCCGGCAATCGGTAATGGGATCGGATCTTTCTTATGAAGACATGATGGACAAGGCCAAATTGCTTGAAAACTACGATGCGGCTGTTATCGGATCTGAAAAGATTGAAGACAGGAATTGTTGGGTCGTTGAACTTCAGGCAAAAACTGCTGAAATTAATTACCAAATGCGCAAAATCTGGGTCGATAAGGTCCGCTACATTCCCCTGAAAGAGGAGTTGTATGCAAAAAACGGAACACTGTTAAAAAGACTGGAACTTCTTGATATCACTAAGATGGGGAACCGCTGGTATCCAAAAAAGTTTGTGTTTAAAGACATGCTCAAAAAAGGAGACGGAACAGAATTCATTATTGTTGATATTGAGTTTGATAAAGAAATCCCGGAGTACATCTTTACCAAGGCTGCATTGAAAAAATAAAGAAATACCCTGACGGGGTACCCCCACCCTGTCAGGGTCTCACCTCTCAAAAATTAAGGGTATGTATTCGTGGATATTTCAGCCCCTTCCATACTCTGTTTTTCTTGTTCCATCACATTCTTCTTGACAGAGTATGCAACATTATTGTAAATTCTATTGTTTTTAAGAATGCGATATTCATTGTAATCTATTGATCCCTGATCACCGGAATGTTTTTTTCGTTTCATGCAATAGACCGGTAATTACTTGAAAAACAAGTACTATATGAGGTGAGTTTAAACTATATTCCAATTCTTTGAAAGAAAACGGTCGTATAAAAAACTCTCCCCCGATTCAACTCATACCAGGCAAGAATTCTTATGACTACTGTATTACTTACCTTCTGAAGTTCATATACATTTCAATGGAGTAATTAAAAGAAAATACTTTGCATACAAGAGCTCCACCGGTTAAAATTTATACTCCGGTAGACGGAAAGTCTTCGGGATTCGAAATGAATTGAGAATTTCACAATATAGAAATGTTAATTTTAAATAGTAAGGCAATGAAAAAGTTAGGATTAATAATAGGCATTATAGGATTCTCGTTAATCACACTGGCACAAACCAATACATTTACAGGGTATCAAAGTGGATACAATAATACTACAGGAAGCTACAATACATTTACGGGTTATCAAAGCGGTTATGATAATACCACAGGAAATGATAATGTATTTACAGGAGCTGTCAGCGGTTTCCATAATACTACCGGGAACCGAAATACATTTACAGGGGCTCAGTCAGGCGCTTTAAATACTAGCGGGAGTTACAACACATTTGCTGGTTATTACAGTGGAAATGCCAATACCACTGCATCATGGAATGTATTCCTGGGTGTATGGAGCGGAATGCATAATACAACCGGAGATCGTAATGTGTTTCTTGGTTATGGGAGTGGTTACTGGAACTCAACAGGGCATAAAAACACATTTGTCGGTTATGCAAGCGGTTATGAAAATACTACCGGACGCCATAATACTTTTGTCGGTTTTGCAAGCGGTAATCATAATAAGACCGGAGAATTCAATACTTTTCTTGGTTTCAGAAGCGGCAAAAACAATATAGATGGTTCTGGGAATACTTTTGTAGGCGATTCAAGCGGTTTTTCAAATATTTCCGGTTATAATAATTCATTTTATGGAAAAGGTTGTGGCATAAATACGACTATTGGTTATTCTAATACATTTATGGGAAGCAATTGTGGTTCTATGAATACAACTGGTAATGGGAATACGTTTTCAGGATCCATTTCCGGATATAATAATACAATAGGAGGATATAATGCATTTTATGGTTTTGAGAGTGGTAATGGAAATACAAGTGGTAATTATAATTCATTTTATGGAGTTGCTTCAGGAAAAAGAAATACGACTGGTAATGGGAATGTATTTGTGGGTATGTTTAGCGGTGAAGAAAATAAAACAGGCCGTGGAAATGTTTTTATAGGGATGGAATGTGGCTGGTCTAATATCAGTGGCGGGAACAATACTTCCTTGGGTACCAGCGCTTGTCAAGTAAGCAGTGATCTAAACAATTCCACTTCTTTAGGATCGTATGCTATTGCAACAGCATCAAATCAGGTACGTATAGGGAACACCTCGATCACCAGCATCGGCGGCCAGGTAAGCTGGACAACCTTTTCCGATGGACGTTATAAAAAAGAGGTGAAAGAAAATGTGGTAGGATTAGAATTTATTAAGCAACTGCGCCCGGTAAACTACACCGTTGATATTGAAGCTTTAAGTAAATCATTAGGAATTGATGACAGTAGTAAAATCGGAAATACAGCATCAGAAACAATTCAGATACACACCGGTTTCATCGCCCAGGAGGTTGAAGAGATAGTTAAAAAAAGCAATTACTCATTTAACGGGATAGATGCCCCGAAAAATGATAAAGATTACTACGGTATCCGCTATGCAGAATTTGTTGTGCCTCTTGTTAAAGCGGTGCAGGAATTGAGTGCTTCCAACGAAGAACTTAAAACCATTATTGCTGGACAGCAGGAACAGATCAATCAGTTAATGGGTATAAACGGAGATATAACTACTAACATCCTGGAAGATAATACAGAAGGAATTATGCTCATGCAAAGTCAGCCCAATCCATTTACAGTGGACGTGAAAATAGGAATGCATATCCCGGAAAATGTAACACAAGCAAAGATCATTATATACAATATTAAAGGAGAACAGATCCATACAATACCTGTTAACAATAGGGGAACTACAAGTATTACAGTACAAGGTGGTCAGCTGCAGGCCGGCACATACGCATATACACTTATTGCAGACGACACAATGACTGATTTTAAGAAAATGGTATTGATAAAATAAATACAAAATATCAATCCGCAACTGGTCAATGGAAATACACACTGACAGGCTGGGAATACCCTGTCAGTGTGTATTTTTATTTGAAACAACAGCATACCGTTTTCTGTCATAATAAATACTATCTTTATAGTTAAGCATAGAAAGACCTTGCATATGACAAAACCCGTTATCGTACAGGAAGATCCATGGCTGGAACCCTACTCTCAGATTATCAGTCTGCGGCACGAAGCCGTAAAGAAAAAGAAAGAACAACTTGCTCAAAACACCGGATCACTGAAAAATTTTGCTTCAGGTCATCTTTATTATGGCTTGCTGGAAACCGGAAATGGATGGGTGTTTCGCGAATGGGCTCCAAATGCCACCAAAATATTTTTACTTGGAGAATTCAACAACTGGGAAGAGTCAGAAGCTTATCAACTTGCCAGGATTGAAAGTGGTAACTGGGAAATCTATTTGCCAAAAGAATCTTTAACACACGGACAACATTATAAGCTCTCTTTACACTGGGAGGGCGGTAAAGGACATCGTATCCCCTCATACGCCTATCGATGTATCCAGGATGAAAATACAAAAGTTTTCGATGCCCAGGTATGGGCCCATGAGTCATTTGTATGGAAACATTCACCGTTGAAAACAATGCCAACCCAGCCCATTATCTATGAAGCACATATCGGGATGGCAACAGAAGATCAAAAAGTGGGAACATACAGGGAATTCCGTGAACTGGTTCTTCCCCGCATTGTTAAGGCCGGATACAATACCATTCAATTGATGGCGATCCAGGAACATCCGTATTACGGTTCTTTCGGATACCATGTTTCCAACTTTTTTGCTGCATCTTCCAGATTTGGAACTCCGGATGAACTGAAAGAATTAATTGATGCCATTCACAGCCATAGCATAGCAGTGATCATGGATCTTGTACATTCCCATGCAGTAAAAAATGAGATTGAAGGACTTGGTCGTTTTGACGGAACTCCCAATCTTTATTTCAATGACGGTCCCCGGAGGGAACATATCGCATGGGATTCACTTTGTTTTGATTATGGGAAAGACCATGTGCTGCATTTCCTGCTTTCAAATTGCAGGTTCTGGCTTGAAGAATATCAGTTTGACGGTTTTCGTTTCGATGGTATTACCAGTATGTTATATTATGATCACGGCCTGGAACGAAGTTTTACAAATTATGATTATTACTATGACGGAGGACAGGACGGAGATGCAATAATCTACCTAACTCTGGCCAATGAGATCATTCATGAGATAAAACCATTAGCAATAACCATAGCTGAGGAAGTGAGCGGTATGCCTGGCTTGGCAGAACCTTTTGAAAAGGGAGGTATAGGCTTCGATTTTCGTCTGGCAATGGGAATCCCCGATTACTGGATAAAGATCATTAAAGAAAGAGCTGATGAAAACTGGAATGTGAGTGAACTTTACCATGAACTTACCAGCAGAAGGGCATTTGAAAAAACAATTGCCTATGCCGAATCTCATGATCAGGCCCTGGTAGGGGATAAAACCATTATTTTCCGCCTTCTGGATAAAGAGATGTACTGGTATATGAACAAGGAATCTCAAAACCTTATTATCGATCGTGGCATGGCTTTACACAAGATGATCCGGTTAATCACATTTGCTACGTCAGGAGGCGGATATTTGAATTTTATGGGCAATGAATTCGGACATCCCGAATGGATTGATTTTCCGCGCGAAGGCAATAATTGGTCATTCAAATACGCACGAAGGCAATGGAGCCTTGCCGATAACCCGGAATTAAAATATCACTTCCTTTGCGATTTCGATTATCATATGTTGTTGCTTCATACCAAATATAACTTCCTGTCTCAGCCCTGGTGCAATCTATTGCTTGAAAATCAGGGAGATAAGGTCTTAGCCTTTGAACGTGGTAACCTTTTGTTTGTATTTAATTTCAATCCCAATCATTCTTTTACTGATTATGGAATAAAAGTGTCTGTAGGAAAATATAAAATCGTCTTAAATACTGACAACAGAATTTTTGGCGGTTTTGGCAATGTTGATGATTCCATAACCTATTATCCCCAGCGAATTGGAGGGATTACCGGCTCAAACCTGTTAAAGATCTATCTTCCGAGTCGTACCGCTTTGGTCTTCAAACAAATGCCTACACCATCCATTTATGAGGTCTGATGAATTATTTCAATCCAATATTTTTTGGATTGAAATTTTTAACTAATTTTGTCGGCTCATTTAAAAACAGATTATTAAGAATATAGAATAATGGCAAATCATCAATCGGCAGTAAAAAGAACGAAACAGTCTGAGCAGAAAAAGGTGCACAATAAATACTATGCCAAATCAACAAGAAATGCAATCAAGGAATTAAAGAATACTTCTAAAAAAGGAGATGCTGAAAAGATGTTACCTAAAGTAACTGCCATGATCGATAAGTTGTCCAAAAAACACATTGTTCATAAGAATAAAGCTGCCAATCTGAAATCGCAACTTTCAAAACATGTGAATAGCTTATAATTGGTAAGCTTTGCTTACAAAATAATTTTCAGCCCCGCTTCATGCGGGGTTTGTTATTTCCTGGCACCGACAATCACAAAACTTTTCTTTTCAGTTATGCGACCACCTTTGTCGTTGTATGCATCAAAAAATAAAATATAATATCCGGTTCGTAAATCAGATCCATCAGAGTTTTTCCCGTTATAATAATAATATCCTTCCGTGCCAAGTATCTCTCCGTTTGCCAATGTGTTTATTTTCCTTCCGTTTTTGTCAAATACCATGATCCTTGCCATATATCCTGATCCATCCATGGCATAATGAATCGACAATTCATCATCCAGACCATCACCGTTGGGAGTAATGCTTTCAGGAGATATTTCAATTTTACAGCCATAATCATCCAGTTCACTCTGAGAGTTTGGAGCAGCAGGAGTCTGGTATCCCGACGACGATGAAGCGGATTGCCAATTCGTGGGATCGAGACCCGATCTCACCGAAGAAATCCTTTCCAATGCTACACCCCTGGTTTCGTACAATAGTTCATGATGGAAATCAGCAGAATAATATACGATATCACAAATTCTGTTTTCTGCAGTGA
This sequence comes from uncultured Bacteroidales bacterium, assembly GCA_964406315.1. Lineage (GTDB taxonomy): Bacteria > Bacteroidota > Bacteroidia > Bacteroidales > UBA10428 > UBA10428. The sequence goes on along the minus strand of CAYORG010000036.1, from coordinate 17,495 downwards.
GTAGATGAATTTTTGAACCTTTATTCGGTAAAAATGGCATATTCTCCATATAAACCAGGCATTCTGCCCTGGAAAACAGTTCACTGTTATCAATGCCCGAATAATTCCTTGCAACAATCACATAACCATTATCCTCAATGGGAAAAAATTCATTTGTCATGCAAAGCGTATCCCCATTCACATCCCCGATTATTATGCTATAATTCCTTATATCAATGGTTTTATCTGAACAATTATACAATTCAATGTACTCAGTATATCCATATTCGGGATCAAACATGATTTCGTTGATCACAATATCTGCACTGTCTGCTTTCTTTGGTACTGTAAACCGAATATCCCTTTCATGACCCAAAGTCGCACCGGAACAATCGCACAGATCAGCAGTAAGGCTAATTTCATAAATAGTATTGTTCACCAACTTTTGATCAAATGTCAATTCCATTTTTTCAAGAACCGGCCATGCAGGAACTATCGAATCAGGATTGCCAATCCCTTTATCAACAGTGAAGAATTTTGTTGATACACTTTTCATGCTATCCAGGGGTTCTGAAAAATAGAGCACTACTGATTCTGATTCAATCACCGCAGCACGCCATATCTCAGGATAATCGTTCTTTGTGTAAAACTGAAAAACTGAATTTTTCCCCCCGGGAGTTCCTCCTTTGTAATGCAGAGATTCCTTCCAATTGCCATAAGTAGCACAGGGATCTTCCGGATTGATCATTTCCAAAGACCATCCTCCTTCCTTTTTCGAAGAACTTTCAAACCAGTCAGCTTTGTATTCAATTGCATGAATTAACCGGCCTGATCTGTCCTGTAGTATTAGTTTTGACCTGACATTGCTAAGGATCGGAAAATTATGGCAGGGAATTGTATAAACTGATGTATCGAATAGTGTCTCTTTGCCTGCATCACACAAAACCGCATAGGAGCGGGAAGGAATAACCTTAAAGGGAAATTCTGTTACCTTGTTATTTACTGTTATATGCCAACCTCCTGTAGGAATGTCTTCTTTCGACCTGTTGAACAACTCTATATATTCTGTTTCCGGCAATAATACAGGTGGTGAAGGATCGGCAAGTATTTCATTGATAATAAGATCATATCCTGCGGTATAATAAAATTCCTTGCTGTGCTCATCTTTTTTCATCCTGTTGCCATATATGTCATTAATATCGGGCAGGAACAGTTGGTAACAATTGCCCGGAATCAATCTGCCCGGCAGATGGATAAGAACAGATCTACCCACATAATATTCGGTACTACAACAACCGGCTCCATCTACACAAAATTCAAGGTTATCATGTATTTGTACAACCTCAGAGAAAATAACTTCAACTTCATGCGGACTCACAACAGAAATGCTTTCAACAAACGGCAAAGTGGTTTCATATGAAAAAATTCCATCCATAGTCAATTCGTCAAATGTCAACCCACAATCGTATGTTGATGTATACTTATAATACAATGTAAAAATACTTGTTGTTCCAAACAATTCAACCTGAGCCGATCCTATCGTATGAAAAGCGTTCCCCGGGGTTTCTATTTCAATTTTTACTGTCCCCGTATTCGAAAAACTGAGTCGAATTTTCACTGCTTCTCCATTTTCAATGTTTTCTTCCCAGTTAAATCCGGTGTTCAATATACTCACCGCTATTCCATCTTTTACATTCCATAGCTGAAGTTCATCGCTGTTGCCCGTATAATTCACTCCAAAGACAAAAGCATTTGTCAGATCTTCCCCCGGCAGGGAATTTTCCGAAAATATCACCGCCCAATTGTTCTTTTCTGAAGGATCAAAGTCGTAAGACACAGAAAACTGCAACACTGCTCCTTCCCTTATTTCCAAAGGATCATGAAACAAAGCAATCCATTCCGTTGAAGCTTTATCACTATCGTAATTGTGTTTTAATGAAAAACATCCTTCAATCGGGTTATCCTGAGTTGTTGTCCAGTGCCCGGAATTATTCTGATACCAGTCGCTCAGATCGTTATTTTCAAAATCGATAGAAATGTTTTGACCTAACGAAATAACCGGTATGATGAAAAAAAGCAATACCAGTACCTTCATTTAAAAAAAAATGCGAATTTTGTATGTTGATTCGTGGTTCAAAATACATAATTTTAATTTTTATATCAAATCCCTTTGAGGGATTTTATTTTAGTACATTGTATCACTACGGTAAATAAAGTAAAATGAAAGTTGCTATTGTTGGTGCCAGTGGCGCGGTCGGACAAGAATTCCTGAAAGTGCTCGAAGAAAGAAATTTTGCGTTGGATGAACTGGTGCTTTTTGGTTCTGAACGAAGTGCCGGGAAAGAGTACACGTACAAGGGAAAAAAACTGGTTGTAAAAGAGTTGAAACATGGGGATGATTTCAAAGACATTGATATAGCACTTGCATCTGCCGGGGCAGGAACATCCGTTGAATATGCAGAAACCATTACCAGACACGGTGCTGTAATGATTGATAACTCCAGTGCTTTTCGAATGGATAACGATGTTCCCCTTGTAGTTCCTGAAGTAAATGCCGATGATGCAAAAAACAGGCCAAGGAATATTATTGCCAACCCGAATTGCACAACAATACAAATGGTTGTTTGTCTTCAGCCTATAGAAAAAATGTCTCATATTAAAAAAGTACATGTTGCATCCTATCAATCGGCAAGTGGTGCAGGTGCAGAGGCTATGAAAGAACTGGAAGAACAAACAAAACAGATTGTTGCTGGTGAAAAAGTAAAGGTAAAGAAATTTCCCTATCAACTTGCGATGAATGTAATCCCGCAGGTAGATCAATTTATGGATAACGGGTACACAAAAGAAGAGATGAAAATGTACCATGAAACTCAAAAAATTATGCATACCGATGCTGCTGTAAGTGCAACCTGTGTGCGTGTACCGGTGTTGAGAAATCATTCTGAAGCCATATGGATTGAAACAGAAGAAGAGCTTTCTCCGGATGATGTGCGGAAAGCTCTTGCCAATACGGAAGGAATCACTCTTATCGACGATCCGGCAAACCTGAAATACCCTATGCCACTTTTTGGTGCGGGGGAAGACGATGTTTTTGTTGGCCGTATCAGGAAAGACCTTACAAACCCAAAAGGAATTACTTTCTGGTGCGTTGGAGATCAGCTTAAAAAAGGAGCTGCCCTAAACGCGGTGCAAATTGCAGAATATCTGGTAAAAAACAATCTTTTATAAAAAAGACTCTCAAAAGCTTTTTTGTTTTAACTGCAGAAATCGCAGGGAATGAAATAGATTACTGGTATTACTTAGTGACCATTACGCATTCTTTGCGTTCCCTGCCTGTCAGCCACAGGCTGGTAAACTGGCGGGCAGGGCAGACAGGTTTGAGGTTAAAATACTTTTGAAACAATCACTTATCAGGATAATTAATAGAGAAAATTATCATAAGGGTACCTTGTGATATGAATTTCTCTGACTTTATCGTAGAGCAATTTTTTCAATTCTTCAATGTTTTCTATTTTCTTTGCAGAGATAAAAAGGCAATCGGTATTGTTTTTTGCCATCCAGCTTTTCTTTAGCTCGTCCAATGAATAATTCTCCTTTGTTCGGGGTGTTAAATCATCTTCATCTTTAAGAATGTATTTGTAAATATCAATTTTGTTAAAAAGGATGAACATCTTTTTATCAGAGACTCCTATTTCATGAAGTGTTTGATTTACCACATGGATCTGTTCTTCAAAATTCGGATGTGAAATATCAACAACATGCAAAAGAATATCCGATTCCCTGACCTCATCGAGTGTTGATTTGAACGATTCTATCAGATGATGCGGAAGCTTACGAATAAAACCTACAGTATCTGATAAAAGGAAAGGGAGATTACCTACAACAACTTTTCTTACTGTAGTATCTAATGTGGCAAACAGTTTGTTTTCGGCAAATACATCCGATTTGCTAAGAAGATTCATAATGGTCGATTTGCCAACATTGGTATAGCCGACAAGGGCTACCCGTATCAATTTCCCCCTGTTCTTGCGTTGCGTGGCCATTTGCCTGTCAATCCTGGCAAGGTCCTTTTTCAGTTTTGCAATTCTGTCCCTTATTATTCTTCGGTCCGTCTCAATTTCAGTTTCACCCGGACCACGCAGTCCGATCCCTCCACGCTGTCTTTCAAGGTGTGTCCACATTCGTGTTAAACGCGGCAGCAGGTATTGATACTGTGCAAGTTCCACCTGGGTTTTTGCATGAAAGGTCTTTGCCCTGGCAGCAAAGATGTCAAGAATAAGGTTGGTGCGATCAAGAATTCTGCAATCCAGCTCACGCTCAATATTTCTTAACTGACTTGGTGACAATTCATCGTCAAATATTACCAGGTCTATGTCGTTGAGTTCAATAAACTCGCCGATTTTAAGTAGCTTACCTTTACCTATATAGGTTCTTGCATTGGCAATTTCAATTTTTTGAGTAAACCTTCTGATTGGTATAGCTCCTGCAGTTTCAACAAGAAAGGAAAGTTCATCAAGGTATTCACTGACCTCTTCTTCAGTCTGTTCATTGCTTATTACACCAATCAATATTGCTCTCTCTTTGATTTTTTTCGTAGTAATACCGGCCATTGCTAACTTTTCTTCAAACCCGCAAAATTAACATTTTAAGTTTTGATCAATCAATACGTAATTGTATACCTGTGAAATTGTTGAATTGCATAATTGATAAAAAAAATCAATCGATTAACCTCCGATTGTCATAAATCACATCATGAATTGCCTGTTTCAATGTTTCCGTACAATCGTAAATCATAGAAAGATCATCGGGGAAAGGTGCAACTTCATTTCGTAAAAGCTGCCTGTCGGTAGCTTCAAGGGCTTCAAGATCTCCATATGCTCTGGCCGAAAAATGTTCAAAGACAGATGTGGCTGCAACAGGTTCAGATTTGTAAGTACTTCTGGATGATCCCGGCCTGAACTTAACCATTCCGTTAATGGTAACCGATTTGAATTGCCTTGTTTCAATTACTTTGCAGGATAATCTTTTGTATTTAGGAATTTTAATGTTATTTCCAAGACTGTCTTTTTTAACATTTCCCCTTCTGTCAAGTTCATATTCAAATCCGTCCTGCACTTCTTTGGTTCGAACATACTCTCTTCTTGAAATTCCATCAGGAGTAACTACGATATGATGCAGTTCAACAGTAATAAAATAATCATATTGTATGTCTCTTCTGTGATCATATAAGTAATATTCTACCCACATGGTGTTCAAACCAGAAAGGTTTATGTTTACAATGTTATCATAAAATTCATTCGGCAATCGCACTCTTGACGTATTTACTGCAAGTAACAAAACCCTGGTGGTTCCATAGAATTTTGCATCCTCAATCAAATCATTTACATCGTGATAGTCAGCAGCCCGGTATTGATGTACTTTCTGAAAGTCGTAATAAGCCTGTCTGTAACCTTCCTTCGATTGCAATTTCATATTGTTCAGCCCTTTCTCGTAATAAAACCTGGCAACATTTGTTTTTGCTTCAACGATCTCCTTTGTATAATCCGTATAGTCGTAAGTTATAACCCTGTTCCCGACATTCAGAGGTATTACTTTCTGAATTTCAGCTTGTCGCCGGCTTAAGGCATTGTAACGTTTGTATATCTCCTCCCAGTTTTCAGGATTGTTTTCGGTTTTCAGAAATTTAATTCTTTCCAGGTCCTGTTGGTTTGCAAGCCTGTATGCTTTATCCAAAAGCAATTTATCATCCTTATCCGCCCTGCCTTTTACTGTTTTTTTTGTGATCCTTTCAATCACAGAGTCATAATCGCCCTTTTGCAATAGTTTTTCCGGGGATCTGCATGCTATAAGAAGCAACAATAGCAGAATAAGGACTTGTATTGATCTCATTCTTCAGAAATTGTACAATCAAAAATAGAAAAAAAAACCCCGGAATACCTCCGGGGTTAGATTCTATTTTTTTTGATCATTGCAAAACAAATACGATCGGGAAGGTAAACTGTACTTTAACCGGCCGACCACGTTGTTTTCCGGGGACCCATTTCGGTGAGCTTTGAACCACACGTTTTGCTTCTTTATCCAATGCCGGATCGACACCACGAACCACAACTACATCAACAACTTCTCCCTTGGCATTAACAGCAAATTGTACAAACACACGACCGCTGATCCCATTTTCTGCAGCGATAGGTGGATAATTCAGGTTTTGCTGTATGTATTCCCTGAACTTTTCTTTGCCGCCACCCTGAAATGTCGGCATATCTTCCACGATGAAGAATACTTCCTCTTCCGCTTCCTCTTCCTCTTCAAAAGGAACAAAATCAATTGCCATATTCTCATCAACGTCCATACTCTCAAAATCAATCTCGTCAATATCCACATCATCTTCCACGATATTGATCACTTCAATTACCTGTGGCGGAGGCGGAGGCGGAGGGGGTTGTTCTTGCTGCTGACGGGTGATAGGAATGATTTCCTCGTCAACCTCACCACCCTGCATACCCAACAACAGATTATTGTTTTTTGGTTTTGATGTCCATTCAAAAAATACCAGGAGTACTGCAAGGACGGCAACAACGCCGATTTCAAAAAACAAATTGCTTTTGCTTTCGAGGTCTGCTTTACTGCTTTTTTTGACTTCCATGTTCTTTTAATTTTTCGGGCAATAAAAATAGCTAAATCTTTACGAAAGCCAAAGAAATAAATCAATATTTCAACTGACCTTAATCACTTCTGTTCAAAAATCCTGCCATCCCTTTGCTATAATTCCTAAAAAAGTTGAGATTCATATTCAAATGATCACATTGTAATGCATTTGTATCGATTTTGCATTTGTTCCCTTTTCAGACAGTGAAAATATCCGGATTTTTTCTATTTTTGGCGGCAATCTTCCAATGATCAAATCCGGGGGTTTAGCTCAGTTGGCTAGAGCGTTTGGCTGGCAGCCAAAAGGTCAGGGGTTCGACTCCCCTAACCTCCACCTTATGGGATAACCCGAGTTGAATTCCGGGTTTTTCTTTTTCGTAACCTCTGTGTGACCTCTCAATACCAGGGATTAATTTTACGCAAAGCAACATTCCTTGCTTGACAAGGAATCCAGAATAATAAACTGGATCCCTGCCTCCGCAGGAATGTCATTCAACTGCCTGATCTGCTGATTATAAACACATATTTTATCTTTTCGAAACAGAGCTTCTAACTGTTCATATTTCATGAATAACTTAGGTTCGTTTTTGTAGTTCATATATTCAAAGTTCGGTAAATTGCCTTTTTATCGTTTAAACAAACCTAAAATTTATGATATTTGGATATGCTAGGGTATCGACAAAAGACCAGTCATTGGAACGACAGATTGATTCGTTGAAATCTGCCGGCTGTTATGAAATTTTCAAAGAGAAGGTACCCGGAAGGAAAAAAGAAAAGCCGTAACTCGATCTTTTACTTTCCAGGTTACGAAAAAATGATGTGCTTATCGTGGACAGTCTGGACCGGCTGGGAAGAACATCAAAAGAACTGATCAGCCTGCTGCATCATTTTAAAGAGAACGGCATACAATTCAGGGGCCTGAAAGAAGGGATATTCGATACAACAACTCCTATGGGTGAGGCAGTTTTTCAGATTATTGCTATTCTCAAGGCCATGAAAGTGGAAGTTTTACGTAAACGGACCCAGGACGGTCTGAAAGCTGCTAAGGCACGAGGCCGGAACGGCGGAAGAAAGAAAGCAGCTATAACAAACAGAAAGCAGTTGCTGCAGTAGCCCTGTATAAGCAGGAAATACCCATTTCCCAGATTTTAAAGATTACTAAAATAAAGAGCAAGCTAACTTTGTATGAGTATTTGAGTTATGAGGTGGTTTTTGGCTAAATACAAGTTTAATATTTCCAAAAAAAGTGTAATTATTCATCCATAGCATGCTTCATAATTTTATCTAAAAAAAGATATTTATGGCCATTTTATTGGTCAAAAACAGCACGAAAAACCATTTATTTTTTAATACTTACCTTTGTGTATAGAAAATATGATATTCATTTATCATATTGAATATGAGGCGTTTATAATTCACTAGATAAGTGTGATTTTTAGATTAAGAACCAGGAATAAAATTAAAATTATTAGCAATGAAAAAATTATTATGGTTTACTAAAACTAATATTAATCACATTGTGAAAAATGAATCATCATTTCATTATATAAATAAAACAATGGATTTAACAGAATTTATTAATCCCTTCATAAAAAATGAATTATGGAATAAAGTTAAATATCGCAACGAATATATAGAGCCGTTTGAAAAAGTTGATTTGGAAAAAATAAAGTCTTTAAAGATTCATTTGCATTATAATGATTATCCATATTCAAATTTTCATAGATACGAAAATCTCATAAAAGAATATGTTGGAGAAAATAACATTGAAAAGGAAAAAATTATTTCTTCAGGAATTGGAGAAGCTTCAAATATAGCTGTAATTGAGGCTCAGTATAAATCCAGTAAAAAGTTAATTAAGAATCTCACTTATGAAGAGCAAAAGAATCCTGATATAGTGTTTAGAAATTTTAAAAATGAAGATAATCTTACTTGGTCTGAACAGAATAAAATTAAATCTATAATATGTGAATTTATGCAATTTTTTATGTTTAATCTACATCTTAATTTTTTAACAAAAGATTACGATTTTAATTTTTCTCAAATACCTAATCCAATCGGTTTCATTACCATTTTAGAAAATAATAATCTATATTACGAAACTGATAAAATCGATTTTCTTTCTCACTATATACTGTGGGAAGAAGGTAATGAACAGCTTAAAAACATTATTGTTGAGACATCAAAATTTTGGTGTAACTATATTCCTTCTATTCATTTTTTCCTTGATGCTTTAAAAGGCAATTTTGTGACATCTTCAAGTTTCATAAAACTTGTATTTACTCTTGAAAGTTTTTTCTCAACAAACTCTTCGAATGATTTTATGACCTTAGTTGCTCCTCTGGTAATATCAAATACTGTTAATCACATGAAAGAAAGCAGAAAAATTTTAAAAAAAAGTTTTTGTCTACGTAATGAAATTGTTCATGGAGCCAAAGTTCATAACATGCGAGAAAATAAGGAAATGACTGATTTATTCTTTGAATTGAAGAATTTAATTATTAGAATCTTCAACTTTATGATTAAAAATAACCTATATACAGGAAAACAGAATCCTAAACTAAATCACGAATTAATATTTAGTTTACTAACTAATAAGATTGCATCATAAAAATAAAAACTGACAACAGCCAATAGAAGTTATTAGAGTATTAAAATAGTACCCTATCTGCAAATTCCGGTGATTCTGACCACCTGATAACGGCGTAAATTGACCACCCCTACCGATTTCGACTGACCTTCCAAATCGGAATCCATACATTTTTAAGTGCTTAAAATACAACTTCATACATTATCATTTTTAATAAGTAAGTCTCAAAATTATATAGTGGTCAGCGTGTTCGGTTTTGGGTGTTCAACGAGACTGGTTTTTGCAAGTCAGGTTGAAAGCTTTCTTCAAAATAATATTATTTAGAACAGGTTTAAATTGTTTATTATTTTATGAAATTTTTTGAATATTCTAAATTATTTTGGACATTTCTTTTGGAATTGTGTGAGGAAGTTCGTTAGATGGAAGAGTTTGGGTATTTTAATTTACTTATAAACTTATATATTGCTCGTTTATTAACCTATTAATCAATTTTAACGATGAAAAAACTATCATTAGCAACACTTTTATTTGTGTTTTTAAGCACATACTATGTAAACGCTCAACTTGAGATGAATAGCGCTGGCCATATTGGTATAAATACATCTCCAACATCATCTTACCAGATTGAGGTTGAGGGAATGATGAGGCTAAACACTACATATGCTGATTTGATTGTTGGAGGAGGCGGTGCTTATTATGGCCTTTCTATTCATCCATCAGCGAATAACTATTGCAATATCGGAATTTCAAATAAAGCTTTTCGTGAAATGTGGTGTTATACATTATACGAATTAAGTGATGCCAGACAAAAAGAAAACATCAAAGAAATTGACAATGCACTAGAATTAATTTTAAAGATTCGAGGTGTTAAATACGATCTGAAAAAGGAATTTGCTTATAATGAAGAATTTGAATATACAACTGAAGAGTTGGCTGAGTTAGATAAAAAACGAAAGAATAAATATGGCTTTTTAGCGCAGGAACTAGAAGAGGTTATTCCAAATATTGCAAATCATGATGATTCTACTGATGTATATGGCGTAAATTATACTCATCTAATACCTATTCTAGTTGAAGCAATTAAAGAACAACAGATTCAAATAGAAGAATTACATTCGAAATTAAAAGATCCTAAACTAAAGATTACTGATCCTGATGAATTAGCAGTTGTTAAAGCTGCTACGCTTTTACAAAACACTCCAAATCCTTTTAATGAAAATACAACGATTGATTTCTATTTACCACCAAGCATTAATCAGGCTGTATTTTATATCTATAATATACAAGGGAAACAAATAAAAAGTAGTGAAATTGTTGAAAGAGAAAATGGAAGCTATGTTATTTATGGTAATGAACTTGAGGCAGGTATTTATTTATACTCAATTATAGCAGACGGTAAAATTGTTGATACAAAAAAAATGATTCTGACAGATTAATTATTACATGAATATATTGGTTGCTTTCACTGAAAAGGAATATAGAAATTTCATGATGGCATTAAACAGCTGACTTCAAAGTATCTTGATTAAAAGATACAAATTTTAAATATAGTAACGAGTTGATTTAAGATATAAATTAAGAATGTTTTTTACATAATCAGAATATAATTAAGTTCCATTTAAAAATATGATTCACCAATAATTTATTAAATATAGAAATATAAATACCACCTTAAAACAATTATAATGAACTCAAAATCAAATATATATAAGCTAAGCATATTGTTGATTTTATTTATTCCATCTTTATTAGCTGCTCAAATAAATGATAGCATCAATATTTCAAAGAGTGATTTAAGCATTCAGAAGGAACTGGGTTACGATAGATTTATATTCGATGATCTATTCTCAACAGAAGAAATTGGAAATCCGGAATTACCGGTTCGTATAGAGTCATATGTTCTGCCCATTGATGCAAAAGTTGCTGGTATAACTCTAAATTCTATTAACAGACAAAAACTTAGTGGAGAATATTATATTTTTCCTGCGCAACCACCTAGGATACTTGATTGGAGTGATCCTCCGGAATTTGTTGAACCAAATCCACAAATATATAATTCAACAACACCTTATCCAGGCAAATCATTTGAGATAATATCAGATGGATATGGGCATGGGTATCATATAGTAACAGTAAAAATATATCCGGTCGAATATATTCCCAAAACCCGAGAGATATTTTTATGCAAAATTGATTTTACAATAAATTATTCATTAGATAAAGCAAAATCAGATTTAATTAAGCCTGAAAGGCAATCCAAAAAACGAGCTGACCTGGCAAAAAGTTATGTCAATTCTTTGGTTAGAAATGTAGAGGATATTGAAAGATATACGTGCAATACAACTCGAATTATCAATGAGTCAAATTACCTAAACAAAATACCAACAAGTAGTGATTCATTGTCTCAATTAAAATCTTTATCTGTAATTGAAGAATTGGTTCCCGATTACATAATTATTACTAATGATGAGCTTAAACCTGTTTTTACCGATTTAAGTGAGTGGAAAACAAGAAAGGGAATTCCTTCTTTAATTCAAACAGTGGAAGTTATCAATGCAAACTATCCTGGATGCGATTTACAGGAAAAAATTCGTAATTATCTAAAAGAAGCATATTTGAAATGGGGGGCTGATATATTTGTTTTATTAGGAGGTGATGTGAATATAGTACCTGCCAGATTTTGGGATGGACCTTGCTGCGATAAATCGCCTACTGATTTGTATTATGCTACGATTAGTGGAACCTGGAATGCAAATAACAATAACATATTTGCTGAATATGATGATGAAGTAGATGATATACCAGACTTTTTCCTAGGTAGAGCTTCAGCCCAAAATGCTGCTGAAGCACAAACATTTGTTAATAAAATAATTGCATACGAAAAATACTCCAACTTAGGTAGTAGCAGCTATGTCAATAATAATTTATTTTTAACAGGTTTTATGGATAAGGGAGTTTGTAATGTTTATTATAGTTCTTATGTAAATAAACTTAAAGAGTATTCTGATTTATATATAGCAAACAATATAAATAATTGGTTTGTAACCGATAACCACAATTGTCAATTTAATTCGTCCGATCCATATGAAACCCCATATGCATATCCTCCTCACGATCATGATTATTGTAATCCGTATAAACCATATCAACTTTATGTTATTCCGGGAGGTGGAGATTGCGATCCAGACTACTCAGGAAATCAAGCTTTAAATAAAGTTAATGCTATTTCTGATCTCAATAATGGAGGAGTAAGTGGTCTGGGTAATTTCCATATTGTATTTCATAAGCAACATTCGGGCGTAACTGGTCTGGGATTAACTAAATTAACCAATGAAGCTTTAAGAAATTCTGATTTTGATAATTTAGCAAATGGTGAGTATAATCAAATTTTATTTTCTACAGGGTGTAAACCTGCAACTTTTTCAAAGGATTGTGCTGGTGAGCACTATATTAATAATCCGAATGGTGGCGGTGTTGCATTCATTGGAAATGCTGACTTTGGTGGTTATTCTGATCATGTGCAATTTAAATATTTTTGCGATGCGTTATATGAAACCCCAAGCCATCCAAGCCAGGGTTATAATTTGGGCTTTACATTTCAAAAGGCAACATTTTATGGACCCTCAGATAAAAGAAAAATATTAACATTGTTAGGTGATCCTGAAATGCCAGTATGGACAGCGCCACCTCAAATTTTCAGTGCTTCAAGTAGCCCTTCAACAATTACTAATGGAGAAAACACAATTACAGTTACAATCAGTAATCTTCAATCTGGTAATACTGCAACCATATGTCTTCAGAAGGACGAGGAAGGCTATGCAAGGCAAAATGTTACATCAAATGGAAATTACAATTTTATTTTTATACCTCACACTTCCGGCGAACTAAGTGTTACAATCACGTCTCATAATTTTAAGCCGTATGAAGCAATCATACCGGTTGTTACAAACCAAAACCAGATGCTTCATATTAATGAATTAAACTTTGATGACGACAAACAAGATAATAGTAACGGTAATAATGATAGCCAGATAGATGCCGGGGAAACTATTGAATTGGAAATAGTGCTGAAGAATAGTGGTTCCTCTTTTGCTGCAAATGTTTCTGCTACGCTAAGTTGCAATTCATCATATGTTACAATTCTTAATAACCAGTCGAATTTTGGCAATATTTTTTCAGGTGGCAATAAGACTTCATTAACCCCCTATATTTTTTCAATTGATAAAGATGCCCCCGAAATTTTACGTAATAATGATTTAGATTATATCCAATTCACATTGGTTATTACCGATGCCAGTAGCAACACATTTATTGAAGAATTTAATATTGATATTTTTAATCCTGATCTTGAACTTGGAAATAAACTTATAGTATCAACAACTGATGGAGACGAATTAATTGAACCAAATGAAACTGTAACATTTACAATTGATTTATTCAATAAGGGTAAGGCTGAAGCTACTGGTGTATTCGGTGTTCTATCAACCAGTAGCCCATATATTACAAGCTGTTCATCGATACCTAGAATATATCCTGATATTGCTAAATATTCAACGGAAACGAATACTATCACATATCAATTTTCTGTTGATACTTCATACATTGTTGATCAACCATTGGATTTTACTTTACAAGTTGAAAATGAATACGGTAAAATATGGTCTACTCCTGAATTTGATTTTAATCTTTTAAATAAACCAATACCCTTAATTTCAACAGCAATAGGTTTTGATTCTTATCAAACAGAAATCGAATTATTCTGGCCCAAAGTCGATTATATTAAAGGTTATAATATTTATAGAAGTGATGCTGATGCAAATGGTAATGATGTCGGCAATTATGTGAAACTAAACACATTTATTTTACCATCAGCTTTTTATAGAGATGTGGATTTGGATGAACTTACAAAATATTACTATAAAGTCTCTATAGTATCTTCAGATGGTAATGAGAGTGACTTATCCGGTCATAAATTAGCTTGGACATCATATGATAATAAAGGCATATTCCCTATTAATTTTGATATTAGTGGCTTAAATATTCAGACCTCAATTAATTGTGCAGACATAAACAATGATGGTTTAATGGAAATATTTGCAGGTGGGCGTGTAACTGATCAAGAAGGCTATCTAGTTGCATTAAACAATGATGGTACAGAATTAATTGACATTGATCAAAATGAAACAACATATAAAGGATTCGCAGCATTTGATGCTGGGGTGGAAGCGACTCCGGCAATAGGTGATTTAGATCAAAATAGTATTTATGAAGTAATTACTATGTCAAGAGATTTGGATAATCAAAGTAACAATTTTATAACATGTTATTCAACTTCAGATAGTGATAATGACTTTAAACCTGATTTATTATGGGAACGTGAATCAAAAAGTTCTTATGGTGCATCTATAATTTCAAATCTTGATAATAGTGCTAATGGTTCACTAGAAGTAGTATACTACCATGAATATGGAACAATAAAAGTTTATAGCCATACTGGTCTTCCTCTTTGTAGTTTTGCTGACGAACCCGACACTAAGGGTTCATTAGCAGTTGCTGATTTGGATAATGACGGAGATAAAGAAATTATAGGAGCCTTTATATCAAGTTCTGGTAGTGGCATCTATGTCTGGCATCATGATGGTTCAGATTTTAACGCTACCCAACCTCTATACTCATTACCTGGATATAATTTATGTGGTTCTGTAATAGTGTGCGATCTTGATAACAATGGTGATAAAGAAATTTTAACTTCTGCCTTAAAGATTAATGATCATGAAGGTAGAATTGTTGCAATTCATCATACTGGATCAGCCGTAAGTGGTTGGAATGGTAATCAAACTATAGCCTATCCAAATGATTGGCATACGCAAAATCTCGCAGTGGGTGATTTAAATCATGATGATAATTTGGAAGTTGTTGCTTTAGGCACAAATGTTGTTACAATCTGGAACAAATCTGGAATAGAGATTAGATCAACCAGTATTGATAATCTTAATCCTGGTAAACTTACACCTATTTTAGCTGATGTTGATAATGACCCTGAAGTAGAAATAATTTTCGGCAGTAGTGGCACAAATAAGATCTTCGCTTTAAATATGGATGGCACTGGAGTTGTAGGTTTTCCGCTGAACATTACGGATGTTTTATATGGCTCTCCTTGTGTAACAGACATTGATAATAATGGTAAAAATGAAATTATCGCCGCATCCAGTAATACGATTTACATGTGGGAAACAATAGGAAATTCACAATTGATAGAATGGGGCTGTGAAAGATTTGATTCCTATAATACAGGTGAATACATAGATGTTTGTCCTCCAACTATTATTTCGTCAAATACTACATGGAATTCAAATCAAAGTATTTGCGGCAATATTGTTATTGAATCAGGTACACTAACCATAACTTCCAATTGTTCTATTACTATGGATGATTTCTCAACCCTTACAATAAAAGCAGGAGGCACATTGAAAATAGACGGAGGTGAAATTATGAATGCAAATATTAATGCACTTAACGGGAGTCATATAATTGTTTTAAATAACGGGTATATTAAGCTTAGTGATCTGGGAAGATTTAATATTGACCTTGGCGCAACATTTGACTATCAATTTGGTATAATAGATAGATAATTATAAAGTTAATATCAATTAATAGCTATTCAATGAAAAATATAATACTTATTAGTCTATTCATGGTCCTGAATATTTTATCTTACAGCCAATACTATTTCCCGGATTCAAACGCAATCTGGAATGTAAATCCAGTTAGTTCTGACGGATATGCCACAGGTGAAATATTATACGGGCTGAAGGGCGATACTGTCATTAGTGATACTTTGTATAAGAAGTTATACTTACTGACTGATACAACCCTGGAAGATGAAAGTCTGGGTGAATATCTGGGCGGTTTTCGAATAGAAGAACAAAAGGTTTGGTTCAAACCAACATATTGGAATTATTCAAACATTTTATTGTATGATTTTTCAAAGAATATCGGAGATACGATATGGCATAAGGCTATGTTGACCTTTAACTCTCATATGGAACATCACTTTGGACAAGCCTTATTCTATTACAGTGTAATTATTAACATTATTTCAGAGTCTGAATATCAAATATATCTTTTAGATAATCCAAGATTACATTTGGATCAATGGATGATTGGAATTGGTAGCGTATACGGATTATTTGGTTCGATTGTAGAGTTTCCTCTTGTTGGTACATCATTTAATTTAGCTTGCTTAAAACATAATGACACTGTAAAATATTGTACATACATGTTATGTGAAAAATGCTTTTGCATAGATCCTCATGCATCGAATGAAGAAGCGATTATAAGGGATATTACAGTTTATCCAAATCCTGCTGATCATTCTCTGTCGATTTCAATTGATAAATCGTATTCAGTAATACAGGTTGAGCTGATAGATGAAAAGGGTGTCGTTCTGTATAAGAAGAATTATCTGGAAGACCCGATCTATTTCAATAGTCCCGTAAAAGGTATCTATTTTCTGAAAATAACTATTGATAAAAGGCAATATATAAAGAAAATAGTAATCGAGTAAAGTTGGTGTTAACATTTATAGCTTCTCTATAATTTATTGAAATATAATTGTTTAACCGCAATTACTTACACTTGATGAATGTCTTGGCAATTATAAAGCACTCCTAATAGGAGAAAACTTATAATGTACATAAAGAGTTCAAAAAAATCTTCTTTGAAATTGATCCTAAAATGCAAAAATCGGACAAATTGACCACCCCATGCCGGTGACCTCCTCCCGAAAAACCGGACAGATTTAAATTGGATAATGGAGTGATGATATTTTCCTCAAATCAACGAGAAATTGGTTCGAAAATAGAACACTCAGGTTCACAGAAGCTCGTAAAATTGCGGGCTTTCGTTTGATTATGAAATACTTGTGTATATTATTAAGTCTGAAAAGAATGAGCAGTTATACATTGGTCAGACTCAGAATATCGATCAACGTCTTGAATCCCATAATACCGGAAGATCTATATACACTAAAAACCTTGGACCCTGGGCTCTTCTTGCCTTAAAAGTTTGTGATACAAGATCGGGTGCCATTAAATGGGAAAAAAAAATAAAGAATCTCAGATCAGGGACTCTAATCCTGAATTTTATTCAAAAAAACAATTTTATACTTTATTAGCTCAGTTGGTCCCGAATTTGTTCAAAGCTTTGCTTTGATTAAGTTCTCTAACATCATCGCGAACGCAGTGAAGATATCTGGCTTCATGCTAACTCGTAAACCAAG
>CAYORG010000035.1:0-31655 GCA_964406315.1 uncultured Bacteroidales bacterium | reverse complement strand
TCAGTGCCGGTACCTGTCCCATCGTGGTAACCAGGACCTATACCGTAACCGACGCTTGTGGAAACGCAAATACATACGACCAGACCATCAACATAGAGGATACCACTTTCCCAACTCTGGTATGTCCCGGCAATATTATTCAATGTGCAGATAATGACTTGGGAGCATTCGTTTCAGGTATTGGTTTGTTGTCTTATTCTGATAATTGTTCTGTGCCCGGTAATTTAGTTGTACTTTACAATATAAGTGGTGCTACTACAGCAAGCGGGACAGATGATGCCAGTGACTCCTTTTTTAATACCGGATTATCCACAGTGCAATATGTTGTTATAGATGAAGCTACCAATGCTGCAACATGCAATTTTGATGTAACCATCAATCCTTTGCCCATAACATCAGACATTTCAGGGACTACCATACTCCCGTGTTATGCTTCCAATGAGACCTATACTGTTAATCATGTTCCTGACTCAAAATATTTATGGACTGTACCATCAGATGCAACTATCGTAACAGATACAAGCGGACTTGGAGTGAATTCCATTCAGGTTAATTTTGGATCTGTCAGCAATGATATTACAGTAACGGAATTAAATGCTTATGGATGTATGGGAGTAACAAAATCTTTAGAAATCCATTTGCTCGGATGCGAACTGATTGCAAATTTTGAAACAGATAAAACCACAGCTTGTCAACTAGATACAATTGTTGTATGGAGTACATCATCCGGTGTTTCCGGAAGTTCTTCATATAGCTGGGATTTTGGTATAAATGCTATTCCTGCAACTGCTGCCGGTCCCGGACCATATGAAATATATTACACTTCTGATGGATTAAAAACTATTACTTTAACAGTAGTAGAAGGAGTGACTGACATAATCAGTAAAGATGTAACCATTCTGGCTTTACCAAGTGTACTATTATCCGGCGAGAACAGATGTGGCAGTGGCGATGTTATTTATGAAGCTATCCCGGATAATGGAAATGTGGTTGAGTTTTCTTATGATGCCGGGTCAACGATTGAAGAAAGCATCAATTTTCCACCTTATCATCATACAGCTAACCTGAATGAAAATGAAACACTGGAGGTTTGGGCAAGAGCAGTTAACAGTGTATACGGTTGTTATGGAAACTGGTCTGGAAGTATCACACTTACTGCATATCCGGTCCCCGTAACCGGGGAAATTATTCCTGAATCGGGAATTGTAACTCCACCGGCAAACCATCTTGATGTTGCATGCTACAACGAATCGAAAACATATTCCGTCGATGCAACACCTGGTTCCACGTATACCTGGAATGTACCGGACCTTGGTATTCAAATTGAGGATGCCGAATCCATTGAGGTAAACTGGGAAACGGATGAAGGATCTCATTCTATTACAGTTAGAGAAACATCAGATCAAGGATGTGAAGGTAGTTTGCGCTCTGAACAGGTTTATGTGTCTGCACCGGAGGTTGATCTTGGTTCCGATCAGGAAATTTGCGAAGGCGAGAGCTACACGTTTATTGTCCCTGATGGCTTTGCGTCTTATGAGTGGCATGATAACGGTACCGGTACAGAATATACAGGTTCTGCCAATGAAATTATCTGGGTTAGAGTTACAAACGATTACGGCTGCATAGATCACGATACAGCGGAACTTATTGTGCATCCTTTGCCAATCCTTGAACTCGGGGATGATATTTCGGTTTGTGGCGAAGAAGGGTATGAAATTTACCCGGGAGAATATAATACATACCAATGGACAATAGGAAGTAATACATACACTTCCAGTTCAGTCATCGTTTATTCGGGAACAGGAACTGTTACCCTGACTGTTACAAATAGTTACAATTGTGAAGCTGAAGATGAGATAGAAATTTTACCTTGTGATCCTGACCTGTACTTTGGAGAGATCAGCAATGTTTTTACTCCAAACGGTGATGGTGTTCATGAAACCTGGGTAATCAACAACATTGAACTGTATCCGGATGCAACGATAGAGGTTTTTGATCGTACCGGCCGACTTGTTTTTCATAAAGATGGTGGCTACGGCAACGACTGGGATGGTACTTTCAAAGGGAAACCTTTGCCCATGGATACATATTATTACATCATTGATTTTAAATCAACAGATCTGGCACCACGAAAAGGAACTGTTACTATTGTAAGGGATTAAAAGCAAACTAAAACGTTTTATTACAGAATATTTCTAAATACCATGTTAAAGAATAAACCCTATATATACATTTTCATATTGCTCATAATAAAACCTATAACTCTGGTTTGTCAGCAACAACCTCTTTACAGTCAATTCACTTTCAATAAATATTTATTTAATCCGGCTGTCGCCGGAAGTGAACAAATAACCGAAATAAAAGCCACTGGCTATGAACAATGGGCTGGATTTGAAGGAGCACCGAAATTCCATACTTTGAGTTTTGATACACGTATTTTTCTTGACACCAAAAAACCCAAAAGAAATGTAAGGAAAAAGTTCAAAATCATTAAACCCGGTTCAGTCGGAACAGGAGTTATGATTTTCAACGAAAAACACGGTCCTATGAGTCATACAGGCATATCGGCGACATATTCCTATCACATTAAAATAAACAAACAGCAACTGTCATTCGGGCTTACGCCAGTCCTTTCCAATCTGGGATTAAAATCATCAAATCTCATCCTGCCTGATGAAATGCCGGATGATTTATTAGAGGGCGATAAGACAAGACGGTGGATCATGGACTTTAATTTTGGTGTTTATTTTCTGGCAAAAGAATACTATGCAGGATATTCAATACATCATATTACAAGTTCTGTTTTACAATGGGGTGGAAGCAGCAATGGGGATTACAAATTAAAAAGACAACATTATCTGATGGGAGGGTATACATACTCAATATCCAATGATCTTGCCCTTGAACCTTCCCTGCTTTTAAAAATCCCTGAAGGCAATACTCCGGAACTGGATCTGGTTTTGCAGACAACCATTAAACAGAATTATTGGTGTGGTTTATCCTATAAATCAACCAAGACAATTTCAATTTTCGGAGGTTTGAACTACGACAGGTATTTCTTCACCTATGCTTTTGATTACAATCTGGGCAAAATAGGCAGGTATTCTTACGGTTCACATGAAATTATGCTTGCTGTCCAGTTGGGTGAGATTTCAAAGCGTTACAGGTGGTTGAATACGTATTGATACTATAGAAAATCATACAGCTTATTTTTACTCAATCATAGAAAAAAGAGGAGAAAGGTAAAAACCTTCCTCCTCTTTATGCAATCATTAAAAATAAGTTTTAATCCCATCCCGGTGTTTGTTCCAACTGACCATCAGAAAGAGTTACTTCCGATTGCGGTAACGGTAAAAATCCTCCGGTTTCAGGTCGGTATTCAACAGTGTAGATCGCATCTGCTCCCACATTCTTAACCGGTATATTGGTAGCCACTGCAAATGCAGCTTCGGCATCATGCCAGCGCAACAGGTCAAAATACCTGAATCCTTCACCAACCAGTTCGTGCCGACGTTCAGCCTTGATAACGTCAAGAGTGACAGTAACCGGGTCAAGCTCTGCCCTGCCCCTTATCAGGTCAACATAACTCTGTGCATTCGGGCTTCCAAGTTCCGCTGACATCAGCATGACATCTGCAAAACGGATCAGGATATCGTCTTGCATATTCCAAAGTTGCATGTTATCCTGAGAAGGATACTGAATGAAATATATACTTGCAATACGGTTTTCACCCGGTACACTGTCGTACACCGGCAGATATTTCTTTGACCACAGTCCGGTTTCATGCATCTGGTTATCCGATCCCCAGACAAAATTGTCCATGATGGGTCCTTCTTCCGGATTGGGAATATTTAAGTTCAGTATTGAACCTTCCCTTCTTAGATCCCCTTCTTCAAAACTATCCCAAAGTTGAGGATTAACAGGGCCGCTTCCCCAACCTTCACCAAAAGGCAGATGTCTCTGCTGACGAAGTCCTGAATAGAGAACATTCTGGTTGGAATAACTCAGTTCCTGGCCGAGATTTGAGCTCCAGCCACCATAGATCGAGTATTTTATGGCAAATACTGTTTCTTTATTAAGTGCTGCACCATCAGCCCATACCAGTTCATTATCAGCTGCAAAAGGATAGTTGACATTTACATTGGCATAGGTCCAGTTGTTACGAAAATCACTTAGCAGACCATGTCCGCTGTTTTCAATGCAATCATCAAGCCAGCCAATGACATCCTGAGAGGTAATCGTGCCACCATCGGGCAAAGCAATGGATGTTTGCCCGTAATATCCGGTATAGAATAAGAAGACACGCCCCATCAAACCTTCGGCTGCCCATTTTGTTGCGTGCCCCAAACGTGCTCTCTGTGAAGCATCTAAGGGATTAAAGGCAACGGCAGGCATCAATTCAATAGCTGTTTTCAGGTCAAAAGCAATCTGTCCGTATATTTCCTCAGGAGCAGCTCTCGGAATTTTTGTAGGAGCATCCGGCTCAAGTCTCAGAGGCATAGGGCCAAAAAACTGGCATAAACGGAAATAGAAAAAGGCACGTAAGAAGTACGTTTCTCCCAGTGCCTGGTTCCTGTCATCTTCACTCTCAAATTCGGCCTGATCAAAACGTTTCAAGATCAGGTTCACACGTAATATCCCAGCCCAGGTGGTTTCAAAAAGATCCATGTAATAATCGGAACTGGCAACACCAAAAGCATCGGTATTATGGAATCCGTCATCGTTTGAACCTCCTCCGCCAAAGCGGTCGTCCGACAATAGCTCGGCCACAACAATAGGATTATTGTTACCTGCATCGATAGGCAATGCAGCGTAAGCCCCGGCCAGTGCTTCTTCAATATCTTCCGGGGTCTTATAGTAACTTTCATCTGACCTGTGGTAAAGGTCTTTTTGTTCCAGGAAATCCTCGCCACAGCTTGTGGCAATAAGTGCTATTGCAACA
This sequence comes from uncultured Bacteroidales bacterium, assembly GCA_964406315.1. Lineage (GTDB taxonomy): Bacteria > Bacteroidota > Bacteroidia > Bacteroidales > UBA10428 > UBA10428. The sequence continues at coordinate 26,713 of CAYORG010000035.1, read as the reverse complement.
AGTATAATATTTCTTATTTTTTTCATAACAAATCTCTTTTTTGATTAAAAGGTAATGTTTACACCAACCATAAAGGTCCGCGATTGAGGAACCAAGCCTAAATCGATACCTGAACCCCAGGGATAATCTTCATCAGGTTCGTCATTATTTTCCGGTGAATAACCCACTTCAGGATCCATTCCGGGATATTTCGTAAATGTATACAGGTTTTTAACCGCTCCGTAAACACGAAACTCTGAAAATGGGAAGCTTTTGAATAGCGTGGCAAAATCATATCCTATGGTCAGATTGCTGATACGGAAAAAATCACCGTCTTCAATATAGATGTCAGAGATCTCCTGCCAGTTCCTGTGACCTCCTTGTGTCAGACGGGGGTATCTGTCTGAAGTCCCTTCCCCATGCCAGCGCTGATCATATACTTCCTTTGTAAAATTACTCCTGTAACTGTCCACCGAACGGTAGTTCTTTGCCACCTGCTGACCAAAATGTCCGTAGCCGTACAATTGAACAAATATCCCTTTGTATTCGGCACTGAACCTGAGTCCGACTATAAAATCAGGGTGAGGATTCCCGATCATGACTTTGTCCTCGTCATCAATAACACCATCGTTGTTCTGATCCACAAAGCGAACATCTCCCGGTGCCGCATCGTCAAAATAAGGTTCTCCATCAGGTCCGACCCAGGCAGCTACTTCTGCTTCATTCTGTAAAATACCATCGGTTTCAAATCCATAAAAATACCCTACGGGATATCCTTGTTCGGCACGGAACAACTCGGCATCCATACCCTGACTCAAAACATGAGTGGGCCCTTCCATTACGGAGTCTGCACTGGGCAAATTAATGACTTCGTTCTTGTTGTATGCAAGCGTTCCGGTTATATCGTAGCTGAAATCACCCTTGCGTTGGTTCCACCTCAACATCAGTTCAATCCCCTGGTTACGTATCTGACCGCCGTTCAGCCAGGGAGGAAGTGTTCCCAGCATGGCCGATGCGGGAGGATCTATCAACCAGTCCTTAGTATCTTTCCTGTACCAGTCGAAAGCAAACTGAAGTTTGTTGTTCAGAAAATTTATATCCAGTCCGACATCTGTCTGCTCCGAAGTTTCCCATCTGATATTGCTGTTCGGAACCTGTGTCGGTGAAGAACCCACAGAAGACAAATCATGTTCGGGTCCAAAATAATAATTTACGCCAGTAAGCTGCAAAGTGGAGAGATAGACAAAATCTCTGCCGACATCCTGGTTCCCGTTTTGCCCCCAGCTAAAGCGTAACTTTGTAAAACTCAACCAGCTTTTCGTATTGTCCATAAACGGTTCATTGCTCAGGATCCAGCCTGCTGCAAACGAAGGAAATGTGCTCCACCTGTTTTCCTTCGGGAAGTTTGAAGAACCGTCTGCACGTAAAACAGCAGTAAACAGGTATTTTTCCCTGAAATCGTATGACAGACGACCAAAATACGAAAGCAATCCCCAACCGTATTTATCCTGGCTGCCAAAACTTGCCAGGGCTGCATTACTTGCATCAAGGGGAGGGAAATTATCGAGATACGCATATTCAGGATCATTGAAAACACTCCCTTCATTATGTCCTTCAATATGCAGATCGCGGGCATTTTTCTGCGCTTCATGCCCTGCCAGAACGGTTACATTATGCTGGTCTGCTATATCAAATGAATAGGTTATTGTATTGGTCGAAGTCCATGTATACCCCGAATACATGTTCTGATCCAACTGGTCACGGGTATTGGTTGAGATTGCACTTAGATTATAGGAAGGTGTCCAGTGACGGCTTGAACTCCACCAGCTATTGATCCCGAAGGCAGAACGTAAAATAAGGTTTTTCACGGGCTGAAGCTGAAGATAGACATTCCCGATGATCGTATTGTTGTTGTTTGTGTTCCATTTGGCTTCATTCTCCATAGCTGCAATCGGGTTCCCTTCATTTAAATTCCAGCCGATAGAACCATGGTAAGGGTATGAAGGATCATCCAGCGAATCGGCATACATAGGTAAAAAAGGACTGGTAACAAGCATGTTATGCAGGTCGTTCCAGTAAATATTCCCGGTACGGATCGTGGGATTCTTCTCGTTGGTATAGGTCACATTTTCACCAAGGACAATGATATCACGTCCTAAGGCTTCAAACAATACATGCTCGCTGTTCAGACGCAGATTGATACGCTCATACCCATTGTTAACCTGTTTGCCGATCACACCATCCTGTTTAAGGTATGATGCTCCCAAAGAATAAGCAGATGCTTCCGATCCGCCGGTAATATTCAAGGCATGGCTTTGTATGGGAGCATTCGGATTTTCAATTTCCTTGTACCAGTTTGTCCCTTCCCATTCTCCGCTTTCTATACGATCCCAGTCAGGTACATGAGTGTTCGTAGCAGTAAAATCGAATTCTCCCCGTTCGGGAAAAGTATTCAGAGCTGCCTCATTCATTGCATTGGCATATTCCTGTGCATTCAGCAATTCCGGAGGATTGTAAACATTCTGCCATCCATAATAACCATGATAGTTGATCGTGGCTTTTGCTCCACGCTTTCCCTGTCTTGTGGTTACAAGGATTACTCCGTTAGCACCACGTGAACCATAGATAGCTGCAGAAGCAGCGTCTTTCAGAATATCAATGCTCTCTATGTCCGACGGACTTAAATTATCAATATCCTCTACGGCCACACCATCCACAATATAAAGCGGTTCATAATTACCAATGGTACCAATCCCGCGGATATATATTTTGTTGCCTGATCCGGGAACACCGTTATTTTGTGTAATGCTTACTCCCGGTGATAATCCCTTCAGTGCATCCATAGTGCTGGTAGTATTCAGTGCCTCAATATCTTCACCGCTTACGTTGAGGTTTGCTCCTGTGTTCAGTTTTTTCTTCTGAACTCCGTAACCGATGACAACGATCTCATCCAAACCGATAATGTCGGGGGTTAAACTAATGCTTATGTCTGTCTGCGAGCCAACAGGTACTTCTTCGTTAAGAAATCCTACAAAGCTGAAGATCAGCACATCACTGCTTTTGGCATTTACCGTGTATTTCCCGTCAACATCTGTAATAGAACCTCTTGATGTACCCTTGATCAGAATTGATACACCAGGCAATGGTTCACCAGTACTTGCATCAGTTACAATTCCTGTAACTGGTTTTTCTTCCTGCAAATTATTGTTTGCAGCAAGATTCTGCACCAGTAGGAAAGAGCAAATTCCCACAATAAGAAATGGCATTCTTAAAATGGAAAAACTCTTCCAATGTGTAGTTGTGTAGATTTTTTTCATAATAATTATTTGGGTTATGTTAGGTTAATAATATGACTTAAATATATAAGAAATATTTATAAAAAGTAAATTTTCCTGCTATATACCACAGAAATAGGACATATTTCTCTCGATTAAAAAATTACTTTGCTCTAAGCCTTCAACTGATTCAGTATTTATTTTAATATCCACGGTTTACCAAATTTTCCCGGAAGGTTTATAGTTGACAATCATCTGAAGTTCAATTATTTGTCTGTATTTTGTATTGAAACTCCTTGTTATCTCCCAAATCATAAAGTTGTTTGTATAACATACTCCTGATGTACTGATTACAACCTCTGTAAAACAGGCAGGTATTCTCAGGACTCACATGAAATTATTCTTCCTGTCCAGCCAGGTGAGGTTTCAAAGGACTACAGGTTGTTGAGTACGTATTGATAGTAATACGGTTTCCCAAAATAAATGAGGAGGCAGTCAAAATAACCACCTCCTCATTTAAACAACCCACAACTATATATAGTTACACGATATATAGCTTTGCCATTAGTTAATATCCGGGATTTTGTTCAATAGCGCCTTCCATAAGGTCAATTTCGACTTGCGGTATTTGAAACAGTCCCCTTGTCTCAACAAACCTGTTGCCGTCTACATCAAGACTTAAGACATCAGATGTATGCGAAAAATCACCTCCATCATTCTCATCCACATAAGTCAAAATAGGTTCCAGTTTGGAAAAATCTCCCTTACAAGAACGCAGGATATCCCAATACCTTAAGCCTTCACCCCCAAACTCCCATCTCCGTTCATTAATTACATCATCAACGGTAATGCTGGAATAATTGTGATCAGAATCTCCAAAGGCTCTTTCACGAACACGGTTAAAATAGGTAAGTGCTGTTCCGGCATTTCCTCCTGATGATAAGTGTAATTCAGCTCCCATAAGCAGTACATCGGCAAACCGGATAACCATATAGTCTTCGAAAGCATTCCACTGCCAATCGGGGGTAGCTTCAGGTGAACCATCCACAGAAGCTATCACGTATTTTTTGGTATTGTATCCTGTATACTGCGCCTGTTGTGCACTTTCCCAATTATAAGTCAGTCCTTCATCATCCCATGAAAGGATGGTGGCCGTTTTACGCGGATCATCCGGTTCGAAAGCTTCCCAATACGTAGGCAAAACCGGCATTGCTCCCCAACCATTTCCATAAGGATCGATATTGGTTCCCCTGGGACCCAGCATACGTTGAAAATGCGCACCTGCCCAATTGGATGCATTTCCTTCACCTACATAGCGAATACTCCAGACAACTTCAGGATTTGCTTCTCCTGCATAGTCTGCCAGACTTGTATCGCTTCCCAGTTCAGAATAACAAGGTACCCTCCACAAACTTGCATACTGTGGTACCAGATCGTGTCCGCTGTTCACAATGATGTCGTCAATGTATGCCCGTGCATCAGAAGCAGTAAAACCCATCAAGTCAGGATCGTTATAATACCCGCTATAGAACATATACACTCTGGCAATCATGGCTTTTGCAGCCCACTGGGTCACACGACCAAGATTTTCTCCAGGTACCAGCGAATACATCTGAGGGAGAGCATGCTCTGCTGCAAAGATAAGATCCTGAAGAATGAAGTTATACAATTCTTCAGCAGGTGTTCTTCCGGGGATTTCATCAACAATAACGTTATCGAGAGCAGGAATCTCTCCAAACATCTGTGTCAGATAATAATGAAAATAGGCTCTTAAAAAGCGAGCTTCAGCCTGGTATTGTAACTGCAGGTTTTCTTTGCCGGTCCAATCAATCAAACCTTCATTTTCAAGATAGGTATTTGCACGAAATATTGCACCGTAATAAATGGTCCATGTTTCCTGGTGTGCATTTGCTTCCGGCCAGACCACAGCACGATCCACTCTCTGGAAACCTCCTCCGTCACCTGTGCCTGCACCACCGGCAAAATTATCAGATTTGATGTCAGAAAAAATAAACAAACTCCACCAGTCATCACGAAGCAGCATATTGTATATGGCCGTTACAGCCTGTTTAGCGTCTTCGGGAGTCTGGTAAAAACCTTCCGTTACCTTCGATGTTGTCGGATACCTTTCCAGGAAGTCCTCGCTACACCCAAATACAGTTAGTGTAAAAATAAATATAATCAGTATCTTTTTCATGATTCATCTTTTTAAAATGTAACATTCAAACCAATAAGATAGGTACGGGGAGAAGGATAAAATCCGATATCAATACCTGATGCATAGGCCTCCTGAAGTTTCCCGTCTTCATCATAGAATGAACCATATCCAACTTCCGGATCCAGTCCATCGTATTTCGTCAACGTCCATAGATTGTTAGCGGCTACATATAACCTGCATTGTTGAAGTGGCGCATTCTTAAACAATTTCATAAAATCGTATCCGATGCTTATAGTTTTTATTCTTAGAAAATCTGCATCTTGTACATACAAATCACTGAATTTTCTCCAGTTCCAGTTGGCTTCAGTTCCACGGGTCACCCTGGGAATCCTGTCTGAAGTTCCGGGGCCTGTCCAGCGATCGAGAATAGTAGTTTTGTAATTCCCATAGAATCGCTCTTCAATTCGATAACATTGAACAATTTGATTACCCCCCTGTCCCATAATGTACATACCAAAATCGAACCCTTTATAAGACAGGTTTATGTTAAGTCCATAAATATAATTGGGATTAGGATCTCCCAGCATGACTTTATCGTCATCATTTATTAAAGTATCGCCATTTGTATTTACCCAGATTACATCTCCGGGCTCGGCATCCGGCTGCAAAGGTTCCCCATTGGGGCCAACATAGTTGTCAATTTCTTCCTGGGTCTGGAAAATACCATTGGTTTGGTACCCAAAGAAATATCCGATAGGATATCCTTCACGTATTCCATAGAATACATCGGAGCCATTGTATAAAACACTGGATTCTCCGGGAATGTATTCCCCCGGGACATCTTTAACTTCGTTCTTATTATAGGCAAAATTAGCACTGATATTGACCATAAGATCACCAAAAGTATTTGTATAGCCCAATTCTAACTCGATACCGGTATTTATAACATTTCCTGCATTGATAAAGGGATCTTCATTGCTGATCCCTGCAAGACCAACAACTCCGGGTACTTCTGATTGAACAATCCAGTCTTTGCTCGTCTTTTTATACCAGTCAAATGTTAATCTAAGACTCTTTAAAAAACGTGAATCGAATCCAACATTGATCTGTCTTGATTCCTCCCATTTTAAACTTGGATTGGCAAGAATATCAGGCGAGACACCCACTTCAGAGGTTCCAAATGGATAGTATCTGTTATCAGCAGAAACAGTAGCAAGGTATTGATAACGAAGAGTTGGCTCTTTCCCGTTTCCTCCCCAGCTTCCTCTTATCTTCAGGTAATTCAAAAAGCTAATCGTTTCCATAAAGCTTTCTTCCGAAATTGTCCATCCTGCTGAAACAGCAGGAAACCAGCCATAACGATTGTTTTTACCAAAGCGCGATGATCCATCTCTTCGCAGAGATGCAGTCAATAAGTATTTCTCTTTGTAATTATAACTTAGCCTTCCAAAAACTGAGAATCGGCTGTCATTTTTCCCATAGTCTCCTGTTGCATAAAGTGTATCAAGTGAAGCAACATTCGACAGAACTTCTGCATCATTTGTCAGATATCCTTCCTTTTTCCCTTCAATCCAGTAAAACCAATTGTCCTGTGCATTGATCCCCACCATGGCGAGAATATTATGCGCTCCGAAATCTCTTTCATAAGATACAGTATTATCCCAGTTATACCCTATTTCACGATTCATTTTCTGAGTATATTCGGGAATAACACGGTAATTAGAGGGAGTAATTGTAAACGTGTCACGCGCATTGGTATATTGTTCATATTTTAAAGTGGCACCAATGTCAGATCTCAACTTTAATCCTTTAACCTCAACTTCAGCATATATGTTTCCGATTATATCGTCGTACCTATTCTCATCATTATAGTTGTAATGCATCGATGCGATCGGATTAGATTGCTCCCGTTCAAATTCAGACATTCCAAAACCATCATATACATCTTCATCGTATACAGGGATAAGCGGACTTGCTTCTAATAATCCTCTCATAAAGTTGTTGTATATATTGGTTACTCCAAGCCCGTGCGTATTTCTGTGTGAGTATGTCAGGTTCTGTCCAACGGTAAGGTATTTCTTTAATTTATGTTGTGAATTCACCCTAATGCCAAACCGTTCAAAATAGGATTTTCCTTTATAATCGAAAATACCCTCTTCGTTATCGTATGATAATGAGATTGAATAGTTGGATTTTTCGTTCCCGCCGGTAATACCTAAATAATGGCTCTGAGAAGGTGCATTCCTGTTTGTGGCTTCCTCCTGCCAGTTTGTACCTTCTCCGACAGTTGCTATTTCTTCTTCACTAAAGAAAGGATCCCGACCCACACTTGCATTTGCTTCGTTCATGATCATCATATATTCCTCTGCATTCAGCACAGGAACTTGTTTTATCGGGTTGGATATCCCGTAATAGAAATCATAGTTCACAACAGCTTTCCCTGCCTTTCCTTTCTTCGTGGTAATAAGAATTACTCCGTCAGCAGCACGTGATCCATAGATAGCAGCCGAAGCAGCATCTTTCAGTACATCAACCGATTCAACATCATTTGGATTCAATGTATTAAGTTTTCCGGGAACTCCATCTATAAGAACAAGTGGCTCTGTCCCATTCACCGACCCCAGTCCGCGAATAGTGATATTGTAATCGGAACCGGGTTGCCCCGATTCTTTAACAATAACCATTCCGGGAGTAAGTCCCTGCAATGATGATTCAATCCTGGACAATTTGCTCTGACTGATATCTTCGCTTTTTACATGGGTCGTTGCACCGGTTACGAGCTTTTTCTTTTGTACACCATACCCGATTACAACAATTTCATCCAGACCAATAATGTCAAGAGTTAATCCAATGTTTATTTCTGTTTGTGAGCCAACAGGTATTTCTTCGTCAAGAAATCCAACATAGCTGAAAACCAAAACATCACTGCTCTTTGCGTTTACTGTGTATTTCCCGTCTGCATCGGTAATAGAACCTGATGAAGTACCTTTTATGAGAATGGATACTCCGGGCAAAGGCTCATCAGTAGAGGCGTCTGTTACAATACCTGTAATAACTTTTTCTTCTTCCTGCAAAACATCATTTGTTGCAAGAAGCTTGATTTGAAACATTAAGGACATCCCAAAAATAAGAACGATCATTCTTAAAATGGGAATCCTTTTCCAATGTAAAATTGTAAAGGATCTTTTCATAGCGATTAATTAGGTTATAATAGATTTATAAGTATTTTTTATTAATCTTCTCAATATAAATATCGATCAGAATAGATATACCTATACGGACCATTTGAGAAAAGAAATCACATTTATAGTAATACTCGGTCCGAAATTAGATGATGCCCTGTATATAAATGTGCTGTTTTGTTACATAAATATAGTGAATTTGTAAATGGGTGTCTATGAAAGATACCATGACAAATTACTAACAGAACAAGATAAAATTGTTTTGTAATAGCAATTCAAAATGAATTCGACTAACTCTCAATAATACTTGTTAAATCTTCTATTATCACCTATTTCACGGCTTATTAAGCTAAGTGTATTGAAACTCCTCGCCGCAAGCGACGAGGAATCTTCGATCCTTTTTTTATTATTTTTGTGTTCGCTAACCCCGTAGCAAGCTACGGGGAATGCGCTCACAGGATTCAATATATTGTGGCCAAACAGATTCAAATCGTTTTCTTTTTCAGGAATCTTAACTGCTTCTCGGTTTTTACCTCCCGAACTCAGATCTGATTTATCCCGGTGATATTGAGTACAGCTCTTTGGCGTTTTGATTTTCAGCGAAAGATCCCGTCGTAATATTCGTATACCATGAACTTGTCTGGGATCAACACCCATTCATAAAATCTATTTTTTGCCTGTTTTAATAACTATTATGAATTTGCATATTGATTTTTATATTCGGAAGGAGTCATCCCATACTGGGTTTTAAAGCATTTACTGAAATACTTAATGTCATTAAATCCGGACATATATCCAACTTCGGAAACATTGTATCCTGATTTAATAAGCAGAGTTGATGCAATTTTCAATCTGATCTGTCTGAGAAACTCTACAGGAGATAATCCGGTCAGGCCTTTAACTTTATTATAAAATACAGTTCTTCCAACAGTGGATTTTTCTACCAGTTTTTCCACATTAAATGCCGGATCGGAATAATTTTCTTCAATCAGTCTTACGATCTCATTTAGAAATACTTCGTCTTTTGTCGACAGTTTCAGAGTATCTAACTCAATTTCGTTTTTGTCCCGGAATTTTTTAATTACTATCTCTCTTTGCTTAAGAATGTTTGCAATTACTGCTTTAAGATATTCTGCATCAAAGGGTTTAAGTATATAAGCTTCAGCACCTGTTTCTATTCCCTGAATTTGTATTTCCATATGCGATTTCGCCGTAAGCATAACAATAGGTATATGACTTGTTTCGAAGTTTTCTTTGACCTTACGGGTCATTTCAATTCCATCCATTCCCGGCATCATAATATCAGTAATTATTAAATCAGGATGAGTTTTTTTTATCCGATCTAATCCTTCCGTTCCATTTTTTGCAACGATCATGTGGTATTTTGTTTCAAGTATATGTTGAATATATTCGATGATCTCTTCATTATCTTCTACCAATAGTATTGTATTATCATATACCTGTTCACTTTTTTCAAACGTGTCATCTGACTGTTCACCCTCTTCTTCAATTTTTCTGTGCCAGGTTTCACCTGATCCTGATGCCAGATCAATATATTCGTCTTTTTGAAAATGATCTTTCCCCAGTTTTATTTTCAAAGTGAAAAGGCTGCCGGCATTTACAACAGACTCTACTTCCAATTCGCCATGATGCAATTTCATTATCTCATAAGAGAGAGCCAGCCCGATGCCGGTTCCCTGATAATTCACATCACTGCCAGACAGAGGAGTATAGCGTTGAAATAATACAGGGATCTTATCTTTCGATATGCCTTTGCCTTCATCCTGGAATTGTATTTTAAGGTATCCGTCATCAGGACTCATTATCCTTACTCCTATACTTTTACCACTTTCGGTGAATTTAAATGCATTGGATAGAATATTAAACAATACCGAATCAAATTTATCCTGGTCAACCCAAATAGTAAGATGTTCTATTTCAGATTGAAATTTGAAATGAATTTGTTTCTGATGCGCTATTTGATAAAAATTCTCACATACTTCTTTTACAAATTGGACAATCTCAGTTTCACTAATTATTAATCGCATCTTATTTTTCTGAATCTTCCTGAAATCAAGCAATTGATTTACCAACCTTAACATGCGTTTTCCATTGCGATCCATAATATCAATTGATCTCCTGAGTGAAGAAGATAATTTCGTATTTGCCTTGATATCATTTAAAGGACCTAAAATTAAAGTCAACGGTGTACGAATCTCATGTGAGACATTAGTGAAAAACTGCAATTTTATTTCATTCACTCTTCTCTCAACTCTCAGATCATTTCGCATATGATAATACTTTGTAAATATGCGGCGGGATATTTCAAATGCAATGATCAGGAATATCAGATAAGATATATATGCCCACCATGTTCGATACCACGGAGGTAAAATTGTTACTTTTATCTTTCGCGGAGTTGGATTCCAGGTTCCATCCCAGCTGGCAGCTTTAACCTGAAATTCATATTTACCAGGCGATAAATTGGTATAAGTTGCCCTGTTCAGATTTCCAACTTCATTCCAATCATCCTCGAAACCAACAAGTTTATATTGATATGAATTCTTATGTGGATCGAAAAAACTTAAGGCTGCATATTCAATACTAAAACTTGATTGAAAATATTTAAGGGTAATTTCATCCAAATACTCAATCGAACAATTGAACGGAGCATCTTTATCATGGAAATCAACATCTTTATTGAAAAGTTGAAAATTTGTAAATACAATAGGAGGTATATAAGGTTTTTTTGTGATTATCTCAGGATGAATAACCAAAACTCCATTTGTACTGCCAAACATTAGTCTTCCGTTTTTCAGGCTAAAACAAGTGTTTTCAGAAAATCTGTCAGATTGAAGACCATTGTTCTTATCATAGTTTTCAAAGATCTCTTCCTCCGGATTAAACCGTGAAATTCCTCCTTCCGTACTAAACCATAAATACCCTTCCGTATCTTCCAATATCCCACAAACCGCATCATTTACCAGTCCGTCAGCATTTGTATAATGCAAAAATTCAGCTTCTTTCTTGTCCAGATTGGTTAGCAAATTTATCCCTCCTCCAAAGGTTGAAAACCATAATCTCTTTTTCGTGTCTTCAAATATATGGACCACATCATTGTAACTTATGGCTTCTCTTGATTGAGGATTATAATGAAAAACCCTGAAAATAATACTGTCAATATCCTGGTCATAATTTTCCAGCAAATTCAAACCAAATACTGTAGCAATCCATAATCTCCCTTGCGAATCCTGGAAAACATTTCTTATTTCATCGGCAGAAAGATTGCTGTTTGAACGATTGATGCGTCTGCATATAAGTGAATCATCAGTAAGGTTTAAAACCAGATCAAGTCCTCCTCCGTATGTGCCAATCCAGATTCGTTTTTCCGTGTCCTCTATGATTGAATAAATATTGTTGCTGCTTATTGAAGATTTAATTTTCGGATGATGCTGGTATATTCTAAACTTAATTTTACTATAATTTCTTCCTGACTTTTGCAATGGCTGGGTACTGATTGCCACTCCTCCTCCTTTTGAGCCTAACCAGAGGTATCCCTCACTATCCTGATGGATCGTATAAATATTGTATCCGGGCAATTTGGTATTTTCCAACGGAAGCTCATTCAATGTATATTGAAGACTAAAATTCTGATCATAAATATAGATTGTTCCCGACTTACTTGCCATCCAGACGGAGCCGTTCCTATCCTCGAATACACAACGGATGGCATTATCTGACATGTCTTCTGTGTTTTTTCTTGGCAGAATATGTTTGAAGGATGGATTCGCCGGAATTACTTTATTTATTCCTCCATTAATCTGTCCTGTCCCAAGCCAGAGAATTCCGGATTTGTCTTCAGTGATACAATGCACAAAATTTGAGCTGATGGTTAAAGGTTCATTTGGGATATTTCTGAAAAAATCAAACCTGTCTTCATCCCTGTTGTAGTATGCTAAACCGGCGCCATGAAGTCCAATCCATAAATTCCTCTGGGAATCTTCAAAAAAATACTGCCTTTCTTCATCAACCAGCGATTCGATTTCTTTGGGAGTCAGAATAAAGTATTTTGATGTTTCAGTTGTCAGATTTATTCTGGTGACACCAAAGACCTCTGAATTTATCCAAAGCACGCCAAAAGAATCTTCATATACATTCGTAATTCTATTTCCTTTCACTTCGAAAGATTTTACAGAATGGATATTTTCATCGTATATAAATAATCCCATATCCCTGGTTCCTATAATGAGCAATCCATCCTTGCTCTCTTTCAGCAATGTAATCGCCTGATTACTTAAAAACCTAAGCTCTTCCGGTATGTCAACGAAATGATCTGATGCACAATTGAAGGCTATAATGCCCTGATTCCGGGTTCCAAACCATATGAATTCGTCTGTTACTGCTGAACTGGTGAAATTCATCTGGATCTGATAATGTTGAAAACGAAAATTATCCGTGTTCTTTTTTGTATTGTCAAGTTTATTCAATCCTTGCTGTGTGCCAATCCAGACATTCCCGACTGCATCGGATCTGATAAAATGAATTTCGTTATTTGTAATGGAATTTACACCCCTGCTTAAATACTGTAAAACAGTATAATTGTTTTGCAACGAATCAAATTGGAGATAATATATCCCTGAATTGCTTGTCCCAATCCATACCTCATCTTTTGATTCCTGAAAAAAGCAGGTAAAACTACTGTTCTTTTCTTCATCAGATCGATAAAAAAATGGTATGGTGTTGAATTCCTCACGTGCCGGGTTATACCAGTGAACATATCCATCATAGGTTGCAATCCACAGAAACTTCCTTTCATCTTCCCAAATATTGCTGACACGATTGTTTGTCAATGTATGATGTATACCTGGCTGAGCCTTGAAAATCTTAAAGGTATATCCATCGTAACGGTTAAGACCATCCATCGTACCTAACCACATAAATCCCTTGTGATCACAAAAAATGCTCAGTACAGAATTTTGAGAAAGACCATCATAGGAATTCAGATGTTCAAATCGTTCGATTTCTATAGCGAAAACCTTATTGGATATCAAACAGTTAATGAGAATTGCTCCTGCCGCCAGGCAGAATGGAAAAATTGTCCTGTTGAATTTGGTATTATTCATTAGAATGAATCAAGGCATTAAAAGCGATGGAAAAATAATAATTTACAAAGTAATTCCATATGATAAAAGAAATGTCTGCATTTTTTAATCCTGTTTGTGATAGAATTTATACCCAAATATGGTGATATATCACCTCTTAGAATAGATCCTAATTGTATTTTTGCTGGAAACATATAACAATCATTTAGTTTAATACAAATTAAAATGGATTTTTATCCGGATAGATTGAAGGTTTATCTGTTGGTTTCCTTCCTGTTTATGGCATACAATGCATACGGTAGTAAATTCTATGTATCGCCTGAAGGGGATGATGCAAATCAGGGAACATTTGAAAATCCTTACAAGACAATACCTAAAGCTATCTCGGAATCAATTGCCGGAGATACAATTTTTGTGCTGAAAGGCATTTATTTTGTTACCTCTACTATACAAATAAGCAGCTCAAAAAACGGTACTCAAGAAAATCCATTTCATCTGTTTGCTTTTCCAGGTGATACGGTAATTATTGACTTTTACAAACAAACATTTGGTGACCGTGGAATAAGTCTGAGAGCAGACTACTGGCATATTAAGGGTCTTACTGTCAGAAACGCAGGTGATAACGGTTTATATATTGACGGGCAAAATAATACTATTGAACACTGTACTTTTTACGGGAATGATGACAGCGGTCTGCAAATTAGTGGTGGCGGGGCTTACAACATGATTATCAACTGCGATTCATACAATAACGCTGATCCTGACAATGAAGATGCAGATGGCTTTGCAGCTAAACTTGATATCGGACCGGGAAATGAATTTCACGGATGCAGAGCATGGAACAATTCGGATGATGGCTGGGATCTCTATGAATCAGATGATTCAGTTGTAATAGCTGATTGCTGGACATTCCGGAATGGCTATCTGCCCAATGAATCTCCCAGCATTGGCAATGGAAATGGTTTTAAGGTAGGAGGTAATTTTATTGCTGCAAATCACTATCTCAAAAATTGTATTTCTTTCGATAATCGTAAATACAACTACCATCAAAACAACAATACAGGCAAAATTACAATCGATAATTCACTGGCATGGAATGGAGAACAACGGAACTATAATTTCTATCTTGATGAAGCCGGGCCGAATTCACTGACAAACAATATTTCCTTCAATGGAAACCTGGGCGACAAATTTACAAACTGTAATATGACCACAAATAGCTGGCAATCAATCGATGCTGATGAGGATGATTTTCTTTCACTTGGCCGAAAGCTGGCTAAAGATAACCGGCTTCTATCAGGTGAACTTCCTGCAAATATTTTTGCACGATTAACTATCGGTAGCAATCTTATTGATGCAGGAACAGATGTCGGTTTACCATATACAGGTCCGGCCCCGGATTTGGGCCCCATGGAAACAACAATTGAAAATCCCGAGTATTCCTTAAATCTTCAGATTGAAGGCGAAGGTGGAATTTGGATAACTCCGCCCGGTGGAATTTATGAAGCAGACCAGGAAGTAACTCTTATTGCATGGCATGGGGAAAATTTTAGCTTTGAAGGCTGGTCCGGTGATGTATCCGAAACAAATGACACCATTCTTCTTTTCATGGACACTGACAAATCCCTAACTGCAAATTTCTCAGAAGTGAATACTGAATATAAAGATAGTCTCAGAATTGAAGCAGAAGATATGATCCTGAACGGATTTACTTTTGAAAGAATAAGCAGTGCATCAAAGGGAAAAGTCATAAGAGCAAATTCAGGCACTTCATTTGATAATGCAACCTATTCTTTCACGGGCGACGAACATAACTACCGCGTAAAAGTTAGATATCTTGATCAAATCAATGGCGTTTCTACTTACAGATTTTATGTAAATGCAGATCTGATTTCTATTTGGGAGGGAGATGAGGCAACCGGTAGCACAAATCTGTTTGTTGAGAAAGAAATGAAAAACGTTATGCTGAAACCTGACGATATTATAAAAATAGAAGCCAACCAGGTAGGAGGAGAATATGGAAGAGTTGATTGTATTGATCTGGTGAAAAGCGAATATATCCCTGAATCGTCACTACAGAATAATTTAACAAACCGTTCCAATTCCCTGTTTCAGAATTATCCTAACCCCGCAGGAAGTTCAACACGAATAGACTTCTACCTTTCCAAAGGGTCTGATATTGTATTGGAAGTTTTCGATCTTCACAATAAGAACAAAACGACCATAATAAAATCATGGTGTGCTGAAGGAATGCATGAATATATCCTGGATTGTAGTATGTTTCCATCTGGCGTTTACTACTATCGACTGATTACGAACGATGGTTTTTATTTGAAAAAACTGATCATTCGTTAAACGTTGTCAGGTTTCAACAGATCCCATTCGATACGAATTCAATTGATTTTGCCGGTATACAATTGCCTATTATGCCTGACATAGCAAGTCATATGATAATATAACCCCACAAGTATGATAATTTGTCGACCACCAGGATTCTAATATTATTATAATATTGATTATTCGTTTTACTTATCTGAAATGGATTTTTTATTAAAAATACAATTCCTGATTCTTCTGACAGTAATAAGTTGTCAGTCTGTTAGTACAGCAGATGATGAAAAACCCGATGAGAAATTATGGTCAGTTAAAATGGCCGATTCGGTAATAAAAAAACATAATACACTTGTCTATTATAACAGAATATCCGGAAAAGAAAAATTGCAGTACGATGTTGCAATGTTGGGTATGGCAATTGACAGACTTGGTTCATTGGATCAGAAATATTCTGCTTACCTTAAAAATTATGTTGACTTCTTTGTCGATTCTGCTGGTAACGTGTTGAAATACAATATTGAAGAATATAATCTTGATAGGATCAATTTTGCAAAAAACCTTATTACTTTATACAAAAGAACAGGCGATCAGAAGTATATCCTGGCCTTGCAAAAGTTTGTACTCCAGATTGAAAATCAGCCCAGGACGAATTCCGGCAGTTTCTGGCATAAAAAAATTTACTCCCGGCAAATGTGGCTGGATGGCTCTTATATGGCCGATCCTTTTATTGCCCAGTATGCTAAAGAATTTAACAAACCTGAGTGGTTCAATATGGCAACCTCCCATCTGATTCAAATGTATGAAAGGACGGTAGATACTGCCACAGGATTGTTATTTCATGCATGGGATGAAAGCAAAACACAAACATGGTGTAATCCTCAAACCGGTCAATCAAAGGAATTCTGGGGAAGAGCTATTGGTTGGTACCTTATGGCGATCGTGGATGTTCTCGATTATTTACCGGAAAATCATCCCGAATACAAACGAATTACTGAAATACTGAACAATGTTTCGGAAGCTTTGATGAACGTGAGGGATCCTGAAAAACATCTTTGGTATCAGGTATTAAACAAAGGTGGACATCCCGGCAATTATCTCGAAGCTTCCGGTTCATGCATGTTCATATATGCATTTGCAAAAGGATCTCAGAACGGATATTTGCCATCTGAGTTCCTGAAAATCGCAAATGACTCATTCGATGCCACCGTAAGGGAATTTATTATTGAAGATGATGAAAACATAACAATAACAGACATTTGCGGAGGATGTGGATTAGGCGGCAATCCTTATCGTGACGGATCATACGAATATTACGTCTCAGAAAAAAGAACCAATAATGATCCGAAAGGCGTTGCAGCTTTTATACTTGCAGCTATTGAATTAAAACGATAATTCATATAATTAAACTTAAAATTACCCGCTATGAAAAAATTTTACTTTCTATTCATTGTGTTAACAACCCTGGTATTTACTATTAATGCGCAGAGTTGGATGGTCTATGATGCCTCCGTTTTACCTTCTGCTACAGGAGGTGGAGGAGATACAATTGATTTTACTAATGTGAGTGACAATTCACCGGGACCGGGAATGATTCAGGAAATCCTGGTAGATCATGAAATTCCGGACAACAAGGTTTTTCAATATTTTCATCCTGACGGAAAAACTACCTTCCGGCACGATTTTAACGGAACTTATATTGATAGTTCTTTTACTATAGTTGCCCGGTTAAAAGGCTGCGGTGATATTGTATCCTTCGATCGGGTTATGGATATTCGCTGGGACAATGGAAATGCAGATACACGGAATGAATTGCGTATCTATTATGAAGGAAGGGTAAAACTGGAAAAAACAGGTCTTTCGGTAAATATTGATTTTGATGTAAACGACTGGCATATTTACCGTATCCAGGTGATGGGTGATAGTGCAGCTGTCTTTGTGGATGAAAATACCGAACACCTGATAGCCGGAACAACAACTTCTTCCACATCTTCACAATCATTCCGCTTTGGTGACGGTTCTGATGATTTAGTCGGCGGTTTTGTCGATTGGATTGTATTAGACACAAGCGGTGCTTATACACCGGAAGATATGCCTCTTCCCGGATATCTTACAGGTCTTGAAGGTGAAAAACCGGTTGTGTGGCAGGTATATGATGCCGATGTACTTCCAGATGCAAGTGAGTTTGACATGGAACCAAGCAATGTGGCAGGAACAGATCAACACACCAATACGATTATCGCAGATCCTGATAGTGCTGGAAACAATCTTCTGGAGCTTATTTCACCGGAAGCAGATCCTGGAAAATTCATGTGGAAATACAATTTGCCGGCGGATGTTGGTGATTCTATTACTCTTGTAGCCAGGGTGAAAGGAGCATCGGACGCTTATGATCGAACAATGGAATTCGATTTTCAAAATTCAGGGTTCAGAGAACGTTTATACATTAAAAATGATACAACCTATGAACTGAAACAATCTGGCCAAAAGGATGATTTACCCGATGATCCGCAAGAGTGGCATATTTACAGAATTACAAAAGATGTTGATTCGGTTGTTTTTTATTTTGATGAAAATCCTGTTCCCGTTGCCGCAGTTAACACTACCGAACCTACAAGTGAAAGCTATTTTCGTTTTGGTGATGGAAACGGCAGTTCAACTCTCGGAGCATTGGTCGACTGGATCTCGTGGACAACATCAGGGATTTTTGCTCCCGGAGATGTGGGATTACCGCCTTCAGATCCAAAATCATCCGATGCGACACTGTCCGGTCTTTCTCCTGATCTGGGTACTCTGGTTCCGGATTTTCATCCGGATAGCATAAGCTACAGTTTGGAATTGCCGTTGGAATCCACAAGTGTAACCTTCACTGCTACACCAAGTTATCCTCTGGCCCAGGTCAGTGGCGATGGAGAATTTACCGGAATTCCCGGAACAGCAGTAATAGCAGTAACCGCAGAGACAGGTCATATCATCAGGTACTCAGTAGAAGTAACTATTGCACCCAGCGATGACGCAACATTATCTGCATTGTCTACAAGTGAAGGTAATCTTGATCCTCCATTCAATTCTTCAACCACCAGTTACAGTCTCGAACTGCCAGCCGGAACGCCGAGTGTCGTTCTTACAGCCACAGCAAACGATCCGGATGCTACCGTAACAGGTGATGGAGAAATCACAGGATTACCAACTACTGCAACCATAACAGTGACAGCTCCTGCAGGAAACGGCCTGGATTATACAGTAGATATCACATTGTCTTCGAGTGCTTTGACAGATCACCAATCCGAAGCAATGGTTATCTCTCCGAATCCGGCAAACAACAAGGTGAAAATTGAATTGACCGGAGGTGCTTCGAATATCAGTATCTACAATGTTTCAGGATCACATATCAAAACGATTCAAACAAAAGATAATATTGTGAATTTGGATGTTAGTAGCTATGAGCCTGGTATATATTTTATTAAGGTATCAGGAAATAGTGTTTCTTCTGTCTCAAAACTGATAATTGAGTAGTGTATTATCCCTGCGTATTATGTATCTTAATGCGCAGGGATTTTCCAAATCTTCGTTCCTGTTTGTTAATTAACCTGGTGATAAAAATGTCCATTTCAATTTTTAACATGAAGCCATTATGAAAAGAACACTGGTATTGACCTTGCTCTCTTTGGTATTGTGTTTTGAAAGTTTAACAGCTCAAAAAACAATTAGCGGTACAATTCAGGATGAGAACAATGAGCCGCTGATAGGAGCAACTATAATTATGAAAGGAACCAACCAGGGCACCGTCTCTGATGTAAATGGAAATTATTCGATTGAAGTAAGAGACGAAAATGATATTCTCGTTTTCTCCTTCCTGGGCTACCTGACAGAAGAAATACCTGTGGGCTCAAAATCGTCTGTAAATGTAAGTTTGATCCCGGATTTCACAGGTATGGAAGAAGTTGTAGTAATAGGCTATGGAACTATTAAAAAACGAGACTTAACAGCCCCGGTAGCCTCTATAGGTGCAGAACAAATCAAAGATATTCCGCTGGCATCAACTGCGCAAGCTTTAACCGGAAGATTAGCCGGTGTCAGTGTGACTACTTCCGAAGGTTCTCCCGATGCCGAGGTTAAAATCAGGGTACGGGGCGGCGGATCAATTACGCAAAACAATGATCCTTTATACATAGTAGACGGATTTCCGGTTGATGGTATTGGTGATATTTCTCCAAATGACATTGAATCAATTGATGTTTTAAAGGACGCTTCCTCAACGGCAATTTACGGAGCACGCGGTGCAAACGGAGTTATTATTGTAACAACCAAAAGCGGAATAAAAGACAGAATCAGCATAAATTATAATTTCTATACTGGGTTAAAACAATTGCCAAAAAAAATGGCTGTCTTAAGTCCTGAGGAATTTGTTCTTTACCAATATGAAAGATCGGGATCGAGTGTGCCCGAACGGAATCAATTTGAAGACATTTACGGAACCTGGGAGCAAATGGATAGCTTGTACAATAACATTTCCGGAACTGACTGGCAGGAAGAAGTTTTTGGCAGAAATGCCCGAACAACGTCGCATAACCTGAGTATAAGGGGAGGTGCTGAAAAATTCGGTTACAATTTAAGCTATACAAACAATGACTATCAGGGAATTATGATCGAATCCGGTTACAAGCGCAACAACATAAACCTGAAATTGAATGTAAAGGCAACTGATAAACTTTCTATTGATCTTGGCACAAGATACTCTGATTTAAAAGTCATGGGATCAGGAACTTCTGATCCGGGAAAAGCTTCCGAGAACAGGCTGAAACATAGTGTGACTTACAGGCCCATTGAAGGTTTCTCTGACGATCCGGATCTTGATTTTGACGATAACGAATATACCAGCGTAAGCGGCTTAAGTGATCCGGTGGAACTGACCCGGGATGAATATGAACGGAAGCATAAGATTACAACAAATTTTAATGGTGCATTAAATTTCATGCCTTTTGAAGATCTGGTATTTAGAAGCGATGTCGGATATTATACCACACAGGATAACCGGGATAGATTCTACGGCATAACGACCTACCTGGCGAGAAGGTATGCCGATATGCCGGTTGTAAAAGTAAATAAAGACAATTTGAACCGCATACGTTGGGCAAATACTTTAAATTATACCAAAAATGATTTGGGATCGGGACACAATATAACTGTCCTACTTGGTCAGGAATTGGTCAACACAAAAATCCTGGAATTTGAGCAGGAGACCCGAGAGTATTCGACCGCATTAACGCCCGAACTCGCTTTAGGAAATCTGGAATTGGGAGAAGCCCCGCAACCAGCTGATTCGTATGAGTCAGAGGATAAGTTATTGTCGTATTTTGGCAGACTGAATTATGGATACAAAGACAAATATTTAGCCCAGATTTCTCTGAGAGCCGATGGTTCTTCCAAGTTCAGAAATGCGTGGGGATTTTTTCCTTCAGGATCTGTTGCCTGGAGAATTTCCGAAGAGAACTTCATGGAAAATGTCTCGTTCATCTCATCACTAAAGCTTCGTGCAAGCTATGGTCATGCAGGAAACAACAGAATAGATGATTTGTATTTCTTAAACAAATATGAATCAGACCCTGAAAAACAATATTTTCTTAATGAGAATCCAGCGGCTTATCTTTACAGAAAAGAACCCTTCAATCCTTACCTTACATGGGAAACTACTATTACAAGAGATCTGGGTCTTGATCTGGGTATTTTTAACCAACGTTTATATGTTACCCTCGATTATTATTATAACTCAACAAAAGACCTGCTTGTTGATGTTCCGCTTGATCCTTCTACAGGATATGAAAGTCAGATACAAAATATAGGTTCTACTACCAATTATGGTTTTGAAGCTGCATTTGATGCATACCTTATTGAAAAAGGAGATTTTAAATTATCCATGAATTTCAATATAGCTTTTAACCGGAATCGGGTTGATAAGCTGGGAGAAGATCTTAAGATTGCTTATTTTACATCGGGATGGAGTGATGATACAGGATATGACTATATTGTAAGAGTGGGAGACCCCGTAGGATTAATGTACGGTTTTGAAACGGATGGTTTTTATACGGTTGATGATTTTGAAATTGATCCGGAAACCGGAGAATTTCTTTTCGATGATAACGGTGACTACGTGCTGAAACCTGATGTAGCAGATAGCAGAAATGTTCTATTTGAAGGATTTGGCCCTGGTTCATATAAATTACGAAATTTGGCTGATCCTGTTGATTCACTGGGAAATCCGATAGATGATGGAAACCTGGTGACCTTTGCCGACGACAGAAAAGTGATCGGCAATGCAAATCCGAAACATATTGGTGGTATTAATATTATGGCACAATATAAAGGATTTGATCTGAGTATTTTCCTGAATTGGGTTTATGGAAATGATATCTACAATGCCAATAAAATAGAATTTACCAGTGGCTATAAAGCCTATACAAACCTGTTGGAGGATATGAATTCAGACGTACGATGGATGACCGTTGATGAAAACGGGGATGAAGTAACTAATCCTGAAGAACTTGCTGCACTAAACCAGGATGCTACGATGTGGAAACCTCCTACAGGCAGATACCTGTTCCATTCCTGGGCCGTTGAAGATGGTTCATTCCTGAGGATAAACAATGTTACTTTAGGCTATAGTTTTCCGCAAAAGTGGTTGAATAAGGTCCTTATTCAGAATTTTAGAATCTTCTTTACAATAAATAACCTTTACACATTTACAAATTATTCAGGATATGATCCTGAAGTAGATACAAGAAGGGGTACTGAAAATGAGCCAAATCCATTGACTCCGGGGGTTGATTATTCTGCATATCCCAAAAGTCGAATGTTCCTTCTTGGATTGAATGTAACATTGTAATGTTAAAAATTTAAGGATATGAGACAAATACTATACCACAAAACAGCCTTTCTTGCAGGTGTAGTTGCATTTTTGAGCAGCCTGCTTTCATGCGATGATTATTTTGAGGTACAACCTGTATCAAGCTTTGAACCTGAAAATATATTTATTAATGTAGATTTGACAAAACAAACCATTCTGGGTATTTACCAGTTAATGACCCGCGATGAAGGCTATTCAAAGCGTCTTAGTATGTACTATGGAGTGGATACTGACATTGCCATGTGCACCGGAAGTCTGGATAATGGTCGAAGGGGAATTGCCAAATATGCTGCCAATTCGGGTAATGAGGAGATCTATAAACCCTGGACAAATCTTTATAACGGCATTGAACGATCCAATATTTGTATTGAAGGCATTTCAAACAGCCCTCTTCTTGAAGGAGGTACTGATGATGAACAGTTCGAGATGAAAAGAATGTATGGAGAAGCGCTGACCCTGAGAGCATTACATTATTATGAACTGATAAGAAACTGGGGAGATGTTCCGTTGCAGTTAAAGCCTTATGAACCCGGTGATGATCTGAATTCTCCGAAAACAGACAGAGATCTTATCTACGAACAGATCATAAACGACCTGTTATTGGCGGAAACCCTGGTGCCCTGGCGATCGATGGTTCCTAACGATGAACGGATCACCAAAGGCGCTGTAAAAGGTTTACTGGCAAGGATTGCTCTTGCACGCGGCGGATACTCTTTGCGACGTGAAGGAGGAATGCAGCGTGGTTCAAACCACCTGGATTATTACCAGATTGCCAGAGATCAGTGTTGGGAAATCATGCAGAGTGGTGAGCATGCCCTGAACCCGAATTATGAAGATCTCTTCAGAACACAGTGCGAGCTGAAACTTGAAAATGCATATTATGAGAGTATTTGTGAAGTAGGTATGGGTCAATCTGTAAGTGGTGAAAATGGTTATTACCTCGGTACTAAGCTTGGGGATAAATCAAGGTATGGCAGAGGAAATCCCGGGTTGCAGGCTATCCCTACATATTTTTATTCTTTCGATTCGCTTGATACAAGAAGAGATGTAACTATTGCCTGTTACGAAGTAGATGACGATAACATACGGATACTGAGAGATCTTAATAACATCAACGTAGCAAAATGGCGCCGCGACTGGATGGATCCTCTATTCCCGGGTACTGCGAAATATACGGGCATAAACTGGGTATTATTAAGGTATTCGGATGTCTTGTTGATGTTTGCCGAAGCAGAGAATGAATTGAACAGCGGACCAACGCAGGCAGCTATTGATGCTCTCAAAGCTGTACGCGAAAGAGCTTTCAGGGGAAATGAAGATCAGATTCCTTCTATCCCGTCGGATTATGAAGGATTTTTCAGCGCAATTGTACAGGAAAGAGCGTGGGAACTTGGAGGCGAATGTCTGCGCAAACATGATCTTATTCGATGGAATTTACTGGATCTAAAACTGGATGAAATGAAGGATGATTTGAGAAAACTTGTTATACGTGAATATCCTTATGAGAATGTACCGGAAAATGTTGTCTGGAGAAATAACGGTGAACAACTGGAATTCCTGAATATGTATTATCATATGGATTCAGCAGCAATAGCCGATCGCGATACTGCCTATTGGCCCAATGTTACTGAATGGACAGCAAGCATAAGTGATGAGTATATCAATACTATAGCGGAATTTTTTCAACCCAACAGCAGGGAACTATTGCCCATTCATCAGAATATAATCGATGTAAACTCCAATCTGGAAAATGATTATGGGTACTAATTATTAATAAATGAAAGTCTAACTAAAAACAAATACGCGATGAAAAAATTGATTTACACATTTTTAGTCTTTACTTCACTGGTATTAACGAATCTCAATGCCCAAATTACAGTTGAAGTAGGCGATACTCTTAAAGGTATAATTGAAGCTGCCCCGGACGGTTCTGAAATTATTATCAAGTCAGGATCACATAAGGCTGCTTACAATACGATTGAGATAGTGGATAAATCACTAATAATCAGGGGTGAAGAAGGGGCTCCAAAACCAAAAGTATATATTAAATCGTTCAGCGTTTCAGGGACTGATATCAGTCTTACACTTGACGGGATTGAGTTCTCCGGTGCTACCTATGATTCATTAACCGGGATCGAAGATACAATAACACTTAAGGGAGAGTATCTGATAAATCTTACGGACGCTTTCGTATCGGGCAATAATTTGACCATAGAGGATTGTATTGTAAGAAACTTTCAAAGGTCAGTTATACGTGGTGACAGATCTCCTGCCCATCATGTAAACAATATTCTCGTGGACAACTGTATTGTTTTTGACCTGAGAGGTGGCGGTAGCTACGGACCTTTCCGTTTAAAATCGAATATTACATTCGACGATTTTACAATTCAGAACTCTACCTTCCACCATGTTCAGGGACCAATACTCGATTGCCAGAATATGGAGAATTATGCAGCTAACTTCCTGATCAACCATTGCACATTTTATAAATGGGGAGGGGTAATTACAGACAAATACCTGTTTGACATCAATTCAAATTCAAGTGCAAGCCTGACTATTAAGAATTCTATTCTTGCTCAGACAAATAATGACGATCTGACGGATGTATACGGATTTAGAATTGGCGCTATTGCTTATAAAGAATTGTCTTTTAGTGTTATGACCCCTGACTTTAGCGTTGACGACAGTACATATGCCATGGTAGAATGGAACAAGAGCGATTTTACACAAGAAGATTATGAGGTGAATTTCGAATACCCTGACACATCCAACTTCACAATCCCTTATCCTGACGATCTTTACGAAATGAGTGAGATGGGTACTCTTATCGGGGATCCGCGCTGGGGTGATACTCCCAGTGCTGTTCATGATTTTCTGAACACAAGGGACTTTTTCGTTTATCCCAATCCTGCACATCATGAATTAAACATACTAAATGCCGGAACAGGAAAAATAGAAATATTCAGTGTGTCCGGAGTAAAACTGGATGAGTTCGAATTGCACAATTCAACTGTTCTTACATTCAAGATTTCAGATTACATACCCGGCCTTTACATAATAAGATTAAATGGTACAACAACAAAATCGGTTTTTATTGAATAGCATTTTGTTTATCCCGGCAATCCCAATTTAAGATTTGCCGGGATATATTCCTTATATCCTTTACCAGACTAACATGAACCTATTTACTTTAAATTCACTTTCTATGACTATAACTAAGCTTAAGAACCGATCAGGCAGTATTAATCCGTTGCTTATCCTTGCAGTGCTATTCTTGCTTTTGTGTTGTTGCAACAAGAATAATAAAGAGGAAATTGAACTGGTAATAACCAATGAAAATGATTTTCCTCTAAGTGATTATATCTTTGATATCGATGTTCAGGATCAGTTGAATACCGATTGGATAAATCAAGGGGATCTGGATATTGTATGGGATAAAAAGCATCTTCCGGCACAAGTTATTGAAATCGATGAAAACCTTACCCAGCGTAAAATTCTTGTCCAGATCGATCTGCCTGCCGATACAACACTTACATTGCAATTGAGAAAGAGGGGTGAAGCAGATTCTCTTGTGTTCCGGAAACAAACGCTTGCAGAATTGTGTTATAAAACCGGCGGGTATTTTGAAAACAATGTATACATGGAAGGCAGTGAATTTAAAAGTTTTCGTTCTCTTCGAGTACCTGATGAATGCAACGATCATTCATTTTTCATAAAATATGAAGGGCCCGGATGGGAATCGGATAAGGTAGGATACAGACTTTACCTCGACTGGCGAAATG
>CAYORG010000034.1:0-32957 GCA_964406315.1 uncultured Bacteroidales bacterium | reverse complement strand
CAGTGGAGATGTGCTGGGAATGTTATAGCTGCGTAAAAATATGTCCGACACAAGCAATTGAAATAAGGGGATACGCTGATTTTATGCCTCTTGGAGCCGTTGTACAACCTATGCGAAGCAGCGATACTATTCTGTGGGCAGTTCGTTTCAGGAACAAAACCATTAAGAGATTTAAATTTCCCATCCGAACCACTCCGGAAGGAAGTATTGTTCCTGATGCCGGTTTTTCAACAGGAACAGAGGACTTGAAAAGTCCACTATTAAGAACCGAACCGGAATCGATAGGAACGGACTTATATGAAAAATGAACAATTAAAAATTATTAATGGATGATTCGGAAGGTAATTGGGAAGACATTCTTCATTATTAATTATTAATTTTTAATTATACCAACAATGGATCTTAATCAATTTGAGACTGTTATTATAGAAACCGATCTGCTAATTCTTGGCGGGGGCATGGCGGCCTGTGGTGCAGCCTTCGAAGCGGCATATTGGGCTAAAAAACACAACATGAAAGTGACCCTTGTCGATAAGGCTGCTATGGAACGAAGTGGTGCTGTTGCTATGGGTCTTTCAGCGATAAATTTATACCTGGGGCTAAAAGACGGAAAAAATACGGTGGAAGATTATGTCAATTATGTGAAAACTGATCTTATGGGCATAGCCCGTGACGACCTGGTTGCCAATATTGCACGACATGTCGATTCAACTGTTCATTTGTTTGAAAAATGGGGTCTGCCTATCTGGAAGGATGAGAATGGAAAATACATTCATGAAGGGCGATGGCAGATCATGATCCATGGAGAATCCTATAAAAATATAGTATCTGAAGCTGCAAAAAATGCACTGAAAGAATTGGGTGGTAATGGTCAGTATTTTGAGAGAATATTTATTACGGAACCTATTCTGGATGGTAACAAATGTGTTGGAGCTGCAGGATTCAGTGTCAGGGAGAATAAATTCTACATTTTTAAAGCGAAAGCTGTTCTGGATGTTATGGGTGGTGCTGTTCATATTTTTCGTCCGCGTTCTGTAGGTGAGGGATTGGGCCGTTCATGGTATCCTCCCTTCAATTCAGGAGCAAGTGCATATTTTACATTGAAAGCAGGTGCCGAGATGACTTGTCAGGAAGTTCGTTTCGTTCCTGTTCGCTTTAAAGATTCTTATGGCCCGGTAGGTGCATGGTTTCTATTGTTTAAATCGAAAGCCACAAATGCCAAAGGGGAAGATTATATGGTGAAAAGAGCATCAGAACTTGAAAAGTGGGCTCCGTATGGTACTGCAATACCAACTCCTGCAAATCTGAGAAATTACCTTATGTTACTTGAATTGGAAGAAGGGAACGGGCCTATTTATATGCGTACTGATGATGCTATTAAAGAACTGGTGGCCAATATGCCGGATGAAAAGGATGCAAAAAGAAAACTTAAAGAGCTGGAATCCGAAGCATGGGAAGATTTTCTGGATATGACGGTAAGTCAGGCTCTCAACTGGGCAGCCCATAACATCATGCCCGAAGAAAATCCATCGGAGATTGCTGCCTGCGAACCCTATTTTATCAGTTCGCATTCGGGTGCTTCCGGCGCATGGATCAGTGGGCCGAAAGATCTGGCTTCAGATGAGTATTTTTGGGGCTATGACAACATGACCACCGTTCAAGGATTATTTGCTGCGGGAGATGCATCGGGTGCATCTTCGCATAAATTTTCTTCCGGATCATTTACTGAGGGAAGGATTGCAGCCAAATCAGCGGTTGCTTTTTGTGTCGATAATAATCAGGAGGTTACAATATCACAGGAAAAAATAGAGGAACTGAAAGAAAACATACTCAGGCCGCTGGTAACTTTCGGGCAACATAAGGATTATGCCAATGATGAGGATGTGAATCCGAATTTTATTAAGCCAAAGATGTTTATGTTCCGCCTGCAAAAAATCATGGATGAATATGCCGGGGGAGCTAATGTTGGTTTTAAAACATCAAAACCATTGCTTGAAAAAGGACTGGAGTTTTTACAATATATGAAAGAAGATGCTGAAAAACTTGCAGCTTCCGATTTGAATGAATTGATGAGGTGCTGGGAAAACATACACCGTATGTGGCAGGCTGAATCGCATATCCGGACGATGTTATTCAGAGAAGAGACCCGGTGGCCGGGATATTATTTTCGAACAGACTTTCCTGAAATAAAAGAAGAATGGAAGTGTTTTGCCAACTGCCGCTGGAACCCCGAAACAGGCGAATGGGAAACCATGAAAAGGGAAATTAAAGAACTAACATAATATAAACTTAGTGATACTTCGTGCGTACATAGTGATCTTTGTGGTTCATGTTTTTTTACCACATAGGTACACAAAGGAACTCACCAGGGAACACAAAGAAATTTTTCTAAATTGACAGTACGAAATAAAAAACCCATACTGGTAATTGGAGGCGGAATAAGCGGAATAACTGCTGCGGTTGAGATAGCCGAAGTTGGGCATGAAGTGATTCTTATTGAGAAAGAAGCTTACCTCGGGGGACATGTGGTAAAGATGAATAATTATTTCCCTAAACTTTGTCCTCCTGCCTGCGGATTGGAAATCAATTTTCAAAGGATCAGGCAAAACACCCGAATTGAAGTGATGGTCTCCACTGAACTGGTTGCTCTTTCAGGTGAGAGAGGAGACTTTAAAGCTTCGTTAAGGACAACTCCGCTATATGTTAAGAATACCTGTACGGCCTGCAGGAAATGTGTTGACGTCTGTCCTGAAGTAAGGCCGGATGATTTCAATTATGGTTTTGGAAGTACCAAAGCGATATATCTGCCCCATGATATGGCTTTTCCCATGAAGTACAGTATCGACGACAGGTATTGTAAAAAAGAAAGCTGTAATAAGTGTGTTGAAATATGTGAATACGAAGCCATTGATCTTTTTGCAAAAGAAGAAATGAAGGAGGTTGAGGTAAGTGCTGTGATTTTAGCTACAGGTTGGGAAAATTACAATGCCGGTTTACTGGATAAACTGCATTACAACGAATTCAAAAATGTGGTTACGAATGTGGAGTTTGAACGTTTGCTAGCTCCCGGAGGCCCCGGAAAGGGGAGCCTTTTAAGACCTTCAGACCAAAAGGAACCAAAAGATATTGTTTTTGTACAATGTGCAGGATCACGTGATGAAAACCATTTGCCTTATTGTTCGGCTGTATGTTGTCCGGCATCATTAAAACATGCCCTGACTTGTCAGGAAAGATATCCCGGAAGCAAGATCAGGATATTTTATATTGATTTGCGGGTTACAGGAAGAAACGAAGATTTTTTGAAAAGAGTGGAAGAAAATAAGAATATTGAACTGGTAAAAGGTAAAGTTGCTAGTATTGAGGAAATTCCCGACTCTAAAAATTTGAGGATTGAAGCTGAGAATACAATGAAATCAAAAAAGATACGAGTGGAAACCGAACTCGTCGTTCTGGCAACCGGAATAGTTCCTAACCAACCTGCAATTGAAATGAAAACAAACCAGTACAATTTTATGTCCGGGGAGCAAAAAAGTGGTGTATATGCAATTGCCTGCGGGAAAAAGCCCATGGATGTTTCATCTTCAGTAAAGGATGCTACTGCTGCTGCATTGAAAACAATTCAAACTATACGATAAAAAGAATTGGTTTTGGATAAAAAAATAGGAATATATATCTGTTCAGGTTGTGGCATTGGCAATTGTCTTGATGTCACAAAACTTTCTCAGGCAGCATCGACGGAAAACACACTTATTTGTAAAATCCACAAAGCTTTGTGTTCTCCGGAGGGTTTTGAGATCATAAAAAAGGACATAGAAAAGGAACAGCTTTCAGGGATATGTGTTGCAGCATGCTCTCCGCGTGAAAAAACAGAACTGTTTAATTTTCGGGATCATATCCAGGTGGAAAGGATCAACATAAGGGAACTGGCTGCCTGGATCGGGGAACCAGGTGAAGAAAATACGCAGGTGGCAGCAGAGGATTATTTGAGAATGGGGATTACAAAATTGAAGACGACATCAATTCCCGAACCTTATATTGAAGACGAAATTTGTAATGATATACTGGTTGTCGGAGGAGGTGTTTCAGGTGTAACAGCTGCTATTGAGGGTGCAAAGGCAGGGTATACTATTTGCCTG
Organism: uncultured Bacteroidales bacterium; assembly: GCA_964406315.1. Taxonomy (GTDB): domain Bacteria; phylum Bacteroidota; class Bacteroidia; order Bacteroidales; family UBA10428; genus UBA10428. The sequence continues at coordinate 28,821 of CAYORG010000034.1, read as the reverse complement.
ATCGAAAAGGAGAATGATCTTGGAGGTTGGGCGAATAAACTATACAAACAAATCCCGTTTAAAGCGCCATATGATCAGCTGAAGGAGCCATTGGTTACGGAATTGATCGCCGAGGCTGAGAATAATAAATTTATTCGCATTTATAAATCAACAGCAATTCTTCAAATTGATGGTCATCCCGGCAGATTCGAGATTGCAATAAAACATGTAAAAACTGAAAAAATAGTTGTTGGAGCCATTGTTGCGGCTATGGGCTGGAAACCATACAATGCTAAAGCACTCTCTCAACTGGGGTATGGTACAAGCGACAAAGTCCTTACTAATCTTGAATTTGAAACACTGATCAAAGGGAATCCAAAACAAAGGTTACCAGGAACCATACTGTTTATTCAATGTGCCGGCTCCAGGGACAAAGATCACCTTCCATACTGTTCATCGTATTGCTGTGGTACCTCTTTAAAGCAAACGAAATACATAAGAGAATCAAATCCTGACAGTTCGGTTTACATTGTCTATAAAGACATACGCACACCGGGTATGTACGAGGAATTCTACAAGGAAGTACAAAGAGATGACCGGGTGTTTTTCACAAAGGGAGATGTGGAGAAAGTTGAAACTCAAAGTGAAAAATTAAAGGTTATCATAAAAAATACTTTACTGGGAGATGACATCAGCATAATGGCGGATATGATCATTCTGGCAACAGGAATGACTCCGGCGACTACTGCTGATCTGAATCTGAGCTATAGACTGGGTAAGGGTCTTCCCGAGCTGAAGTATGAATTTTCCGATTCGCATTTTATTTGTTTTCCATACGAAACAAGGCGTACGGGTATTTATGCAGCGGGTGCACTGCGGGCTCCTATGGATATTTCAGCTTGTATTGAGGATGCGGGAGGAGCAATGTTAAAAGCCATACAGTGTATTGAAGCAACAAAAAGAGGAGAAGCAGTGCATCCCCGGGCGGGCGACAAAAGCTATCCGGTACTGTTTATGGACAGGTGTACCGATTGCAAACGTTGTACGGAAGAATGTCCTTTCGGAATGTATGATGAAACGGAGAAAGGAACTCCTCTTCCAAATCCTGCCAGATGCCGTAGGTGTGGAATATGTATGGGTTCCTGTCCTGAAAGAGTGATCAGTTTTGCTGACTTTTCGATCAATTCAGTCTCTGCCATGATCAAATCGGTGAGTATGCCCGATGAATTTGAAGAAAAACTCAGGGTACTGGCATTTGTCTGTGAGAATGATGCATATCCTGCATTGGAGATGGCAGCAAGAAAAGGATTGAAATGGAGTCCTTTCATCAGGATTATTCCGGTTAGGTGCATAGGTTCTATCAACAAAGTCTGGATTTCAGATGCACTATCCTGCGGATATGACGGCATTTTACAAATAGGTTGTAAGCCCGGGGATGATTACCAGTGTCATTATATACAAGGAAGTGAACTGACTCAAAAGAGAGGAGAGAATCTGCAGGAAACCCTGCAAACCATGATGCTTGAACCGGAACGTATTAAAACCGTATTTGTTGAGATTACAGATTACCATAAGATACCTGTAATCTTTGAAGAATATATGAATGAGATTGAGGCAATAGGGCCTAATCCGTTTAAAAGCATGTAATTCCTATAGCTAATTAATTATGATAGAAGTATTGCCTGACATACAATTTAAAAAGGAACTCAGGAGAGTGAGCAAAGCTCCATTGAATGAATGTATACAATGCGGAACCTGTTCGGTCGTATGTTCATTAGCTCCTGATGAAAAACCTTTTCCGCGTAAGGAGATGATTTGGGCCGGGTGGGGCATGAAAGAAAAGCTCATTGCCAACCCGGATGTATGGCTTTGTTATCAGTGTGGCGATTGCAGTACATATTGTCCGCGCGGTGTAAAACCTTCAGAGGTGTTGGCCGGAGTCCGGCAGATCACTTACAGGCAATATGCCCGCCCAAGGTTTTTAGGAGAAATAATGAGTCATCCAAAATGGCTTCCCGTGGCTTTGCTTATTCCTGTTGTGATTATTTCTGTCATTCTTAAGATAGCCGGAACCTTATCCATTCCGGAAGGACCTGTAAATTACTCAAAATTTTTTCCTCATGCCTGGTTGAATGTGTCATTTACACTACTGACTTTTTTTTCATATGGTTTAGCATATTCAGGTCTGAAAAAATTCTGGAAGGATATAAAAATGCAATTTCCGGACTTTCAAATGAAAAAAAGTTATTTTAATTCTTTCAGGGAATCACTGATTGCTATTTTTAGTCACTCTCGATTTGGAAAATGTTCTTCTCAAAAATCCAGAAGGGTATCACATTTTCTGGTTTTTTACGGGTTTGTATTATTGCTCTTTGTAACAGCTTATGCCATTGTTGCAACAATTACTCATCATTATCCTCTTGGATTTCTGAATCCTTTTAAAATTGCAGGGAATGTTGCTGGACTAATGCTTATAGCCGGTTTAGGGATGATGATAATCAACCGGCTTTTTAACCGCAAGAATTTTGGAAGCAGCAATTATTCTGACTGGTTGCTATTGGTATCACTGTTTTTTCTGACTGTTTCGGGGCTTGTTGTTGAAATGTCTCGCCTTCTGAACTGGGGAAGTGCATACCATCTTTATTTCCTGCACCTGGTATGTGTGTGGTTTGTAATTATTTATTTACCGTATACTAAGTTTGGCCATCTCATCTATCGAACCCTTGCTATGATGATTGCCACTTCCATTGGCAGAAACTAAAGAATTTCCTGAGTCTTTGTTTTTGAATCAGCTTTGGAATAAAAAAGATTGTACGAAGCACCTATACTTACCCTAACCTGGTACATTTCGTAATCGATATTGGTAAATTCTTTTTTAAAAATACTCTTAAATCCGATATGAAAACGGCTCCAGAAATAGAGCCTGTGATTCAGATTATACCTGTATCCGAACAGAATTCCATAATCGTATGAATCCATATTACTGCTAAAATCAGTCTTGGCGGTAGCTATTCCCGGCAGAACAGCATTGTCGGTATCTTCTTTATTTACGGAAGATACACCATCCCTTCCTTCCGTATTAAATGATCCTTCCAGAATACGTGAATAATAAACTCCAAATGGTATGGCCCAGTTTTTCCCGGAACGGAATGTAGCGACAAGTGGGAATTCAACCTGCCGGATCTCTATATTTGATTTTGTATATCCTGTAAAATAAAGGGTGTAAGGTTCTCCATAAACATCCGTTGCGTGAAATTGCTGGCTGCGAACTTTTGCCTTTGCTGAAAAAGCAAGGATATGATAATTCACTTCCGCGGCAAGAAACCATTTTTCTTTTAGTTTGTATTCTCCACCAATCCCCAGTGTCGGATTCAATTTAGGTGTTCCGCCCGAACCATCGGGAATATCGGAAAAAGGAAATGGGACTGCTCCTCCCATGTCAATTCCAAGGCTGGGATAAATTGTCCATTGGAAATGCTGTGAAAATCCGTTCCAGGCAAAGCATGCTGTCAGGATAAATGCAAGTGTGAGTTTTTTCATGTTAAGGCAGCTAAAGTCAGATTAGTAATGCTGTATTTATTCTTCATAAATAAGCTCAGCATCATCCACAATCAGTGTACTTCCTACAGCACCTCTGTATTCGCTTCCATCTTTACTGGATGCAAATACAATTGTAATGTGTGTGGGTTTTGCATCGGAGTAATATTCGTAGTTCAGCACAATTTCAGTCAATTCTTCTACAGCATTCTCCTGGATTAATTCAGCCCGGCCAATCAGTTCAACATTGTCACCGTCTATGATCTCAAGATTTGACCACAAGAAACATTTATCTCCTCCTTCCAACGTATCAACCGTAAATCCTCCAAATATATTCGTGGGATCTATTAGTGTTGCGTCTACATAATGTTCACCAGGTGTATACTTGTATTTCAGTTTCAAAGCGGTCGGCCTGAAAGTAAACGGGATACCGAAATAAGTGGCCTGGTCAGGATCTGTAGGATTATTTATAGCACCCTGAATATCAAATCTCCCGGTAAATATGGTAGCGGAAGTAATTGGCACGGTAGGTGTTTCATCAGTGTAGATTTTTACGAGGGTGTTATCCCCGTCTATGATAGGCGTGGTACCATATTTATCATAAAGACTTGTTCCCATGTTAGCTGTGGCCCATATTGTTGAATTGGCTGACAAACCCGGTTCGAGGTGATGCTGCTGGTTCATTCCAATGGTATCGTACCAGTCTTCGAAATCCGCATTGGGCAATTGCTTGTCTCTTATTGTGAATGTCCAGTTGGTTTGATCCCCGTTTTCTGCAGTTACAACATAAGTAATACCGCCGTCCTTGTTGTTAAATGAGACTTCATCACCCGAATTCGGCAATATGGTTGCACCCGGGGATACTTCAATTTCAGGAGTAATTGATATGGGTGGATTTTCGCTTGCAAGATTATTTTGCGAAAGCATCAGCACCTTATTAAAACTCTCATCGATAACAACATCCTCCAGTGCAAAATCGGAAATACTGGTACTAATAATGGAAAAACCAAGGATCTGAGCTTTATCAGAAGGGTCATCATCTTTTTTGCAGCCTGCAATCAAGAGAATTGAAATTAAAAGAAGTGCAAGTTTTTTCATTTTGGATGAGTTATATATATCGAATGGAAAGATAGAAAAAAATCGGGAAGTAACATGTTTTAATTTCAAACAGGGGAAAATTCTAAATTCAGGCAGGAATTGGAATATGAAAATATAGAACTCCGGATAAGAATATTGTTAAAATATTCATTCATTCAATAACGATCCCATAGCGATATTCATCTATAATTGCATTGTTTTTTGTGATTGATTTTTTGCTTGTTCCTTCTTGCATAAAACCGCATTTCTCCAATACTTTCTGCGATGCTTTGTTGTGTTCAAATACGCCGGTAAAAATGCGGTGCAGTTTCAAATTTTCAAATCCATAACTTACTAATAGTCTGACTGCCTGAGTAGCTATTCCTTTATTCCAGTATGCTTCACCAATCCAGTAGCCTATTTCAGCAGTGTTTTTGTAAATATCGGTTTGCAAAACCAGGCCTGTAATTCCAACCAATTCATTATAGAATACTATAGCAAAAGTGATTTTCGGATCCTCTTTTCTACATGATTCTATAAATTTGGCTGCATCTTTCTCGGTATATGGATATGGGAAATAGTCCCTGACATTGTCCCAGATTTTTTTATTGTTTGCCAGTTGAGCCAGTCTTTTTTTATCAGCAAACTCCAGTTCTCTCAGGATTATGCCCTTATTTGCAGGAATAAGCATATTTATAAATTAAGAACATCCATATTTTGAATGGATGAATCAATTGGCAGGGTATCAATATTTACAGCTCCTTTTTTAGCCAGTTGATACCTGACCACAGCAAGTGACTGCAATTTGTTATCAATATCTACCTGAATGCTAAATTCAGTAAATAATTTCCCGACGTTTTTTGTAGGTTCATCGGCGAAAAGTGCATTGTTGCCCAGATAACTTTCAATATCAGAAACATTTTCATTGGGAACATTAAAAAGTATCATAACCTTGTTCTCTGCATTTACAACTCCATAAAGATTCAAAAGAAACATTTTTAACAACTCCTGTTTTTCTTTGTCCTTTTTTAATTCAGGATTTATGTAAATTCCTGTTTCCGATTCCATTATGGTATCAATGACAGTGAGGCCATAATTCTTGATAGCATTTCCGCTCTGCGTTATTTCTACTCCCAGATCGGCACCTTCGTTTTTCACTTTTGCTTCTGTTTTCCCCCATGTTTCGTATACCAATATGCCTTTTCCAATTTTAGGCGGAGTTTTGTATTTCTGTACGGAGAAATCGCTATATTCTTCATACAATCCCGTTTTCATGAGTACTTCGTGAAGCCAGTTCAATGTAAGGTAAGGCATTTCAGTTACCACAGTAATGATCTTTTTTTTCCGCAAAAGTTCTTTAACAAAACGTTCTATACTTGAGAATTTATCATTGGCTGCAATGCCTACGATTTTAACATTTCCCCTGTTTAGTGAAAGTACTTTTTCGAGATTTATCCGGGATTTGTATTCCAGTCTTAGTTCCATTACTCTTTCCTGAATCCAGTCATCCCCCGCAATGGCAACATCCAGTTCACCAATCCCGAGTTGTGATCCAAATTCCTGTGGCCGGCCATCCCAGCCAAACATATAATTTGTGGTAATGAATTTGCTGGGCCCGCCGGAATCATATCCCCTGGTTCTGAAACCTGCTTTTTCCAGCAATTGAACAAGATTTCCTCCTCTTGTCGGATTGGCGAGTGATCCTGCAGGCAAGCCAATGATAAGTTGTTTTTCTTCTGTCATCTGGTGTTGTTTTATTCATCAATGAATTTCAGTATGTTTCCTTCAATCTTTCTATAGTAGCACGATGTATGAGGCATTCCGTCTTTCTTTTTTGCATGACAAGCTCCTTTGCCCATGGGAGTGACCATATAGAGAAGTGAATTTTGTTCACAATTTATCCTGATTTCTTCAATTTTCAACATATCGCCTGAAGTAAGTCCTTTTTTCCAGAGTTCTTTTCTGCTTCGGCTGTAATACGTGGCATAACCACTTTTTATAGTCTCTTCAAAGGCTTTCCTGTTGGCAAAGGATAGAATCAGCACTTCCTTTGTGGTGTAATCCTGCGTTACAACGGGGATAAGCGTATTTCCATCTTCACCAAAGTCAAGTTGCAGCTCTGAGGTATATTCTTTACTCATGATCGAATTGTTAAAACAGGTTTGCAAAGGTAATAGCAAGCAGGCACAAAATAAAATTTAATTTCCAAACAGGGAAGAAGTTAGGTTGAAAATGACTCCGGATCATCCCGATTCGTTTTTTATTCATTTCTGCAAGAAAAGCCAGATCATCCGGTTTTCCCCGGTCGTATGTATATTTTAGCAATGGGGTATGATGCACAATGGATAGAGGCAAAGCATTTTCTCCCTTTGGGACAAAGATTGCTTCGTAAAACATTCTCTGTAAAAATCCGCCTCAGAAGGATACAATTCCCGTATTCTTATTTCCATTTTTTCCCTTATGAAAAGGATCTGATAGTAACTCTACCATTTTTATTTGCTTTTGCCTGCTTACATGTATTCTTCAATGGATAACAATACACTCTCTCATCCGGTTATTGAACAACACGAATGCAGAAAGAAGAATAATTAATAAAGTTGTTTTCGAAAAACTCTAAACAGGATAAAGATTTACATCCCTAAATATTTCATTGCTTCATAAACCAGGAAAACAGGCCAGACAATAGCTTTTAAAAAGCCCAATACTCCAATCCAGAAACCTGTTGCATGAGCAATAAAATAAATGGCCGCGCCAATAAATCCAAGGCCATAAACAGCGCCGGCAGGTGCGCCTTGTTGTACTTCTTTTTTCATTCGTTTAATATTTTATAATTAGTTGAAAAAAAATTAATTAAAAATTTGAGAACGAATGCAATCGCTTCGCTCTCACATGATTTTTTTTAATCATGTTTTTTGGTTATTTTATGATAAATAAAAATCATGTTCGTTTCATGATGTTATAATTTAAGGATTTGATATGAACCTCAAGTTATAAAAAAAAACATTATTATGGATAATTTGATTGTAATGATTGAGAACAAAGCAATAAATGGATTGGTTCGAGTAATCAATAGCACCTGTATTATCCGGGATGTGAAAGAATTGTATCAGCAGATGCCTGAGAAGTTTTATCAGGTTATCCTAAACTCTTTATAAAATCACAACCTGTGTCAGGATGATGTTAACTCCAATTCGCTTTTTTCTTCATGATGAGGTATAATGATCCGTGATATGTTATGGACATATTCACAAAGTTTTGATAACTCGGAACAGATATCGGAATAGATAATTCCTGTTTTGATTTTATAAATCCCTTTACGCAGGTTTTTATAATGCTCGGTTTGAAGTTTTAAGCTCGTTTTTTTAAGTTTATTAATTAACAAATCAATTTCAGAATGATCAGTTTTACCATCGTTGTTTTCAATACCCTTGACCATTTTGGTAAGCATTTTTTCTGCAATATTCAATAGCGTATCCAGGTTTTTCTCCAATTCAGAAGTGAAGGATATTTTGGCATCCTTTTTTCTGTTAACAGCATTTGCAATGGTATTAAATGAATCACCAATGCTTTCAAGATTGCTGATTATACTGAGCATTGCATTTATATCCTCTGTACCGGAAGAACTGACGGCCTCACTGGTTATTTTCGTCAGATATGTGGCTATTTCGATCTCGAGATTATCTGAAATCTCTTCACATTTTTTAACTTTCTCAAATAGTTTATTGTATTTTTTATTTGATGTTGTTAGTACTAATTCTTTCGCATAATAAAACATTTTCATAATTCGATGAGCGTAAATGTGTATTTCTTTTTTGGCTTGTATCAATGAAAGTTCTGCAGTGGAAAGGAGTCCTGTATGGATAAATTGTAATTTAAAATCTTCTTCCGTATCACGTTGCTTGATAAGGAATGTTACTGCTTTTACGATAGTGGGTACAAACCATATTAGAATTAGTGTATTCAACAGGTTAAAAACCGTATGAAAGATGGAGAGTGCAATTGGCATGGCTTCAGCAGTTTGTTTTGCTGTTTGTCCTTCCTGCGGAAAAGGAGAAGTTAATCCTGTTTTCTGAATAAACAGATCCACCAGATGAAGGAATGGTTTAAATACGATCAAAACAAGAATAACGCCAACCAGGTTAAACAAAAGGTGAGCCATTGCTGTTCTTTTTGCTGAAGTGTTGGCTACAAGAGCGGCAAGGTTTGCTGTTATGGTTGTGCCAATATTTTGTCCAAGAACCATTGAGGCAGCCATCTCAAAAGAAATCCAGCCGTTAAAACACATCACAAGGGTGAGGGCCATTACTGCGCTTGAGGATTGGATAAGCATGGTCAGACCAGTTCCCACAAATAAAAAGATCAGTATGGATAAGAATCCAAGGTTAGAGTACCGGATGAAAAAATGAAGCATTCCCGGATTGCTATTGATGTCAGGTGATGATGATTGTAAAAAATCCAGGCCTATAAAAATGATGGCAAATCCGATAATAATACCTCCCCAATTGCTTTTCTTGTTATCTTTTGAAAACAGGAAAGGCAATGACAATCCAACAAGAGGTAACACCAGATGGGTTATGTTAACTTTAAAACCGAGAACGGAAATTAACCAGGCAGTAACTGTTGTTCCAATATTTGTTCCCATAACTACACCGATAGATTCGGCCAGTGTAATCAGTCCGGCATTCACAAAACTGACAAGCATCACTGTTGTGGCCGATGATGATTGGATTATAGCAGTAATAACAAAGCCGGTCAATACTCCTTTAAATTTATTCGATGTCATTGCTGCAAGGATGGTTCTCATTCTGTCGCCCGCCACTCTCTGCAAGGATTCGCTCATCAGCTTCATACCAAAGAGGAATAATCCCAGCGAGCCCAATAGTTTTAACAAGTTTATTAATCCGAAATGCATGTTTTATATAGTTTCCGGTTTAAATCTAAATAAATAATCGGAGAAAACGAATTAATCGGTACTTCTGTTTTTGTATCAGATTCTCTGAATATAACTTTATGTATGAACCACTAGTCAATGTAATACAATTGAGTGCAAGATTTAAGGATAAGAAGTAACTATTAATTTAGTTTCTTTCACAATTAATAACCACAAAAGGAATGCTAAGTCGGAAGCATCCATCTGTTAAAGCTTTTTCATTCATAAGGTCTTCAATCTCCTGAAAAATTTTTGTCTGCTTTTTTTCCGGAATGATCTCTTTCCAGGGATCAAGAAAAGCCAGTCTGATAAAATAATGATTGAGCATTGTTGTGCCATCAGTGAATTTGTATTCAAAGTGGTCATGATCTAACTGAGTTACTGAAAATCCGTATTTTTTTATAAGCTCAAGGAATTCATCAAGAGGTTTTCTCTTGCTGTGGATATGCTGGTGCAGTTTGGCAACCTCTTCATTCATCCGATGTGATTTTAATACATTTTCCATGATCTCATAGAATCCGATCATACTTTTTTCCAGGTTCATTGTCTGAACAAATTGTCCTCCTTTTTTTATAACACGTGAGCATTCGCTCAGAACCTTTGCCTGATCTGATACATTGTTTATTCCATTGTTGCTTGTGATTAGGTCTATTGAATGATCCGGCAGTGGTATGGATTCAGCTTCTCCCCGGATAAGTTCAGTATTTCTGATACCATATAAGGCAAGCTTTTTTTTCACCCTCCTTGTTCCTGCTTCCCATGGATCGATACCGTATATTTTGCAGGAGTCACCGAATCTCATAGCCAGTTCTGTTATCGGGAATCCTGCTCCAAATCCTATGTCAAGTATGGAAATGTTCTTTTTATACCTGATGTGATCAAGTAACCTGATCCCAAAGGGGGCCGACCAAAAGGGCAATTCATCCACCAGTTCCACCAACCGGTCGGAATTGAGATCAAAATCTGTGCAGAGATAATTTGTCATATGGAAATAAAAGGATTAATGGAAAGTATCGATTCAAGTTGTCTGATTTGCTTTTTGGTAATATTGGTTTTCAACTGATTGTATATCTTTTTTCTTATTGCATCATTCTGTATTACCAGACGCTTTATTAAGCTGACCAAATATAGTGCATTTTTATTTTTTGGATCCTGCTGCATGAAATCGTTCATCGAATCAATGAGTACCTTGATATCGTGCCATTTTCCTGTTGTACTTGCAAGTGATTTAACAACAGACTTCAAATGTTTAACTTCTTTTCCGCAATGAATTTCATTTAACAGTGTCAGTATTTCGCTAACTTGTTTAAGATGCTTGCGGATTTTGTGCAATAGTATGTCATTCTGTGTCCGGGCTTTTAATTTTATCACTTTTTGCAGTTTATCAGAAACAAATGTTAACGCTTCTTTTGCTATGGCCTGATCTGCTATACCTTTGCATTTTATTAGCAAGTCTTTGTTCAATACATCAAATTTTGAACTATTAAAAAGTTGTATTTCCTTCCCAAGTTCTTCAGATGCATTCTTTTGGATTTGCAAAAGGTACTCTGTGTATGGAAGCATATATGCAACTTTTCGCTTTTCAATCAGACTTAAGTTTAATTGAGCTTCACGCATTTTGCCAGCTGCCTGAAACAGGTTGTGGAACAGGATGAGATGTTCCTGTTTGTGATATTCATGATTGCTGGAAATTTCTAATACATTTAATACTGTTCTTATTTTTTTAATGTTTACTCTCATTTGATGAATATCCTCCATACCCTGTTGTTCTGCGGTATTCTTCAAATAGGTAGTGAAGGAAATCAGCAGATGCTGGTAGTATTCTATGATTTTGTTTTTTTCCATGAATAAATTGCCTTGCAACCATACAAAGTGAAAAGCCAGGGTATTTCACTTCATTCGTATCAGCCGTATGTCTGTCGGTGCAAATTTCAGACAATTTAATGTAACTGCAAATCACCGGGTTTATTCTTTGACAATCTTTTGATAGAAAAAGCCCGCTAAAGAGCCTAAAATTGCTGTCATGATAACAATAGGGATCAGGTTAAGGGGTTCTTCCCATCCGATAATAAACAAATGCGGGATAAGGATAAGAAAAGAAATGGTCAATCCTTTGACAATTCCTTTGAACCTAAAGGAGCTTATACTTAATAAATATCCAATAACAACCCACATGGAAAATGCAGAAATATTTGCATTCCATGGAATGTTTTGAATGAGCATTAATGTTACATCCAGAATTCCGGCAGCAATACCAATGAGTAAACCGGCTATTGTGTTTCTTTTCATAGGATTGATAGTTTGATTAAGGATTTTTTAGCTCCGATAAATTTATGATTATTAATTTGTTCTGTATGAATAGCAAAATACTAAAAAGTTGCAAGGCAAAACGAGTCTGATTCAAAGAATATGCTGTATTCTTCTTTTATCTGCTTGAAATTCATTGCCACAATTGTCCATCGTTTTGATATCAGGTATAATGGATCCTGTCAATATCTTCTGTTAACAACCTGCTCTGCTTCCTCTTCGTTTGCTTTCGTTATAGATATGAACCAGACCGATACAATTTTTTGTAGAATCATCGACAACCGTACCGGCTACATAAAACTGTTTTGATTCAAAGATCTGTGCCTGAAGCAAGTGGAAGGTCAGCAGGCAAAACAGTACTATGGTGCCTGATAATTTGTGCATACAGATTGGTTGTAGAACAAATATCATAATTTCTATGCAGGCAGGCTTTATCAGGTATGTTAAGAATTGTTAAGTTATCGTTCGCAATTGCCTGGATTTTTGCATTGAATAAGTCAACAGGATTTGTATACGGTATTTGCTGAATAGGGAGACAACCTTAAGGTTCTGTTTTTAGAGTGTTCTATCGATTCCTTTTAAGAAATTACTTAAAGCCTTAATGTATTCTTCAGGCCGGTCGGTTGTTTTGGAATGACCGGATCCCGGTATAATTATACTCTGTGAACCTTGCACCATTTTTTGATACCCGAGAAGGGTTTCAATACGTACCTCATCATATTCGCCTGCCACAAAAAGTACAGGTAGTTTAAGCTCGTGCAACCGGTGCGTGTGATCGAAATCTTTTAGTGTCCCTATGGCTGTAAATTCCGTCGGGCCCCACATGAAATTGTAAATTGCACTGTTAAATGGTTTTGCTCCTTCACAATCCGGGGATTTTTTGGGGGGCCAGTTTGTTCTTGACAGGTAGCGGACATAAAATGAATCTGTAGCTGCTAAGTATGCAGGAGCATCGTATTGTTCCAGCGCTTCATATTTGGCAATAGTATCCTGGACTTCCGGGGGCAATCCGGCCAATAAGATTTTTGCATCCTCCATCCATTTCTTTGTACTCAGATAAGGGCCCGAAAAAATTACCGATACGACTTCTTCCGGATTATAGGTAAGCATATATTCAATAACGACAGCTGCACCCCACGAACTCCCAAGCAGGTGAAATTTTTTCAGTTGAAGGGCATTTTTGATAGCCTCAACCTGTTTGATAAAGAAGGGGAGTTTCCACAAGCTTGTGTCTCCGGGTCTGTCAGAAAATCCCGATTCCAGCTGATCAAACACAATAACAGGCCGCTCACCGGATAGAAGTGAAAAAGCAGTAATACTTACGCAGCTTCGGCTGCCGGGGCCACCATGGACTACCATAAGAGGCAGGCCATTGCCATCACCAAGGACTTTATACCATATGCGTCCTCCCTGCACATTTACAAAGCCTTCTTCCGGCTGCAGATCCTGGCAGGTACATGCAATACCGAAACTTAATAAGATTAAGAGGACTGATAAATTTTTTATCATAGTTTATTGATCCATAACTGTATATCCATCGGGTATAACAAAGCTTGCATCATCCGGTGTCCAGGGTTCTATATCTTTCAGTTCCATGCTGGTGGTTCCTGCAACATCAATGTGACTTACAATCTTAACGGGAAATTTGTATTCTTCCGAATACCACATTGTATACAAAAGCTGGTTATTTTCACCATAGAGTTCTTTTTTAATGCAATCGTATCCATTTATTTTTTCTTTACCGATTACCTTTTCGGATGCTCCCTGACCTACCTGGTATTCATACAATTTTAAAGGATCGTTTCCCATGCTCATCCGACTTGTTGGTGTGGTTCTGATAGCCATCTTTTGCTGTGGCATCAGCATAAAAATCTGATCTGTTTCATTTAATACAATGACCACACCTTCCTGTCCGTCTTCATTAAATTCATAACGATAGCGGTTTTCATCGCTGAACACTTTGAATTCTTTTTCAACTCCCGAAAGCGTAAAAAGCATATTTGCCTGAAACTGTCCAAATCCCGAAAAGGAAACCAGACTTAGAGCGATAGTAATAAAAGTTGGGATTAAAGATTTAAGATTTTTCATTGTTGATGGATTAAAGTTAATTATTGACAAGCAGGCAAAGCTGAAGAAATGGTGATTTTTTCATCATCAGCACTTCTGATCCTGCACTGAAAAGTACAAATTACATGTAATTTATGAGAAATACAAACAGTTTGTCGTATGGATTATAGAGTTTTCTTGACCATCAAATGCTAAAGAGATCGGAGTCCGTCAGGATGTGAACCATTCATTTCCTTTTTGTGTTTTCTACCATTTACTCAGGCAATTCGCGGAGCTTACATTTCCAGGATCGGCCTCAGGGGCTTTTTACTATCTGCAATGGCCCGGAGTTATTATTTTTTCAGGGAAGCACTTCTATTGTAATAAAAGAGATGGTTTGTGGGAACAGATTTTTAACGTCCTTAATACATCAGGAAACTTCTGTTTGCATACTCACATTACTGTTTTAGTCTGAAAACTTTAAAAGTATGTGGAGGAAGCTCCATCTGAAACAATTTTTTGGCAGGCATAACAGATTGACTCCAACCTCCGCTTGCGGGCTGAATTTCACCTTCAATTGTTGTGTTGTTCATCAGATCTTGCACAACTTGTATTTCCTGATTCGCGGCCAGCTTTACAATTATGGTTTCATCATGAAACGATTCTATGATACAGGTGTGATTATTGTACATAAAGATACTTACATTCCCCGGGGCTTGCAGTTGCACTTCCTGATAACATGCCAGATAGGCCCGAATGGTATTTAATACAGGTTCAGGATAATTGCTCAGATCAGCATAATTGTCAGGTATAGTGAGCACAAAAAGGCTTCCTTTTGCATATTCGGCTTCGTGCAATACAGGCCATCCGTTTGGTCCGTTAAGGGCATAGACAATTTCCCAGGAGTCGTTTGTCAGGTATTTGATCTGAGGGATCAGTATTTCTTTGGTATTGCCTTCAACAAGTTTTCGTGCAATTGCATATTTGTTTACGATTGCTTTGTCTCCTGTATAACGCAATTCTGCGATATCGTCCAGTCCCTTATCCTGCAAAATCTTTAACAATCCTGACGTTATGGTGACCGATTTGCCGTCAAGCAACTGTTGCCTGATTTTGGGAACAATATCTGGATCAAAAGCTGCACTCGCGGTTAGCAGTATCATGGAATCTTCTTCAGGGAAATAAGGGACAAGTTCGATGGGCAGACCGGCCATCCCGAGAAAACTGGGAAGAAAATCTTCGCCAACAGAATGATAAGGCCGATAACATTTAATACCCACGGGATTCCCTAATTCTCCAATTACCGGATCTGTTTTTTTTAAAACATAACCAGCAGCTCCGGCAATGGTCAAAGGAAGCAGACCTTTTTTTCCCTGTTTCATTTCTTTCACATCAAAACTGGTATGTTTCCCTTGCCAGGGAGCATCCGGGAAGCGTGACAAAGGGATTAGCAACTGACGAAAATCGAAAAGGGTGATTTCGGGAGCGCCGGCAAAAAGGGTAAGCCACAATTGTTCGCCATACCTGTCGAGATACAATGACCCTCCTGTATCCACCCAACCTCCGTAGTTTCCTCCGGGCTTACTATTTTCAAAATACCTGAAAATGGAATAACCATGGTAAGGCTGCAGATGCTGAGCACTTAAAAATGCATCTCTTGTTTCATTCCCTGTATAAATACCGTCGAACAGAGGAGGCTGAGCTTCCAGGTTAAAGCCCAAACCCTGGAAATGAGCATACCAGTTGGGATATTTGATGATAATCCTAACTTCAGAATTAACAGCTTTAGCTGCCTCAACGACCAATTCACGGGCGGCATCTTCCATAAGCTTCAGACGATAATCTGTCCAGCTCTGTTGACCTTTTGCGTTGATGCACAATTCGCATTTGCAGTTGGTGAAGAAGAAATCATCAAGGATAACTTCGTCAAAATTGCGGGCAGTGTATTCTACGATTTCTTTTACTTTTTTCCTGTGTTGCGGATTGCTGTAACAAAATGTCTGGAAGCGATTTGGCTCATATATTGTTAAGGTTATGCCTCCCGATGTTTTGATGCCGCGTTCTTTGAAAAAGTTTTTCACTCTGTTCAGAGTATCCTGCCGGACCATCAATAGATCGCGGTGCGTTTCAATATACACCTTATCAACATGAACCTGCTGTTCTATAATGCTCCATAATGAATCAAGCAATTTCAGATCTGCCATTTTATTTACTTCATACGCTCTCATATACACAGCAACCTTGAAATGATCGTACCCTTTCTGGGCAAAACTGTAACTATAAAAAAAGGTACTGATGAACAATGCGATACAGATACTGTGTTTCATTTCAAGCCGAAAGGATAAGCATATACGTTTCATTTTTATTTGTTTGTATGAGGCATATAAATATATGGAATTGCCATTATTCCGGAAATAAGAGACAATATATTTTTACTTCGCTTTACCTATTGTATGGAGCCTTGGTTTGCAGTTTTTAATATTTGTATACAGATAATGTTGTATTGCCTTGTGGCAGGAGGATCCGAATGGTTTCACTGGGCAGATACATATCGTATTCGATGACAATGGATGAAACAGGATCAGAGGCATTGATTTGGACATCTGTTAAGTCGTCCGGATTTATTTCACCGATATCGTTTAATACAAAATGTTCCTCCTGTACCCTCCCTCTCATGTCTTCTACAACAGAAAAAAAGGCAGAAGATGAACCGGTTTCTGATGCAGCATCTATCCTGTAATCGCCAAGCGTGGCAGGAGCTATTATCCGGTACAATCCACCCTGGCAATGCATTTGCATAATCAATTCGTCTTTTTTTTCACACTGAGTTAAGAATACACATACACATAAAAGACAGAATGTTCTTATTGCAGAAGTCAATTTCATAATACGGCGCAGATTAATGAAAACATAAAAATATTAATAATTTGAGAATCAGCCAGGCCATTCCAAACAGTTTTGCTTATTACATTCTTTATTTCATTGATGAATCAATTCCTCAATTCATCATCAGAAAGTAATTACATTTCGTTCTTTGATGAAATTGGTGAGGTCTACACCGGTATACCTCACAATAACGCCGATTTGTTCAAGTTGATCAGAGATCTCATAAAGATCGGCACAGCCCTTGCATGCCAATACTTCAATACCTTCATTGATCATGCTCTTCACATATTTCTGCAATTCTTCATCTTCGGTAAGAAGTTTTGCTGAAGGTCCCCATACCAGAAGCGTAATATCATCCCACCATTTGTAATTGTTTGCATTGTAGGTATACATAAAAACCATCTTCAGGGCTACTTCCCTGTCTCCGCTGGTCCATACAACAACGAGTTTGTTTTTACTATCAACTTTTGTTGTATCTTGTGATGGGTTGTTTTCAGGTATTGTTCCTGCAACTTTGATAAAAGGTAAGGTTAAAAGTAAACTTAAGGTTAAAGTAAATAGAATGTGTAGTTTCATAACGGATAATTTTTAAATGATTTTTATTATGACAGTTGCGTTGTCGATATTATGTATTTAACAGATGTAATTTTCTTTTGATTATCGGTTAATACCATGTCCGATAACCTGTAAGGCTAAAATATGATTTTATTTCTTAATTCTTTCACCGGTTTTTGGTACAGTAAAGAAATAAACTTTTACTATTTTCATACCGTATCGTATTATCATATTAATTGACTTATATAGATGAAAAGAGGTTTAATAAAGTTTCCCGTCTGCGCATTATTAATGACTTTGCTCTTACTCGCAAATCTGAGTTTTATGAAACTGCTTGCCCAACCTTCAGGGGGACCTTACGGGCCGGTTGAAACGAACTATACTATGCCGTTAATTTCCGGTTCGATATACTTCGTGTCACCTGACGGAAAGGAAGAATATTCGGGAGAAGTATTTGAAATGCCTACCACCATTGAGGCAGCGATTGCCAAATCAAAAACCGGTGATATGATTGTATTGCGTGGAGGAACATACCGTACCGGAAATCTGAGGTTCAACCAGGGAATCACCCTTCAGCCATATAAAAATGAGAAACCGGTATTAAAAGGCACCTATATTGCGAGAGGCTGGAAAAAGATAAGCGATGGTTTTTGGGTTACCTCATGGCCCCATCTGTTTCCGGGAGAGCCCGAAGATTGGTGGAGAAGGGACAGGGAAGAGCAGCGCACACCCCTGCACCGGTTTCACGACGATATGGTGTTTGTTGACGGCAGGTTCCTGCAATCAGCCGGCAGTGCGGAAGAAGTAGATACCAATACCTTTTATATCGATTACGACAATAAACTTGTTTATATTGGGATCAATCCTGCCAACCGACTGGTGGAGATTACAGCCTTTAATGTTGCCATTCACAGAGTTTATAAGGATTATAATGGCATACCTTCGGATAGCATAGGTCCTGTGATCCGGGGTATTGAGTTTACACAATATGCCGATACGGCAATTCTTATTGAAGGTACATATCCTGAGGGATTAAGGGATGAACATGAATATGGTAATGATGTAACAGGAACGGTTCTGGAAAACTGTGAGATATCCTATTGTTCAAGGATCGGAGCCTACCTGATGGGAGATAGTTTAACCGTCAGGAATTGCAAAGTGAGCAATACAAGTACCGAGGGGATCTACCTGGTGGGTGTATCGGATGCAATCCTGGAAAGAAATGTTTTCATGAGGAATAATATTGAACATCTTACGGGGTATTTTCCTGCAGCAGTGAAAATATTCAATCAGTGTTACCGGGTTACCTGTCGTGATAACCTGGTAACCGACCTTCCGAACTCGAACGGTATCTGGTACGATGTAGGCAATGTTGACGGGGTTTTTATCAACAATTGGTTGGAGAATGTGGGCAACGCGCGGACTGAAAAATACAGTGTTTTTCAATACATGAGCGGTTTCTTTTTTGAGATCTCGAAGGGTGCACTATGTGCAGGGAATATTTTTCTGAACTGCGACAACGGATCCTTTGTTCTCAACAGTTGCGATGTGGAATTTTACCAGAACACCTATATCAACAGCAAGGCAGCTTTTGGTCGTACCGACAGGAATCCTGCCAACGATTATTTTGGCTGGCACTCAGCAACAGGTCCCGGAGTGGATGAACGCGACGGACATGTGTTTATGAACAACCTCATAGTTCGCGATGATAAACTATATGCCCCTTTGCTGGAAGTATCGCAAAGTCCTGTTTTGTGCGATACATTGCACACTTTACAGTTCCGGAAGATGGATCATAATGTTTATGTAAAACAGACAAAGAAAGACAGCAATGCCATGATTGTCTGGAGTACAGTGAATGAGGATAGCTGTTTATATATGTTTGACTCACCTTCGGAACTGAATGAAATGTACCCTGCTTTTTCTGCTCATGATATGTATTTTGATCATTATGAGCAGACAGTGTTTCAGGACGCAGAAACAAAGAACTTCCGGCTTTCAGATGATTTTCCCGGACTCAGGGCTGCAGGCAAGCTTCCTCAAAAAATTAGTAAAATACTTGGAAGAGAAACAGGAACAGACGGCTATGTAGGGGCTTATCCTTTATTAAAAAAAGAATAGGATCCTGTTTTAAAACTACCTGTCAAACAGGGTCAATCATAAACGTAACAGGCTCACTTTTTTCGATCAAGTATCTTCTGATAGGCTACAACATCCAGTATCTTGCCGAATTTCTCTCCCACCTGTTTGAAATGTGCACATTTTTCAAATCCGCATTTTTCAGCCAGTGCAATGCTGTGTTTGTTGTCTGCGGATATGATCCCGATCAATACCTTAAAACCTGACTTTCCTGCCAGCTTTTCCATCTCTTGAAGCGTGAACAATCCAATGCCTTTTCCGGTAAATCCGGGTTTCAGGTATACGGTTATCTCAGCAGTCCTGTCATATGCCGGTCTGTTTTTGTATTGCGAAATGTAACAAAATCCGCATACAGACTTTTCATAATAAATTAAAAACGATTTGTATTTCGGGTGCCCTATCTTGATCATTTCATTTAACTCCTGTATCGTCAACTTGTTTGTGAAGAATGTTGCTGTCGTGTTTAGGATATAATGATCATAGATATCCTTAACTTGTCTAAGATCTTCTTCTCTTAAATCAATCAATTCCAAATTCATTTCTTTATTTCATTGTTTTTAATCTAAAATATACCTTATCACGCAGACACACTTGACAAATTTAAATTTAATACCCTTAAGTTGATCCTGTAACTCTTATTGTTGATTTGATTGGCTATTCATCTCAACCTAAGTTTAATAAAGTCATCAACTTTATAGATAATGTCTGTATTGAACCGGGAGTATTCGCTGAGCAGGAGAGAATTGATATAATATTTAAGATTACTATTTGGTACTAAGCATCCCAATAAGCAGAATACACACTATAATAGTCATAATAGTAATTGCTATATCTGCTGTAATAATTAGAATAATAATTGCTGTAATCGCTATAATCGTCATAGTCTGAATAAGGTTCGCAGGAACTTATTAAAACAGCACCGGTTAAAGTCCCAATGCCTAAATACGCGATGCGCTTTAAAGCTTCTCTCCTCATTACATGATCAGGTGCATGAACAGGAGTATTTTTTTTAGTATTTCCATGAGAAAGACCTTTTTTTGAATACTTTTTCCCTTTTTTCATGGTATGCTGTTTTTTAATGGCTTAATAAAAATATTAAATTTTTTTCAAACTCAACTAAATATTTTGTGGAAAACAAATATTTATCACATGATCAATTATCATTTCAAGAGGAGCTTTGTTCATACAATGTTTTTCTTTTAGCGGACATGGCAAATTAGAATTCTCCTCCAATTCATATCCAAGGCATTTATTCCGCAATTCACAATGATTTGTAGAACATTGTATATGGATCTGTTCAGAATAGCCATAGATCTTTGAGTTGGTCGGGCCCCAAACAACTATGGATGTTTTTCCAATCAAGTGAGCAGCATGCATTACAAAATTATCAATACTTAAAATCACATCACTTATGTTCAGTAATGAAATAAGTTGACGCAAGGTAGTCAGACCAAGCAGCGAATAAGCCCCTTTTATATAGATATCATTTTTTTGCCCAACCTGAATAACAAATATTCCTTTACTTTTTAATTTTTCCACACAGTCTTGCCAGATTGACGGTTTCATCATTTTTCTCGGAGAACCGGATGATGGGGCAATAATTGCGATCTTTTTGCCATCAGAAGGGATAAAATCCTGTAATATATTATCTTCATCACACTTACCCGGCAGATACAGGTTTTCTTCTGTAGGTGTCTGAAGTCCAAATAATCTTGCCAAGATCTGATAGGGTCTCTGGTTGCCCTCCCCCAACGTTTCTTTTGTCCAATAATCAGTAGTAGTTATCTTGGCATTTTTTGGTGGATATCCTATGCTATTGATTGCGGGATGCCCTTCCAGCAAACTTGAATAAACCGAACGCCTTACAAGATTGTATTTAAATTTCGGATTTGTATCATAACACTGTTTTAATACTCCGGAGAGAATTAATATATCACCATGACTCCCTGACGGATGAATCCACATTTCTTTATGGTTGTCTTTTATGTTTGCTCCCTTTTCCGGCATTAGATTGATTTTTCAACAACTAATTTTGGAGGAAAATCAGCATGTAAACCTGTTAAAGGTTCAAAATATTTTTCTATAAAAATTTTTGTTGTATCGCATCTGGGAGATTTCTTCATAAAGTCATTGTATGTCATAAACGTATCAAGCGGACAACCGCCATGACATATTCCCCAAAAGCGGCAATTTTCACATTCTGTTAAAGGCAATACCGATTGGCGCTCGGCCAATGGATTGCGTTGCGGATTTTTCATGATCTCTTCAAATGTGTTATCCACTAAATTTCCGTACGACAGAACATTATAGTCACCCGCTCTTCCACATTGCGATGTTTCTCCCTCGGGTCCTATGTAAATCCACTTGTAGCTGCAGTTGCCCGAGCATTCACATACCGTTCCCAGATCTTTATCTCTAATATTTCTTAGAAGGTCTGAAAAAGGTTGTACATTTGGATACCTCTCTTTATTTTTAAACCAGACCGGGAAAATTGCACCTAAAAAATCTGCGAATTCTTCACCCGTGACCGCTAAATTGTTTTTATCTTCTCCGTAAATTTTCACCTGGTTAAAATTGGGATGCGATCGTGTATTAAGATTTGTTAAAAAATAAAAGATTTCCAGGGGCATTTTGAGTGACAACCGGTGCACTACATAGATTACACCCCAGGTAATATGGTTTTTGTTCAATAATTTAATGCCTTCAATGAACTTTCGGTTGTACATCTGGGAATCTCTTTTTTTGCCAAATCCACGGATATTATGAATAGGCTCAAAACTGGACCCGATTTGTCTGATGCCTAATTTCATGAACACATCAATAATTTCCTGGTTTATCAATGTTAGATTTGACTGAACCAGATGTTTAATTCTTGATTTCGTTTTTCTGCAATATTCATCCTGTAATTTCAATGCAACCTTAAAATACTCCGGGCCTAATAAGCATACTTCGCCACCATGCCAGGTGAACGTAATGATTTCATCAGGGTTTTCCATTAAATAATCGTTCATTCTGATAAATATCAGCTTCAGTAAATCGTAATTCATAATTTCATCCCGATGCTTTTTTATTACATCGCAATAAATACAGTTTGAATTGCATTTTTCTATTGCCTTAAAAATTACAACTGCCATATATTTTTTTCGGTATTATTTCTTTTTGAAAAATAATAATCTGCTGCATCCATAAAGTCTGAAAAGAAAATTTTACAGGTATTGTTTTTATCAGTAAGGTTCTGAAATTTTGCCAGACAAATACGAAAAGCCGGGCAAAATGAACACTCATTCATTTGGAGCATAATTTCGTACCTCCGGTTTAGAAAATCTATGTATTTCTTGTTCTCTCCTATTGTTTCCAATGCGTTGACACCTTCGTCAATATAATTGTTGTGTAACAAATCGGTTTCGGTCAGAGCGATTTGCTCTTTTTCATTTATATGAAGGTATTTTACCGGATTATTAAAATATACCGAGCTATAATCGGTGTATCCGGCAGGTTCATACTGAGAAGCTAACCAATGAAACGGTTCAATAGGTGCATGTCTTGTCCTGCCATAAATATCATAATGCATCAAATCATTCAGTAAATCCCAGTTGATCGGTTCTTCATTGAAAAAAAGTCCGCAACTGATATTTAGTGAAGATAAGATCCGCAAACCCGTGAAGTTAAAATCATGTTGAGATGACAGGAATATCCTGATATTTAATTTTCTGATAAGATCCAATTGATGTGAGAAATCTTTGTAATCCCCGAATTCAGGTGAGTAGATGATCAAAGGTAAATGTATCCAGCTTTCCTGAAAAGATATAGCAGCCAAGGGTGTTTCTGTTTGAATTTTAATGGCATGCAGGGTGTTGGATTTATTAACTTCCCTGTGTATATGGTGTAAATTTTTAAAATCGCGGGTATTAATAATAACAGCATTGTGCTTTATTTTATCTAAAAGTTTTTCATTAAAAGGACAAACAAGAATATGATCTGTCATGAGTATATTTCTTTTATTCTGACTGGTGCTTCATTGTAAAGATGGTTCAGGATGTGAGCAATGCAACCTCCCATACAGACTTCATTGAGACGATATTTACAAGTATCACAATCTGTATAAATTCCACCGATCTCATTTCTGATTTTAGCATGCAGATCTTTATAAAAACGATTCACCTCCTGCAAAGAATTGAATTCATACAATGATCTTTTGTGAATATTGGATAATGGGAAACAGGACCATACCATCATATCAGGCCCGATATCGATTGCCGGACCGCAGCCGAATTTCAGGATCCCTTTGTTTAATTTAAATAATCTGCCCAGTTCTTTTTCAGTAAAAATGCACATAGGCATGCCACAGTCAAAACCCGGTGAAATAGTAAATCGCTCAAAAAGATCAAAATAGCTCACAAATTTTCTCGCCATTTTTTTCAGGCCTTCAACCGGTATATATTTGTTCACTTCTCCCGGAATAGGATGTGCCAATCCAATTCTTATATGGCGTTCCAGGTTATACTTGTTTATGACCTGGATAAGAAATTCAAAATCAAAATCTTCCTGATAGATATTGAATCCAAGGGTTGTCAAATGGCTGAAGGCAAATAAAAATTTATTGATCTTTTCAGTTTCTTTCTGAGTGCTGATATCCGGATGATTCAGATTGCATGTAAAGCTTAATTTTTCAGTTGTAAAATGAGCCAGGTACTTCTGAGATTCCAATAGTCTTTCAGTTGACATAATTCCACTGGTGAAAACATGAACATGAAAATTTCTCTCGATCAGATAGGTGGTAAAATCAACAAATTGCGGATGCAGTGTTGGTTCACCACCCAAAAGCGAGATCTTCCTTTCACCGGATATTTCCAAAAAATCGGCAATATACATTAAGTTGTCCCAGCTTAACTGCGGCAATGCCGAGCTATCCATATGTTCCTTGGCAAAACAATAGGGGCACGATCTCACGCATTTTTCGGTCAGCAATACATTTGCCATAATGAATTCTTTTCCTGTTTATATAAATCCCGGATCGATTGTCCTCTAAGATGTTTTACTTCTTCGCATCTATACTATGCAAAATACAAGCAAAAAATGAGGTATGCAAATTGATCAGCACAGTATTTTTTATACCAGGTAAACTGGAAGTGACTGGAAAAGTAGTGAAAATTAGGGTAGTGTCTCAGTTTGAAAAATTTTTAACTTTTAAAAAGTTAATAGAATGATATAATTGTGAACGAAAGTAAAAAGATTTAGCAATATTTCACATCGAATATTGTTCATTATAAACTGACTAAAAATTTGTATTTGTTAAAAGAGTGTTATATTTACGATTAATTTTAGTGCAATATTTTTCACTTTTCTTTTGTATCATTAGGGATGAAC
Organism: uncultured Bacteroidales bacterium; assembly: GCA_964406315.1. Lineage (GTDB taxonomy): Bacteria > Bacteroidota > Bacteroidia > Bacteroidales > UBA10428 > UBA10428. The sequence continues at coordinate 3,998 of CAYORG010000034.1, read as the reverse complement.
TTATAACCTATTCAATTGTTACACGTAATATAGATCAATAATAGCCTTAAATTGGCATTGATGAAAACACAAGAAATACAGAAGGTTGGTCAATTTAAAAGTTGGGAAATTGAAAAAAAGGAACCCATTTTTACAGTTAACGATTTAATTAATGCGTGGTTAAAAGGGAAAGCGGAAGGAGCAGCTGAAGAAAGAAAAATTCTTGTCCAAAAATTTGAGGATAATCTTAAAATAGCTTGTGATATTTCATCAAGTATTATAGATAAGATCAAAAATGATGGCATTGATTGTAAATATGCTGTTATTGGAGCCGAAGGAATTTCCTATTTTAAATCATTAATTTTTATTGACCCTGAAACTTTTACGTCTCTCCGAAAGTTAAAATCTGTTTATAAAGATGCCAGAAAAATAAGTCAGCAAAAAATAAATGATTCTTTTTATATAACATATTCTATCTTGCCTTTAGATAAAAAAAATCTTAATTCAAAAAGAATATCGGCTGACGGATATTTTATGCGTTATGGGAAATTGTAAACATCTTGATCAGGCTAAACACAATGAAGAAGTTTGTAATCACCTGAATAATTATCCAAGTTTTTCAGATTGGATTATTACTACTGCATTTTATGCCGCCACTCATTACATACGCTATAAAATTTTACCATATAAAATAACAGATGCAGCAGGAAAGAATATTGAGTATATTGATTTTGAAACTCTGTATAACTCAGAACGTTTACCACATATGGGTAGGCATGAATTCACACATTATTTTCTTACAAAAAAGCACTCAAAAATAGCAGACGATTTTAAAATACTAAAAGGATTATCAAATAATGCTCGATATCTTAATTACCAGATGGGCTCTCAAAATTCGAATAATGCACGTGTATTACTTCGGGCAATAAAGGCATATTGTAATAAATAGTATCTCTCAATTATTCTTTTGGAGATAATAATCTACTATTTTCAATGATATTAATGATTAATAAGATTTACTATATCCTCAAACTCCATAATATCCTTTGTCAATCCCGCTTCCATAGCTGGGGTTACTCGTAATGACTTATGAATTCTGCAAAAATTATAATAGACAAAATGTAATGCAATAGCATAACAATGATTTTCCATTTTCTTTGAAAAAGCATTTGTTAGTCGTGTAAATCTTCTCATACTCATACGCATAGTTAAATTTTGTCTTTCAATATAACTTGTTGAAATATATTTTTCATCAGGATGCCCTTCAATTGTTGTTTTCTTTGTTCCAGTGCATACAGCAGGACTATATCTTACTTCATCTTGTTGACCTCCGTATAATTTTACTAATTGCGCAAAATCAATTTGACTGCCAAATACATTTCCTATTGCGTCTAAATATGCTTTATGTCCATCAGTTGTTAATTGTACTCTATTACTTAATCTATAAGCAATATCTTGCATAAAGATATTTGCTGTTGCGGCAGAAAGATCACCAATAAGCCATGAAACTACAAGTTTAGTTTCTGCGTCAATTCCAACCCATGTCCAAACATCACCACCGTTTTTTTCTTCTGGTAAGTTATTTTGTTTAGCATATACAAAACTCCATATTTCATCACATTGTACACGTTTGGTTGTAACTCCTTTTACTTTTTCATTATGGAATTTTTGACAAGCTATTCCAACGTCAACAAGTAATTTAGCTATGGTATTTATTGAAGCACCTGTTATTCTTGAAGTAGACCGTAAGCTATTACCTTCAACAAGTAGATTTATAATCTGAGCTACATTTTCGTATTGCTTACAAAAGCGATTTTCCTGCAGTCGGGCGACCAGCCATGCAGGTAAGAAGCACCAATACCGGGCTTTGTCACTGCAACAGGCATGGAATCTCCTTCCACGGGCAGGTAATAAAGAGTGGAAGCACCTCCGTCATCGGTGTTGTGGTTACTGATGCCTAGCAGACTGCCATCGAAACTTAATACATGATCGTTGTTGTTATGAATGGCGAAGCCTGTGTTGAGAGGGCTCACTGTGCCTGTTTCCAGGTTGAAATTGTATAACTGACCTTTGGAATTGTAGATCAGTTTTTTCCCGTCAACTGTCCAGTTGGGGGCTTGAATGGAGTGTGCTGAGCTGTACAGTATTTTTCTGTGACCGGTTTCAATATCCATCACTTCCAGGTGACTGCCAATGTAATCGTGGTAAGGTACAAGGTCAGAGTCTGCCGGTCTTACAATCCGTATATTTCTGAAGATTGCTGTTTCTACTATATCGGGATTGTGTGAGCAAACATAAATTCCAACATATACTTCATTGTCAAGCGGCAGGGAATCCAGCTGCACTCTGGTAAACTCTTCACCAAATTTGGCTGTCGACATGATCCAGTTATTTCCTCTTCTTTCCAGCTGAATGACATCCGGAAAAGAATCCACCGATACAATCTCTTCGGTATCACCTCCCGGTTTTCTCCTGTATTGCAGAGAAGTCAGACCATCGCCGTGCACTGTAGCATTTGTATGCGGAGAATTTTCGTCGAGGTTATTCCTGACTATCCAGCCTGCTTTTCTGTGAGGATCAACACCCTTGCCAAGCAGCGTAACTTCTGCCCTGAGGATAAAATCTCCCTGAATGGTTGTCCATAAATAATGGAACTCATCCCTGTCAAACCACATGTTCACACCAGAGCCTCCTATGGTGTAGGTTTGTTCTTCCGGATTGTAAGTGGCAAAGCCTTTATTTTTGCAATTGCCGATATCTGTGTTGTTATCAAATATTTCTGTTTTGCTTTGAGCAGTCATAGATGTGATGGTTAGAAATAAACATGGAAACAAAATGCAAGGAAACCTGAACTTTTTCATTGATGCGGTATATTTAATACAATTTTTATAGGCCCTGAATGCAGCCTTATTTTCATTGAAAGATAGTAAAATAATATAATGTTTCAGACCGAAGCTGTAGAATCAGTTCCGGAATTTAAGGAATAGCCAGAATATTAATTTCCCTGGCTGATTGATTACTTTTTATAATGGTATTGCACATAATCGCCGTTTCTTTTGTAGCTGATCTTCATTTCCTTTTCGTTGATCAGGTTAATGTATGCAGAATCGGGCGCATGACCTGTTTCAAAGACTACCAGGTTTTTGTTCACACGAAACGTATGGAAATTACCGGCAAAAGTCGTTCTGTATTGATCGCCCTTAATCTCAAGAATGTCCTGTGAGTTTTCATTTGCTTTTACCCTGGCTATATATTCACCAAAAATAATTTTATCATCAGAGATCCAGTTTCCCTGAAGAACATCATTATCAATGGAATTCAAAGAGATGGAAGATTCCGTGTTGTAGTCTTTCCAGTCAAAGAGATCTCTTGCATCTGGCCTGTCCTGGGCTGCGAGGAATGCACACAGATTCAGAAGCAAAACAAACAGTACAAATAAACGATTTGTTTTCATGTGGTTAAGAATTTTTGTAGAACTATAATTTCCTTATGTAACGATCATTTGAATCCGAATAGTATGGGAAATCCGAAAACAATGATTGTTATCGGAAATCTTTTATGACATGGCAGCAGGGGTTTACTGTAAGTATATTATTCAGTATCGAAGCAATACACCTTCTTCTCCAGGGACTTTGTGAAGACAAAAGGATCAGAAAATAAACCAGGTCGTTCTTTCAGGGGTTCCATCCAGATCTTGGCAATATCTCCCGGAAGATGCATAATGATATTGTGTGCGGTATGAATATACCTGTTTGTAATTTCAGCATTCTTTATTTGACCGAATCCGTCATTGATCAGTCCGATGTTTATATTTTCCTCAGACAGATCAGTTACGGTTAATTTATCAATCTGTAACGGATCGGCATCTCCTGTGTGAAACACCGTAATCTTATTTATACGCATAAGGTATGCAACATTCTGTATATTGCTTTTATTCTGGTATCCATGTGCCAATCTGCAGGCTGTTACTTCAATTCCATCAATTTCAATCCTTTCCGTTGTGAAGGTATCCGGTGTGC
>CAYORG010000033.1:0-33146 GCA_964406315.1 uncultured Bacteroidales bacterium | reverse complement strand
AATTTTTCAGGATCTCTCCGGAAGCATCACGCAATACTGCCTGGTAATTCATTTTACCGGGTGCCTGCGCAAAGCAAATTGTGAATGCTGTAAACAGCAATACAATACAATTAATTATTAGAGATTTAACGTTTTTCATGGCTTTATTTTTTAATGATTTTAAAAGTTTTTAGTTCTTTATTACCTTCTATGACCTTAAGGAAATATATAGATGGTGTTAATAGAGAGAAATTGATTTCGGTTTGGTCTGAAACCAGTAATCCTTCCAGAATTTGCCCGCCTTCCATAGTAAAGAGATAATAATGCAGGCCTTCAAACTGTTCTGCTTTAAGGATTACATAATCGTTTGCTGGATTTGGAAAGGCTGTTATTTCAAACTCCAGTGCAGGCAGAATATATTCAGTTTCTATGGTAATTTCTGACTGATGGAATCCCTGGGTGAGGATCTTGTCGTCTTTTATTAAAGTAGCCGTAACAGGTTCGCCAATGGTGAAAGCAACTGATCCGGAGCTGTTTTCGAAATAGTCACCTGAAGTAGCTATTACTTCCTGCGATTGTACTGCAACAATAACCGTAAATAAACCGGAAATTGTAAAAAGAATTTTTTTCGTTTTCATAGCTTTTATATTTAATGCTTAATAATAAGTTTATGTATGTCATAATTTGATTTAATCCTTTCCAGCAGAATAATTTTTGTTTTCATGGTTTTGGATTTTATTGAACAATAACTTTTTGAACCGAAGAATGAATTCCATTGCTTACAGCAAGGATATAGAGGCCAGAGGGTAAATTACTTACATCAATACTGAGTTCGTCATTCTCAAGGATCTTGTCCTTCAGGAGTCTGCCCGCTGGATCATAAAGTCTGATAAAAGTTCCTTCTTCTGCCTTTATATAAAGTACATCGGTAACAGGATTCGGATAGATTCTGATTGGGTTGTTGTTTTCCTGATTTTTAATTGCCGTAGGAACTTTTTTAACCAACCGGACATTATCGAAGATAACCTGGGAATCGTCTATGCCCACCTGGAAAGAAAGTTTCATTTTAGAGAAAACGGTATGAGCAATAAAATCAAAAGAGAAGGATTTAGGTTCTTTACTGATGGTAATTGTCTTATCAAGCAAGGGTGTCCATGGATCTTCATTCCTTTCAAAGGAAATACGACAGCCTTTGTTTTCTTTAGCAGAGGCCTCGAAAGTAAGAGTGTAGGAAGCACCTTTTTCCAATCTATGAAGTTGTGAGGCTGACAATTCCTGGTTCAGCTGTGCATGCCAGTGTTGCGGATTGCTATTCGGATCGAAAACCGATACTTTGCATTTGCCATTATTGATCAGAGCATCACATCCTACCCTGGCAGAAGGATTACCAATCACTGACCATGGAGATAGTATGCATGACTCAAAACCTCCGTTTTCAATTATATTATCGGGGTCTGCAGGATTGGAGGAAAAACAGGATTCAAGAATATATGCTTTGCCGGGATAATTATCATCATCCTGATCTATTCCCACAATTGCATAATTATTATCAATACTTACTGAATTACCGAAAAAACTTTCCTGCTCTCTGTTGGCGGCAGTAATTTTTTGCACTTCAAGCCATGAACCGTTACTCTCTCTTTTGAAAATATATGCAGACCCGGCATCCGGTAAAAAATTTTCTCCGTCAGTATCTTCATCATCATTATCAGCTCCAACAATAATGTAATCCTCAGATATATCAACAGATGAACCAAATTGATCATAGCTTGACCGGTCAGAAGCCACAATTTTCTGTACTTCATTCCAAACATCATTACTATTACGTTTGAAAATATAGGCAGAACCGGAATTTTCCATTGTATGTTCTCCGGAAGCATCCTCATCTTCATATTGAGCAGATACAACAATATAATTACCTGATATGCTTACAGAGCGGCCAAATGTATCATAGGAATTATGATCGGAAGCAATAATTTTTTGTACTTCTGTCCAGTTTGCTGTTGCATCTTTCTTAAAGATATATACCGCACCTGTATTATTAATTTGTGAAGAACCTACAATTGCATAATTGCCGGAAATTGATACAGACTGGCCAAAATAGTTAAAAGCACTATGATCTGATGCAATCAGTCTTTGTACTTCACTCCAGTTTCCTGTTGCATCCCGTTTAAAAACATAAGCCGATCCGGCATCCATAAGGGGACTTTCCCCTGTAATTTCTACATCTTTGTATTTGTTACCGACAATAGCATAATCTTTGAAAATGTCCAGGGATGACATACCGAAAAGATCATGGTCATTTCTATCGGAAGGCACTAGCTTCTGGACTTCTTTCCAACTGCCATTCACATCACACTCAAAAATATACGCTGATCCGGCAAATGGAAGTGAATTTTCCCCTGAAGCATCTTCATCTTCGCCATAGGCTCCTACAATGGCACGATTTCCTGAAATGCTAACTGAACTGCCGAAGTAATCAGCATTTGGCCCATCAGAAATAAAGAGTTTTTGAATTTCATTCCAGTTTCCGTTATTATCTCTTTTATAAATATAAGCTGCTCCAGTAATATAATCAGAGTATTCCCCTGAAGCAAATACATCTCCAACAATAGCATAATTTCCTGAAAGGCTGATTGTGCATCCAAATCTGGAATAATCGCTAATATCGGAAGGCGTGGCAATCTGCACTTCCTCGAATTCCTGTGAGTAGGAATGAAAAGTGATAAGCATGCATACTGTTAGCATGGTAATTTTTGTTTTCATTGCTTTAGTTTTTTCGCGTTAAGTTTTACCGAATATTACGATGAACAATGAGTGATTGAAACAGCACATTGATATCTGCCAACGTTCTTTTTATAAGCGTATGTCTTTATTAATTATTCGTATCCAATTAAATCCTTGATCTTACAGAACAAATTGCAATACCTGCTCTCTTATTGTTATCTGGTTGCTTATGAATGTCAATTTACATCCCGCATGGAACCAATTGCAAAAAAATGGTATGAACGTTTGGAAAGGTGGTATGAAAAGATAAGAATGTATTATCTTATAAGCAGATATGATTTAATTCATATTATGGAATAATAAAAAAAGGATTTCAGAGAAGAGAAATAACAATCCGGCTTGTATAGTCTATTATTAATACGGTATAGATATTACTATGATTTTCATTAAAAAGTAAATTCTTAACAAAAACACTTAATTTTTTAATATAAGTTTCTAAGGTTCTTTTTTAGCGATTTTGATTCACTTATTCAGGGGGATTCTTGTGAATATTTCGTGCAATGCATAATGCATGAATAACCTGAGATATATTCAAGATCAGATAAGGATACCAATATGTCATGTTATTATGAATACACCATCATGCATTCGAGTTTTCTGATCAATCCGGATCATTTGAAACAAAAAGTACAGGAGGTACTATTTTTTGACTATTCTGAATTTTTGTAACAATTCTGTTTCAGAAGATACCTCGATAAAATAGTCTGAAGGGATCAGGTAAATAAACTCCACCGGTGTCTCAACGCTTACAATTTGTTTCGCTTCCAGGATGCGACCATCCAAATCAGTCAGCTTGTAGTTGAGGCCGTCAAATTCCACAATATCCAGAACAACAATCTCTTCTGTTCCCAACGCAGATGCTTTCATTGAAAGATCCATGTTCTCTTTTCTTCCTACAGTATATATCTCCAGGTTTGAGGCAGTAGATTTTTCAACAGGGAGAAGTTTTGCATCATGGACTTTTTCTCTTTTAGAGTCATCTGAATTCAGAGCAATAGAAACCGTGTTGTTTTCAGAACCGTTTATACCCGAATCAGGTATTTTGTCTTGTGCATGCAGAGCAATTATCAGCATACAAAGGCATAGCAATAGGGTTGTTTTCTTTTTCATGCCAATTGGTTTTAACGACAATAATTCAGGTAGATAATCTTACTACTAATCTCTTAATGGCCAATTTATGATTAAGTAACCTTACTTTATTTCTTTATTTGATCAATATACCAATAGAAACAATGAATGCTTTTTAATTCATGTTTAACAAGTAAACAAGAACATTGTTTTGTTTCACTCTTTGATTCAATGTTCACCGATCAAATATTCGTTGTCTTATCTGATCTTTCAATCTGAAGCAAAGAAATCAGGAAGAACGATGTAACTTCCTTCTTCTGAATAATGCGTCTGTAAATAATGCTATACCCGGTCTTTTATTATAAATCTCGCCTGTCGATTTGTGTTTTGGTATTTCACAAAGACAAAAATCATTTCTACGCTTCAATTCCGTATGCGAAAGTATAATATAAAAACGTATATGTCAAGGAATGAATTGTTTTTCTGATCCTTACCCTCACAGGGTAGAATTATGTTATCAGGGACAGGATTTGTTTTTCCATACGTTCAAAATGGGAGCCTTTCCAAAACACTTTATCACAGTGAGGGCAATAATAAAATTCGTTAAAGAACTGAGCTGTTTCCGGATTGATCTTACCGGCAATTTCTTCTTTCTTTTTTGGAATCAGTTCAGCATTGCATGTCATGCAGCGGGTAAAGGAATTGAACTTGCTGTAGAGATCGAATTTTTTTATCACCTCGTTCAGCTGTTCATGTTTATCAATTGCTCTTACGAAATATCCGTGGCTTACTTCTTTCGATTTAAGCAGCAGCTTATCGCGCGTAAGGATGATCCGTTTTTCCTTTTTTGACACCGAGATGATCTCATCATCATCTATATCCGGTCTGTATAAGGTGTCGAATCCCAACATTCTGAGATATTTTGCCAGTTTACCCAAATGTGCATCCAAAACAAAACAAGGATCTCTTAAGGGAGTTTTTCTTGCTTTTGTTACCGGAGTGATATCCAGGCTTTCAAATACCGGATATACCGAAATGAAATCACCTTCCCGGAGTTGGTGCTCAAAATCAACGGCTTTTTCATTCACCAGTATCATGTCTACTTCGGAAAGAGGGATGCCGATTGATTCAAGAGTTTCACGCACCGATATCGGTGTTTTGAATGCCTGCAAAAAAGGCTTTTGTTTTCTTTCCGGCGACAGGAAATCATTCAGTTCGGCATAAAAGCGAAAAGTAAACTCTTTTTTGATGTTCTTTCCCTGGGTCTTATGTGCAGCTTTTTTTTGAAACACTTTTTGATCTTTGTTTGATTCTTTTGTACAGAATGAAAGTGTATATAGCAAAATTAAGTACAATTACAATTGAGCCCAAAACAAATTGCAGTTTGCGGGTGAGTGTTTCAGGATAGATAAGAGGTACGATATAGCGCTCTATAAAATCGGTTTCATAGGTATTGCCGCCACTCATTTTTCTGAAGTAGTTTTCGAGTGGAGTCAGAGGGCATAGCATATTGAAATACTCCACAACAATCCCCCACAAGGCAAATGGAATATGGATCCATACTATCCGGGGCCATTTTATTACAAGAAAAGCTCCAAGACATACAAATACAATAAAAAGCAAGTGTACGAATACAACCAGATTGGACAGGATATTGTATATCAAAGTTATCAGGTGTTTGTTTATCCTGTAAGTTAATCATTTACCTACACATTTGTTTAACTGTATAGTCGTTTAATCAAGTATAAAGGTTCGTGGCACCTAAACCAATCACCAATCACCAATTACCAGTTGACCAGTTTAACGATTACACAACCGAGCTTGCGAGCTCGACGAAGTCAATTAAACAACCCAATAACCCAACAACCCAACAACCCAGCTCTAAACTAGACTATTCTGTTCAAAACATTGACATTGATTTTATTAAGTGATAACTTTATATAAGAATGCTCTCATGTTTTATACCAATTATTCATTTACTTAATTTTTAAATTATGGCAGAAAGTGTTTACAAAATCATTGAACTGGTAGGTACCAGCACTGAATCATGGGAAAAAGCTGCAGCCGCAGCTGTGAAAAAAGCAGCAGAAAGTCTGCGCGATTTGCGCATTGCAGAAGTAACACAGCTCGATATTCATATGAAAGATGGTAAAATTGAAACTTACCGGGCTAAAGTGAAAGTCTCGTTTAAATATGAAGGACATAATTAAGGAGTTACTGATTCCAGGTTTAGAAGCTGAAATTAACCAGAAACCAGCAACAACTTTGTCCACCTTAGCCTGTGGCGAAGGTGGAGCAATCCCGTCCGAACCGGTGAATCCGTTCAGCCGGGCGGAAAACTACTTTCCTAGATCAGCAAATCTTCTTCCCATCCCAGTTTTATCAGTTCGATTTTTCCCGGATCTGCAGTACCCAGCTTGTGCCTTGTATCGGCAAGCATAATGTGTTTTGCCGGGGGATTCAGGGGTTGGTCTTCCCCGAAATACTCTTTTCGTTTTGCCTGTAGTATTCTTAAACCTGTCGAATCCACTGCAACAGGATCAAATCCCATGATCAGACCGTAGTAATTCCATACATATTTTTTGTTGTAATGATGCGGACCGACACCATGAAACAGGGGAGTGAACATAACCAGGATATTCAACCTTGTTTTTCCTTTTGTAACCGGCAGATTATGCAGTTTGGCCAGATCGGCACAGGAATCCGGATGATAGGCCGGCAGATCCTCAGCAAATGTTATATAGTTTTTAAGCAGACTGCCTACACCGGACCAGTTGTGTGTACGCATAGGCCGTACATTGATCAGTGCGGTAGACTTTTGAAATACCGGATCATTCTTAACCCCACGATCATTTATACTGATCTTTTCGGGAATAACACCCATTCCGATAGCTTTTTCTTTTAAAAGATTTTCAAGTTCCCGCGGAGTGGGAAGGTGCGTCCAGACGTTAGTTTTGATACCCAAAACATCGTTGGGTTTGAAAATTTGAGCCCAGGCATCTTCCCTGAATTTCATGCCGGTCAGTTTTACAAGCCCTTCGTCAAGCATTTTCTCAAGCAAAGCTTTATTCACATTGCCATTTTCATCCAATATATTTTTGTCTCTGATCAATACTACTCTTGAGAGGTTTCCCTGCCTGCTTTTGCCATAGATCTTCATGGGAGATGTGAAAAACAATGATGCACCAATGGCTGCTAATGTTGAGTTTTTCAAGAGTTTTCTCCGTGTGATTGTCTTGGATTTCATAGTCTGAAGTTTTTATCGTTGAATATTTTCAGTGATTTTTCCAATCAGCTTGTTGATTTCAGTTTTTGAAGGTGCATTGAATAAACAAATAAGGTATTTGCCGCAGGTTGTACCACCAAGCCATGATCCGTCTTCGATCTGCATTGCTGTTTCGTCAGATTGCTGATCCAGAAACTGGGTTTTAAATACCGAATAGGCTGAATCGGATTTTTCTTCATTTGCATATTCAATACACAACAGGTAATGGCGGTTTTCTTTGCTGCCGTATTTTGCCAGAATTGCATTTGTATGTTTATCAATTCCAAATATATTATCGTTTGCAATGTAGTAATAGGAATTCAGCCAGATGTAATGATGAAAATATATACAACCATCTTCTGTGAGATTTTCTTCCGGTAAAAGAGAAACAATATCCGGCATTTTACCGGTAGTGGTGATTTTGTTGCTTATTTCAGAGGCAAGGTCTTCTATTGCAGAACGGATGGTTTCATTTTCATCTGTAGCCATAATAGATACATAGAACCTATCTTTCCAGAAAATTTGTGTGCCGGGAAAATATTGAGAACCTTGCCCGTGTATTCCTTCATTTTGTGTACGGGTATGCGTGAAAACTCCGAAAGCATTCTTTGATTCCGACATGTCAAATATCTCTATCCTGATTTCATCCCTGGTTTCATTTGTGATAAACCTGCTTATCACCTCTTTCATACCGTAAGAGATATACAATTCAGCTCCTCCATCTATATAATCATACAGAGATTTGGAATCATACATTTTGTCTTCCATGGCAATTTTCCATCCGGCAGGCGCTGCAGGTAAAAAATCAGTAATGTTTTGTGGTGTGGAAATGTTGGCAAACAGGATTGACATAATTGAAGCGAATAGAATGTTCAGTTTCACTTGTATAAGATTAAGTTAAGCATTTGTTTTTCAATACTATATGATAGCATATTTCAGTATTGCAACTTTTCATGTCGTGGAGCCCTTATAGTCTGTTCATTGTCTTTTGTGTCTGCGTATGCAATTGCTTCGGTACACAAGGATAAACCTCTGTATAAGAGAGTTTCATTGTTCCCTGTATCGAATGGACAAATCATAAAACTAATGAAATACGTTTGAAAATCCTTACAATTTAATAATTTCTTCTCTTGTTGTCTGGGCATCAACTACTGCAATAGCTGCCATATTTACAATATCTCTTACCGGGCTGTTCATTTGAAGGATATGCACTGGTTTTTTCAATCCCAGCATAACAGGTCCGATGATCTCGGCATTGCCCAGTTCCTTCATCAATTTGTAGGCAATATTTCCTGAACTCAGGTTGGGAAAAATAATGGTATTGACATCACGATCTCCCAGTTTGGAGAAAGGATAGTGTTCTTGCCGGAGTGTTTTATTCAATGCATAATCAGCCTGCATTTCACCGTCAACGATCAAATCAGGGTAATCATGATGTAAAATCTCTACAGCTTCCTGGACCCTTTTTGGGCTGCCTTCACGTATCCATCCAAAATTGGAGTAAGAAGTAAGGGCAATTACCGGTTCGATATTGAATTTTCTGACTTCGTTTGCTACCAGCAGTGTTGTGTCGGCAAGAGTTCTTCCCGAAGGTTGAATGTTAATCGTAGAATCGGCAAAGAAGAATGGTCCCTTCGAAGTTAATACGATGTACATGCCGGCAATATGGTTCAGGCTGTTGTTATACCCGAGAATTTGTACAGCAGGGCGTATTACATCGGAATATTTTGCCGTATAGCCGGAAAGATATCCGTCGGCATCTCCGTTTTGTACCATCATTATTCCAAAGAAGTCAGGATTCAGCATTTTTTCAAGAGCTTCTTCCTGTGTAAGACCTTTTCTTTTTCTTTTTTCAAAGAGTGCATCTGCAAATTTCTTTCTTCGTTCCGATTCCTTATGGGAGCGGAAATCAACAATTGGCAGATCATCAATATTTAGTTTGTTCTCTTTGGCAATTTCTTTGATTTTCTTTTCATTTCCAAGCAATACAGGGTGAGCGATTTTCAAATTACGAACTATCTGTACAGCTTTCAAAACAACGTATTTGTCGGCATTTGCAAATACAATTTTTTTGGGATCCTGGTTGGCTTTCATTCTAACCACATTTACCAATTGGTTGTAAATGCCCATGCGTTTCATCAATTCAATCTCATAAGCTTCCCAGTCGTTTATAGGTTTACGGGCCATTCCTGTTTCCATAGCAGCTTTAGCAACCGCCGGAGCTACAGTAGTAATCAATCTCGGATCAAGGGGTTTGGGGATGATATATTCGGGACCAAATGTGAGATTTTTACTATGATAAGCAATATTCACGGCTTCAGGAACCTCTTTTTTTGCCAAATCGGCCAGAGCATATGCAGCTGCAATTTTCATTTCTTCGTTAATGGCTTTTGACTTCACATCAAGGGCACCGCGAAAAATAAAAGGGAATCCAAGCACATTATTGATCTGGTTGGGATAATCGGAACGTCCGGTTGCAAAGATCAGATCTTTTCTGGCTGCCATAGCATCTTCATAGGTTATCTCCGGATTGGGATTGGCCAGGGCAAATACAATTGGATGACTGTTCATGGAACAGACCATTTCTTTGGTTACCAGATTGCCGGCAGATACACCTATAAATACATCAGAGTGTTTCATAATTTCCGCTAGAGTGCGCTTTGGAGTATCAGCAGCAAATTCTTCGATATAAGGATTCATACCTTCTTTTCTTCCTTTGTATATTACACCATGAATATCGGACATGGTGATTTGCTCCCTGCGTATTCCCAGAGATACTAACATTTTTGCAACGGCTATTCCAGCAGCACCGGCACCACTGAAAACAATTTTTAATTTATGAATATCCTTTTTGACCAATTCAAGAGCATTTAACAGAGCGGCCCCAACAATAATGGCAGTTCCATGCTGGTCGTCATGGAATACGGGAATATCCAGTTCTTCTTTTAATTGCTTTTCAATTTCAAAACATTCCGGGGCTTTTATGTCTTCTAGATTTATACCACCGAATGTTGGGGAAATGGCTTTTACCGTTTTGATAAAATCATCAACGTTTTTCTGATCAATTTCTATGTCAAAAACATCTACATCGGCAAAAACCTTAAACAAGAGGCCCTTGCCCTCCATAACAGGTTTTCCTGCAAGAGCTCCTATATCCCCAAGGCCCAATACCGCTGTACCGTTCGATATGACAGCTACCAGATTATTCTTTGTTGTGTATTTGTAAACATCGTCAGGATTCTTTTCAATTTCTTTGCAGGGCTCGGCAACACCCGGCGTGTAGGCCAGTGAAAGATCATACTGTGTGCTGTATGGCTTAGTAGGGATCACTTCAATCTTTCCGGGCCGGCCTTTTGAGTGGTATTTCAGTGCTTCTTCTCGTTTAAACTGGGGCATGATTCTATGGATTGATCTTCAGCAAAAATTACAATTTTTTTTGCTTAATACTATGATATTTGTAATACTTGTTATGAAGTTAATAAGTAATTGAAAACAGGTTCCGGGAAATAGTTTTGTAATTTTGCCTATGATAAAAAACGTTGGAATGATGAAACCAAAAATTGATAACTCGGCATTTGGGAGCATAACCATATCGGGAATAAATTTCGATCATGATGTAGTTATTGATCTGCAGGGGGGGGTGACAAAGAGAAAAAAGAAGCTGTCAAAAAAAATTTACGGGACTTCACACAAGGTATCCCTCGAAGAAGCGAAATACATCATGAAAGAAGGTGCTGAAATTGTAATTATAGGCAACGGACAATACGGAGCATTGGAATTGTCTGATGAGGCAAAAGACTATTTCAAAAAGAAAAAATGCAGAGTGAAATTACTGCCCACGCCCGATGCTGTTAAGGTATGGAATGATGAACCGGGGAAGGCAGTTGCGATGTTCCATGTAACCTGCTAGGCAATTTCCGGATCATAAGCAGAAAAAATAGTCTCAAGATTTCAAATTTTAATTAATATCCAATGTCCCTGCCTGCCGCAGGCAGGGACATTCAACATTGAATAAATACTGATTATTATAAATCATCACCTTGAACATCTTAACTACACCTTTTAATTTCCATCCAACACGCATGCCTTGGTTTTGTTCCGTTCCCCAACGGAACAAGTCCCTTTCTTCCTTGATGAAGAAAGGAACCAAACCTGACTGCCGTCAGGCAGGGAAATCAACCGCTGGAGAAAAAATTACTAAAAATCAATTCATTCCGCTATAAGAAAATAACTCATCCACTAACGTGGATTGAAGCTCCTCGCCGCAAGCGACGAGGAACTATTCTCACGAGCATAGCGAGTAATCTTCGATCCTTTTTTTTATTATTTTTGTGTTCGCTAACCCCGCAGTGCTCCGTCGCTATAGCTATGGCGCAAGCGACAAGCTACGGGGAATGCGCTCACAGGATTCAAACAGATTTTCTTATTTAACGTTTCATTCATTGATTTTTCTTTGGGCCTTCGCCGTTGACTTCGGCCCTTAAAGACGTATTTTTTCAAGGCGGGAAAGCAATTAAGTTAATTAAGTAATCCGTCTGCTTTTGACGACCAAAAACTTGCCAGAGACGGTGTTAAAACTTCACAATTTACCAATCACGAATCACCAATTACACAACCGAGCTACGCGAGTTCGACGAAGTCAATTTAACAATTCCATGATTCAACAGTTAAACGGGTCTCAAATCTCAAGCATCAAACTACCGAATACTGATTATTCAATTCCGCCAAAGTACTTCATAAACTGACGGCGTTCATAGGCTGAAGGATTGGTAACGGATTCCTGACACAATTTGCCTTGCAGCTGACTGAGGCAATTGAAGTTTTTTTCTTCCATCCAGTTTTCCAGATCTTTCAGCAGAGTGGAGAGATAATCAATTCCTTTTAAGTATAGTACCGAAGCTATCTGAACCGCACTTGCTCCGGCCAGTATTTGCTTGATAATGGTTTCGGCTGAATGGATACCCGTAGTGGCAGCAAGATCGCAATCGGTTTTTTTTGATAGTAAAGCGATCCATCGTAATACATTCAGGTATTCGTGCTCATTGCTGAATTGGTCTGCAGGTACTACTTCCATTCTCTCCAGGTCAATATCCGGACTGAAAAACCGATTGAACAACACAAGGCCCTGAATACCTGTTGAAGAAAGATCGGCAATAACTCTTGTCAGCTTTGTAAAATACGGACTGATTTTAACCGAAACGGGAATGCCGACTTTTTGAACCACTTTGGTACTGATCGTAAGATAGGTTTCTTCAAAATTTTTGTTTGTCTGGTCGGTGGGATTCAAAAACAGATTTAACTCGATGGCATCGGCACCGGCGCGTTCGATCTTTTCAGCAAAGTCGATCCATTCATAATCTGTAATGCAATTGATACTGGCAATCACAGGTATAAGGGTTTCTTTTTTTGCCTGTCTGATCAGGTCAAGATAATCATTCAGGGTATCTTCTTTAATGTGCAGGTCAATATAATCAAGGGTTTCCGATAATTCGGAATACATCATGCGGTCCTCTTCGGCCTCCCTGGTCTTTTTTCTTGTCTGCTGAAGGATTTCTTCTTCAAATATGGATTTTAAGACCACAGCAGCAATACCGTTTGATTCGAGCTTTTTGATGCTTTTTATGTTGCCGGTTAATTCGCTGCTTGCTGCAATTACAGGATTTTTCAATGTCAATCCTAAATATTTGGTAGATAGATCGGTCATAATATCTGAGTTTAAAACAAATTTAGACTGGTTAATTGTCTTTAATGAGGGCAAGAACTGCTTATAAGTTTTATTTATTCACTTTTTCCTGAATATACTTGTGAATTCCTGCAGCGGCTTTCCGTCCGTCGCCCATAGCAAGGATCACGGTAGCTCCGCCACGAACTATGTCGCCTCCGGCAAAAAGCCCGGAAATGTTCGATTGCATGGTTTCCGGATCTACCTTTATTGTTCCCCAGCCGGTAACATCCAGTCCCTTTACAGCATGTGGGATCAAAGGATTGGGAGAAACTCCCACGCTTACTACAACCAGGTCCACATCAACATCGTATTCCGATCCTTCGATTGGCACGGGACGCCGGCGACCGGATGAATCGGGCTCGCCAAGATCCATCTTTTGCAGGCGCATACGATTTACCCGTCCATGTTTATCGGCAAAATACTCCACCGGATTGTTAAGGTTCATAAACTCGATGCCTTCTTCTTTGGCATGTTTAATTTCTTCGATTCGGGCGGGCATTTCCTGTATCGATCGTCTGTATATGATCATGGCCCTTTCTGCTCCCAGCCTTTTCGCAGTGCGCACCGAGTCCATGGCGGTATTTCCTCCACCGATCACGGCTACATTTTTCCCTTTCAATACAGGGGTATCATATCCTTCTTTTGAAGCTCCCATAAGGTTCACCCGGGTAAGGTATTCATTCGATGAAAAAACACCGACAAAGTTTTCGCCGGGGATATTCATAAACCTTGGCAGGCCTGCGCCACTGGCCACAAAAAAAGCCTTAAAGCCTTCCTTTTTAAGGTCGTCGATCGATGCTGTCTTCCCGACTACAAAATTGGTAACGAACTGCACTCCCATTTTTTTCAGGATGTTAATTTCCGCATCAACAATTTCGTTGGGCAGACGAAATTCAGGGATACCATATTTTAATACACCACCAATTTCATGCAGGGCTTCAAATACGGTTACCGCGTAACCAAATCTGGCCAGGTCGCCGGCTGCAGCTAATCCGCCAGGACCCGAACCGATAACAGCTACCTTAATTTCTTTGGATTTTTCGGTTTCAGGTACCGATATGCTGCCACTGTTTCTTTCAAAATCGGCAACAAAACGTTCGAGGTGTCCGATAGCAACAGCAGGCTTTTTTAGTTTTTGGGTATAGAAACAATTCAATTCGCATTGGACTTCCTGGGGGCAAACACGACCACAGACAGCCGGAAGGGCATTGGTTTCCTTTAAAACATGTGCTGCACCCGGAAAATCCTTTCCTTCAATTTTTTTAATGAATTTTGGTATGTTAATGTTTACCGGGCAACCGGTGATGCAAGTTGGATTAGGGCAATCAATACAACGTTGTGCTTCGCTGATAGCTTGTCCTTCTGTTAATCCCAGGTTCACCTCCAGACTGTTTTGGTTCCTTATCTCAGGTTTCTGTTCCGGCATTTGTACGCGCGTTTTGGATGTACGTTCCTTGTTGCTTATCTGCTTTCTCAGATTGGCACGCCATTCCTGTTCGCGTTCGTTTTTCAGATGGGTTGCAATGTCATTCATTTCAGGATCAGAATATTGGGATAAACTTATTGTTTTAAAGATTTTAAGTACAGCTCATAATTTGTTTTTTCATACTCACTGTATGCACCAAGGCGCATCAGCAATTCATCGAAATCCACTTCGTGGGCGTTGAATTCGGGTCCGTCGACACATACGAATTTTGTTTTGCCATCCACTGATACCCTGCATGCACCGCACATGCCTGTGCCATCGACCATAATGGTATTCAGGCTGGCCACAGTGGGGATATTGTATTTTTTGGTCAGTAAAGAGGCATATTTCATCATGATCGCCGGTCCGATCACGATTGCCTGATGTACTTTCTCGCGGTTGATGATCTCTTCCATCCCTTCGGTTACCAATCCTTTTTTACCATACGATCCGTCGTCGGTAGTGATCAGTAATGAGTCCGAAAAGCCGCGCATTTGTTCCTCCAGTATAATGAGTTCTTTGCTCCGGGCTGCCAATACAGTAATTACCTTATTTCCGGCTTTTTTCATGGCTTCTGCTATGGGGAGAAGAGGGGCAATGCCTACGCCACCCCCGGCACACAAAACAGTACCCACTTTCTCGATATGCGTGGCATGTCCCAAAGGGCCAACAACATCGGTAAGTTCATCACCCGGTTCAAGTGAAGCCACTTTGTGTGAGGTTACACCAACGATTTGAATAACAATCGATATGGTTCCCTTTTCCGCATTGGCCGTTGAAATGGTTAATGGAATGCGTTCCCCTTCTTTTCCGATCTTAACAATCACGAAGTGACCCGCCTGGCGCTTATTTGCTATCCGGGGTGCATCAATTTCCAGCATCACAACATGCTCTGAAAAATGTTTTTTCCCAACAATTTTATTCATCTTCTCGTGCTATTTGTCCGTTCATTAAAATTTCGGAGGCGTAAAAATATAAGTTTTCGTGAGAAGATGTGTCTTTTTTACAAAATAACTGTAACGTAGAACCGGCGGCCGGCTCTTTTTCATTGATAATGAATAAGGGAACGTAGTATACTCCGTGGGGGTTCTTTTATATCATTTCATGGTATAAGCTCAGGCTTTGAAACAGCCTGTTTTGTTGATAAAAAACTATTATCCATTATGATTTATCTTATTTTATCGGATACTTTTAATTGACTATTGTTTTTTTCTAAAAAAGAAATAGAATCTATTGATCAAAATATAGGATTGATTTATGGAATTAAAGGAATTCTCCGTAACTTATAGTATAAAATGAACGTTAAACTGCATACTTAGCAGGATATTCATATATGTGGCCTAAAAATAAAATAATCTGATTTTACTATTTTTATTATACATGGTTCAACTTACAAGCCTAAGTTCTTTAGCTTCAATTGATGAGATATGCATCAACAAGGACCTAATGATAAGAAACACTAATGGACAATACGTATTATGATAAGATACCGGAAAATAGTATATCGCATAGTAATTGGCTTTTTATTTCTCATAAATTGTTATAATGCCAGTTCGCAGACTATTCTGTTTACAGATGATTTCGAAACTGATAAAGGTTGGGCATTTTCCGGTGAGTTTGAACGCGGAACACCAAATGGGAGTGCTGGAGAAAGCCCTGATCATGGGTACGATAATCCTGTAGGTGCGTATGGCGGTACTTATGCTATTGGCACAGATCTGGACGGAGCTTATCCCAATAGTTTGGCAGACAGGGCATATACAGCCGTTTCACCGGTTTTAAGCTGCACGGGATATAATGATGTCATCCTGAATTTCCAAAGATGGTTAAATGTTGAACAACCGGCTTACGATCACGCTTATGTTGAAGTATCAAGCGATGGTGTGAACTGGGATGTGGTATGGTCAAACGGTGCTACAATTGAAGAAAACGCCTGGTCTGCACAAGCGGTTGATATATCAGCTTTTGCAGGAGGACAAAATAATGTTCAAATACGTTTTGCACTGGGGAGTACGGATGGTGGATGGTACTATTCGGGATGGAACATTGATGATGTTGAGATCATTGGAGTGCCGGCGTATTATGGTGATGCGCCGGGACTTGTTTTCTGGCTCAGAGGTGACTTTGGTGTAACGGGCACGAGTCCGATAACAAATTGGGCTGACCAGTCAGGAAATGGTAATGACGCTTCTCCCGATCCTACAGGGCCTGACAAAATAACCTCAGCAAGCATGAATAACCAGGAGGTCTTATCATTTAACGGAACTGAGGAATTGAATATTCCCGACGATAGCAGGATAAATACAGGAGGGGGTTATGACGGCGATGAGAGGAGCATGTTTATTGCATTCAGCACCGGGGCCGATGTAACCACAACCCAGTATTTGTTCGAGGAAGGAGGGAACACCAATGGGCTGGGTGTTTATATTAAGAACGATAACGTTTATGTTAACATTTATAATGGTGGAGCAAGTCAGCGTATAACCGTATTTGATGCAATAAGCACAAACACGGATTACGTCTTGTCTTTTGTTTGGGACAGCGGTACATTGACGGCAAAATTGAACAGTACATCGTTTTCAAATCAAACTTCGAACGGGACAATAACCACCTTAAATGACCATGGCGGTGATAATTCCATTGGCTTTACCGATGGGAATACCAGAAATGAGAGCGGGGCAACTGAAAGTGGACCGGCCAATTACACAGGCGAAATTGCAGAGATCCTATACTATGACAGGGCGTTAAGCACTGCAGAAGAAGCAACTATCAGTACAAATCTGCAATTAAAATATGGAATCATTGAATCCGGTAGTGAAGACACCTATTATTCATACCAGTCAGGTAACTGGAACGATATCAGCACCTGGACACACGACCCCGGAGGAACAACGCACACGGCAACAGATATACCAAATTCCGGTGATAATGTAATAATTCTGACAAACAGAACGGTTACGCTTTCCTCTGATGTGGATACTACAAATCTGGATGTCACAATACGGGAAGGCGGTATAATTGATCAGTCTACGTACCAGTTTACCGGGGGATTGGCTGCATTAAGAGGTTCCGGTACATTGAAACTGGCCTCTGTGAATTTTCCGTCGGCAACAGTCAATAATTTTGTAAATGCAGGTGGAGGTACTACCGAATATTATAATGCTGCGGATTTCACTTTAACTTCTGCCCAGAGCACGTATAATAACCTTACCATCAATGCTCCCGGAGTTATTGCATCACAGCTAAGCAATATTACACTGAATGGTGATCTGCATATTCAACAAGGAACTTACCGAATAAATGACAATGCAACCAGTGCCAGATGGCAGATAATAATCTTCGGAGATGTTCTTGTTGAGGGCGGTGCTTTATTTACGGTTGGCACCGGGGTCACAAATTCAACGACCAATCCGCTGAATATCGCCGGTGGAACAGCTCCGTTCATCAATTATTATGATAACCATTCGCACAGGGTAGTCATTTATGGTGATTTCACTAATAATGGAACTGTTCGGTTTACAAATTTAGCATACCCGATATTTGATGCTTTTCCACCAACTGTAGTGGGAGCTACTTCCGGTTTTGCAACGGTCTATTTTATGGGTGCTACGGATAATACATTAACCTGTAACAATACGACGGATTTTTACAACCTTGTGCTGGACAAAGGCATCGATCAAACCTTTAAATTAACTGTATATTCTTCAGCTTATCCGTATTTCAGGTTGTTTGGGGCCAATATTGCCGGAGGGGAAGGCGGAGGAAGTAATCCAAACCTGAAAAAGGCACTCTGGATTCGAACAGGATCATTGGTTTTGGATGGTATGACAATCATTCCCTCCCTTTCAGAGGGAACCTGTGCAGAAGGTGGTGCCGATCCCAATTCTGATTTTTATGTTCCGGCAAACGGAGCCTTGATCCTGGAGGGTTCGGAAGTTGTCGTTTTGGCAACTGCTGATGATTATCAGGAAGTGAATGCTGCCTACGATGTATCAGGAGGATCGGGTACGGTAAATGGTGTTGGCACAGGAGGTTGCAGTTCTTTCTCCGTATTGGGCAAATTACAGGTGAATAACGGGTATTTTTCCACACGGGAATCCGGTGGATTGATAACCTGGGATGATGCTTCGGGTCAGATTGAAATTACAGGAGGTACCGTTGATGCCAAGCAATTCAGGTCAGCCGGAGGCGGTGGCGGTTTGGCCTCATTTGATCAATCGGGAGGTACGTTTCTTCTCAGAGGACGATTTCAACGAACACCGAGCGCATATGCGAGTGTCAGTGATCTGGTCAACGCCCCCTTAAATACAGTCAGAGCCAATGATGTTTGTTTAGGAGCCGGTTTGGGTACTTTCAACCTGAATGAAACAGCCAATGTGTTTAACATGTCCGGCGGTACGATTCGAATATACGATGCTTGCAGTGTCGGAGGAAGGGTATTTGATGTTCTGTCTTCATCGGGAAACATTAGTGTTACCGGTGGCACGGTTGAGTTTATTCCTACTGCAGGAACAGGCGGAACAGCCGATGCAGCTATTCATTATATCAGATCAAATGCACCCCTGGGAAATGTTACTATAAACAGGGCAAGCAGTACCACTACTGTGCAACTGGATGTTTATCCCTTAACGGTACTTGACGATCTGACATTAACTTCAGGCGTACTTACAGCAAACAACCTGGATGTCAGTGTGGGAGGCGATTTTTATATTGAGAACGGGACGACTTATACTCCAGGAACAAACTGGACCATTTTTAATGGTTCCGACGATCAGGATTTAACTGTAAACCTGGCAGCAACATTGGCATTGAAGAAACTGAAAATAGATAAACCCGCAGGAACCACATTAACTCTGGCCGGTTCACAATCAACTATTTCGGTGGAAGATTCTCTGACAATTATAAGTGCCACCCTGGACGATGGCGGTAAAACGATAGATTTTACCACATCAGCTACAAGTTCTACTTCTTATCTGTATAATTCAGGTTTACACACAGGTACGGGCAGGATAACCTTATCCGATGATGATCCCCAGGTGATCAGCGGAGACGGGAATGGTATTTTTGAAAACCTGGAACTGAATAATACAGATGCACTGGATGCCCCGGTTTTTCTTGGAGCAAACATTACAGTGAACGGAACGCTTACTTTCTCACAGGATAAATTGTTTGATATTGGCACGTACAACCTCTCAATGGGGGCATCAGCCACAATATCCAATGCCGGAACCAACCGGTTTATTCAGGCTGCCGGAAATGCCGGTGATGGAGGTTTAACCAAGGAGTATTCGACTTCTGCCAGTAGTTTTACCTTTCCGCTTGGTGCACCATCCACGGGTCATGCTTCAGCAGAATATACACCTGCAATTCTTTCTTTCGAAACGGCACCTACCGTGTATGGTTCCATAACTGTGGTTCCCGTGGGTTACGAACATCCGAATACAACCACCAAAGGCAGGAGCCTGACGTATTTCTGGAGAGTCAAATCGGAAGGTTTTACATTGGGATCTGCCGTAATTAATCATGCCTATACCTATTCCCAGAATGATGTTGTCACGGGAGGAGATATTACTGAAAACGGGTATGTAGCGGCGATGTACGATAATTCAACCTACTCATGGACAAAAGAAACAGTTGCTGATGTCGATGAAGGGAATAATATTATAGGGGGTACTGGTACAGCCTACCAGATCCTTTCTTTGATCGACGGAGAATTTACAGCCGGTGATGATGATGCTACGGATCCTTTTGGGATACCGACAATTTATTACAGCCGTCAATCGGGTTTGTGGAGCAACACAGCTACCTGGTCGCTGACTGACCATGTCACGGATGATCCTCCGGCAGTTGTTCCTGGAGTAAATGATATCGTAATTATCGGAAGCCAGGATTCTGTATATCTTGACAGGGACTGGACATGGCCATATAACACGGATAATGTTGATCCCAGAAGTTGTGCTTCTTTAAAAATTGAGGTTGGATCTGCTTTGGATATTGGCTATAATACCAACAGTTCTTTTGGTATTGTTTTAAATCATGACAATGGAAACGGGAACTTCAGATTAACTACTTCATCAAATAATGGCAGTACGTATGTTTTTCCGACGGGAGATTTTTCCGATTACAATGTGAACTTAGGAACCACTGAACTCTATTCAACCAATCCAAATGCCGGAACTACTTACTGGCTCCCTAACGGAGTTATTTCTTACGGTAATTTGATTATTTCTCCATTGGACGGATCAAACATTATTTTCCCGAATAATGATGTGTTGATTTATGGGAATTTAATTACCAGAGGATCAACCTCACGATCCTGGTTTTGTCCAACCTGGAATACAAATTATCCGACTGCTCCGACGACCAGGGTGGCAAAAACAATTACGATCAATGGAAATCTTGAGCTTCAGGACGGAGCCCTGGTTTGGTATGGGAATCAGGGAGTTGCACAAGACTTTCTGATTTACGGAGATCTGATTGTCGGAGAGAATGCCGGTTTGCAGGATTATGCACAAGCCTGGAACCAGAGCATTGCCATCGGAGGCGATCTGATCAACAATTCCCTGGCTCCCGGTGCAAATCCGCATGGCTACCGCGGGTGCGATTTTACCGATATTCCTTTGACCTTTTTTGGTTCCGGTGTCGATTCAATAACCAATGATGATCCTGCAGCAAATACTTATACCGTCATAGAATCTCTTACTGTTAACAAGGGATCTTCTCAGTCGGATTCGCTTATCGTGAATATTACAGGTACTTTTAATACTCCCAATGACGGCTGGCTGACTCTTCAGAACGGAACGTTCAAATATGAACGGGATGCAAATCTGCATATTACCCAAGGAAGCCAGTTTACCATTCCGTCAACAGCCGGTTTGTATATCGATGCTCCCGGAAGGACGATCTACCTGGCTGACGATAATGTCAATAATAATGATGTTTATCTGAACGGGAAACTTACCCTAATTGACGGCAATGTGTATATAGGGGAAACCGGTGCTCCGAACAATAATAATGATATTGAATATTCGGGAGCCGGTTTTTCCGAAATTGAAATTGTGAACGGTTCATTAACTGTAAATGGCCAGATACGCAGGAATCCTTCAACAACAGCCGGCGTTTTAAAATATACCCAGTCAGGGGGGGCTGTTACCATCAACGGACGATCAGCCAATACAAGCAATGCAAAACTGGAGATACTTAACACGGGAAGCGAATTCAATATGTCGGGAGGTACTATTACGATTGTTCGTGGTGGTGGAGGAGGCACGTATGGTGATCTGTACCTTCGTCCTGAGAGTTCTTCGGTTACCGGAGGAGAAATCATATTCTCTCCGGGATCAGCAGGAGACCAGGATTATATTTTCGATGCAAATGTTCCTGTACATGACCTTACAATTAATGGCAACGGGGGGCAGGATGCCAATGTTAAATTGCTGGTAAGCCCGCTTGTTGTAAACGGGGATCTTACCCTGGTTACAGCAACCAGTATACTGGATGCAAATATCGATTTTGATATTGATATTACAATTAACGGTGATTTTGATAATTCGGGTGTTTATGAACATCGCAATAATCTTACCACATTTGACGGAGGAACACAATCCATTTTAGGTTCTTCCAATATAGAATTTTATGATCTGGATGTGAATTCCGTAACTAGCCTGACATTAAATAAAGATGCTACTGTTGAGAATGATTTGACATTAACCAGCGGAACCCTTATTTGCGGAGATTACTATGTTTATGCACAAGGTGATGTTACAAACAATGCTACCTATACGGATAACAGTACCGGACTGGTATTGAATGGAAGTGTTATGCAATATGTCGGAGGAACAGGAACATGGGGGCAACTGGAACTGAATAATTCGGCCGGGGCAAGACTGGAAAATGCGATTTCATTGCAGGCTGATTTCTTGCTGACCAATGGTATATTCGATATTAACATGTACTTATTAACACTGGGAGTAAACAGTGATATTGTAGGAGATGATTATAGCAACAAAAAAATGATTACATCCGACGGCGTATTCAGCGATGTGGGTGTCAGGAAATACTACAGCATATATAGCGGTGCGATGCAGACCGATACCATTCCTCTTGGTACATCAGGCAAATATACACCGGCATTTATTTCATATACAGAAAATACAAATGTAGGGTATATTCGTGTGAATAACATCAATGATAATCACCCGGGTGTTCTTGATCCCGACAATGTTCTGGATTATTTCTGGGATGTTGAAAGCAATGGTATTGCAGGATTTAACGGTTCCCTGGTGTTAAATTATGATGAAGGGGATGTTCAGGTTACCGGAGCAAATACTGAGGCCGATTACATCGCTGCAGCATTGCTCTCACCAACAACAAGCTGGACCAAAGCAGCTCCCGGTCCCGGGACAGATAATGTTGACGAAACAAACAATACGATCACTTTTGACTATTCGGGTTCAAATTCATTGAGCGGTGAATATACTGCAGGTATTGATACCGCATTGCCTGATCAGGTTCCCGAATTCACAAGCATTGATGACGGAGACTGGTCGGATAATACAAACTGGCAGCAAACCGGCGGTGATCCGTATACCCTGACCGGTGCTCCGAATGGATTCATTGTTATTGTTGATTCGGATGATGAGGTTACGCTGGATATAAACCATGCCTCTGCTTATAGAATTACCATTAATGGAACATTGAGGGTTGTATCGCCAACTTATGGGCACAATCTGGGTACAGTAACCGGCAGCGGAACCTTATATCTGGAAAGCGGAACGTTCCCTGCAGGAAGGTATACCGATTTTCTTGATTGCTCCAACGATGCTACGCTTGAGTATGGAGGAACAACAGATTATACAATCATTGCGGATCTTTACTCCAGCATTCCTAATTTGCATTTTACAGGCACGGGAACCAGAACCCTCCCCAGCAAAGATCTTACCATTTGTACCCAGCTGTTAATCAATGGTCCTACTTTGGATAACAGTGTAAATAACCGAAAGCTTACCATACAGGGTACAATGGAACGTTACGGAACAGGTGCATTTTTAAGCGGCAGCGGTGCCGGAGCTACGGTTACTTTTGCAGGATCAGCTTCTCAGACCGTAGCAGGTGCACTTGGTGATTTCAGCGGGACCAATGCATTGAATAACCTGGAAATAGATAATAGTGCCGGGCTTACTGTAAATAGCGGAGGTGCAATAGAAGTCAAAAGGAATTTGTTACTGACTGACGGAGTAATTACTACTTCTGCCACCAATACGCTTACTATAACGAATACAGCGATCAATTGTGTTACACCTTCAGGAGGAAGTTCTTCTTCGTTTGTTGACGGTCCCCTGACCAAAAGAATTAACCAGGGAGATAATTTTTCATTCCCTGTCGG
Source organism: uncultured Bacteroidales bacterium (assembly GCA_964406315.1). Classification (GTDB taxonomy): domain Bacteria; phylum Bacteroidota; class Bacteroidia; order Bacteroidales; family UBA10428; genus UBA10428. The sequence goes on along the minus strand of CAYORG010000033.1, from coordinate 9,472 downwards.
TAAAGGAAGTATTGTAGGCAATAAGATCAATCTTTCTGCAACCCTTACGGGAACTCAGCTTTGGACGGTAGAGTACTTTAATCCCAACGGCACATCGGGCAGTATGACCTCTCCTTTAACGTATGTGAATAATGATGAGTATTGGACAGTTTCCGCTTCTTCAGGTAATCAGGCAATTATTAACCTGGATTGGGATCCTTCCAGCGATTTAACTCCGTTGATGACTGAAAACGGATTGACGGATATGCGGGTAGCCAGATACAATACAGGAAGTACAAGCTGGGAAGAATTAACATCGACGGCTACCGGTGACAATAATAACGGTACGGTATCCACAACAAGCAGGGTGACAATCCCGGCCGCGGGATCATCTGATTTTACCACGGCATGTATTAATGTGGTCAAACCCAGGGCACAATTCTCTCCGGCAGGACCTGTATGCGGTTCGGACGGAATTCCTGTCACCTTTACTTATTCGGGATCCATCCCGTTTGATTATACCCTGGATTATACCATTGATGGGGTGCCTCAGGCACAGATCAATATTACTTCGGGAGATGTTCCCTATACATTACCTACAACAACTAGCGGGACTTACCAGTTAACTGCGTTCACTTACAATAGTGGGAGTGATGTCGGTGTTGTTGATCCGACAGAAGTTGAAGTGTATGATAATCCGACAACGGCTGATGCCGGGTTGGATCAGTCATTATGCGGGGCAACCAGCACTACACTTGATGGAAATACCCCAACAACAGGTACGGGATTGTGGACAATTATCAGTGGAACAGGGGGGACAGTGGTTACCCCAACGTCTCCTACCAGTACCTTCAATGGTACCAACGGAACGACTTATACCTTACGCTGGACAATTACCAACGGAGGTTGCGAATCATCAGATGATGTAATTATTGATTTTCCGTTGCTACCTGTTCAGCCGGGAGCTTTTACAACCAGCTCATCCCAGGTATGTCAGGGACAAACAGGCGTGGTATATACGGTTCCAAATGATCCCACCGTAACGTATACCTGGAATTATACGGGAACAGGTGCTACCATCAATGGTACGGGCAATTCTGTTACAGTAGATTTTGATGCTTCAGCCACAAGCGGAACATTAAGCGTTTATGCAACGAATGGTTGCGGAGATAGTGCTCCCCGTGAGATTGATATTACTGTGAATCCTGTTCCGACAATAACGCTGGATCCTAACATACAGGTTTGCCAGGGTATAACCAGTGCAGATTTGAATTACACTGCTACCACAGGTAGTCCTGACCAGTATTCCCTGGATTTCGATGCAACAGCAGAAGCAGAAGGATTTGTGGATTCGGTAAATGCCACATTGACAGCAAGTCCGATAATCGTATCAGTGCCTGTGGCTGCATCTGTGGGTGTATATGATGCCATACTTACAGTCAGGAACAGTACTACAGGGTGTGAAAGCACTGGTTATGCCGTGACTGTGACTGTGAATTTACCGGCAACTCCGTCTTTGAGCGGCAACGATACGGTTTGTGTAGGATCGGCGGGCAACGTGTATACAACAGACAACGGAATGTCAGATTATGTCTGGGTTGTCTCGGCAGAGGGTGCAGTTACTTCGGGAGGAGGTTCAGGGGATGATTCCGTGACAATAACATGGAATACTGCAGGTACGGGGAATGTATCCGTAAATTATACGGATACAAACAATTGTACTTCTGCAACTGCAGATATGGACGTGGAAATTATGCCTGTGCCGGCAACCGGACCTGCATATCATATAAACGATTCGCACTATCAATGATAAATATCAGATTAATAAGAAATTGAATAGTTCAATCAATCATTATTTACCGGAACAGAAATAACATTGATCATAAAAAATGCAACTTACATGTAATAAAAAATAATTAACTTAACTATAATGTAACAAAAAGCCCTGCTTTTACGGTATAAGCAGGTATACATCGAAGAAAACGAACAAAAAAAAATAACAAAGAACATGTTTAATTTACTAAAACAGGGAATTATGAAGAGAGTATTTAATTTTAAAACAATGTTGGCAATTGCAGTTTCTGTAATGCTGACTAACGGACTTATTGCACAGACTCATCCGGGGACAACAATACCCGGAACCCCGGCAAATTTAGCTACGGAATATGCCGCTTCTACTGTGCAGGGAACTACTTACATGGTGGAAGGAACTTCCGTTCCATTATTTGCTATGCCTGATGGTTACTATCATCCAACCTATGATGCGACAGCAGGAGTATACACTTTGACTGACGGTTTTACATGGGATTGGGAAGAAGCTACAGCAAACATTACCTTTTCCAATGATGGTGTTGACGATAACTATACTGTTGCGACAGCAGGAGCAGGTACTGCAGGTTCTTACACCGTACATGTTGAAGAGGTGGCACCGCCTGCTTGGGGTGGTTGCAGTGATGTAGGTCAGGATCTTACAGTAGTAGTTGTGGTAACTCCGGCTTCTACTTTGGGTGGCAATGCTGCACTTGAATATTGTGATGGCGATGCCAGTATACCAATCGTTTTAAATCAAACGATCTCTAATGGTTGGCAGGAATATGACGTGGTATGGAGACTGCAGATACATACGCTGGACAATTTGGGAGCAATCGATTTCTATTATGATGATGAAACAGGAGCAAATCCGCAAGCTGTTCAGTATTATGCTGAAGATTATCCGACCACAGGGCCTAATAGATTTGTAGCTTCCGGTGTTCAAAATATAATGACAGTTGGTAGCTTTGAAGTAATTAACTCTCAGTCAACCGTGTATACTTATGAGTTGATAAGTATTAACGACCAGGCTTTGAGATTTGGTGATTTTATTGCTCTTGGCGGTGATGATACCGATCCCAGTGCATTTACTTACAATGCTATTGGTGAAACCGTATCGGTTACAATTCATCCTTCACCGACAACAGGACCTATTTATCATATAAACTCAGGTTGGGCTAACTAAAAAATACCAATCTATTCGTGTAGAAGAAGTAGGAACTTAAAAGCAATTCTATTGGTTGGAAGAAACCATATAATAATAACAGTGTTACTGTTTAACATTACTTTCGGATACGGGCAGGTTCAATTAGAACCTGCCTGTGCTGAAAGTACTGAGTTATATGGTGTTACCGGATATTCCGATTCGGAATTTATATGGTCTTTCGATCCGGCATACGGAACTGTTCTTGAAGGCAATGGTACCGATACCATATCCATAAGATGGGGATATGCTACGGGAATTGTTCAACTGGAAGTTCTTGAAATTACATCACAGAATTGCAGCAATGTTCCTTCCCGGGCCTGGATAGAAATCATGGCTCCGGATGTGGATCTGGGGGACGACTTTCCTGAAATATGCGATTATGATTCATTGGTACTGGATGTTGGCGATCACTACGAGCCGGCATTTACTATTCTGTGGCATAACGGAAGTACTGACCAGCAATATATCGCAAGAAATACAGAACAAATATGGGTGCGTGTAACCGATGGTTATGGCTGTACAAGGTATGATACGGTTTCTTTGCTTGTTAATCCTTCACCTGATGTTGATCTTGGAGAAGATATACGCGTCTGTGCACCAAATTCACACGCACTTCGTCCGGGAGATTACTCCTATTACAGATGGAGTATCTCAAGTACCGGCGAAGTAATTGAAAACGAGTGGGAATATATTGTATACCCTATTGAGCGGGATATACCTGATACGATTTTACTGGAAGTTCAAGACTATAATTTATGCTGGGCAAGCGATACAGTGGTTGTTTATCCTTGTAATTATGAAACACTTTTCAAAGATATGCCCAATGCAATTACACCTGATGGGGATGGTGTAAATGATGTCTGGAATATTCCATATATGCAGTTTTTTGAAAATGCCGTATTGGAAATATTTGATCGTTGGGGGCGACTGGTTTACAGAACTACAAACGTTGGTGAAGAACCCTGGGATGGAAAATCAAAGGGCAGAGATTTGCCGATGGATTCGTATTATTTTGTTCTTGACCTGAATGAAGCAGGTGCCGAACCAATAGTCGGAACTGTTAATTTAATCCGGTAATCTCATTAAGGGAAAAAGATATATTAGGATATATTTGTTTTCGGGAATATTAAGTTGAAAAGAAACTCAGGAAAGAAAGGAGACAATTAGTAAAGGAATGAAGTTATTCCGTATAAAATATATCATCTTAAGCTGTTTTTTATTTTCAGCACTTTCTCAGGCACAGCAATTTCCTATATACAGCCAGTATATGATGAATGCGTTTTTGCTTAATCCTGCTGTAGCAGGTCATGAAGGGTATACTACTGTAAATTTCACTGTGAGAGAGCAGTGGGCAGGACTTAAAGATGCACCGACAACATTCGCACTTACCGGTCAGACCAGGTTACTGAAAAACAGCTTTATTTCACGTACTAAATCAATCCGGCGAAGAAGGCGTGTAATGTCACGTAGCGGTAGAGTTGGTCTTGGTGTGTACTTTTTTCATGATCAGAATGGAGCTTTCAGCAGAACCGGAATGCAGGGAACATATTCGTATCATTTGACATTAAGACGTTCCCAATTGTCTTTTGGTGCCTCCTTAAGTACTTTTCAGTATAAACTTGATAAGGACAAACTGAACCTTGAGAATCCTGATGATCAGTTGTACCTGAATACTGCAAGTCAGGCCTTTATTTCAGATGCAAATGCAGGGGTTTATTACTCTGATAAGAATATATATGCCGGATTTTCCGTGCAAAACCTTTTTGAGAGTTTTTTACGACTCAATAACAGGGAAGGGGCCGGATTTAAACTTGAACGACAATACCTTACTATGGCCGGGTATCGGTTCGACCTGATCGATTTTTTGTTTATTGAGCCATCTTTTCTTTTTAAGTTAAGTGAGAACGTAGTTTCACAATTGGATCTGAATTTGAAATTCTACTTTAAAGAGGATTATTGGGCAGGATTTTCCTACAGGACAGGAAGTGGATCAAGAGTTGCCCAGGAATCCATTGGAGGACGAGGTTCTTCGCTGATTGTCATGGGGGGTGTGCGTGTGGATAAGTTTTATTTTGGCTACGCTTTTGACTACACCTTTAGTAGCATTAGTGCAAGGACGTATGGATCGCATGAGCTGATGATCGCAGTGAAATTCGGCGATAGCGCAAGAAGATACCGCTGGTTGAATCGCTATTAGCAACTAAGAAAGTTTCAAGTCACTAGTCACACATCTCATAAATCACACAATTACACCACATTATTAATACTTGTAGTTTGCGTTTCATAGAAAGGGAATACCCTGAAAAAAGAGAGTAGTTGAAACGCTTTTCCATTCTGTATCTTATCCCCGGGGCTTCACCCCGGGCTATAATAATCACACCCGTACAGGGTGTATTCTTTGATCAATCTATACGAAGAATTATTTTAAAGCGTAATTGTATTTCCCAACATGGCACAGACTTGCGTCATGAGGTGGAACCGGGCAACTGATTAACTGAAGTTGTATAACAAGCAACCAGTACTCGTGTTTCTGAATTTGCCAGATTACCGCGTCATGGAGTTTACCGCGCACTTGATGAGGGGTTCCTCTTAATGATGTATTGTTTTCTTTGACTTTGGATTTCAACTCAAAACTCAAAACTATCTCACCCTCTTATCTTCCCATTTTCTCACCTTCTCATCTTCTCACTCTCTCACTTTCTCCTCTCCCAAATCATACATCTTCACTTCCCTTCTTATTACATCATGCTTTTTCCATTCAAAGCCTGTAAATTCGAGGTAATTGTGGTTCTCGTCAACAACACATTCCCCGGTTTTTATGCCATCTGGTCTATAGCGGTATTCAACTATCCTGGGCACGGTATCATAACTGAAGGTCCATATTTCTTTCAATGCTTTGTTGAATCGTGAATCGTATTCATATTCTACAGTGATTTCTTCAGTTTCACCAGTATAATATAACTTATTGGTGACTGCTCTGATCATAGTATTATTTTCGAAATACGATATTGTTTCGGTTTGTTTTAATTTGTCTTTCCTATACCCTTTCTTATACAATATGCTTTCAGTATGCTCATTTTCTGAGTATGTACAATTGGCCTTTATCAGCCACTTGTTTTTTCTGTTTAGAACTTCTCTGTGAATCAGGAGGGTGTCATCGTATTCATATTGTATTTTTTCTGTCAAAGCAATGTTGATATTTTCTTTTCTGTAAATATCAACATTCGATACAAGATGATTCGGTCCATACCTGTATCTTCTGATTTCCATTACGGAATTTGTACTATCAAAAGTCTCTTCTGAAATTAATTTGTCGCAATCATAGATGAAAGCAGTATACTGTTCAATATTCATAAGTGAATCCCTGAATACGATTTGCCTGATTAGTTTTCCCTGAAGATCATATGTATTTTGCTTTGTTATATGTTTTTTCGGTGTTCTTTTCCCATCCAGAACCTCATATTTGTATATGTTTTCTGCAATAATAGTATCAGGCTGTGACCATATATTGCATTCAATACACAATATGGCAAGAATAAAGCAGGCATGTATTTTCATATGCATAGACAGAATTTAATTTTTATCGGTCGAACGAGGCTTATAAACTAATAATTTTTACAGTATTGCACTCTCATCTGGACGGCACGCTGATTCCCCATTTCAGCAGAAGTTTTCAGATTGCTGCAACCATCAGCAAAATTATTCATGCTTATTTTCTGTACTCCCAGGGCAAAATAAACATCTGCAGACTTCATACCAAGATCCAAACAGTTATTCAGATCATCAATTGCTTCCTGTGGCCTGTTCATTAAACCATTGGCAATGCCTCTGTTATAATAAGTATCGGCACGATTTGCATCAAATTTCAGTGAATTGGTGAAGTATTTTATTGCTTCTTCATTCCTGTTTTGCATCATTTCCATAATTCCCAGCAGGTAATAAGCACTCGCTGTATGCTCTGATTCAGAGTCGTATTTAATGCAATTGGTCAGGTACTTTTTTGCTTCCCCGGGTTTATTAAGTTTCAGGTATGCCAATCCGGAATTGTAATTTGCGCTGGCAATTTTATGATTGAATTGTATTGCCTTATTGAAATCGTCTATTGCCTTGTCATAAATTCCCAGGTTTGCGTATGATTTTCCCCGGTTGAAATATGCTTCTGCCAGCTGATCATCCAAAGAAATAGCATTTGAAAAGTCAGAAACTGATCCTTTGAAATCCAGGATTTTCATTTTAAAATTTCCGCGATTCAAAAATGCCTCAGTGTTTGATGGATCCAGTTCAAGGATCTTATTGTAATTTTCAATTGCTGCATCAAAATTTTCCAGTTTACTCAATACAATAGCTCCTTCTATTAATATGTCAGTATTGTCCTGGTCAAGTTTTCTGGCTTTCAGATAATCATCTGCCGCACCATTAAGATCATTCAGATTTGCCTTTGCGATTCCTCGATAATAGTAGGCGTAAGATAACATGCTGTCTTTTTCTATGGCAAGGTTAAGTTTCCTGATCCCTTTTTCAAATTCGTCTTCCATAACAAGTTTTTGTCCTTCAAGAGCATACTTCTCGGGATGTTCAGGAAATAAGGTATTCAATTTATCAAGAAAAGATCCGGCTTCTTCGGTTTTGTTCTGTGCAAGCAGCGATTTCACCAGGTTAATTCCTGTTACTGCGGATTTGCTATTCCATTTCAATGATTTTTTAAAATACTTTTCGGCCGGTATATATTCATTCCTGTTATAGCTGTCAAGTCCTTTCTGATTTAATGATTCGGCTAACGGTTTTCTTATTGCAAAGAAAACAACAACCAATGCGACCAGAAAAATAACGACCGATACTAAAATCTTTTTGTTCATCGGGTAAAAGTTTAAATATGATATTAAGTTCATTTCAATCCAATAGAAAAGATACAAAAAATGTATCAGAAGAGACGGTGAAATAATTAAAAATCAATAATGGTTAACGAAAGAGATAAAGAAGTAACAATACTGAGGTTGTTATTGAGTCTGGTTCAGGTATTTGTCTATTTTATGAAGAAGTTCTTCCAGATCAAGTGGTTTATCAATATAGTCATCGCAACCTGCATCGAGACACTTTTCCTTTTCATTTGCCAAAACATAAGATGTCTGAGCTATTACAGGCATATTGTGATTTATCTTTTTGATTGCAAGAGTAGCTTCATACCCATCCATAACCGGCATTTGCAGATCCATAAGAACAAGATCAATTTTTTCTTTTTTGAATAATTCTATTGCTTCCAATCCATCATTTGCATGAATCACCTTCGCTTTTGTTCTCGCCAGACAGGTATTGAGCACTTTAAAATTCAGTTCTTCATCTTCAGCAACGAGGATAGCCTTTTTTTCCCAGTTGTATCTTTTTTGTAACAGCGGATTTGACGATTGGGACTTCTCTGTAACAACGTCAACATGTCTTAGACCTGCAGCCGGAATCAGCATTCGAAATATACTGCCCTGACCGGATTTTGATTCCACCCAGAGATTGCCGCCCAACAGTTCTGCGAGATTCCTGGATATTGTAAGACCAAGTCCTGTTCCTCCGTATTTGCGGTTTAAGTCAGTTTCGATTTGTGAAAACCGTTCAAAGATAGTAGCCTGTTTTTCTTCTGCAATTCCTATTCCGGTATCTTTCACGTAAAACAATATGCCTTCTTCAGATTCAGTAAATCCAAATTCAACAGTTCCTTTTTTTGTGTACTTAAACGCATTTTCAAGAAGGTTGTTGAGAACCTGCCTTATTCTTACGGCATCCGTATTTATTATTACGTCTTTATCAGTACTGATATTCAGCACCAAATCGGCCGGATAATTGTATTTTAATTTCAGTTTAATGAATACTTTCTTGATCTCTTTCAGCAAATGGGAAATATTTGTAGGATTTATTGATATTCTGAGTTGCTTGGCTTCGATTTTTGCAGTATCAATTATATCATCAATCAATCGCAACAGGTTATCTCCTGCATTGGTAATGTGATCGAGGTATTCATCTTTTTGTTCGGAAGGCAATTCAGGATCTTTCAGAAATTTGGTAAATGCAATGATTGCATTCATCGGAGTTCTTAATTCATGCGACATATTTGCCAGGAATGCAGTTTTCAGCTTATCTGATTCTTCAGCTATTTTTCGCTCTGTGATCTCATTTTCCAGTTCCTTTGTTTTCTCATACAAAGAATTTTCAAGATCAAGCTTGTGTGAAAATATCTTAATGGAAGAAGCCTTTTTCTTAAGGTACGCAATGTATATAACAATCAAACTGGCAAGCAATAAAAACAGGATGATCAGAAGGGCAACTTTCTGTGTTTTCTGATTTTTTAATTTTGCATTCGATTCGATGATCTGCTTTTCCTGTGCTTCAAGGTTGTAAAGTGCCTCGAGTTCCGCAATTTGCTTTTTTAATTCCCCGGAATGAATTGAATCACGCAATGTGGTATGATCTACATAGTAATTGTAAGCTTTT
>CAYORG010000032.1:0-36107 GCA_964406315.1 uncultured Bacteroidales bacterium | reverse complement strand
CGATCAACGTTCTGAGCAGGGAACGTTCCTTTTCTATTGTTTCTTCTGCCTGCTTACGATCAGTAACATCTCTTGAAATGCCCATGATGCCAATAATATTCCCGGCCTTATCACACAGCGGCAATTTGGTGGTTGAAACCCATGTAATATATCCGTCCGGCCATACCTCCTTCTCCTCCTTATTAATAACAGGTTCTCCCGTAGCGATAATTTGTTGTTCATCTTCAAATGCCGGACGGGCATGCTCTTCATCGAAAAAATCGAAATCTGTTTTGCCCAGAGCTTCCTGCGGATCATCCAAGCCAAACCTCTTTGCCATTGGTGAATTGATCCTGATGAAGCAACTGTTGATATCTTTAAAGTAAATATTGTCGGGAGTAGTATCAAACAGACTGTTAAAAAGGTGTTGTTCCCAGTTTAAAGCTTCTTCGGCCCTCGTGTGCTCCGTAACATCATATAGTAATGCTCCGATGTGAAATCCTTTGTTCGTTTTAATAGGAAATATGCTTTGCAGAACGGTTTTATTCTCGCCTTGAGGAGTTAATAGGTTCACAGTCATAGGTTCATTAAAGTATTTGGACTTACCGGTACGAATAACTTTAGGCAAGATTTTTTTAAAAGATTCTATTCCAGGCCTTAAATTGCTGTCGGGTGGTATTAATTTGAGCTGGACGTCCCATAAAGGAAAGCCGACAATCTGTTTGACTTTCAATCCTGTTATTGATTCTATGGCCTTGTTACATTCAATAATAACACCTTTGTCATCGGTCAGGACTACACCTTCGGATGATTGTTCAATAATGGAACGGAATTTTTCTTCGCTTTCTTTAAGCTTATTTTCAGTTGTTTTGTGGGAAGCGATCTCTCTTTCGAGTTCAAGATTTCTTTTTTCCAATTTGGAGACCAGGCGCTCGCTATAAAGCTTAAGTATTTCTTTTTCATCTGATTCGGGATAAACTTTCGGAATATTTTTTTCATTTACCGATCTTTCTATTACTTCCTGAATAATATCTAAAAAAACTTCCGGTTCCTGCGGTTTGCGTATAAATTTTTGAGCACCCAATGCCAGGGAAAATTCTTCGTCTTTGTCATCGATGTATGTGGCCGTATAGAAAATAAAACTTATCCTGCTCAGTTCAGGGTCTTTTTTACATTCCCTGCACAGTTGAAATCCGTCCATAACCGGCATCAATATGTCGGAAATTATCAAATCAAATTTTCCGGAACGCAATTTTTTAAGAGCTTCCTGACCATTACCTGCCGATGCGACTTTAAAGTTTTTACTCTTGAGCATGATCATCATCATCTCAGTATTCTCTGAATTATCATCCACCACCAGAATTCTCATGACTTTTTCCGATTAGAGGGTTATTTGATTATTTCATAAGTATTTTCTGATACTATCCATAATTGTTTCAGGGCTGATCGGTTTTTCAATATAAGCAGTACACCCTGCTTCCAGCGCTTTTTGTATATCGTTAAAATATGTATATGCTGTTTGAGCAACAATGGGCAAATCTTTTCTGAATTTTAATATTTGTTTTGTTGCTTCAAAACCATTTAATTCGGGCATTCTGATATCCATGAAGACCATTTCAATTTCAGGATTTTTTTTGCATAAATCGACAGCTTCTTTGCCATTGTTTGCGCGTATCGTTTTCACTTTTTTGTCAAGCAGTATCTCTTCCAGATATGCATAATTATTATTATCATCTTCTGCAATTAAAATCACTTTGCCCGATAAGTTCTTGTTTTTTTGTTTTAATGAAACTTCAGCAGGTTGAATTTCTTTCGTTACAGGAGTGTATGGCAAAGTAAAATAAAATTTGGACCCTTGTCCGGGATTGGAATCCACGTGGATTTCACCGTTTAAGAAATGGACATAAGACTTGACAATTGAAAGTCCGAGTCCGTTACCACTATACAATCGCGTTTCACTATAATCGATCTGAAAGAACCGGTCAAATATTTTTTCATGCATTTCAGGAGGTATTCCAATTCCGGTATCTTCAACAGTAAATTTGATAAAGTTGCCATTAAGCCTGCAGGTTACATTTATATATCCTTCATCTGTAAACTTTATAGCATTATTTACGAGATTGATAAGTATCCGGAGCAATTTGGTTTCATCAATCAGTACAATTGCTTCATCATCGGTGAGGGCCGAGGATACAACAAAGGAAAGATTTTTTGTTTCGGCCTTGTAAGAGTTTTGTTTTTTTATTAACTCCAGAAGCTTATTGATGTCACACCTTTTCTCCTGTGGTTTTTCCTGGCCTGCTTCTATGGTTGCTATGCTGATAATATCGTTCACTATGGAAAGCAGTTGATCGCCGCTATCGCGAATGATCTGTGAATATTGTTTTCTCTTTTCGGCCGAAAGATCTGAATCAGTTATCAAATCTGAAAATCCGATAATACCGTTCAAAGGCGTCCTTATTTCATGAGATATGTTTTCTAAAAATGCTGTCTTCAGTTTATCCGATCCCTCTGCCTTTTCTTTTGCCTGAATTAATTCCTTTTCGGTTTCTTTATGAGAAGCGATCTCATTTTCAAGATCCAGATTTTTTTTCTCCAGCTTGGCGATCAGTCGCTCGCTATACAGTTTAAGTATATCCTTTTCATCCTGTTCTTTATACTGAATCGGAGCATTTTCCCCGTTTCCTGATGTTTCAATTGCTTCTTCAATCAGTTTTAAAAATATTTCCGGCTCCTGGGGTTTGCGTATGAATTTCTGTGCACCCAATGCCAGGGAAAATTCTTCATCTTTGGCATCGATGTATGTAGCCGTATAAAAGATAAAACAGATATTGCTCAGTTCACGGTCTTTCTTGCATTCTCTGCATAACTGAAATCCATCCATCACCGGCATAAGAATGTCGGATATGATCAAATCATATTTTTCGGAGTGCAATTTTTCGAGAGCTTCCTGCCCATTACCTGCCGATATGACTTGATGATTTTTGCTATTGAGCATGATCGTCATCATCTCAATATTCTCTGAATTATCATCAACAATAAGAATTTTCATATTTCGCCTGTTACAATTCTTTCACAATAAAAATCTGTTGATCTGATCCATAAATGTCTCCGGATTGATTGGTTTTTCAATATATTCTGTGCACCCTGCTTCCATTGCTTTTTCTTTATCGCCTGTCATGGCGTAAGAAGACAATGCAACAATTGGTACCGGTTCATCCAATGTCATCTGCATTATCCTTTTTGTAACTTCCAAACCATTAATATCCGGCAGTTGAATATCCATAAGGATCAAATCCGGTTTCTCTTTAAAAGTCTTCTCAAGACCTTCTGTCCCTGAAACTGCCGTAATTACATCAAGTTTGTTTTGTTCCAGTATGAATTTGATCATGTACAAATTGTCTTCATTATCTTCTACAATCAGAATGCGTTTCATAATATTAATTTACTGAATTTTTACCGGCATTACAATATAAAATTCACTTCCTTTTCCCGGATCACTCTTAACAAAGATATCACCCTTCAGAAGTGTCATTAATTTCTTACATAAATATAAACCCAAACCGGTACCTTTATTTTTTTTCGTTAACGAAGGATCTATTTGTTGAAAAGGCTGAAACAACCTCGAAATCTCGTTTTCGGGAATACCAATTCCCGTATCTTTCACGGCTAATCTCAACTTGTTTCCCGGTAACAGATCCGCATGTATATGTATATTGCCTGCGTCGGTATAATTGACGGCATTGCTCACCAGGTTCAATACCACCTGCTTAATTCGCCTGATATCTGTTGTTACAATTAAATCATCAGGTATTTCAGTGATCATTTCCAGTTGTTTCTCAACTACTTTCGGATGGATTGTTTCAACCACTTCATTCACCATATTTTTCAAATTGAATTCTTCAAAATGCAATTCAACCCGGTCGGCTTCAATTTTTGAGATATCAAGTATATCGTTAATTAAACTCAACAGATGTTTGGCATTATTTTTTACCCTGCTCAATTGTTTGTTTTGTTCCTCAGTTAGCATCCCGGTCATTCCCATAAGGAGGATACCTGTATAGCCAATAATAGAATTTAAAGGTGTTCTGAGTTCGTGGCTCATGCTTGCCAGGAATACGGATTTATACTGATCAGCTTCTTCAAGCTTTCTATTGAGTTGCGTAAGCTCAATCAGTTTATTTTCAATTTCACGTTTTTGTTTCGCGAGAATATCCTTTTTGATCTTGTTACTACGATAACTGATAAAAATCGTGATTACCAAAAAAAACGAAAGCACTCCAACAATAATAAATAGTACAAGCATTTGTTTTTGATGTACAATGGTTTTTGTTTGGTCCCCCAATACAATGTTTTTGTTTTCAATTTCCCGGTTCAGTATTTCAATTTGTTCCTGCTTTGTTTTTAAAAATTGTTCCATATCTCCTGCCTCCTTCATTTGCTCCTGAAGTATACGGTTTTTGTAATCGATTGAATCTTTCTGAGATGCCAGTAGTTCCTTTTTTTTTGATATTTCCAATTGTTGTTGGTTGATCTGGTTTAAGGAAAGCTGAATATCCCGCTGCAGGTGTTCGAGCGAGTCGCTCATTTTGTCCATGTCTTTTTGTATGTTTCTCAGGTTGAGCTGTGAATTGCGATACAGACTGGCGACATCTATTTCTGTGCCTCCGGCAAGTAAAACCTCGGGATCAATACTAAGGTTTTGATCAATTATATTGGCTTTATTGATCTCAAAGAGTAGTTGTTTCTGCTGTGTTTCATAAAGATTGATCATTATATTCCGTTTGTCATTATAATCTTCACTCACAAGCAAAACAGGTTTGCCCTCAATGGCATTGTAGATTTCGAGCAGGTAGTCCGATTTATCTCTCGTTAACAATACGATTTGAACTTTGTTTAGATCAGGATTTGATCTGTATTCTGACACAATAACGGGTTTGTCTTTTATCCTTCGCTTTTGTGAAAATTCCTGAAATTCATTCAGGATATCAGTATTTTCGGTAAATACCACAATTTTAAAACTATCGATTTGATGTTCGTTTGGCCACGATGTATAGTGTGCAAAATTGTTGACATATGCCGCAATGATCTGTGCTTTTTCAACCTGAGCCAAAAGTCCGGGCAAAAGACTGAAACTCAGGAATACAAACTGAATATGTTTTAGCAGAGTATTCATTTAGTATCATTTGGTATTCATAGTATAACCAACAGATACCATAATCGTGCGCTGAGGCTGCCGATACCTGTCCGGCTCTCTGTTAGAAGTATGATAATACTCTTTGTTCAATATATTTTTAACTATAAACTGCACAGTAAAACCTTTATAATTTAAAAGGGATAGTGTACCGTAAAAAATCAAACAGGGATCAACATAGTTACTATGGGTTGATTCAATCATTTTCGGATTTTTTCTTTCTCCAATATAATTTGCTCTTAAATTGATTTTTATATGATTGCTGAAATGATATGTTGCACTCGCGTTTCCGCTATGTTTGCTTATTTCAGGAACGAACTCATCATTCTCATTATAACTTTGGTTAAATGTGTAGTTTATGGATGATGTTAATTTTTTGGACAAATACCTGAAATAGATTTCAATACCTTCCGTATTTATTTCACCATCATTGACCCATCTGTACCCCTCATCAATAAATTGCTTAATAATAGCATTATCAAGCCTGTTTCTATATCCAATAAAATCAAGCTTATAATTATTGAATAATGAAAAAGTCATTGCAGCTTCCAATGATCTCATTTTTTCAGGAAGAAGGGAATTATTTCCTATCCCGTCGTTATAATCCCAGGGCTTGGGAGCTCTGAAAGCTTCGGCATACGAAAAACGGAATATTTGATCATGGAAATTATAAATAAGTCCGGCATGTGGTGTAAGTACCTGATCGTAAATACTGCTTTGGTCAAAACGGAAACCACCGGATAGGTAAAGATTTTTTAACAGGGTTAGCCGGGGTTCCAAAAAAAAGCTTGCCAAATAATTATTCTCCATAGCAGGCTTTTCAGGTGTCGGGGGCCTGACATCAGGCGAACTACTATATGTTTCCGAAAATATTTGGGCCAATTGTTCGTATTCCAAAGTAATACCAACAGTAACAGCTATGAATTTATTTGAGTTATAATTGATAACATTCTCAAGTCCTGTTAAATTGCTTGGCCGATAATTTCCAATTTGTGCCGTATCAACTACTAAAACCGTATTGTCGAGAACAGTTGCATTTCTGTTGTAAAGGGCAGATGAAAAAGTCAATTGGTCATTTATTTTCTTATTGTATTTCAGGTAGTTGTTTAAAAACCGGATATTCCAGAAGCTTCCGTGATCTATATAGATTGTACCCATTGATTTATATGAAGTAGCAACCGAAGACTGTTTCTGCAAGCAATTTGTTCCCAGGGTAAAGTTTTTAGCCTGAATTTTCAGATCAAAGGAGTAATCATTTTCATAGTTTTCCATCAGATCAGTCCAGTTATAATCGCCGGCTTTCCCCCTTAAATCGGCTTTATCAGTTTGTTTGTACATCCCGGAAACTCTGATACCAAAGTTTTTCTTTTTCGTGATACAGCCAAAGCCAATATCAGTGGCTACTGTATTGAATGTACCTATCAGAGAATTCATTGCCAATTGTTTTTCTTCTGCACTCTTCGTGATAATGTTGATGATCCCGGATATTGCATTTGTACCGTATGCTACCGATGCAGGCCCATAAATTACCTCTATCCGTTCCACATTTGAAAGGTTATACTGCCCTCCTCCATAGAAACCGCCTGAATTGAGCTCGTTTACCTGTATACCATCAATAAGCAACAATATCAAATTGTTTTGGCTGGGAATTCCCCGCTGAAAAACATAGCTGTTAATACCAAGTATATTTCTGAATTGAAAACCGGGAAGATCGGATAAAGCCTCTTCAAGGGTAAAATATCCCTTTTCTTTGATCTCTGTTGCCGTAATGACAAAAATGGTTGATGGTACCTCTCCAAGATTCTGAGGCGATTTTGAGGTAGAAGTAATTTTTAATTTTGATAATTGGCTGAAGTCTAAATTATAAATATCCAGACTATCTGATTGAGGAAAGGATAATTTGTTAAGAACAAAAAAAACAATTACACATAACTGATATTTAGTTATTCTATTCACAATCGTAATAAGTTAATACAGAGTGAATCTTATATTAAGTTAGTGATTATTTATCACAAACAGAAGAATATATTTTTTTTAACTTTTGTTCAATGATTCCTTTTTCGGTAATTAACGTAACCGAAGTTCCAATATAGGCGTAAATACGCAAATTCTAATCGTTCAACAAGTTAATGTCTACAAAATCTTACGACAATTTATCTTATAAAATTTTATACTATGCGAATAGCAGGAAAAGACTTTAATTTGACCGGACAGAAAGAGTCTTTCTGATTCATTTACAGCAGTACCTTCATCAGGTTAAGTAATCCAAATTTACTCATTGGGGGGAGTGTTATTCACCCTTAATTTCTGATACTAACCCCAATTTTAGCCAATTTGCCCCAAATTTCGGCTACTAGCCCCTTATTTTCGCTCAGAATGCAGGATGGAAATACCTTTGAATAAATTTTATAATATACACCATGAATATATTAATGGTTTATCCCCTGTATCCGGATACTTACTGGAGTTTCAAGCATGCTATACGTTTTATTTCCAAGAAAGCCGCTGTTCCGCCTTTGGGATTAATAACCGTATCGGCAATGCTTCCTGCAACATGGCAAAAAAAACTCGTTGACATGAATGTTACCAATCTTCATACCAGTGATCTCCTCTGGGCTGATTATGTATTTATCAGCGCCATGTATATACAAAAAGAATCTGTTAACAAAATCATCGAAAAGTGTTTGGAACACAAAGTGAAAATTGTTGCAGGCGGCCCTTTGTTTACCCAGGAATACAAGAATTACCCTCAAATTGATCATTTTATACTGAATGAAGCCGAGATTACATTGCCTCCTTTTCTGAAAGATCTGGCAATGGGACGTCATCCAAAAAAAATATACAAAACCGATGAATTTGCTGATATTAAACTGACCCCTGTACCTGATTATCATTTGTTATCGAGGAAAGATTATGCTTTGATGAATCTTCAGGTCTCTCGCGGATGTCCTTTTGCTTGTGATTTTTGTGAAATAACCTCACTTTTAGGTCACCGGGTCAGAATGAAGGATCCTGAACAGATTATTGAAGAACTTGAGGTCCTCTATAAATTGAATTGGCACGGTTCCATATCTATTGTTGATGATAATTTTATAGGCAATAAAAAAGAAACCAAAAACAAGCTTTTGCCTGTTATGAAAGAATGGATGCAAAAACATAATTATCCGTTTACATTTACTGTCCAGACTTCTATTGATCTTGCCGATGATGAAGAACTGCTGTCATTGATGACTGAAACAGGATTTAACTCTGCCTTTATTGGTATTGAAACTCCATCGGAAACATCTCTTAAGGCATGCAATAAAGTACAGAACAGAAACAGGGACATGCTTCAGGACGTTAAAAAAATTCAAAAGGCCGGATTGCAGGTATCCGGTGGATTTATTGTGGGTTTTGACAGTGATTCTCCAACTGTATTTCAACGGCAAATTGATTTTATCCAAAAAAGCGGAATTGTAACTGCAATGGTAGGATTGTTGAATGCCCCGAAAAATACCAAATTGTATCGTCGTCTTGAGGCGGAAAACAGGTTGACCACCGAAGCAACCGGAAGCAACACCGATTTTACGATGAACTTCATTCCAAAAATGAATGAGAATGTTCTTTTGTCGGGGTATCAATCGATAATTCAAAATATTTATAATGCAAAACCCTTTTATAAAAGAACACGTCAGTTCCTGTTAAACTATAATGATCAGCAACCCGGGCAAAAAAGAATTGAACTCAAATACCTGGGAGCGTTTTTAAAATCAATATTGATCATTGGAATCCTTAACCGGGGACGCAGCGAGTATTGGAAATTCTTTATATGGACATTGTTTAAACGTCCCGGTTTATTCATGGATGCTATAACCATGGCAGTGTATGGTTATCATTTCCGAACAGTATATGGCTTGAGAAACTGATCATTTCATGCAAATACAATTCATCATTTTTCCTGATAAATCATAAAATACAAGACGTTAAATATTTTGACAAAAGTTAATTAACATAAAGTTCTATTCTCAACAGAGAACACAATTTATGAATGAATCCGGAGAAAGAGTTACGCTTCATTTTGCAATCAATACACTTTCAAAACATGCCCGTACAAATATGGTTATAATATCAGTCTTAATGCTTTCTTTATACCTTGTGCCATGTATAATTATACTTAAGGGGATTGTTCATTCATTACAACAAATTTTACTGCATTCATGCCATCATCAGTACGAATTCTGCAGAAATAGATACCACTGGTCAGACTTTTGGTATTCCAGGCTATCCGGCATGTTCCTGCATGCCTGTATTCATTCATCAGAACAGTAACTAACTTGCCGTTTGAGTTATAAATCTTCAACCTTACGTTTCCCGGAAATGCCTGTCGATAGTGTATCATGGCGACATCCTTCACCGGATTGGGGACGATGTTTATTTCCGAAGGAATATTACCTGATGATATTGCAGGAATCGATAATCCGCTAATAACCAAAGGATTGGATATGATTGATTCCATTAAGAAAAAATTTACTGCCGATATTTTGTATTCCAAAAAGGCATTGAAAAAGCCGGTTTTAAGAAACCATCCGGGAGAATACAATTACCTGTCTGATAAGTTGAGGATTTGAGATTTGAGACAGTATTAAGTATTCAGTATTCAGTAATGGGTATTCGGTGATTGCCTGCCTGCCGCAGGCAGGGATATTGAACATACTGAATAATACACGTCTTCATCTGAAATTGGATAATTGATATTGGACATTGGATATTCATTGCCTGCCTGACGGTTTACCCTGTTTTGTTGGACAAACAAGTAATTTGTTGCCTGTAATTTGCTATTTTACTTCCCTCAAAAACAAAGATCACAAGCACCCTTCCTTCAAAATATTCTTTTATTGCTTTTCCTTTGACAAGTGTTAACTGGATAAAAATGCGGAATACATCCAGATTTGTTTTTCCTGTGTAGAAACATAACCAGTCAGCAGATCCACGGTACCTTCATCACCTGCATCCGCTGCCTCACCAATGATATCCTTTTCTTTTGCCAACAGATGCTTCAGGGTTTCCAATACATTACTTACAGTAGTTTTAGCACTATCTACATTGGTTACTTCTTTTACCTGTGCTGTTTTCAAATAGTCTGAAAATGCATGCACCGGTTTTCCTCCAAGCATTAAAATCCGTTCAGCTATTTCGTCTGCATTATCGGCCAGTTCATCGTATAGCTCTTCAAATTTTTCATGCAAGATAAAAAACTTCTCTCCCTGAATATTCCAGTGAAAGCCACGTACATTCATATAAAAAACCTGCACATCAGCAAGCATTCCACTTAATTTATTTACTGTTGATTTAACATAATCATCTGATAAGCCTAATTGATTTTTATTTGCCATAATATAATTATTTAAGGTTATTAATTATTTAACTTCTAATTCAAGTCAATCGAAATTTTAATTCGGATCTTTCACTTTGCATGAAACATACCGGATAAAATCATAATCCGAGTGAACACATCTCATAACAAATAAGAACTATTCTTAATGAAGAACAATTATAATTATTAGTTGTTTATTATAGAATGAAATTATGCACCTCATTCTATAGTCTTTAAAAATTAAAAATCATTCCGGTTTTCACTTGTCGAATCCCAAATTCGTGATAAAATGCCGTAAGTGCAGGCAGTTCTGTGCAATGCGACGGGTATATTTTTCTGATCCCCTCTTCCTTTAAATACTGAATGGTTTTTTCAGTTTGCCAATCGTTATCATTTAAATG
Organism: uncultured Bacteroidales bacterium; assembly: GCA_964406315.1. Taxonomy (GTDB): domain Bacteria; phylum Bacteroidota; class Bacteroidia; order Bacteroidales; family UBA10428; genus UBA10428. The sequence goes on along the minus strand of CAYORG010000032.1, from coordinate 25,180 downwards.
AAACCCTCCGATTATTGCCTTCACCATATCGATGCCACTAACTTTTTTAGCATAATCGGTTATATTGCAAATTCCTGCATGCGAACAACCGGTAACGACTATTATCCCGTTATTTTGTAGAATAGCCAAAGCAGAATCATCCGGCACAAAGTCTTCATTGCCATATTCATCTGCAAATGCTGTTGTTTTGGATTCAAAATTGTTTACCCTTGGAATCTCTCCAAGAAACAATATATTTTTACTGATTTCATAAGGTTTTTCTGAAGTAATCAGATGATACTGTTTCTCCACTTCCGATCTGCTAAGTTCAAGACCGATGTTTGAAATATCATCTTTATGGTATCGTTTAATAAATGCTGAGGGATGAGCAAGTAAGGTTTTGTTTTTTATAAAACGCAATCCATCTCCATGATCCCAATGACCATGACTTAAAACCACAATGTCTGTTTCTTTATCGAGGTCTATTCCCAATTTTTTGGCATTTTCCAGAAAGACATTGCTATGCCCCGTATCAAAAAGTATTTTTTTCTCATCGCATTCAATGAAATACGATAATCCGTGTTCAGCTAAAAAATCATGCCCTGCAACATTTTCGGTTAAAACTGTTAATTTCATGAGCTTACGGATTTAAAGTTTTTTTTAAGTGCTTCTTCAATTTGTTCAGGAACCAGTGTTGGAATCCTGTTTATAGCTTCAATAAAAACAAGGGTGTAATTTGCCGTACACACTTTCTCTTCCTTTTTATTTGTGATCTTAAATTCAAACCGGACATGCGGTATTTCCCGGATGGTAGTTTTCATGGTTAATAATTCATCATAATGAGCAGGCTTAAAATACCTAAGGTTCATCCCAATAACCGGTGGCATGATGTTGTTCTTCTCCAGTATACTGTCGTTGATCCCATATTTTCGAAATAGTTCAGTTCTTGCCTGGTGGCAAAAGTTTACATAGTTGGCATGATATACATAGCCCATTTGGTCAACCTCTCCATATCGCGGTCGTATTGATATTTCGTCAGTTATCATTATTCAATAGTCTTTATAATAGTATGTTCAATTTGATGATACAAATAACTCACAATCACCGATGATAATCTCTTACAAAATAGCGTTTCCCTCCATAGCGTACTTCCTTAATTAATTTTTGTTTAATAAGGGATGAAACAACACTCATATCTGCTTTTTCTTTTCTGATAAGCTCTGCAACAGAGTCTTCCCGCAAAGGGTGTACGGCCGTTATATTCAGTATATCATCAATAGCATTGCCTGTAAATCCTGCCCCGGTTCCTTCAAAACCAGTCAATAGTTCGGTTTTTATGCCATTTACCTGAAAGATATGCCATGCTTCGGTAAGTTTCATTTCCGATACGACACCTGCTTCTTTTTCAGCAGGAGGTCTGGTTGGTATCGATAAATAGGAAGTTTCCGGATGCAGACCAGCGATAAAACCAGCAGTTTCTTTCAAATCTTCCGCTGCATCATTGCAGCCATCAATAAGCATGGTCTCTGTATGCAACTCCCTTTCATACTCAGAAACAAATATTCGCAGCCCTTCAAGAATTTTATCAAGAAAAATCCCTTGTACCGGCCGGTTTATTTTATTCCATATCTTTTCATTCACAGCATCCACCTTTACGGAAACCCAGTCGGCCAGCATCAAATCATCCCTCACCTGCTGCTTATTAATGAACGAAGCATTCGTTATTACGGCAACAGGAAAACCTGTTTTTTTCAGCATTTTTATTTCTTTTCCTAAATTTATATCCAGGGTGGGCTCACCATTTGCAACAAAAGTCAGGTAATCAGGCAAATGTTTTTTATCAAGCTTTTTCAAATGTGCTTCAACATCTTTTACCAGATTTTCCGGCTCATAACACATTGACCTGACTATTGATTTTCTGGTCGTTTTTCCTATCTGGCAATATATACAACTATAGGAACAAAGTTTATGTGATACAATATTATTTATTCCAAGACTCATTCCAAGTCTTCGGGATGGAATAGGACCAAAAGCGATCATGTTTTTAATAATTTTAATTTATATGAACATATGTTCATTTTATATTGCTGCCGCAATTTTTGACAAGGCAACTTTCCATTTTATACATGTGGCGAAAAATGCTGTGAATTAACCAGTTCACGATATTTACGTACTATTCTTTTATAATCTTCCCAGGCATCTCGCTTTAATGAAGGATTTCGCAGCAAGGCTGCAGGATGATATACCGGCATAGCCAATCTATTATTCCAGTTTAACCAGGTTCCATGAATCCGCGTAATTTTTTTATCCTGACCAAACATATATTTCAAAGCTGTTGATCCCAGTAAAACAAGTATCTCCGGATTTACAAGGTCAATTTGTCTGAACAAATAGGGCATACACGTTTTTGCTTCCTGCTCACTGGGAATCCTGTTACCGGGAGGCCTGCACCTGATAATGTTACTGATAAATACATGTTCTTCCCGGTTAAATCCGCAAGCTTCCAGAATTTTATCCAGTAATTGTCCCGATTTCCCGATAAAAGGTCTGCCTATTATATCTTCATCCCTGCCGGGGGCTTCACCGATCAGAAATATTTTTGCATTTTGATTCCCTTCTCCAAAGATTACCTTATTGCGCGATTGTGATAATCCGCATTTTGTACAATGTAGAATTTCATTTTTAAGATTTTCCATTTTCATACATTTTATTCAATATGTAATCTTAAAAAGATCACCTTCTCTTTTTTTCACACGGACAGGGTACAGATTTATGATGATGTTTCTGCGCATGACACGATTGAAATGCCAACATATAAGCAATGGTCAATAAGACTAAAACAAATCCTGTAAAATGTTTTTTAATATTTTTCATCCATTTAAGATTTTTAAGTTGTTAATAAAACCAGGCTTAAAAAATTGAGAACGGATGCAACAATTCATTAAGCTTGTTCTCACATGTCCCGATTTTTATCAGGATTAATCCAATTTGAATACCATTGGAATAGTATTAACGCTCTGTAACTTTGTTTTTTATTTCAAACAAGTTTCCATTTTTATCCTTCAGGAAATACGCTTCGTTGTTTCCGGATTTCCTTAAATGAGTCCAAAAATTATTTTTTTTAGCCAACTCATAAATATCCCTGGCATTTTCCATAATCAGACAAGTATGGCTGAAGGTATTACAAGCTCCCCCGGAATGAATGAACAATTCAAATTCCAGTTGTCCAAGCGTCATATAATACACATCAACAGATTGATGAATATTGAAAATACTGAAGACATCTTCCTCCTCCAAATGAAATTGATAACTCAACTTTCCGCCAAGAATGGCAGTGTAAAAATCCTGAAGATCGGTTTCATGTATTTCAAATGCGATGTGTTTTAGCATGTCAGGTATGTTTTAAAAATTTTATCGGATAATCAACTGTTACTCTGCCACTTGCAATCTGTTTCAATTTTGTACTCAACAATTTTTTACTTAAGGCAGGCAAATGATCAATAAATAATATGCCATTTGTATGATCGTATTCATGCAGTATGACTTTTGCTGTAAATCCCGAGAACTGAACTCTTTTTGGTTTAAAATTCCGGTCAAAGTACTCCACGATTATTTCCCATGATCTTTCCACAGGCTTAACAATCCCGGGAATACTGAGACATCCTTCCGATTCACTCCAATTCTCCTCCGATTCAGCGATGATCCTTGCATTGATAAATGTTTCCACAATCCCCTTATCACCTGAAAACCATGTTTGTTTTTGCGCATCAGGCAAATCATCATACATTAGTTTGCTATTCACAACAAATACTTTGTCTGAGCTATTGATCTGAGGTGCAGCCAAACCAACTCCTCCCGATGTTTCCAGGGTGTTCCACAATGCCCCAACGAGTCGGTTCAGATCGTTGTTTTTCTCACTGACCTTATTACAGGACTGTCTTAATATTTTGTTCCCATATGCTATAATAGGAACAGCCTTTGTTTCTATAATCTCATGCTCTGCCATACTTCGTTTATTTTATCTGCTATTGCTGAACCAGGATTGTATTCAATGATTGTTTTTCCTTCAACCATGGCCTCCACCATCTCCCTGTCAAAGGGTATTTTTCCAAGAAACCCAATATGGTTTGCTTCAAAGTATTTCTCTATTTCATCTGATAGAATATTGTTTATATCGTACTTATTGATGATAGCGAATGCAGGAATATGAAAAGTCCTGATCAGCTCTATCAGTCTTTTCACATCGTGTAATCCGGTTTTTGTAGGTTCCGTAACAATCAGCACAAGATCAATACCGGCAAGCGACGATATTGTGGCACATCCAATTCCCGGAGGACCATCAGTAATAATGTAGTTCGCATTGTTTTGCCCGGCAATTTCTCTTGCCCTTTTCCTGACCTGCGTAACCAGTTTACCTGAGTTTTCTTCACCGGGTCCCATCCGCGCATGCACGAGTGTGCCAAATCGTGTTTTTGATACATACCAGTTGTTATTGCTACTCCGCTCAGAAGTTATTGCTTCCGACGGACAAATCCTTTCACACAAGCGGCAACCTTCGCACTGAAATGAATTAATTGATAATTCTCCGTTCTCATCAGACCGAATTGCATCAAACCGGCAATATTCAATACAAATACCACAATTTGTACATTTTTCAGGGTCAATACTCGCTATTCGGGTACCATAAAACGTGTGTTCCTCGCTAATTTCAGGCTGGAATATCAAATGAAGATCAGCCGCATCCACATCGCTGTCACAGAATACGGAATTCTTAACAACAGAAGCTAGTGCCGCAGTAATGCTTGTCTTTCCTGTTCCTCCTTTACCACTTAATACAGTTATTTCTTTCATATACTGATACCCTCCTTCCCAGTTTTTCAATTATTTGTATATAGCTATTTCTGATTTCTATTGGAATATTATTTAATAAGTTTCCCCTGGCGTAGCAGGCAGCATAGTCTCTTTGAAATGGTATTTCACCCAACAATTCAATACTCTCCTGTTCGAGAAATCTGTATATTTCTTCATTGCCAAGTCCGGCTTTGTTTACAATAAGCCCGAAAGGTTTATGCATTTCTTTAAGGAGTTCCACCATGATTTTCAGGTCGTATAAACCAAATGGTGTTGGCTCCGAAACCAGTATTACATAATCTGCATCACAAACTGTTTCTACAACAGGACAACTTGTTCCGGGAGGTGCATCGTAAAGGATTATATCCTGTTCACCGGGAACTCGTTTTTTCAGTTCTCTGATGAGCATGGTTTGCATAGCAGAACCGATTTTTAGTTTTCCTTCTACCAGTTTATTTCCTGCATTCACATCATAAACGGATACTTTTCCAATCGACTTGGGGATTTCTCTGATCGCTTCTTCGTGACAAGCTATCAGGCAAGCCCCGCAAGAATGACACAGATCTGCATTTACTTCCGCAAATTTTGCCGGCGGGATTATAACAATTGCATTGAATTCACAATACTCAACACATTTGCGGCAAAAGGTACATTTTCCCTTATGAATTTCAGGAATCAGCTGAAAAATCTCGTTTTCTTCTACTTTTTTGGCTTTGTTAAAAAAAATGAGATCATTGGGCTCTTCTACATCGCAATCAACCAGATGAACAGCTTTTTTTTCACTAGTACTGAGAATATGAAATAAATTCACCGACACGGTTGTCTTGCCTGTGCCTCCTTTTCCGCTTGCTATGGCTATTTTGTACAAAATTTTAAGTTTAGAGTTCTGAGTTTAGAGTTTTTAGTTGGGTTCTGGTGCTAATCACTGGTTACCGATCACCCATCACCCATCACCACTCCACACGATCATATCACCAACATTCACCTTCAATAACTCAGCCATGGGTTTGCATTTTGCCATCAGTAAAAAAAACAGATTATTATGATCTGAATTCATAAGTCCTTCAAAATTCCCCTGTCCCTTCGCTATAATAAGATCCGCTTGATTATATCCTTCCACAAATTCATCTGAACAATACGCCGGAAGCGTTGAAGGAGCATCGAATCCATTCGAAATAATCCTGCAAATCTTATCCATTCCGCATTGTTTTGCATCCTCCATTGTAACATCATTGATCACAGGTTTACCACGTACTACATAGGTTACATCTGATGGTCCAAACGTCTCAATAAACAGTTTATCAAACACTATTTCTCCCGCATTATCCCCCAGATAAAGAATTGATCTGGCTGAATTAATCCTTTCAAATAGCGTATCAGTTTCATCAATGGCAAGCTTTTTCCCTGATAATGTATTGATTTGATTTACTATATCACTCTCAATGCTATGGGCTCCATAATCAAGAACATTTCCGATTACAGCGAGTTTAGCTGCCGTAAAAAAAGGATTTTCACTTTCAATGACCATTTCTTTCCAAACATCATACATTCCCAGAAGCAACTCATTGGCTTCACATTTTTCTTCTTTGTATAATTCCTGCCTGTTTAAAATATCACGTGCCATGCGGTGTATTCCTGTTGCAATATCAGGATTAGTTAAATCCCAGTTTTTATCGAGAAATTTGTTTGTCGATTGAACCAGTTTCTCTGCGATACCCGCTTCAGGTTGAAATTTATCAAGTAAGTTTTCTACAGTTTTTATATGACAAAAATAACATTCGTACCTCATGTCTAGTGATCGCAGTAATTTGATGAAAAATTCAGTGTGCCTTTTAAAAAACCTTCAACAAGTTCATTCACCCTTAATTGAGAAGCTCCAACAAACACATTTACTTTGTAATGATTAAACAATTGAATGGCTTTATGCCCCATGCCGCCTGCAAGTATGTCGGTAACCCCGTTTTCTGCAAGCCACCTGGGCAATACTCCCGGTTCATGAGGAGGAGACATTAATTTTTCTTCAGAGACAATCTTATCGCCTTCAATATGCATTAGTGCAAAATATTTGCAATGTCCAAAATGAGCATCCAATATTCCATTCTCGTTGATAGGTACAGCGATTTTTCTTTTATTCATGTTAGATGAGTTTAATAATATAAATAATAAATATTCCTGCTATAATTAATCCGATCTGAATGACTGAGTCCTGAACTCTTGTCTTTTTATGCATTTGAGGGACAAGGTCTGCAAGTGCAATATAAATAATGCTGGCAGCTGAAATACCGAGAGTGTTACCAATATGCCGAAGGAAAAAGATGAAAAAAAAGCTGTTGTGATAATAATCCCATCAATAAAATTATGAAATGCATCTCCAAGAAGGATTAGTGCTGCCGATGCATTCTGGTGTCTTTCACAGTTTTTATTGTTACAAATACGCCATAAAATAGCTTTTTCCAACATAAAAAAAATTACGATCCCTGTAAGGGTAAAGCGAAATACAAAATTTACATTCTCTGCAATATCTGTTGCTTTTGGTAACATACCTAAAAAAGCAGCCCCCAGTAGGGTTCCTCCAGCCAATGATATCAGAAAAGAAGAAATATTTTCAAGTTTTTTATCTTCAAGCAACAATAAAATGCCTGCTAATCCTACACTACCTGCACTACCTATAAAAAGGGCAATAACAATATAAAACAAAAGCATGGAAAGTTCTGTTTATATGATAATGAAAATTATTTATACCTGTGTTTGATAAGGGTAAATCCGATAGTCAAATCTCCTATTGACCACCTCTTCCCATTCTTCTTCCGGCTCCCCCTCTTCTTCCCTGTCCCCGGCCGTATTTCCTGCCGAATCCAAGGTTCAATCTACGTGCAAACCATCTTCCTCTTCCAAAGTTTTCAATGTTTGTATCCACACTGGTGTTTTCTTTCTCGGGATTACATTTACCCATAGCTCTGCCGGTTTTGGGGCCTTGCCCTTCCGGTCCTGTTCTGTCAAATCCTGGCATAATGTTAAATTTTTATTTGTTATACAACAATCTATAGTATTAGGTACTGAAAGTCATCCTCACAGTGATTTCCGGTTTTATTAACTTACTTCAATCTTTCAATAATATCCTTAACCGCAAGATTTTCATCCGGGATAATAACCATCTGAATATTGAACTTATCCAATAAATCCTTTGCTTTTGGTCCGAAATCACCCGATATGACCTTTTGTACACTCAATTCAACCATTTTTTCAGCTGCTTTTGTTCCTGCACCTCCGCTGATATTCACGTTTTCATTTTGATAAAATGTTTTTTCTCCGGTTAACTCATCATATAAGCAATACCAGGCCGCCCGGCCAAAACGTTTATCAAATTGTGATGTCAATGCATCACCTGTGGATGTGATTACTGTCTTCATATTTTAAAATTTACTGTTTTAATAATTCAATATTGCCCGAAGAACATATAGGGCAGTTGTGCTTTTTGATCGTTTTTGGAATAGTGAACCTTACATAACAACCATTGCAAACAAACCAGTTCTTGTCCATCCAGGCGTTGCCGTAGACGGTTTTTATTTCATTTGTTTCTACAAAAGCCTTTGCAATTTTTCTTCTGGCACTCTCATATATCCTGGCAAAGGTTGGTCTCGAAACACCCATTAATTCAGATGCTTCCTGATGATTCATCAGGTCGTAATCGGCCAGTTTTATGGCTTCGTATTCCTCGTACAATAATTCAATAGACTCTTTTGACCCTTTGCTTACCCCATAAGGCCTGTAGCCTCTGAAACCGGGTGGTGCAACTACTCTTCTTAATCTTCTTCTTCTGGGCATAAAATCGAAAAGTAAACTCGATAATGAGAATATTCTCACAACAAATATAATGAGAATATTCTCATTATAAAACTATTTTCCATTTTTTTCATCAAGTAATTGAGAATTTGTGCAAACTTTCCGCTTAAACAGCCTTACAACAGATCTGTCAGCACAACAATAAGTTGTCAAATAAGATAGTATACATCAGGAGTCTGAATATGGAAATGAATTTGCTTCTTTTTTTGGCTGATTATGGAATAGAATTACGTGATAGATGCCTTATTTAAAAATTACAGGAACAAGCTGATGGTTTAACTCCAACACATTACAATAGCATCATTCGTTTGTGGTAGTGAGATTGTTTTTAAAAACACGATTTAAGAATATTGCTTTCCATTTTAATACTGACCATTCCTCCAATAGTTGATTTATCATCCTGCATCCCTTTGGTATATAAACTTTCAAAAAGACCGAAACCTATTCTTAATCCGATGTTCTTTATGTCAACAGGATAGAAATACACCCATTGTTCAGCTCTGAATCGCTCAAGTTCAAATCCTTTGCTGTTATCCTGATCTGTCCAGTAATAATAAAATACAGGCGATACACTGAAAGGAAAGTCAGTGCCCGGATAAAGGTTTATGCCAAATGCCGGTGTTATAACAAAAATTCTCAAAGGCTCTGAAACAATATATTCATTGATCACATCACCAGACTCCAATACCTGAATTGCCGATGAGGCCTCGTGTGAATCAGATATTCTGAATCTGCCGTAAAAACCCCATTGCCATGCTCCCGATTGTCTTTTTGCAGCAAAATACCTGGTTTTTACTTCAACAGCCCAATTGTTTTTCCATACTGATTTGCTGTTTTCATTTGTTGTGTCAGGATGGTATTCATACTTTTTTAATCCATATTCCAATGCGGGTTCAATACCCCAGAATATACTCTTATTACCCAAACTCACCGGTTTGTCCCTTAAAAGCAATTCACCGGAAAAAAATAAAAGATAATTTGCTGTTGCCTTATCAATTTGAGCCAATTCTTTGCTGTTGCTCTGATCAGGAAGTCTGACCCCAAATTTCAGTAAGCCTCGTTGTTTTTCAGATTCAATACTGTCTTTTGATTTTAAATTTCTCAGCAATCCTATTTCAAATATGTCACCGCCCGTGCTGGCAAATCCATAAGTGTAATTAAAAAGTGGTTTTAAATGAATTTCCGTTTGCGGAAATGCCTGTATAAAACAGAACAAAGCAAAACAGATTAAAATCAGTCTATAGAATATAGGTAACTTCATGAAATCCTCTTATTAATGAATATGTATTGGAATGATCGTTTGTATTCCCCGGTATGTCAAGGGTTATCTTATATTTAGGCCCGGTTCCGATGCCTTGTGAACTCACATAAATGGAAGTTGGTGTATCCGGGATATTCGTATCACACTCCATTTTTTCTGCCTCTCCCTGCTTGACAATTTCGTCAGCAACTTTTATTACAAAATAATTGTGTGTGCCCGAAACAGGTTCAACAATGATATTTAATGTTCTTCCCATGTTTGTTGTATTTTATGTTTTATCAATTGATCATTTAAGTTCCCTATCTGGCATGTTTACCAATTGTGCCAGAACAAACCAGATAACCTGAGAATTATGCATGTTTTCCGGGTCTCCTTATTTTTCAATAATGCAGATATCACGTAAACTGTCCGGAATCCACCCATTCGTTTTCTATTAATGACCACCAGTCTATAGCAAGTCCGGTAATTACATATTGATAAGGAAGCCATCCATAGCCATTATCTCCCCATTCCATACTCCATGAATTTCTAATCAGCAAAGCACCTTTCGTCGGTTCCGATCCGTTTAAGGGATTTTTAATCTCCTTGTTATTATCATATCCGAGAGCCACTACTGCATGTCCACCTTCAGGCTGCTCACCGCTTACAGGAAATGGTATCTCCCCCGATTCTCCCACAGAATGATGATTGATCGAACTGTATACGGAAAAACCAAACATAGAAGGCAAACCTTTGTCGATGTATGCTTTTATTCGGTCAAGCAATTCATCAGCAGAAGATCCCATAATATCCAGCCTGTAATACTTAATTGCCTGGAAATTCTGAGCATATGCATAACAAAAAGAAGAGGGTTCATCATCATACTTTTCTTCAAAATAAGGCCAGTATTTTTCCGGAGGAACACCAAAAATCCGCATAGCCTGCATAGTAGCACGAAGGAAGGCTCCGGTATCTCCAGTTTCTCCCATGAGGTTCCGGGTAGTCTTATACAAAAAAAGTCGCGAGGCATTGGTGAATTTACCAAACGCACGATTTTCAAAGTACTCCAAAATACCTGCGCCGGCATTGGCCGTACAGGAACCAATTCTTCCCTGATCCTCTATAGGTGAAAACCATTCGCGCAGGGCTATGTTCCTGGTATCCTCAGCTTTGGATTTGACTTTCAAAGGTTTTAACAAATCAACAATAGAACGTTGATCATCCGGATTTTTAAGGTTTTTCAAAGGTTTGTCACTATTAAATGAATAATCTCTGAAATCAGGAAGGTCCGGTAACCACCCCATTGCATGTTTTTTCATTTTTATTTCCATAACGCATTGTTCGTTTAGTTGGTGGTTAAATTTAGTAAATACTTTTCCTGAAATCCAAGATCAGCAAGAATTATATTTTCCAATAAAAATAGTTATATTTGGCAAATATTACGTTTTTATAATTGGTGACACGATGTCGGTAATACAATACTCTTACATTGGTTGAACTGGCCGACAAACTTATTACAAATAAAAGAATCCAACACAGAAAACTTACCATGAGCAGCGCGAATTAATTTTTTTTATTTCTTGATGTTACGATATATAAAATAGTATTACTAAAACAACTATATAAAAACCATTTTATGAGAATTCTGAACAAAGCAAAAATTGCATGGCTGCTTTTTACAATCATACTACCTTTCCCTGTAGCTTTTCCACAGGAAACCTTAAACGATACTATCGAACTCGACGAGGTAGTTGTAACGGCTACTAAAACCCGCCGAAATTTAAAGGATGTACCTGCAAGAATATCTGTCATAAGGAGCAGGACCATCGAATTGACACCAGCCATGCAAGTGGATGATATTTTACGGTTTACTCCCGGGATAAATGTCAATCGAACCAGTGGAATCTATAGTCAAAGACCTATGGTTACTTTGCGCGGTTTATCAGGCAATGAGCAATCGCGAACACTTGTCCTGATGAACGGAGTACCTATTAATACATCAGATGAAGGCGGTGTAAACTGGAACCGTATTAATCCACACGACATTGAGCGAATTGAAATCTTCAGGGGACCAGGATCATCACTTTATGGTAATAACGCCATGGGAGGAGTTATTAACTTAATTACCAAGAAATCCACAAAACCACATGAGGTTTTTGGAAGTGTCAGCTATGGAACATTCAATACAGTACGACAGGATTTAATTATCATGATCCGCAATAAGAAAGGATATTATGGTACTGTTTCGGAGTATTATCTGAAAAGCGACGGATACATCGCAGTTTCTGAAGAAAACCGCACATCGTATGATGTTGCCCTTGCTCTGGAAGAAATTGGTTTATCAGCCAGAGCCGGGAATGACCGGAATCAGTGGCTTAATTGGGAACTGCAATTTGATGTTTTCAGGGATGAGAGAGGAGAAGGATCTCAGATCTATTCACCCAAAGGATGTTACAGAAATTTTAATACAAATCTTTTTCGCGGTACCCTTAAAGGAGGTGATGAAAGAACACAATACGAGCTAAACCTGTTCTATCAGCTCGAACATTATTTTGATGTCAATGAAAGAATGAGAAACGGTAACTTCTCCCGTTATGATGTGAATGCTTACAGAAAGGATATGGGAGCATTGTTCAATCTGACCAGAGAATTGATAAAGAATAATACCTTGACTGCAGGATTGGAAATAAAACAGGGTAGCATTAAAGGAGGTGACTATTACCAGACTCCCCGGCAGGTAAATGATAGTATACAAGTATACGATACCATTTCCAATGCAGGAATTATACGAACTTTAGCCGGTTATTTGCAAGATGAACATGCATTTCTGGACAACAAAATCAGGTTGATTGTTAGCTTACGATTCGATCGGGTCAACTTTTCTGACGGAGAATATTATTCTACAGATCCCTGGAACACGACACCTGAACTCAAAGATCATACGTGGTCGGAGTTATCACCCAGGATCGGACTCCGCTTCAATTTCATCCCGGAATTCAGTTCATATATCACATACTCACATGGTTTTCGTGCATCGATACTCGATGATCTCACCCGTTCAGGATGGATGTGGGTAGGTCCGAAATATGCAAATCCGGAATTGGGCCCTGAATCGATCGACAATTACGAAATCGGAGTAGATGTATTTCCGGTAAACAATATGAAAGTTACTGCTTCAGCATATTATGCCAGAGGTACTGATTTTCTATATTATGTGTCCACTGGTGACAGTCTATACGGACGTCCGATCTATATTCGTGAAAACGTAACAAATGTTAGTCTGAAAGGTTTTGAGACTGATTTCCTATATAAAATCAAGAACATTACTGTACTGGCCAGCTATGCCTATACCGACTCAAAGATCGACGCTTTTGCGGAAAGACCGGAACTGGAAAATAAAGTCCTGGCCTATGTTCCTAAACATACGGCATCGGCATCTCTCTTTTGGCAAAATAAAATAGTAAATACATCATTGCGTTGCCTTTATAAAGGAGAGCAATTTTCTGATGATGCCAATACAAATAAGCTCAATTCTTATGTAACATTTGATATACAGCTATCCAGAAAGATCATTGAAAACCTGATTATAGCTCTCGATATTCAGGATATATTCGATAACGAACATATGATATCGAATGAATCAATTTCTCCCGGCAGAATAATTACAGGAAGATTGGTTATTAAATTTTAAAATGCTGATGAAAAATGATCAATACATATTATTTTTCATAACCACGGTAATTCTTTTCATAAGTTGCAGCAATTCATCCCGGCCAGATCGGGATGGATATGTCGTAGTTAAAGATATGCTTGGCAGAGAAGTAAAAGTACCTGAGAACATAGAGAGAATTGTAGGTTTGCGCGCCGGAGCTTTGAGATTACTGGTTTATATTGATGGAGCAGACAAGGTGGTTGGAATTGAAGAAACCGAAAAGCATGGAGTCAGACCATATACTGTTGCACATCCAGAACTATTGGAATTGCCTTTGATAGGTCCTTCGATGGGAGGCGATGCAGAGCTCATTCTTAAAGTACAACCCGACGTTATTTTCATCACCTATACCACAAAAGGTGACGCTGATGCCCTGCAAAAGAAAACAGCTATTCCGGTTGTTGCAATCGAATGCCCCGAATTAGGTACTGCAAAAGATACTCTCTATGCTTCATTCCGTCTGATCGGTAAAATACTCCATAAAGAAAAACGTGCCGATTCTCTGATTTCTTATATTGAAAATTCTATTGAAGATCTGAATATCAGGTCTATCGATATCCCCGTTGAAAAAAAGCCATCAGTATATATCGGTGGTGTTCCATACAGTGGTGCCTGTGGCATTAGTTCTACACAGCCTTTTTATCCTCCATTTCTATTTTTACATGCCTATAACGTAGCTTCCGAAATTGACAGAAGACTTGTATCACATGTTAAGGGTACCTATATTGACAAAGAAAAGTTAATGTCCTGGAACCCCGATATACTTTTTATCGATGCCTCAGGGTTAAGTTTGGTAAAACAGGATCTGGCAAAAAATTCCACTTTGAATAGAAGCCTTAAAGCCATTCAAAACAATGCTGTTCATATACTTCTGCCCTATAATAATTATGCTATCAATTATGAGCTGGTACTGATCAATGCCTGGTACACAGGAAAAGTTCTATATCCATCAAGATTTGCCAATGTTGCAATTCCACAAAAGGCAAACGAAATACTGGAGGTGTTTTTAGGTAAACCCATTTATAAAGAAATAAACATGACTTCACCGGGATTGCGACCGGTTGATCAAAATGAATTCTGATGCCGGAAAAGATTGTTGCACAATATAAAAAGTATATCAAGCGCAGGTTGTTATTTATCCTCATTGTATCTTTTCTTCTGTTCCTTGTTACAGTGATTGCCGTTATATCCGGTTCGGCTGATATTGGTCTGAAGGAGTTGCTGGATCTGATGGCAGGAAAAGGTACTGAATTTGTCTCGCAAATCGTATTTCATATCAGGATGCCACGAATTGTAGGAGGTATCCTGGCTGGGACTGCCCTGGCAGTATCCGGAGCCGTTATTCAGAGTTTGTTACGTAATCCTCTTGCTTCACCCTTTACCTTGGGCATATCCGGTGCATCTGCCTTTGGCGCAGCTTTTGCTATTATTGTTCTGGGCGCAGGAAGTAGTTATACGGGTTCAAATGATGTGGCCATCATCAATAATCCATGTCTGGTTACTTCATCCGCATTTATCTGGAGTCTGGGTAGCGTGGCTGTGATACTCCTTTTATCGAGATACCGGGGAGCAACACCGGAAATAATAATCCTTTCGGGCATCATCATCTCTTCACTCTTTGGAGCCGGCATATCGGCCATGCAGTATTTTGCTGATAATGTTCAGCTTGCATCCATAATCTTTTGGACATTTGGTGATCTCGGAAGAGGGATGTGGCGCGACTCACTAATCCTGGCTGTGGTTCTAATCCCAATACTAATTTATTTTTTTCGCCAAAGATGGAACTATAAATCCCTTCAATCGGGCGATGAACATGCTAAAAGCCTTGGCGTAAATGTCACAAAGTTACGGCTTTCCGGTATGGTGGCAGCTTCCCTGGCTACAGCTATAGTAGTGTCATTTTATGGCATCATAGCTTTTGTCGGACTGGTAGTCCCGCATATCGTCCGACGGATAATCGGTAGTGATGAACAGTTCCTTGTCCCTGCTTCTGCTATCTTTGGAGGTATGTTTTTGTTGCTCTCTGATACCCTGGCCAGAACTATAATCGCACCGATCATATTACCTGTAGGTATACTTACTTCATTTATCGGTGCTCCATTGTTCCTATTTTTGCTGATTAAAGGCATGGGCAAAGGCTACTGGACATAATAAGCAGAAAATATGAAAATATCCATTCACGATATAGAATTTAGTTATAATGGCACCCCGGTACTTGAAGATATTACCTGTACTATCGAAAAGGGTGATTTTATTACTCTTGTCGGACCTAACGGATCAGGAAAAAGCA
Organism: uncultured Bacteroidales bacterium; assembly: GCA_964406315.1. Classification (GTDB taxonomy): domain Bacteria; phylum Bacteroidota; class Bacteroidia; order Bacteroidales; family UBA10428; genus UBA10428. Next base: position 9,265 of record CAYORG010000032.1, on the reverse strand, counting down.
CACTGATCAAATGCATGAACGGAATCCTCAGACCACACAAAGGAACTGTGCTGGTTAATGATCAATCCCTGCCCTCCCCCGGTGAACTGGCTAAAAATATGGCTTATGTTCCGCAAAGTGAAAACAAAAAAACCAGTCTGAGTGTTTTCGATACGGTATTGTTGGGCCGTAAACCCTATATAAACTGGAAACCTTCAAAACACGATTTAATCATCACAGCCGATATTCTAAAAAGTCTTCACCTAGGCTCTTTGGCAATGAAGGAAGTGAATAAACTCAGCGGTGGACAGCAACAAGCGGTCTTTATAGCACGGGCACTGGCACAGGAACCTTCTATCTTATTGCTCGATGAACCTACTGCTAATCTCGATATAAAACATCAGATTGAAGTATTGGAACTTCTGAAATCATTATCAAATCAGGATATCACTATTGTTATTGCTTTGCATGATATAAATATGGCCATACGCTATGCCGGCAAAATCATGATGCTTAAAGAAGGAAAAATATTTGCATACGGAGGCAAAGAGACTGTCACCGAACAGCATATTGAAACCCTATACGATATTAAAGTGCATATTATACGGGATATGGAAAATATATTCATTGTTCCGAACGGTTTATAGCATGAAATTTGAAAAACTCATAAGATAAAACATGGATATGTATCAGATTAAACCTGTTGGTATAGTAGTCAATGAGTTCAATTTACCAACCTCACACCATATAATAAAAGAAAAGCCCAGTACCATTATTATCTATGATAAATACGAGGAAGGACTGTTAAATATAGATGAATGCGAATTTCTTGATATTGTCTTTCATTTTCATAGATCAGAAGAACCACAAGAACTGTCAGGCATAATTCATTCAGGTGCTCAGCGGGGTGTTTTTGCATCACGAAGCCCAAAAAGACCAAATTCAATCGGAATAACAACGGTAAAATTATTACAGCATGAAAAAAACAAATTGATTGTTAAAGGACTAGATGCCATTAACGAAACACCAGTAATTGATATAAAGTGTTGTGACACCTCCCTGTTTGCTTCCGAATTTGAATCAAATGCCTTACACAATGCAAAGCTTAAATCTGATCCCCGAATAGATATTAAAAATAATATTCTTAGTGAAAAACTTGATTTGTTGCTTTTAAAAGCCGGACAACTGCATGGCCATTTTTGTCCGGGACTCGCAATGGGTGTTATGGCTGCCAGCTATGCGATGAGAGAAATAAGAACTGAGTCGGATGGCATGGAAGATTTGCTGGTCATAACGGAAACAAACAATTGTTTTTCAGATGGTATACAATTCGTAACAGGCTGTTCATTTGGTAACAATGCATTAATTTTCAGAGACATTGGAAAAACAGCATTTACACTTACAAAAAGAGACGGCAAAGGAATCAGGATATGTTCAAAACACGAATCCAGAGATATAATACAAAATACTTACCCCGATTTTCATGATTATTATAATAAAGTTGTGACAGAAAAAAATCACGATCCACAACTGACAGCAAAATATAAAAAAATTGCACTGAAAAGGGCTTTCGGTACATTGTCTATCCCCTTTAAAAAATTATTTACAGTTAATCATATCAGGATCGAAATTCCTGAGTATGCTCCTGTGTATGAAAGCTATGTATGCTCAGTCTGTAACGAAAGTGTCATGGCTTCCCGGACAATAAAACAAAACAATATGAATTTATGTTTAGATTGTGCTAAAACTAACGGTAATATCCTTACCGGCCAAGGAATAATTACTTCTTTCCATAGATAATTCGACTATTTAATCAAACAAACTGTAAGCATGATTTGGTTCATGTCTTGTGATGATAGAATTCAGATATTTTGATATGATCCTGTTAGTAAATACCATTCATCCACTTCAATGCAATGAATCAAAACATATTGTTTTCCGCATGCTGTAAAGACTTTATAGTATTCTCCGGCTGATCCCTCAGAATTACAATCCATTTGATACCAGCGTTCTGATATCTCCAGAATCCTATATTTTTTCCCATTCCAATAAAAATACTTCGGATATTCATCGGCTTTATATCCGGAATGGCATTCAACATGTATGGGAATACAATCTTTCACTTTGCTATCATCCAGGTTTGTTCTGTGAACAAATCATTTTTCTGAGGTTTTCCGCATTTTTAATGGCATAACCATGAAAATCATTATTAAAAAATGCCCAAATTTCTTTATCCTCTTTCAGCCAGTCTGTGATTTTTCCTGCATAATCCTGCAGTTCCATTTCGCTGTAATCAGATGCATATAACTTTTCATGTCCGTGAAATCTAAGATAAACAAAATCTGATGTAACAGCTTCATAATAGGGGAATCGTTCCTCCGAATCAGCAATCACAAAAGCCATTCCATATTGAGTAAGCAATTGAAAGAAATGATCCGCAATCCATGATTTATGCCGCACCTCCATGGCAAATCTGTATTCTCCATATTGCTCTTTCAATACATTCATAAAATCTTTTACCAGAAATTCATCAAAGTGTAATCCGGGTGGCAATTGAATAAGGACCGGACCCAGACGCATTTTCATTTCTTCAAACAATTCAAAAAAATTAGACAAGGCTTCTTTTACATTTGCAAGTCGTTTCCGGTGGGTTATAAATCGACTTAATTTAGGACAAAACCTGAATGAATCAGGAGTGCGTTTTACCCATCCTGTTATGGTAGCCTTTTTGGGAAGATGATAAAAGCTTGAGTTCAGCTCTACACAAGGAAATTTTGAAATATAATATTCAAGGAATCTATCCGGTTTTATGTCCCCGGGATAGAAAACACCATACCAATGTTTATAACTCCATCCTGAAGTACCAATATGCAATCGTTTTAATCCTGATATTTCTTTTTCATCCATAGTGTAAAGTTACGGATGTATCTTCAAAATTGATCATACTCCCTTCTTTTGTCATAAAGAAGGATGTACAAAACGCAGTTCCAATAGGAACTTGTTCTGACAAAGCCTAACTTTATAGATATGAAAGCCTGGGTTATCCATAAAGTCTGTGATCTGAGAAAAGAAAACAAACCTCTGAAACAAATCGAACTTCCCAAACCTGTCCCTCAGGAAGGTGAATTGCTTATTAAAGTTAACGCATGCGGAGTTTGTCATACGGAAATTGATGAGATCGAAGGTCGCACTCCTCCTCTTACTTATCCAATAATACCAGGACATCAGGCAATAGGTACAATAGAAAAAACGAGAGGTACAAGAACAGATGTTAAACCCGGAGACAGGGTCGGAGTAGCCTGGATATACTCTGCATGTGGCACCTGCAATTATTGCCTTTCAGGGAGTGAAAATTTGTGTGAAGAATTTATAGCAACCGGCAGAGATGCACACGGGGGATACGCCGAATACATGGTTGTTCCCGAATTATTTGCTTATAAAATTCCCGGGATATTCACTGATCCTGAAGCAGCTCCTCTATTATGTGCAGGAGCTATCGGATACCGGTCGTTGGCTTTATGCAAAGTCCATGATGGACAACGGATCGGACTCACAGGATTCGGAGCTTCAGCACATCTTGTTCTGAAACTCATCAAATTCCGGTATCCTGAATCAGAAGTTTTTGTTTTCGCCCGGAGTCCGGAAGAACGAAAATTTGCACTTGAACTTGGAGCTTTTTGGTCAGGCAATACCACTGACCATCCTTCTCATCTGCTTGATAGCATCATTGATACAACACCTGTATGGAAACCCGTTGTACATGCTCTGGAATGTCTTAAACCCGGTGGCAGGTTAGTGATTAACGCGATAAGAAAAGAAAGTATCGATCAGGATTATCTTCTGAAATTAGACTATCCAAAACATCTCTGGATGGAAAAGGAGATCAAGAGTGTTGCAAATGTCACGAGTACGGATGTGAAAGAATTTATTAAAATTGCCGCGGAAATACCTTTCAAACCGGACGTGGAAATTTATCCTTTCAACAGAGCTAATGAAGCAATACTGGATATTAAACAGCGGAAGATAAAAGGAGCGAAAGTGTTAATGATACAATAAACTCATTCTGTAGGTAAGAAAAGTACAATCTCTACCCTCCTGTTGACTCTATGGACCGATTCATCGCATTCTTCCGGTATATCACATGCTTTAAGCACCTGGGTTTCTCCAAAAGAAAAAGTCTTTATCCTGCTTTCTTCTATTCCTTGCCTGATCATCAGGTCTTTTACAAATTTCGCCCTCTCATCGGATAATCCATAATTGTATATATCACTTCCACGAATGTCGGTATGTCCGTTTATTGTAACATAAGTCTTTGCATTCTCTTTCATCTTGTCAATGACCAGTTCCTGCAGATAGTTTTCCTCATCGACCCGAAGTGAAAACTTATCAAATTCAAAATTGACCGTTACGATGCTAACAATGGAATCTTCTAATATTCTACCGCTTCTTTCCATGCGTTCTCTGTATTGTCTTGCCATTGCATCTTTCAGTTTCATTTTATTTCCCTCTTCATAGGCTGCAATAAATGCATCTTTCACTCCGCATTCATTTACTATTTGTTTCGCCTCAAAATACGTCGGGACTGAAACAATATAGTATTTATACCAGCCTTCTTCTTCAAACATTTTAACTTCCAGGTTTCCGGAATATTTTCTCCTTAATGCTTTTTCAGACAAAGGCTTTCTTGATGCTACAATTTGAACACGATAGGATATGTCCGTATCGAGCTTATCTATTCCTTCGTTAACAGAAGGAATAATTTCTTTGTCGGTCCTTTTAAAAGCGGTTTTCTGATATCGTTCATGCAAACCTGTAGTGTCAATAAGAATTTCCGAAAAGAACGGAATAGTATCTACTTTAACTATATATTCATCAGACTGGTAATTTTCCTGCAAGTAGTCAATATCAGTATTGATGTTTACTTTCCGTTCTGGAGTATATGGTACATTGATCTGAAATTTTTCATCCCTTGTGACCTCAAAGATCTTATCATTCAAATAAATCGTGGAAGTACTTCTCTCCCCTGATGTAAGAGAATCCATACCCATACTGTCAGGAAGAAGACTAAAGGCAAATTTTTCGCCTTCTTTTATTTCCAGCTCTTTGGATAACAATGATATATCTATTGCCCTGTCTGCACTGACAGCAATATCCCGGCGATCTTCCAGCAGGGTTTTCAGTCTTTCCCGGTAATCGGACATGACAGCCGGATCGGAACTGAAATTGTACTTCACACCTCCGGTAAGCGGTATCTCCAGCTCGTTCTCAAGATCACCGGTCGGACCCCTCCTGCCTACTTTCAGTGTATAACCCGAACGCGGAATGATGCTGAAACCGTCGGCCGTGATGGCTTCAACCGTTGAATCCTCTTCGGCTGTGGCCGTAGTATTGATACTCAGATTCAGTAACCATTCCAGTTCCTTGATAGCTTCTTGCTCTTCGGATGTCAGGGGAGTTATTTCTTCAGCGAAAACAGGTCCTTTGTCAATTGTAACGGAGTGACTTTCAGGTGAATAGTTTTCATTCGTATAACTTAGATCCGTTTGTAATTTAAAATGGGTTTCATTAGCACCCGGCAAAGTAACCATTACCGAATCTTCCGTTATATTCAATGTATCCGCATTAAACAATAACAGAGTACCTGGACTTCCTCCTGCAATAGCAAGCATTCCCGGATCTTTTATCAGTTGCATTGAATAAATACCATCTTCGGAAAATTTCATCTGCTTAGACAATATGGTCACATTTGAAATGCTGTCACCCTTGTTGATATAATCGGTTACCATCCTGTCGAGTTCTGCATTATACTCATTGTTTAAAGAATCATTCCCGGATATAAAATTATATTTCTGACCCGCTTCAAGCCTTATTTCAGTTTTTTGCAATGGTTCAAGTTCAATCATCATTTGTTTTCTGAGTTCCATCGTTACATCTTCGTTCAGATATATTTCTTCGGCTTTATAATCCTCTTTCTCAATAATCAGAGTATAACTTTCACCCGGTATAATACTAAATTCAAATTCCCCTTCTTCGGTTTCCGAGATCAAATATTCCTCTCCATTGTTTAGAAAAACACTTATCTTAGCATCTTCAAGTAGTGTTTTGCTTTCCGCATCCAAAAGTGATCCTTTTATCTTAAAATTCAATATGTCATATTTATATATGTCATCACTGCCTTGCCCCCCCCTTCTGTTAGAACAAAAGTATCCGGTTTGTTCATCAAAACGGGGAAAAAGGCTAAAATCATCAAAACGCGAATTCAAAGGATATCCTAGGTTAATTAACTCCAGAGGCATGTTATTCAGATTGACTTTGAATATATCCATTCCTCCTAATCCTCCGTGTCCGTCGGATGCAAAATACAATACTGTATCATTGTATATATAAGGAAACATTTCATCTCCTTTTGTATTAATGACATTCCCTAAATTTTCAGGGTACGACCATTCTCCATCCAATAACTTGCTTTTGTAGATATCCAGACCTCCAATTCCATCGGGTGCATTTGAGATAAAATACATGATTGTCCCGTCGTAATTTACCGCCGGATGTCCAATACTATATTTGAAATTTTTAATTGATATAGCAGATAACGATACCCGTTCATTTACATCGTTGGGCATGGCAGTTATAAAAATTCCCAGCTTGACTTTGTTTCGACTGTCTTTTTCAGGAATGTTTCTTGTAATAAAAAGCAACGACTGATTCCCGCTTATTGCTGAAGGACCTTCATGAAAACTCGAATTTATTGAAATATTCAGGGGATCAATATGCATAAGTTCGCCAGATGAAGTGTAACTGGCTGAAAAAATATCATAATACCCGCTACTTATCATATCAATCGATTGTGCCTTTGATGAAGCAAAAATTAGTTGATTTCTGCATAAGATCGGGTTTATTTCCGATTCCGGGGTATTTATTTCGGAAACATTTTGAATAATGTATATCGTAGAATCTTTGTATAACTGAGCACGATTTTCAATGGTCTCAAGATAAGTTTCCCCTCTTATATCATCCTCAACCAATTGATTGTATTTTCTTAGCCAATGTTTGGATTCTTCATATTTTTTATTAACTAAAAGTGCCAGAGCATATTTTAAAAGATATTCATTATCAATATCTCTGCAACTATTAATGGCTATCCTGTAACATTCTTCCGCTTGTTCTAATAAATTCAGCTTTGAATAAGCTTCTGCCTGTTTAAGGATTGCCAGATAATCGCTTGTATCCTTTTTATAGGCACGGTTATAAAAAACAATGGCTTTCTCAAATTCGTACCTGTTAAAAAAATCATCTCCCTTTTTGTGATAAATATTGAAACCGGAAAACGTTTCATCACCATCCTGGGAATAGCTTATTTTACAGACAGCTACAATACATAGTATAAGACATAATCGTCTCATGGTCAATTTGCTTCTACGAAACTATCTGATTATTGTTTAATCTGAAAATTGTCTTTACTATATTTTTTCACATTTTTCCACATATGCAAGAAATTATAGCTGTTTAGCCATATTCTTTGCTTCCCAATCTTATCTATTAAAAAGATCAGCACTATGATTGCTTCTATTTTTGGAATCTGGGTGTTCTTCTTCATTCACTGATTATTCTCCAATACATGACATAATCAGTGACCATTTTATATAAGTCTTTCACGCACAATTTCTTATCATTTATCAAACACTGCCTGTAAAAAGTAACAAATAACACGTGTTTCTTGTAAAAGGTGATATGAATCATCAATTAATGATAACAAACATCATGGATTTAGTTGTTATAGCAATCAAGTTTCTCTGGAAAAGAAGTCTTTCTTTTCAATCATTACTGGTATTTAGTCTTGTCTTACTGCCAATAGTTAATATTAACGCACAGTGGCTCACCGGCTATGGTTACAGAAAACCTGTTGAAGTGGATGAAAGTCTTGTACCAGGTTCAACTGCTCTAACAGATTATCCGCTACTCGTAAGTTTAACGGATCCTAACCTGGCTCATACTTCAAATGGAGGATATGTTGAGCATATCAACGGATATGATATTAATTTTACATTATCAGATGGTTCTACTACCCTTGATTTTGAGATTGAAGACTATAATAACGTTTCTGGTGAATTTGTAGGCTGGGTAAGAATCCCAACACTTTCAGCCACTTCCAATACATTAATTTATTTATATTATGGAAACAGCAGTATAAGTACAAATCCTTCAACCACTGCCACATGGAGTTCAGATTATCTTGGAGTCTGGCATTTACATGATGATTTGGAAGATGCAACATCGAATAATAATGATGGAACTGCAACAGGCACTTCAAATATAGCCGGAAATATTGCCGACGGACAAAGCTTTAATGGTTCCGGGGATTATATTCAAACATCAAGTAATGAATTAAGAACTGAAGAGAATTTCACAATCACTGCATGGTTTAAAGCAGATGCTACTGATTTTTCACATCATTTAATATGGCAGGGAATTGGCTCGGGAAACGGTTATGGAAGCGGAGATCAATATAACCATCCTGAAATGCATATTAGTTTTGGTAATTTCCTTTCAGATGGCTCAACACCGGATAATGTCCTGACATTTCATATGGGTCATACCGACCTGCAATATTCGACTAATATAATAAGTATATATACAAACTTCACAAATACAGCTGACTGGAATCATGTTGCTGTCACAGTTTCCGATATGTCAACATCCCCCTCAGCAGAAATGTTCGTAAATGGTGCTTCCGTAGGAACAGACGGAGGAAGTACTTCCAGAACAAACAGAACAGGCTGGAATACAAATTTGCGTTTTGGCAGAGGGGGAGCTACAGAAAGGTATTATGATGGTGCATTGGATGAAATTCGAATTACAAGTACTGTACTAAGCGATGAAGAAATAGAGACCATATATAATAATATCTCAGACCCGGACAACTTTTGTATATCTAACTCTGCTCCAACAGATATTGCATTATCAAGTACATCGGTTGATGAAAATCAGGCAACAGGTACCGTGGTAGGAACACTCAGTACAACCGATCCCGATGCAGGCGACAACCATACTTACTCATTAGTTGCAGGAGCCGGTGATACCGACAATGCAAGCTTCCAGATCGTGGGCGATCAGCTCCAGACCAATGCCGTGTTCGACTTCGAAACACAGAACTCATTCTCTATCCGTATCCGGACTACAGATGACGGTACAGGCAACCTGACATACGAAGAAATTTTTACTATTACAGTCAATGATCTGAACGAAGCACCCACCGATATCAGCATCTCTGCTACGAATGTGGACG
>CAYORG010000031.1:0-36641 GCA_964406315.1 uncultured Bacteroidales bacterium | reverse complement strand
AAAATTTTATTACATGCGATGGGAATTATGCAGCTTCTCATGTTGCGTATATGTTTAGTGAAGTTGCTGCTATTTATCCCATTACTCCTTCGTCTACCATGGCAGAATATATAGATGAGTGGTCAGCGAACGGATTGAAGAATATATTCGGAGAAGTAGTTAAGGTGAGTGAAATGCAGTCGGAAGGCGGAGCATCAGGTGCGCTTCATGGTTCTTTGCAGTCGGGAGTTCTGACTTCAACATTTACCGCTTCTCAGGGACTGTTATTGATGATCCCCAACATGTATAAAATATCCGGTGAGCTTTTGCCCGCAGTATTTCATGTTTCGGCACGTACCCTGGCTGCTCAGGCACTTTCTATCTTTGGTGATCACAGCGATGTGATGAGCACACGACATACCGGATTTGCCATGCTGGCTTCAGGTGGAATTCAAGAGATCATGGATATAGGGCCTGTAGCCCACCTGGTAGCGATAAAATCGAGAATACCGTTTTTGCATTTCTTTGACGGTTTCCGTACTTCACACGAGATTCAGAAAGTTGAAGCTCCCACTACAGAACAGATGGCGAAGCTTGTTGATTATACAGCTCTTCAGGAATTCAGACTGAGAGCCTTAAATCCTGATCATCCTGTGACTCGCGGAACTGCGCAAAATCCGGATATCTTTTTTCAGGCAAGAGAAGCAGCCAATAAATTTTATCTTGCTGTTCCGGATCTGGTTGAAGAATACATGCAGAAAATATCCCAGATTACCGGACGGGAATACCATCCTTTTACCTACTATGGTGATCCTGAGGCTGAGAATATCATTGTGGCCATGGGATCTGTTACCAGTACAATTAAAGAAACAATAGATTATCTGGCCAGACAAGGTAAAAAAGTGGGGATGATCACTGTGCATCTTTACAGGCCATTTTCGGTCAAATACATGATGAAAGTAATGCCCCAGAGTGTTAAACGTATTTCTGTTCTTGACAGGACCAAAGAACCCGGCGCAAACGGGGAACCGCTTCACCTCGATATGTGCGAAGCCTTCTATAGTAAGAAGAATGCTCCTTTAATCATTGGCGGAAGATATGGGTTGAGCTCAAAGGATACTACACCTGTTCAGATCATGACAGTATATGAAAATCTTGAACAGAAAGAACCGAAGAACAGGTTTACACTGGGTATTGTTGATGATGTTACTTACACTTCATTGCCCATGAAGGAAGAAATAAGTCTGGATCACAAAGGTACATTCGAAGCCAAATTTTACGGATTGGGTTCAGATGGTACTGTTGGTGCAAATAAGAATTCGATAAAAATCATTGGGGATAGTACAGATAAATATGCCCAGGCTTATTTTGCCTATGATTCAAAAAAATCAGGTGGGATTACTACTTCACATCTTCGTTTTGGCGATGATCCTATCCGTTCAACTTATCTTGTTAATACACCTGATTTTGTTGCCTGTCATGTTTCTTCCTATCTCGATAAATACGATATGCTGAAAGGATTGAAAAAAGGGGGTACATTTCTTTTAAACAGTATCTGGAACGAAGAGGAAACAAAAAAACGTCTTCCTGATTCGATGAAAAAATACATGGCAGAAAAGAATATCAACTTCTACATAATCAACGCCACCAAAATTGCCGCAGAGATCGGGCTTGGCAATCGTACAAACACCATCATGCAATCGGCTTTTTTCAAGATAGCCAATGTCATTCCATATAAAGAAGCCGTTGATGAAATGAAAAAGGCCATTAAGAAAACGTTTGGGAAGAAAGGTGAAGAAATTGTGCGAATGAATCATCTTGCTGTTGACCATGGAGGTGATTTACAAAAAATTGAAATACCTACCGAATGGGCAAAAATTCAATGCAAAAAGAAAGTTGAAGAAGCTGGTAATTTACCGGACTTTGTCAGGAATGTGACGATTCCAATCAATTCACTGAAAGGAGATGATCTTCCTGTCAGTGTTTTTGTCGATAGAGAAGATGGTACTTTTCCGGCAGGAACCACTGTGTATGAAAAACGCGGAGTAGCTGTCAATGTGCCTGAATGGATACCTGAAAATTGTATTCAGTGCAACCAGTGTGCATTTGTATGTCCTCATGCATGTATCCGGCCGTTCCTGCTGAATGAATCTGAAGCTGCAAAAGCACCAAAAGGCGCAGTATTATTGGAAGCCAGGGGGAAAGGACTGGAAGAACTTAAATACCGTATACAGGTAAGTTCTTTAGACTGTACGGGATGTGGCGTTTGTGTGGAAACCTGTCCTTCGAAAGAGAAATCCCTTGTATTGAAAACACTGGATTCTCAAAGGAAAGAAATTGAGAATTGGGATTATATGATTGATCATGTCAGTTATAAAACCGATCGTTTTGATATTACTCAAAACATTAAAAACAGTCAGTTTGCTCAACCTTTGTTTGAATTTTCCGGGGCGTGTGCTGGTTGCGGTGAAACTCCCTATGTAAAGCTTATCACTCAACTTTATGGTGACCGTATGCTCGTTGCCAATGCTACAGGTTGTTCTTCCATTTGGGGTGGTTCGGCACCTTCAACACCATACTGTACAAATGCAGAGGGTAAGGGGCCTGCATGGGCTAATTCCCTGTTTGAAGACAATGCGGAATATGGATATGGATTCACATTGGGAATCAATAAAATGCGCGACCGCATTGAACTTAAAATGAAGAAATGCCTTGAAGAAGGGAAAATTGCATCCGGAACAAAGGAAGCTTTTGTTGAATGGATAGAAGGGAAAAATGATGCTGAAAAATCAAAAGTCGCATCTGATAAAGTTCTTGCAGCATTAAAAAAAGAAAAAGATCCTTTGGCAAAAGAAATACTTGATCTCAAACAATACCTGATCAAGAAATCGGTATGGGCTTTCGGTGGAGACGGCTGGGCCTATGATATCGGGTATGGAGGTTTAGATCATGTGATAGCATCAGGAGATGATATCAATATTTTTGTTCTGGATACGGAAGTGTATTCCAACACAGGAGGTCAGGCTTCGAAAGCTACTCCGGTGGGTGCTGTAGCCAAATTTGCCGCATCGGGGAAAAAAGTACGAAAGAAGGATCTGGGCGCCATGGCAATGACATATGGCTATGTTTACGTTGCACAGGTAGCTATGGGAGCAAATATGAACCAATACCTGAAAACTCTGAGAGAAGCTGAATCCTATCCGGGACCATCATTGATAATTGCTTATTCGCCATGTATTAATCATGGATTAAGAGCAGGAATGGGAAAATCCCAGGACGAAGAAAAACGTGCTGTTGAAGCAGGATACTGGCATCTCTTCAGATATAATCCTTTGCTTGAGAAGCAAGGACAGAATCCGTTCCAGCTTGATTCAAAAGAACCAAACTGGGCAGAATTCCAGGAATTTCTCAGTGGCGAAGTCAGGTATACTTCTTTAAAGAAAGCATTCCCAAAAGAAGCTGCAGAATTATTTGTTGCAGCCGAAGAAAATGCAAAGTGGAGGTATGAAAGCTACAAACGCATGGCTGGTATGGATTTTGGGAAAGAATAAACGTCTGGTATAATCAATATTGCAGGGCTGTTCAAAATATCTGAATTTTTATGCAGACTACTTTGACAGCCCTGATGTTTTGTATTTATGAAATCTTATTGCTATTATCGTTTTTCAAATCCTTGAGGTAAATGGGCAGGATACTATCTATTGATTATGGTCGGAAAAGAGTAGGAATAGCTGTAACTGATCCCGGTCAGATGATCGCTAACGGATTAGAAACCGTTAAAGCTCATGAAACAATAGAATTTCTTAAAAATTATTTTAAAGCTGAAGATGTTGATCTGGTTGTCATCGGTTATCCGAAGCAAATGAACAATTTGGCCTCAGAATCTGTTCGGTATGTGAATGCATTTATTACTAACTTCAAAAAGGAATTTCCGTACAAAAAATATTACCTGATGGACGAGCGCTTTACCTCAAAGATGGCCTTTCAGGCAATGATTGACGGAGGATTAAAAAGGAAGAAAAGACAGGATAAAGCATTGATAGATAAAGTAAGTGCAACAATATTGCTGCAGTCTTATATGGAAATAAAGGAAAAGATTTAAATTTTATAAACTATGATCTATCCGATAGTTGTATACGGATCACCTTTGTTGCGTAAGATTTCGCAGGAAATTGACAAAGATTATCCCGAACTCAAACAGCTTGTTTACAACATATTTGAAACAATGTATGTTACGGATGGAGTTGGTCTTGCTGCACCTCAGATTGGCAAGTCAATTCGTATATTTGTTATCGATACCACAACCCTGGCCGAAGATGATCCTGATCTGGAAGGATTCAGAAAAGCATTCGTAAATCCAAAAATAATCGAGGAAAAAGGCGAAATATTCACATACACTGAAGGTTGTCTGAGTTTGCCTGATATTCGTGAAGATGTGGATCGTCCGGGAAAAATAAGGGTACAGTATTACGACGAGGAATTCAATTTCTTCGACGAAACTTACGATGGGTTAAAGGCAAGAGTCATACAGCACGAATACGACCACCTTGAAGGTATTTTGTTTATTGACAGAATAGCCCCGTTAAAGAGAAAAATACTTAAGGGAAAACTGAATGATATTGCCAAAGGGAAAGCCAGTGTCGCCTATAAGACCAAATTAGTGAAATAATAGGAGATCTGCGAACTCTATGTACTCATTGAGCACAAAAACGGTACCTCAGATTGTATAATGCCTATATAATACAACCGGTTTCTCCGGTTTGACAATAGAATGACTCGGCTTGGTACTCAATTTATCTCACAGGGTGTTTCACAAGTATCTCTTCTGATTTTAGCAAGAGATCAATATATTGTGCTCTCTTATAAACAAAAGGATCATTGATTTTTTTATTGGAGAGTTTTCCGCGGAAATCATTCAGCGTTTTGTATCCTTTGCTATCCATCCAGTCGTTCAGATCTTTCACAATGGTGCCGATGTAATCGATCTTATTCTTGTAAATAGTACTTACAATCTGTACACAATCGGCTCCGGCAAGTATCATTTTGGCAACATCTTTTCCGGTAAAAATACCTGTATTGCTGCAGATACTTCCTTTCACATTGTCGTAAAGCAAACCTGCGAATCGTAGTGGCAACCTGTTATCTTCCGGTGTGCTCAGATTAAAAGGAGTATAATGTTCTTCCTTATCCATATCAATTTCAGGCTGAAACAGGCGGTTAAACAATACAAATCCATCTGCTCCTGCAGCATCAAGCTTATTCACCAGGTTAAGCGGATTTGCATAAAAAGGACTTAGTTTAATGCTCACAGGGATTTTCACAGCGCTTTTTACTGATTTCAGAATTTCTACCTGTTCATTGATCAGTGTATGTCCGTCAAGATCAACATCGCGGGGAACATAATAGTAATTCAATTCCAGGGCATCAACTCCCATGTCTTCAATTTGCTTTGCATAGTCGATCCATGTTTCTTTAATAATGGCATTCAGGCTGGCAATAAGAGGGATGTTAATGGTTTTTTTTACGCGGGCAATATTGAACAGATGCTCTTCAGGGCCGGCATGTTCAATGTTTGGGAAAAGGTTAATCATTTCTGCGTTTCGCTCACTGTATTCATGCAGTTTATCATCCAGCTGGGCGCTTTCGAGCTGTATTTGTTCTTCAAACAAAGATTTATAAACTATCGCACCGGCACCGGCCTTTTCAACTTTTTTTATGTTCTCCAGGTTATTTACAAGATTGCTGGCTCCAACAATAACCGGGTTTTTTAATTCAATACCCAAATAAATGGTTTTCAAATTTGCCATTTTCTATTCTTTTAATTTAATTTGACTTACAATGAATCCGGTATCATGTACTATTTGTTTTACGAAGGTAAGAGAATAGCTTAAAAGAAAAAGCATCTCTTATTGTTTTTTGCAAGGGAAAATTACATATTGTTTTGTCAATAAAACGACATTCGGATACAGTTCGGAATATTTTTTAAAAGAGCGTTACAGGGCATGAATTCGCACATCGATTTTAAACAAATACCATTCGTACGAATACTTATTCCATACATTCTTGGAATTCTTGCTGCTTCAATTTTTCGCCCTGATTTTTTTTGTTTGTTATTGATTGGTATTGCCTTTATTGTTACAATTCTTTTCATCGGATTTTTCACTCTTAATCGGGAATATCATAGGATAAGAAAAGTCACCATTTTGTATGGAGGGTTTTTTCTGTGTGGGCTATTTTCTTTTTCACTCGCAAATTCCATGCATAAGTTTCCTGATCATGCTATTTTTATTGATGGTATTGTGAAAAACTCACCGGAAGTAACAGACCGTTATATACAAGTTGACTGTCATATTCAAAACTATAGTTTTCAGGATAAAAAGGTATCCGTAAATGAAAATATACGAGTATTCATATTCAGGGATTCTACGATGAAAATTCCTGAAATTGGGGATTCTGTTTGCCTGATATCAAAGTTACACAGGTTAAAAAACAGGGGAAATCCGAAAGAATTTGATTATAAAAACTATATGGGCAATGAAAAAATATTTTATGCATGTTATGTATCTGTCAATAAGATACGGTTTGGCGCAAACACAGGCAAATACAAATTAAGGAGACTTGCTTCATTCATACAAAAAAAGATTATTAAAAGCTTCATCGATTATGGAATAGAAAATGATGAACTTGCAGTTATTTCAGCTCTTGTCGCCGGCAACAGGGAATTTCTTGATGAAGAGATGAAAAATAAATTTGCCATTGCAGGTGTGATGCATGTGCTGGCTGTTTCAGGTTTGCATGTTGGGATATTGTACATGTTTTTGAGTTTGATTCTCTGGAGAAGAAATCAGACCTTGTTTATCAGAGTGCTCAGATTGGTTCTTATTCTTTTTTCGATCTGGTTTTTTGCATTGATCACAGGACTATCTTGTTCGGTTGTAAGGGCTTCACTAATGTTTACGCTGTTTTTGTTAGGAAGAAATTTAAGCAGGCAAACAAATGCGTATAATCTTCTGGCAGCTTCTGCTATGATTGCACTGGTGATTCATCCGATGGAACTGTTCAAAGTAGGTTTTCAATTCTCTTATCTTGCTGTTCTGGGGATTGTGTTCCTTCAACCAAGGTTGTTTGATATGATAAATTTTACGTATGAAATCCCGGATCGTATCTGGCAATTAACAACAGTTAGTATTGCAGCACAGGTCTCGGTATTTCCATTGAGTTTATATTATTTTCATCAGTTCCCGGTATATTTTTGGCTTACAAATATTTTTGTTGTCCCTCTGGTTTGGATGATAATGATCACTGCCATGCTATTTTTTTTATTCCTGGCAATTGATCCTATGGCAAAAATCATATCCGTTGGGTTAGATAAGTTCTTAAAAATACTGAATGCATTCATCGAAGGTATAGAGAAACTGCCACTTGCTGTAATTCCTGATATCAGGTTTGAGTCAATTCATCTTATTATGACATATGTTTTTATTGTAGCAATACTCATTGCAATTGTGAAATACGGGAAAGTCCACATTGCATATATTGCAGGAATTTGGATTGCATGGATTATTTTACAGAACATAGTGACATACAAGTACTTTGATCAGAAAAAGGAAATTCTGGTATACAATTATGGGAAAAATACTGTCTTAAGTTGTATTGACGGGCACAATCATGTACTGTTTTTTAATGAAATCGAACATGAATATATAGAGAAAATAGTACATTGGAACCTAAATTTTCAGGTCAGCAGGCAAGTTTTGAAAACGACAGAAAATATTAATCTGGACAATATTCCTTTATATTCCGGTTTGACTGGGGAGCATTTAAAAATATCGCATACAAATTCAGGAATAGATATTCAGTTCTTTAAAAAAAGGGTCACATTAATTGAAGATAACGGGAAAGGGGTAACAGACAGAACAATTGTGATCAATGACAGCGATTGGTTAGTTCTGGGAGAAAATTCAGTCTATCCGGAGCAACTTGAATTTGCTTCTCATTTGCCACAGAAAATCATTATTAGTAATAAAATTTCTCATAATTTGTGTTTTGCATGGAATAGATTTGCCAATGAGAAAGGCATAGAATTCATCGATGTTACTGTTGATGGTGCATTTCATGAATTATGGGAGTAATTGCTTATGGGCCTGAATTCGTGTTTCAGGATTCTATTTCAAAACATTTTAGGATTAACTGTCAGAGAAACAAATTTTTAATCTTCATTTTGCAGAGAAAAATAAAAATCTTTTAGTTTATTATTTTAAGATTGGTTTACTTTGCTGGGGTTATTAAGAGATAAGATCGATGAAAATCATTGTTGCCGGAGCGGGAGCGGTAGGATCTCATTTGGCTAAGATGCTTAGCCAGGAAAATCATGATATTGTTTTAATAGATCCTGATGAGAACAAACTCCGCCAGGTTGGAGGGAGTCTTGATGTTATGACTCGTGCGGGTTCTGCCACATCAATATCTGATCTTTTGGACTGCGGTGTCAAAAAGGCTGATCTGTTTATTTCCGTAGCACGGAATGAAGAAACCAATATCACGGCATCCATTTTAAGCAAACGCCTAGGTGCAAAAAAAACCATTGCCCGTATTGATAACCAGGAATATTTGTATGTCAAGCACAGAGAGCATTTTGTTAGCATGGGTATTGATTACATGATATACCCCGAAAAAATTGCTTCCCACGAAATCGTAGGATTGTTGCATCAAACCGGCAGCACTGATATTGTTGATTTTTCCGGTGGAAAATTGTCTTTGTTTGTTGTAAAAATAGATGAAGATTCAAAAATTTCAGACAAAAGTCTGAATGAAATCAGTAAAAGTGCAGAACACCAGGAGTTTCGTGCCGTAGCGATCTCACGCGATGGAGAAACAATTATACCAAATGGCGATTTTGTTTTGCATATAGGAGATTTCATATATGTAATTGCCACTCAGGATGGAATTGAAAATTTGCTTGAATCTTCCGGCAAGAAGAAATATGAAGTCCGCAACCTTATGATTCTCGGTGGAAGCAGAATTGGAATGCTTACGGCAAAAGATATCGGTGCCCAACACAACATTAAACTGATTGAGAAAGACAGGGAAAAAAGTTACAAGCTTTCCAATATGCTAAACAATACGCTTGTAATAAATGGTGATGGAACAGATGTTAATATGCTGATAGACGAAGGACTGGAGAAAATGGATGCCTTTATAGCCGTAACCGGTGACTCCGAAACAAACATACTATCCTGTTTGCTTGCAAGAAAATTGGGTGTTAAAAAAACGATCTGTGAAGTGGAAATACTGGACTATATTTCTTTGGCTGAAAATATGGGTATTGATACCATAATCAACAAAAAACTAATTGCTGCCAGTCGTATATTCCGGTTTACTTCAGCTGAATCTGTAGCTTCAGTTAAATGTCTTACAGGAACAGATGCTGAGGTAATGGAATTTGATGTAAAACCGGATACTAAAATTACACAAGCTTCACTCAACCAGTTAAATTTCCCCAAAAATTCATTGGTTGGCGGTGTTATTAGAGGAAAATTAAGCTTTATTGCCAATGGGTATACACTTATTCAACCCGGTGATAAAGTTGTTGTATTTACTTTACCATCCGCAATTTCTAAAGTGAATAAATTTTTCAATTAACTGCTATGATCAATGTTCGGGTAGTAGCCTTTATTCTGGGGGTATTGTTGATTTTGGAAGGAGCATTTATGTTTTTGGCGGCACCAGTGTCAATAGTATATGGGGACAACGATGCATTGTATATTTTACTATCCTCTTTGACAACGGCTTTGGCAGGGTTTTTACTTTGGATTACATTCAGGAATTGCAATAAAAATATCGGCAAAAGAGAAGGCTATCTGATTGTCAGTATAGGGTGGGTATTATTTTCTTTTTTCGGATCAATACCTTTTCTAATAACAGGTGCCATTCCTTCCTATACAGATGCATTTTTTGAGACGATTTCAGGATTTACAACAACAGGAGCATCTGTTCTGAATGATATTGAATCTCTTTCTCATGGATTGTTGTTTTGGCGCAGTATGACACAATGGTTGGGTGGTATGGGTATTATTGTTCTTTCTCTGGTAATACTTCCAATTTTAGGTATTGGAGGTATGCAGCTTTTTATAGCAGAAGTACCCGGTCCAACACCTGATAAATTGCATCCTCGCATTAAGGAAACAGCAAAACGTTTGTGGGGAGTTTATTTTATTATTACATCCCTTGAAGTAATCCTTCTTCTTTTTGGTAAAGACATGACACTTTTTGATGCTGTTTGTCATTCATTTACTACTCTTGCAACGGGAGGTTATTCCACAAAACAGATGAGTATAGCATTTTATTCTTCACCATACATCCATTATGTTATTACGTTTTTCATGATGATTGCAGGAACAAACTTTGCATTATCTTACTTCATCATGCATTTTAAGTTTAAAAATATATGGAAAAATGAAGAGTTCCGGGCTTTTCTTTCTTTCATTGGAATATTTACACTTGGAATAACCATCATATTGGTATTTACCGTACCTGAACAAAGTATTGAAAAATCATTCAGAGATTCCCTTTTTCAGGTTGTATCCATTATTACAACTACGGGATATGCAACAGCAGACTATCTTTCCTGGATGCCCTCAGCGATTATTCTCTTGCTGATTCTCATGTTTTTCGGGGGATCTGCGGGATCAACAGGTGGAAGTATAAAAATAGTCCGGATAGTCCTGCTGTTAAAGAATGGATTGATTGAGTTAAAACGTTTAATACATCCCAATGCGATTGTTCCGGTAAGGCTGAATGGGGAGGCGGTTAAACCTGAGATTATTACGAATGTTCTTGCTTTTATTTCGGTCTATCTCTTGATTGCCGTTATTGGAGTTATTGTGGTTTCATTTATGGGATATGATCTTGAAACATCAATGGGATCTGTTGCAGCTACTCTTGGAAATATTGGACCAGGAATAGGTGATGTGGGACCTGCATTGAACTATTCACATTTTAACGATGTCACCAAATGGTTTTTATCCTTTTTGATGCTGGTGGGCAGACTGGAACTTTTTACGGTTCTGGTACTATTTACGCCTACCTTCTGGAAAAAGTAGAAATCACTCTTCAAAAATTCCCAATCCTTCTCTCAATATTACAGGAGTTTCCAATGTACAGTCAATAACGGTTGAAGGAACAATATTGCCATATCCTCCATCAATTACCAGATCAACTTCGTGTCCCATATTTTCATGGATTAACTCAGGATCTGTCGTATAATCAATCAACCTGTCAACATCATGAATGGAGGTAGTGAGTATGGGATTGCCCAGTTCTTTCACAATTTGTAACGGAATATTATGGTTTGGGATGCGAATGCCAATGGTCTTTTTCTTGTTCTTAAATATTTTAGGGACGTTATTATTTGCAGGAAGAATAAATGTAAAAGGCCCCGGCAGATATTTTTTCATTATTTTGTAAGTCTGATTATTAATATGCCTAGTATAAACTGACAAATGGCTTAAGTCATGACATATAAATGAGAAATGTGTTTTTTCAAGTCGCACCCCTTTGATCCTGGCAATGCGCTCAACGGCTTTCGATTTGGAAATATCACAACCCAGTCCGTATACAGTATCTGTCGGATAAATAATAACGCCTCCCTTTTTTAATACCTCAACTGCTTGTAATATTTGTCGTTTACCAGGATTCTCGGGATGGATATGTAAAAGCATTCATTCAGAATTAATAAAATGTATATTGAAATTTAGACATTAATTTATACCTGGTGTTTGGATAATAGGTTTGTTCAGTAAGACAAATCCCTCTGGAATCATAAGTATAATTTTTCACATTGAATTCATCATCAGGGTTGCGTCTCCATTTGTATGTAACAAGATTACCGGAAGGGTCGAAAATATATTCTTTTTTAAGGTATTTTTTCTTTGCCAGCGTCTCTTCATACACTTGTGTCAGATTACCTTTTGAATCAAAATTGTTTGTTATTCTGTAATAGAAATTACCACTTCTTGTCTTTTCCTCAAGAATTAATTGTGATAAATTATTGTATTTGAAGATCTTCTTCTCCAATTCCCTGTCATCAACACTCAGAACAGTTTCTTCAATGATATTTCCTTTGCTGTTATAAACCAGCTTCAGTTTTGAAGTCAGTGAAGTACCTTTGGTATAAATATTCACCATGGCATTATTGCCCAAATGCTTATAAACAAGTTTTTCTTCTATGTTGTTATTAATAAATCTCACTATTTCCAATGGTTTGCCTGAGTTGGTATAAGAATATATTGTTCTGAAATTTTCTTCTCCACTAAAACCTGCCTCCAGTATGGTTTGTTTGTTCTCATTGTATTTTGAAGCTTTTTTGTATTTACTGTTACTGCTCTCCCGCTCATAAAGTATCCTGTTTCCATCATTATCATATTCATATTTCTCCCAGCTTGTTACTTCACCCTTCGAATTCAAATATTTTTTCTCAAGAATATCTCCTTTTCTTGAATAAGTTGTGATACTTACTTTTTGTCCTGCTTTTGAAGGTTTCCCACTAATATATTTATGATCAAACTGATGTTTTGTATAAATACTGTTTCTGAATACAATTTGCTTTTCCCTTTCTTCCAGAGTCTGACCATATAATTCTGAAGAAAGGATAAAAAGCAATATGATAACATGGAGCCTGTTAAGTTTCATTTGGTCATTGCAATTGTTTATTGGTAATTAATAAATATTTTTTAAAAGTTTGCGAATCTAATATAACAATTTTTCTATTTCCATTGCTTATCATATAATCTTCACGATGATTATTTTCAGGGGTTTTCTAAATTTTCATCCTTTATATTCCAGTACTCATCTTTTTCATCCATAAAATTAGTTTCCTCTTCAGGATATTCATCTTTCCATCTCCCAAAATTTGGTGAAGGGCCATATTTTTTGTAATAAAACGCAAGAATTATACCAGCTAACATTCCTGTAAGATGTCCTTCCCATGAAACACTCTCAACAAGAGGGAAAATACCCCAGACCATACTGCCATAGAGAAAGGCTACCAACATTGATATAGCCAGAAGGTGTGAGTTTTTCCTGATGATTCCACTAACAAAAAGAAATGCACCTAAACCATAGATCATTCCGCTTGCACCAATATGATAAGCACCTCTGCCGAAGAACCAAAGCCAGAAGCTGTGAATAAAAAAAAGCAGGAAGAAGACTTTAAAGGAGATCTCTCGGTAAAAATAAAAAAGTGTCAGTGTTAAAATAAATACAGGAATACTGTTATTTATCAAATGTTCCCAACTACCATGGATAAAAGGAGCGAATACTATTCCTTTTAATCCGCGAATATCCAGGGGATACAATCCATACGACTGGAAACTGCTCTCTGTCAGGATCTCAATTCCTTTAACTATCCATAAAATTGCAACAAAAAGAAACGGAAACCAGAGAGAATGAAAAAACTTTATTTTTTCAAATTTATGATTATCCAATAGAGTAAACTTTATCCAAAAATAGTGTCATTTTACCATATACCAAATCTATGCATTCTATGTAGTTATTGACATTACTGTTAAAATAAAAAAACCCCCGGGGGATAGTGGGGGTTGTATAGTGTTATGTCTGTGATTTTATTTGCCCGCTCGCAATTTTCGAACTTGTGCTCCTGCAGCCCATATTTCTGACTCACGCAATTCTTTAAGCTCTTTTCCAAGCTGTTCTTTGTAATCTGCTGCCCCTGTTGATGAAAGTACTCTGGCACATTCTTCACCGGATTTCACTTTGCTATATAGTTCATTGAATACTGGCAATGTTGCTTCTTTAAACTTCGGTCTCCAGTCAAGAGCTCCTCTTTGTGCAGTTGCCGAGCAGTTTGCATACATCCAGTCCATACCGTTTTCATCCACAAGCCGGATCAGACTTTGCGTTAATTCCTCAACGGTTTCATTAAAAGCTTCACTGGGGCTATGGCCATTTTTTCTTAAAACCTGGTATTGAGCATCCATTATGCCGGCAAGAGCACCCATTAAAACTCCTCTTTCACCAGTCAGATCTGAATAAACTTCATTTTTAAATGTTGTCGGGAATAAATATCCTGATCCTATTGCAATACCAAGAGCCAGTATTCTTTGTTCTGCTTTTCCCGTATAATCCTGAAAAACCGCATAACTTGAATTGATACCGGTACCGGCAAGGAAGTTACGCCTTACACTTGTTCCTGATCCTTTTGGTGCACACAGAATAACATCAATATTTGACGGAGGAATTACTCCGGTTTGTTCTTTGTATGTGATAGAGAATCCATGAGAGAAATACAAAGCATCTCCTTCATTCAGGCACTCTTTTAATGCTGGCCATACTGCACGTTGTGCGGCATCAGAAACAAGATATTGAATGATTGTACCTTTTTTTGCGGCCTCTTCTATGGGAAAAAGTGTTTTATCCGGGACCCATCCGTCAGCTATTGCCCTGTCCCAATCTGCTTTGAAGTCAGTTGATTGACCAATGATTACATCAATGCCGTTGTCTTTCATATTTAAGGCTTGTGCAGGTCCCTGAACACCATATCCGATAATTGCTATTGTTTCGTTTTTTAGTATTTCTTGAGCCTTCGAAAGAGGGAATTCGTTCCGGGTAATTACCGTTTCTTCAACTCCCCCAAAATTAATTTTAGCCATAATTTTTAATGTTTATTTATTTGATTTTCTATGAATTGTTTTCTTCTGCTTCAATTTCCTGAAGATATTTTGTCAGCAATTCTTCATTGAGTTTTGTTACAGCTACTCTTCCCGAACGTGTAAACTGTTTCACTCCATACTGGGAAAGCTGGTCAAATAGTTCCTGAGTTTCAATTTTGTGTCCTGTTTTTTCAATGACGGTATATTCAGGCATTACTTCCAGTATTCGCGCATTGTGCTTTCTTATGATTTGTTCCAGCTTGGTGCTTTGCAGCAATGCTTCTGTTGGAACTTTGTACAGGGCAATCTCCTGATGCACTATGTCACTGTCAGGATGATAAAATGCTTTCAGTACTTCAACTTGTTTTTCAATTTGCTTTACTACTTTTTCTACTCTTTCTTTTGTCTCATTCACAACTATTGTGAATTTATGAATGCCCTGAATTGCAGACTGAGAAACTGTAAGTGCTTCAATATTTACTTGTCGCCTTGTAAATATAATAGTAATTCGGTTTAATAAACCAATATGGTGTTCCGAAAAAGCTGTTATTGTATATGTATTTTTCATAATGTACTGTTTTAATCATTAACTCTGAGGTTCCAGAATAACATCTGACACAGAAGCACCTACCGGTACCATTGGGAATACGTTATTTTCTTTTTCGATAGACACCTCAAGCAAAAAAGCTCCCTTGTAATTCAGCATTTCATCTATTCCTGCGTCAAGTTCAGGTCGCGAAAGTATTTTTTTACCAAGTATGCCAAATCCTTTTGCAACCTGAATAAAATCAGGATTCATCAGATAGGTTTCCGCATAGCGTTTGTTAAAAAACATCTCCTGCCACTGGCGTACCATTCCAAGATATTTATTGTTCATAAGCACAATCTTGACTGCTGCCTGCGTCTGATTTATAGTACATAGTTCCTGGATAGTCATCTGTATACCTCCATCTCCTACAAATAGTATAACTTCTCTGTCAGGGGCTCCGATTTTTGCCCCGTGTGCGGCTGGCAGTCCAAAGCCCATGGTGCCGAGTCCTCCCGATGTGACAAAACTTCTGCTATTTCTGAACTTTGCATAGCGTGAAGCAAACATTTGATGTTGTCCAACGTCTGTAACAATTATTGCTTCACCTTTTGTTCTTTCATTTATTTTGTGAATTACCTCACTCATGGTAAGTCCTTCTTTCCGGGGATAGAAATCGTTTTTTATAACTTTTTCATATTCCACTTTGTACAGTTTTTTAAATTCCCGGATCCATGTGGGATGATCCCTTTTTTCAATCAATTCTGTCAAAAGTGGCAAGGTGTCTTTTACATCCCCTAGTACAGCAATATCTGTTTTTACGTTTTTGTCAATTTCTGAATGATCAATTTCCAGATGTATGATCTTTGCCTGTTTGGCAAATGAATTTAAATTGCCCGTAACCCGGTCATCGAAGCGCATGCCAATAGCAATAAGAACATCACATTTATTGTTCATAATGTTTGGTGCATAGTTTCCATGCATTCCTAACATTCCCATATTTAAGGGGTGATCTGAATCCAATGCCGAAACACCCAATATGGTCCAGGCAGCAGGTATTCCGGATTTTTCCAGGAAAGTCTTGAATTCGTTTTCTGCATTTCCCAATATGATCCCCTGTCCGAATAATATGTATGGTTTCTTTGCCTTATTGATGAGTTCCGCTGCCTGCGCAATGCTTGACGGATCAATTTTAGGCTTTGGGACATAACTTCTCAATCCGGTACACTTCTTATAACTGAAATCCAATTCACCAAACTGAGCATCTTTTGAAATGTCAAGCAATACTGGTCCCGGTCTGCCGGTACTTGCAATATAAAATGCCCGGGCTATTGCCCATGGGATTTCTTCAGATTTTGTTACCAGGTAATTCCATTTTGTAACAGGCATTGAAATACCAACAACATCTGTTTCCTGAAATGCATCGGTACCCAACAGGGGTGAAATGACTTGTCCTGTGATACAGACAAGTGGAGTCGAATCGATCATCGCATCTGCGATACCTGTAATTAAATTTGTTGCACCAGGTCCTGATGTTGCCAGACAGACTCCAACCTTTCCTGTCACTCGGGCATAGCCTTGTGCTGCATGAACAGCACCTTGCTCATGGCGGGTTAGAATATGCTTTATCTTTGCCTGGTAATCCATCATGGAATCATAAACAGGCATAATTGCTCCCCCGGGATATCCAAAGATATAGTCTACTCCTTCTTCAATCAAAGAGAGCATAACTGCATGTGATCCTGTTGTTTTTTTAGACATTTTACTAAAATTGAAAATTTAATTTAGATTTTTCTGATCGCCCCTGTATCTGCCGAAGCAACCATCTTGGCATATACCTGAAGTGCCTTGGATATTTTTCTTTTTCTCGTTTTTGGCGTGTATGCCATATTTCCAAGCTTTTCTTCTGCTTTCCGACGTTCTGATAGTTCTTTTTCAGAAAGCATGACATTTATTCTTCTCTCCGGGATATTGATTTCAATTGTATCTCCGTCCTGAATAAGTGCTATTGCACCACCACCAGCTGCTTCAGGTGATACATGTCCGATGGACAGTCCCGAAGTACCCCCTGAGAATCGTCCGTCGGTGATAAGAGCGCATTGTTTACCCAAACCTTTTGATTTTATGTATGATGTGGGATAAAGCATTTCCTGCATACCGGGTCCGCCTTTTGGTCCTTCATACCGGATAATTACCACGTCTCCTGGCTTAACTTTTTCTTTTAAAATACCTTCTATAGCTTCTTCCTGTGATTCAAAAACCACTGCAGGTCCTTTGAACAGGAATATGGATTCATCGACACCAGCAGTTTTCACAACACATCCGTCAGAAGCAATATTGCCGAACAAAACACCCAACCCCCCGTCTTTGCCATAGCAATTTTCAACATTGCGAATACAACCTTTGGTTCTATCAATATCGAGCGTTTTATAATTAACTCCCTGGCTGCCCAGTTTAAGATTTTTTATGCCCGCAGGTGCACTACTAAAAATAGCAAGGGCTTCTTTGTCCGGATTGGAGATTGTAATATCATATTTTTCTAAAGCTTCTTTCATAGTTAGACAGTCTGCTCGTTTCACGTGAAGGTCAAGAAGATCAGCTTTAGACAGTTCGTTTAGAATTCCCAGAATTCCTCCGGCACGGTTAACATCTTCAACATGGTATTGAGAACTTGGAGAAACCTTACACAATACGGGTATTTTTCTTGAGAGCTGGTCAATATCTTTCATTTTAAAATCTACGCCGGCTTCATTGGCAATAGCCAGGATATGTAAAACAGTATTTGTTGAGCCACCCATTGCAATATCCAATGCCATAGCATTTGTAAAAGCCTTCTTGGTAGCAATACTGCGAGGCAATACGGAATCGTCTCCTTCGAAATAGTATTTTTTTGTATTGATAACAATTTGTTTTGCTGCCTTCTCGAATAGTCTAATTCTGTTTTTGTGCGTGGCTACAATAGTACCGTTACCCGGCAATGCCAGACCAATGGCTTCGTTAAGACAATTCATTGAATTTGCCGTAAACATACCGGAACAGGAACCACAGGTAGGGCAGGCTACCTGTTCAACAGCATACAGTTCATCTTCCGTAATTGCATCATCGACAGCGAGTACCATTGCATCGATCAGATCGTATTTCTGATTGTTGACCCTTCCCGCTTCCATAGGTCCTCCTGAAACAAAGATTGCAGGGATATTCAAACGCATTGCTGCCATAAGCATTCCAGGTGTAATCTTATCACAATTGCTGATACAGATCATTGCATCAACTTTATGAGCATTACACATGTATTCAACACTGTCGGCAATGAGATCCCTTGAAGGAAGTGAATACAACATTCCGTCATGTCCCATGGCAATGCCATCGTCAATAGCAATGGTATTGAATTCGGGAGCATAACATCCTTCTGCTTCAATCAGTTTTTTTACATGCTGTCCAATATCATGCAAATGAGTATGCCCGGGTACAAATTGCGTAAACGAGTTTACAACAGCGATTATTGGTTTGCCGAATTGTTCTTCTTTCATTCCGGTGGCTCTCCAGAGACTTCTGGCTCCTGCCATTCTTCGGCCCTCGGTTGTTGTTGTGCTTCTTAGTTTTCTTTGCATACTAGCTCGGGTTTAAAGTTGTTGTTCTTAATTTATATCAATTAAAAAAGCCATTCTGACTGGTAAGAATGGCTCTTTATATTTTTGACATCAATGTGCGTACCACCCTTACCTTAGCGTTTTCACCACGCTAATTAAAAGGACTACGACTATGATGTTGTTCAATTTCATTTTCTCTGAATCGATTAACAAAGATAGGTAAATATTTTTAAAAAAAGTTTTTTGAAATCTTTTTTAAAATTTTCTTAGGGGGCCTTGTTGTAAAAAATATTGGTAAATAACATCTATGCGAGCATTAATGAATAGGCTTTCTGTATCCATACATCAATTCATTTTGCTGAAGGGCATATCGAATACGTGAGGCATGTTCAATCTCATCAAGAAAGTTCTTCTCAGTAATGATAAAACCAGCTTGAATTAATCTGTCAGTGTAATCAAGACCATACAATCTTTTGTGATCGTATTGGAGGAAATGTTTTTTCCTGTCTTCCGGTGAAACAATGGAAGGGTCTTCATAGGTCACCTTTCTTGAGAAATCAACAGGGACCAGCAGGATGGCATAAGCTCCGGGTTTCATTACCCTTTGTATCTCTTTCATGGCTTTTAAATCATCATCAACATGCTCAAGGACATGATTGCAGAAAACCACATCAAATTCATTATTATGAAAAGGGAGATTCTGCACATCACATTTATAGTCGGCCAATGGTGATTCAAGATCAGCAGTAATGTATTCAAGATTGGGCAGCTTTTTGAATCTTTCTTCAAAACATTGCTCGGGTGCAACATGTAAGACTTTTAACCTTGCACTAAAAAAATGCGTTTTGTTTTTCAGATACAGCCAGACTAACCTGTGTCGTTCGAGCGACAGGCATTTTGGGCACAGTGCATTTTTTCTGAGGGTTTGATACCCATAACTTAAAAACTTACTGTAATGACTACCACATATGGGACATTCAACGTTATTGCCTTTGTTTGTATACTGAGAAATCCACCGGAACAAATAGCTCAGGCGGATGAGGTATTTACGGGGCACTGTATTAAGAGCGAGTTGAATGAATCGTTTCATAAATAAATCTTCTTCACCCGTGAAAATATGAAAAAATATTGAGCATGGTATTAACCCGATGATCCAGAAAGACTTTCCTCGGGAATAAGCTGAATAGGAATATGAATAAGTTCATGAAGCTCCTGTCCGAAATCACGCATATCCAGATCGCTTAATAGATAATGCCAGTTAATAATAAGTTGGGGGCACCTGACGGAGAGTTCTATTATTTTTTCAAAAATTCTCATTACCATATGACTGGATGCTGTATTCAGATAATCGTAGAAAAAATCGATAGTAGTTACAGGATTTGGATCTTTATTATATTCGTCAAGCCATCTCAGGACAGGGTTGTATATATCAAGTACGTTTTCAGGCAGGGATGAACCCCCGATAAAAATCAGTCCTTGCTTTGCATCAAGTACAATCTTCGGGCTATCATTGCTGCCTTCAATTCGTATTTGCTCCATGACCTGATGTGTTACTTTTCTTATTTACTTAAATTTAGTGAATTTGTTCCAAACAGCTTAATGGATTTTCATCTTACTTAGTAAATACTTAATAATCAAGACAGGCATACTATAAAACTCTTTTAATATTTTTTTTACTTTCGCAATCATTTGCATTGATCAAATAGTAAAATAATCGAAATGAGACCATTCAGAGTATTAGGAATTCAGCAAATCGCCTTAGGCAATGAGAATAAAGAAAAACTTGAGAAATTCTGGGTAGACATTATGGGATTTGAAAAGACCGGAACTTTCAAGAGTGAAAAAGAGAATGTTGATGAGGATATTTTACAAATTGGTAAAGGATTATATGCTGTTGAAATAGACATTATGCAACCTTTGGATATTGAAAAGAAACCCCATGTTCATGAACCAAAATTGAATCATGTTGGTTTGTGGATCGATAATTTGCATAAAGCTGTTCAATGGCTGACTGAGCATGGAGTAAGATTTACTCCGGGAGGCATTCGTAAAGGAGCTTCAGGGCATGATGTCTGTTTTATACATCCGAAAGCAAACGATGAATTCCCCTTTTGTGGCGAAGGAGTTCTGGTAGAACTGGTACAGGCGCCTGAAGAGGTGATAAAAGCTCTTGGAGGGTGAGAGTGAGAGAAAGATTCTTCGAATCCACTGAAAGTGGATTTGAAGAATAAAAAAGGGTAAGCTACTTATATCGCACCGCTACAACCGCCTACCCTTGCTACCTTCCGGTCCTGGGGGAGTTCAGCAGGAGCTGGCCGTATAAGACTTACCCGAAGGCAAAAGTATAAACTTTTGTTTTCTCTGGCAAGGAAAAGCAATAAAAGAGGATTGTAAGAATTTTAGTTATTTTTGAAACATGATCATTTCTATTTATAACTATGAGAATACAAAATAATCAACTAAGGCATACGCTTAATTATGGGGCCATTATTGGCGGTACCATTACATTGTACGAGTTTATGCTTTATATATTTGGGATGACGAATAATAAGGCTCTTGAAAATATAACTCTCTTTTTGTTTGTCTTGGGAGTTTTTATTACTATCAGACGCTTTCGTGACATCGAGTCAGGGGGTGTAATAAGTTTTAAAAGAGCTTTTTCGACAGGGTTTTTAACATGTATTTTTATTGGAATAATAGGAACTTTGTATACGTACATTCAATTTAAGAATTTGTCACCCCATCTTCTGGATGAAATCATGGAAATGTCGCAGGAAAGGCTTCTAAGCAGAGGGATATCTGATAATCAGGTGGAGTTTCAGACCTCTATAATGGAAAAAATGATCACCCCGGGGTTTATTGCTCTTGCTTCATTATTTAGTACAGTTTTCTGGGGTACTGTTGTATCACTGATATTAGCAGTATTGTTAAAAAAAGAAGAGAATCAGCTGTTAAAATGAGATTAGATTACAATTTGTAAACTTATAGTTCATGGATATATCTGTTATTATTCCCCTCTTAAATGAAG
This sequence comes from uncultured Bacteroidales bacterium, assembly GCA_964406315.1. Classification (GTDB taxonomy): domain Bacteria; phylum Bacteroidota; class Bacteroidia; order Bacteroidales; family UBA10428; genus UBA10428. The sequence continues at coordinate 14,849 of CAYORG010000031.1, read as the reverse complement.
CTGAATCTCTTCCTGAGTTAATGAGGTGGATCGATGAGGTTATGAGAAAAAACGAGTATTCCTTTGAAGTGATTATGGTTGATGATGGAAGTGAGGATAATTCATGGGATGTAATCTCGGATCTAAAAACCAGATATCCAATACTGAGAGGGATTAAGTTCAGAAGAAATTTTGGAAAATCAGCGGCTTTGCATACAGGGTTTCAGATTGCCAAAGGAGATGTAATTATTACAATGGATGCTGATTTGCAGGATAGTCCTGATGAAATTCCCGGCCTGGTGGATATGATAAAAAATGAAAAATATGATCTTGTATCAGGGTGGAAGAAAAAAAGATACGATCCGTTGTTCTCAAAAAATCTGCCCAGTAAATTCTTTAACTGGACTGCAAGAAGAATGAGTGGGATAAAACTCCATGATTTTAATTGCGGCCTGAAAGCTTACCGGAAGAGAGTTGTAAAGAGTATTGAGATTTATGGTGAAATGCACAGGTATATCCCTGTTCTGGCAAAATGGGCCGGATTTACCAGGATAGGGGAGAAGGTGGTTCAACACCAGGAGAGAAAGTATGGAATTACAAAGTTCGGAGCAGGGAGATTCATGAAAGGGCCATTGGATTTGTTGTCTGTGATGTTCATTTCAAAATATGGTAAACGTCCCATGCATCTCTTTGGAACACTTGGTACTCTTACTTTTATTTTTGGTTTTGTAATGGCTGCATTGCTTGGTGCAAACAAACTCATCGCTTTAAAACATCATATTAAAGCGCCACTTGTAACATCCAGTCCGTATTTTTATATAGCTCTTACCTGTATGGTTATTGGAACACTTCTTTTTTTGACAGGCTTTTTAGGAGAGTTAATAGCAAGGAGTTCTGTTGAAAGGAACAACTATCATATAGAAGAGGAAATCTAAAGATTTTTTTTAAAGAGTTTTAGATAGTTCCTTCAGATATTCCTTTAATTCTTTACCAATTTCTTTGTGTTTTAATCCAAATTCAATATTTGTTTTTAAAAAATCAAGTTTATTCCCTATATCATAACGTTTTCCTTCAAATTGTAAACCATATATCGCATGATGTTTCACCATCATGCGCATAGCATCTGTAAGCTGAATTTCATTATTCACTCCGGGCTCAATTTTATCCAGATAATAAAAAATTTCAGGAGTGAAAATATATCTGCTGGCAATAGCAAGTGTTGATGGAGCATTCTCAGGCGATGGTTTTTCAATAAAATCATTTGCTATGAGAACGTTCTTTTCCAGGGGACTGCCATCAATTATACCATAACGACTTACGTTAGACCTGTCAACTTTTTCAAGTGCGACAACAGAACTATTGTAACGACCAAAGACTTCCATCAACTGTTTGGTAATAGGTTTCCCTTTACCATCAATTACAGTATCGCCCAGCAGAACAGCAAAAGGTTCTTTCCCAACATGATATTTTGCATATCGAATAGCGTCTCCGAGTCCCTTCATTTCTTTTTGCCATACAAAATGAATATTGGCAATTCTGGTAATCTTTCGGATCTCTTCCAGAGCCCTTGTTTGTTTTTTCTCGATCAGCATATTCTCCAGCTCAAAACTTCTGTCAAAATGTTCTTCGATCGCTCTTTTACCTTTCCCAATGATCATCAGGATGTCAGTAATACCCGATTTTACAGCTTCTTCAATAACATATTGAATTGTAGGCGTATCAACAATAGGGATCATTTCTTTGGGTTGTGATTTGGTTATTGGTAAAAACCTTGTACCAAAACCAGCTGCCGGAATTACTGCTTTTTTTATCATTCTTTCGTATAAGTTTTATTTGTGATTTACAATCACAGGCTTGATTACTTCAACACCTTTTTTGTTCATTTCTTTTTTAAGGGTTGCATACATTGCATCATTTTCATAGGTTCCGATGACTGCTCCTCCCGATCCTGTGAATTTGGCACTTGCACCGATTGACCTGGCAGTTTCTACCATATCAATATTTTCTTTGCTGATTTTAATCAGTGATTTTCTCAAATCGAAATTACGGTTTAAAAGTGCCGCAAGTTTACATTTTTCGCCTGCGTTTAAACATTCCTTAACCTGTTCTGAAAGATCAGCCCATTCTTTCATTGCTTTCAGTACATCAGGTTCTTTATAATCATACCTTGCCCGCAGATCATTGTGAACTACTTCTGATCCTGATGACTGATCAGCTCGATATGCTATGTACATAGGCGGAAACAGATCAGCATCCAGGGTTGAGTATTTACCAAATCCCTGTTTATCCATATATTTTTTATCAAAATTCATAAAGACCGGAGTTTCAAAAACCTGAGCGACACGGTCCTGTAAACCTGCACTTATTTTCAATTCCTGAGTTTCAACTTTTAAGACCTGATTTGCCAGTAATGGTTTCGGAATAGCAACGCCATAAAATGACATAAGAGCCTTCATGCCTGCCGTAATGATTGCACTTGACCCTGCTAATCCCAGCCGATGCGGAATAGACGATTGATAGCGTATGGTAAAATTACGATGATCAAGCTTTATATTGCATTCCTTACAATAATCATAAAATACCTTTACCGTTGCTTTTAGTAGTCTCATTCCTCCATAATATCCATGAAGATTTACATCCATCACAAGCTCTTCAATACTGTCAAATGATGTTAAATCAAGTTTTTCAGGCTGTATTTCCAGTTCCGGTGTTTGAAACAATGTTATATCAGCAGAAAAGTTGCTGAATACAAATGCAATGGTCTTACCAAAGTAACCGTCGGAAGGATTTCCTATTACTGCAGCTCGGGGATATGACTTGGTTTGGATAATCATTGTTTTTGGTTATATGATTGACATAGTTAAATATACAAGTTCTTTATGATTTCCTTTTAATCAGGTTATTTAATTGATTCTATGGCAATTTTATTGTGTGTCGACCAAAATTCAGGGTTATATTCTTTCAGGAGTTCTGAAAATGATTTGTGAATCAACTGATCTTCTTTGGGTATTGGCTTTGCATTTTTAAATTCTGCTTCAGTTGACACAAATGCATGTTCAATTTCAAAGTGGGAGTACTCATTTTCTTTTGCAATTCTTTGTTTGGCAAAATAACTGTCACCTGTAAGTATAGATTTATACAAATACCATTTGCCATTCTGAGAACTGTATTGATGATCAATTTTTAAGTTTGAAATTTCAATGGATAGTCCTGCAGCCTGAAGAAATGGTTTTGCATAAAACGGCATAATGAATTCTCCATCCATGGCCATTTTTACAAAGGCAAATGATTCCTTATCGATGTATATTGTTCCTGAGAATTTCATAAAATCAATCTTTCTCTTTGATTTGAAAGCAATCTTGTACAACTTACGGCCGTCCATAATTCCATCTTTCTCAAATGTATAGACGAATTTCTTCATCTGATTTGAATCCAATGCATAGAACCTGTATCTTATCGGATCAGTTCCAAGTATTCTGTGTGGTCCTCCAAATAATATTTTAAGTGTAGCTGCATCCAGATCCTCAACTTCCTCTCCTTTTCTTTTGGCTCGTTTTTCCATCCTCTTGTATCGGCTTTTCACTTCTTTCTGCATGAACTGAATGGACTGCAAATCATTTCTTGTATGCGCTTCAACTACTTTTACCTGGGTTTGAGTCGTATCAAGATATGCAAAGTTGTATGTATTGAGATAAGCTTCAAGGTATTGGATATAGTTGCCGTTTTCTTTTAGTACTTCTCTATAATAGCCATTTGATGCATAGGGTTTGTCAGGATAATTGTCTTTGATTCTTCGAATGGCCATTTTAATGATCATTTCCGGTGTGTTCTGTCGTATAATAACTTCCCGGATTTTAAATTTTGACTGACCAAGTGATATGAGATTATTTTTATTTCTTAACGAAGAAATACTTTCCCGAAAAGAGTTGTAACCCATGAAGCTGAAATTTAAGTCTTTATTTCGAAGGCTATCCGGGATAAGAATTTGAAAATACCCCTTTTCGTTTGTAATAATACCCTGAGTTGTTCCCACTATTTTGATCGTAGTATAAGGCAGAGGTTTATGAGTTAGCGAATCAACAACCCGGCCGGTTACCTGAATATAATTCTGGCCATATATAATTGTTGTGCTAAAAAAGGCAATAATGGCAAATACAAAAGATATTACTCTATTTAGAATTATACTGGTTGCCTTTGATGAATTCATGACGTTCTTACTCATCTATTGTTCTCAAATTTACTTATATAGATTTCTTGAAAATGTTTTTGATTCACTTTTTTTTAGAATAATATTTTGAAATAATGCATAGATGAATCCAATTCCATAAGCAAGGAGCTGAACCTGACTTGTCAGTATGCTGAGCAAAGCGACAAATATATTCTTAGTAGCAAATAAAGAATGAAAAAACACTACTGTCAGGTAAAAAAGCCACGGTAGAATAAAAAGCGGATGAATATATATCGACATTATTATCAATATGATCAGACCCAGAGTGTATATCGCCGGAAGAACGTGAACCACTTTTAAAGAGTGCGGATGGAGTTTATACAAGTGGATTCTGGCAATACCACTATTGATGATTTGTTTGAAAAACCGTCTTAGATTTGTTCTTCTTTTATGAAATACACCTGCATTTTGAATGAGGCATGTTGAGAAATTTTCTTTGTTGATACGGATACTCAGATCAATATCCTCGCCAAAACGCATACGGGAAAAACCCCCGAGCTTTTCAAATATTTCACGGGAAATGCCCAAGTTAAAACTTCTGGGATGGAACTTTTCCAGGCTTGATTTTCTGCCCCGGATACCACCGGTAGTGAGGAAGGAAGTCATGGAATAGTTGATTGCTTTCTGGATGTTTGAAAAACTTTTGTGAGCCATATCAGCACCCCCGTATGCATCTTTGTAATCTTTTGAAAGAAAATCATTGACAGATTTGAAATAGTGCTCCGGAATGATGCAGTCAGAATCAAAAAAAATAAAATAGTCTCCGTTTGCTTTATTGGCTCCGTAATTCCTTGTCGGACCAGGTCCCTCATTCTGTTTCCTGTAATATGCAATGGTCAGTTTATGAAGATACCTGTCAATAATATGTTTGCTTGGAATTGTTGATCCATCTTCAACCACTATGATTTCAAAATCCTTAAAAGATTGCTTTGTTAAACTATCCAGCAGCTCGTCAATTTCAGCAGGGCGGTTATACAAGGGAATAATGACGCTGTAGTTCATTCAATTTCATTATTTGATGATATTGGCAAATTTCTTACCAGGTTTAATTTCTTTAATTTCTGATCTTTTTATTTTCTTATAAATATCAGAAAAATTTTGAACTTCGGTTCCTTGCCATTCCATCATTTGGATCAGTCTTTTTTTCTGAACTATCTCCGGGATATCCATGAAAATCTTAATGTGCGACAGATCTCTCAGGATCTTGCTGCTTAATGCAAAAGCTCCTTCAATTAGTATATATTCTTCGCCTTTATAGTGATAGGTAATTTCCATCGGTTTACTCTCATTATAATCAGTATAGCCAGCTTTTTTAATAGAAATTCCAATCAATATTTGTTGTAAATCCATTTCTGCTTTTTCGATTTGATAGGTAGCAAATCCCTCAGTCAGACGAGTTGAATTTTTCATGTTGAGCGACCAATTGTCCAGTCTTATTATAAAGGCTTTTTTCCCATCTTGTTCGATTTTCCATTTCAGGTATGAAGAGAGTGTGGATTTGCCTGATCTGTTCAATCCCCCGATTGAAATAATGCAAGGAGTTTTTATTTGCTTCCCGCTTAGTTTTTTATAAATGTCTTTGTATGGTTCATCAACAATGAAATCTACAGCTTCTTCAAGGTTTGCAAAGAAAAAATCAGGAACAACGGTTGTATTTCTCAGGCCGTAACCAGTCATTACACCTGAAGTTGTGCATCCGGCATTGATACCTGCCAGGATATCACGCTCACTATCACCAATCATGAATGAAGAGGAAAGATCAATATTGAAATGAAATGAGGCATCAAGTAATAATCCGGGTTTGGGCTTACGACACAGGCAATCTGCTATATACTCTGATCGTGTGCCGGGAAGATTTCTGTCCGGATGATGTGGGCAAAAATAAATTGCATCCAGTTTTGCTCCTTCTTGAATCAGGTTTGTTTCCAGTTTGTTGTGGATGGCTTTTAGATCTCCAAGTGTGATTAAACCTCTTGCGATGGAAGATTGATTAGTAATTAAAACTGATTTGTATTCGGAAGAATTTAATTTTTTAATGGCTCTCCCGGAAAATTCATATAGATTTATTTCCTCAGGTTTGCTGATATAACCAGTTTCTTTGTTGATAACACCATCTCGATCAAGAAAGATTGCCTTTTGCTTAAATTCAAAATTTGCACTGGTTATTTTGCCTGTTTGATAATCATACTCAGCCTGTTTAAGATCATCCATTGTTGCAATATCTTTTACATATTCTGAAGTATTGTATCCAAAAATCTTTTTGTGATTGATAATATTTGAAAAGATATTCTCATCAATAGGTGATTTATTTTCGTTAAAAAATGAATTCAGAGTTGAGGAGGAAAGAACACAAATACCAGCATAAACCATATTGGGATAATATTTGTCCGGGTGAAGCGGCTTCTTAATATAGTGAATGACTCTGCTTTCTATATCAAGTTCGACGTGTCTACTATGAAAAGGTTTGTCAACAGGATGTGTAACAAGTGTACATTCACTTTCTTTCTTGTTGTGAAAATTGATCAGTCGCTCAAGATCCATATTTATCATCATTCCCTCATGGATGAGAAGGATGTTTTCTCTGCTTTCATCTCCGCATGATTCAAAAGAATGATTACTATGAAAGTAATCAATTTGAACTCCGAAATCTTTACCCTTCCCAAAATAACTCTCAATTTCCTGTCTGTATTGATTATCAGGGATATATATCGTATTAATATTGTATTTCTTGAATAGCTTTATCTGATGGTGTAGTATGGGTATGCCACCAATTTTAACCATAGAAGCTGATGTCTTTTCTATTAAGACACTTGTTTCATTTTCTTTTTTTACTGCAATCAGTAAAGCTTTCACTCGAAGGAGAAATATTTTTAACAAAGAAAAAGGAAAATTTTGGGGTTGAAAAGAATGTCGGAAGATTATATGATAAAAAAACATTTCAATATCGACTTGTATACTCTGTTGACTGATTTTCCTGAAGTAGATTCAATACATATTTATCGATGGGAAAACTTAATTCATCTTCGTTTATATTTTCTATTTTCTTATATCTGAAAGAAACCATTTCTGTTGTATTATCTTTAAAATCAAACGGTTTTGATGTTATTCTGAATTTTTCCGGTCCGGGAAAACCGGCGAGGTAATAAATAGAAATAAGTTGCTGGTTTGTGTGAAATTTTGATTTTTGATAAAAATCGGTTGTGTAAAAATGACGAATAACATTTATCTCCTGTCCGAATTCTTCGACAGCTTCACGTTTAAGACAATCAATCGTTCCTTCGCCAGGCTTAAGTCCTCCTCCCGGAAATTTGGTCATATATATGCCAAAACGATATTCATCAGCAAGAAGGATTTCCCGATTTTTGTTGATGAATAATCCATAGACTCTGATATTAAAGGTATGTATTTGCTGCATTTTAAGCTGGTTAATGGATTGAGACATCAATATATTTCTTTATTCCGGAAAGATCTTCAGGTTCAAACCAGTTAATGGTCCTATCCCGTCTGAACCATGTAAGTTGTCGGCGGGCATATGCTCTGCTGTGATTTTTAATTTGCCCGCTTGCTTCCTCAAGGGATAATCTTCCATCAATATAAGCAAACAACTCCTTGTAGCCAACAGTATTCAAAGGAGTTAAGTTTTTATAAATATACAATGAATGAGCTTCTTCTAACAATCCTTCTTTCATCATTCGATCAACTCTTTCATTGATTTTGTCATAGAGAATAGTTCTATCTGTATTGAGCCCGATTTTCACTATTTGAAAAGGTCTTGGCACTTTTTCCTTTTTCAGGAAAGAGGAATATGTTTTGCCCGTCATCTCAATTATCTCAATAGCTTTAAGAAGACGTTTCGGATTGTCCTTATCTACATCTTGGAAATATGAAGGATCATTTCTTTTTAAAAATGATTGAAGGTATTTCAGCCCTTTTTGTTTGTGCAAATACTGCCACTTTTTCCTTACGTTTAGATCTATCGCCGGCAATTCATCAATTCCTTCACATACTGCCTTGATATACAATCCTGATCCTCCGGACAAAATAATTGTATTTTTCCTGGTAAAATAATGCTGAAGAAAGTTCAGGACTTCCTGTTCAAACATACTCGCATTATAATAATCATGAATAGAATGAGATTGAACAAAGTGATGTGTCACTTCATGTAATTCTTCTTTAGAAGGAACTGCTGTTCCTATTCTCATCTCCTTATAAAGTTGACGGGAATCTGCGGATATGATATCACAGGCAAGAGATTTTGCCAGCTCAATAGCAATTTTTGTTTTGCCAATGCCCGTAGGGCCACACAATACCAAAAGTCTTTTATGGTTGTTAAGAGTCATTGTACAAATAAAAACAGAAAATGAAGTTTGTTCCGTTTTCTATTGTTTTTGCTGTTTTTTGATCAGGTTTAACGCAGAGCCAAACGTAAACCATTTAATCTGGTTCTTATTGTATGTATGGCTGACTTCAAATTTATCCGTTGTCTTATCGCTGTGATGGAGTATAATGTTAAGGTTTTTACCGGGAGCAAATTCCGCAAGTCCGATAATATCAATCGTATCATCTTCCATTATATTATCATAATCTGTTTTATTTATAAAAGTCAAGGCAAGCACACCCTGCTTTTTCAGGTTGGTTTCATGGATACGTGCAAACGAACGGGCAAGAACAGCTTTGACTCCCATATATCGTGGTTCCATTGCAGCATGCTCACGGGAAGAACCTTCCCCATAATTCTCATCACCAACAACAATGGTACCTATTCCATTTTCTTTATAGTTTCTGGCTGCAGCAGGTACTTCGGAATATTCACCGGCAATCCGATCAAGAACAGAATTGACCTTATCATTAAAGGAATTCTTAGCTCCTATAAGTAAGTTATTGGATATATTATCAAGATGTCCCCTGTACCTGAGCCATGGTCCTGCCATTGAGATATGATCAGTGGTGCATTTGCCTTTTGCTTTAATTAAAAGATTCAGGCCTTTAAAATCTTTTCCGTTCCAGGGTTCAAAAGGAGTTAAAACCTGCAGTCTGTCTGAAGCAGGATTTATGACCACATCAATATTCCTGCCATCTTGGGCAGGTGCCTGGTAACCTTTGTCTTTCACATCGAAATTATTCGGTGGCATCTCAAAACCTTTTGGTTCTTCTAATCTGACATGTTCTCCATTTTCATTTTCCAGTGTATCGGTCAGTGGATTAAATGTCAGGTCTCCGGCAATAACAAATGCAGTGGTAAGTTCTGGTGATGCAACAAAGGCATGAGTATTCGGATTTCCATCATTTCGCTTAGCAAAATTTCTATTGAAAGAAGTCATAATGGAATTCTTTTTCTGCTTATCAGCACCATGTCTTGCCCATTGACCAATACAGGGACCACATGCGTTTGCCAATACAACTCCGCCTATTCTTTCGAATTTATTAAGCAATCCATCCCGTTCAGCAGTATATCTGACTTGCTCCGAACCAGGTGTTATTGTAAATTCAGATTTCACTTTCAGGTGTTTTGTTATTGCCTGTTCTGCTATTGAAGCAGCACGCGTCAGATCTTCATAGGATGAATTCGTGCATGAACCAATTAGACCTACTTCAAGTTTGGATGGCCAGTTATTTTCTATAACTAATTTTGAAAACTCTGAAAGAGGCATCGCCCGATCAGGAGTGAACGGACCATTGATATGAGGCTCAAGTTCTGAAAGATTGATTTCAATAACCTGATCAAAATACTTTTCAGGGTGAGTGTATACTTCATGATCACCTGTCAGTTCATTGGCTATTTTATCAGCCAGTTCAGCTACTTTTGTCCGGCCGGTACCTTTTAAGTATTCTGCCATTTTCTGATCATAACCAAATACGGATGTGGTAGCACCAATCTCAGCACCCATATTGCATATGGTGCCTTTTCCCGTGCAGGATATTGAAGATGCACCTTCGCCGAAGTATTCCAGAATACAACCCGTCCCGCCTTTTACCGTAAGCATACCTGCAACCTTCAATATAACATCTTTTGCAGAGGTCCATCCTGTAAGTGTACCGGTTAGTTTCACTCCAATCAATTTTGGAAATTTCAATTCCCAAGGCATACCGGTCATTGCATCAACGGCATCAGCACCTCCAACTCCAATAGCTATCATACCCAATCCGCCTGCATTAACAGTATGAGAATCAGTACCTATCATCATGCCACCCGGAAATGCATAATTTTCCAGAACAACCTGATGGATAATTCCGGCCCCTGGTTTCCAAAAACCAATACCATATTTATTGGATACAGAACTCAGGAATTCATAAACTTCTTTGTTGGCAGCAGTACCGGTATGCAAATCTTCTTTTGCACCTGCTTTTGCCTGAATCAAATGGTCGCAATGAACAGTTGAAGGAATAGCAACTTTATCTTTATCAGCCTGCATAAACTGGAGAAGAGTCATTTGAGCTGTTGCATCCTGCATTGCCACTCTGTCCGGCATAAAATTAACATAATCATTCCCCCTTTGATAAATTTTATCAATCGAATCCGAAAGATGGGCATACAATATTTTTTCCGTTAAGCTAAGTGGTCTGCCATTTGTTTTGCGGGTTGCATGAATTCTATTTGCATAACCAGAATATACTTTTCTTATCATTTCAAGATCAAAAATCATTTCCGTTTCAATTTAATTTCAACCTGTTCAAATAAACAGATCGCAAGTTACAAAATTATGCAAGATCACATGGAACATAAAGCTGCACGAAAAATTTAAGTTTTCAGGAAAACCAATTGTCACAGTTGCATATAATTAACAACTGTTAATTATACCTGTTCATAATTTTCTAACGTTTTGGTTAAAATATCGTATATTTAACCATCTAATTTTTTGTTCTTTATCATTAGTTTTAGTATGCATATCAACGAAAAATGGAAAAACTTGAAATAGAAAAAAAAACCAATACGCCCGCGGTCATTTTTGATCATGAATCAGGACATATGAAAATTGAAGGCAGATCGATTCCTGAGAACCCTGGAGAATTTTATGATGACCTCATCGATTGGGTCAAAGAATATTTCAAACAACCGAAAGCAAATACCATCATTGATCTTAATCTTGAATATGTAAACAGTGGATCATCAAAGTATCTGCTGGGGCTTTTCAGGGTTATTAAGGATGAGGCACAAAAAGGGAGAAATATCACTGTTAACTGGTATTACGAAGAAGATGATGAAGCGATTTTAAATCTTGGGGAGCATTACAAGTCTTCACTGAAAATTCCTTTTAACCTTATCGAATACATTTAAAATCACTAAGAAAACTAAATCTATAAAAAAAGCCATCAATTTGATGGCTTTTTAATTTATATTCTGTATATCAGATTATTTCACTGAATCCATATATTCAATAAATTCAACCACTTTTGCTGAATACCCCATCTCGTTATCATACCAGGAAATAACTTTAACAAACGTAGGAGACAACATAATTCCTGCATCTGCATCAAAAATTGATGTTCGAAGATCACCAACAAAATCGTTTGATACAACAGCATCTTCCGTGTAACCAAGAATTCCTTTTAACTTGCCTTCAGAAGCTTTTTTCATAGCAGCACAAATTTCTTCATAGCTGGTCTCTTTTGCCAGTCGACAAGTAAGATCAACCACTGAAACATCGGGTGTTGGAATACGGAACGCCATACCAGTGAGTTTGCCGTTAAGTTCCGGAATTACTTTTCCCACGGCTTTGGCAGCACCGGTTGAAGATGGAATTACATTCTGACCTGCACCTCGTCCTCCCCTCCAGTCTTTCATGGATGGCCCGTCAACAGTCTTTTGAGTGGCAGTTGTTGCATGTACTGTAGTCATTAACCCTTCCAGTATTCCAAAGTTATCATGAAGTACCTTGGCTACAGGGGCAAGACAGTTTGTAGTACAGGATGCATTTGATACAAACTTCATATCACTTTTGTATGAAGTGTGGTTAACGCCCATAACAAACATTGGAGTATCGTCTTTTGAAGGAGCAGATAAGATTACTTTTTTTGCGCCGGCATCAATATGACCCTGTGCTTTTTCTTTTGTAAGGAAAAGACCTGTGGATTCAACTACATACTCGGCACCTACTTCGTTCCATTTAAGATCTGCAGGATTTTTTTCTGAAGTGACACGAATGGTTTTGCCATTTACGATTAACTTGCCGTTTTTAATATCAATAGTACCGTTAAAACGTCCATGAGTTGAGTCATATTTTAACATATAAGCCATGTAATCAACATCAATCAGATCATTGATACCGACAACCTCAATATTATCTTTAGCAACCGCTATACGAAATACGAATCTTCCAATTCTACCAAAACCGTTGATTCCAATTTTAATTTTTCCCATAATGAATTGATTTATTGCTTTTTAAAAAATTAGTATATTATATCTGAAACGGAAGTGCGAAAATACTAAATTAAATCTAAATCAACAACCAGAATTCAAAGGGGAATGTTGTTATTGTGAAAAAAATAACAATAGATTAAATGAAGGTGACCGTTCTATATAGAGTTATCTATTCATTATAATTTCAATCGGTCAGGATTTTATCAATTTTAGATGGTTCATTAATAAATTGTGCATCAATCACCTTACCAAAACGATAACTTAAAAAGAAAGCCGGAAAGATCCAGTGATTGTGTTCGTTGGCTATGATATTTATTTTTCTGATGTATGCATTCAAAGCAATACCTGTTTCGATGGCGCTAAATAGTTTATTTGATTTACCAAATTCAAAAGTAAAGCCGAATTTACCATATGCACCGGGAACAATTTTTATTTCTTCCATGCCAACGTAGAATGGAGCCTTTTTTTCGACATATAAAATATGCGTTTGATTTTCAAATTTCATTCTTTCTCTATGCTGAATTCCTGTGCTGTCATAAGTGATTACATCGTAGTAGATCGGTTTTTCAAATCCAACTGATAAACCAAAGGAATAGAAGTATCGAATTGAAATACTTCCTTTGTCTTCTTTTCTGAAAAGTTCTTTCTGAAGTCCTATTCCTCCCTGGAGTGAAAAAAAAGAATTCTTCTTTCCAAATACGAAACTACTGCCAAATTGCTGGTTGGAAGAAAATGTGACCCTGTATTCTTTTTCGTGCTTAATATGATGAAAATCAATTTCATAAATAAATTTTTTTCTGGCATCGAGGCGCTTTGCATAACGATAACTTCCGCCAAAACCATTTGTGCTTATTACAATACCAAAGGTTCGCTCGTTGCGGTAAAAAATTTTTTCCTGATCATCAATTTCGCCCTGCGAAAATGCAGACAGAATGACTGAAAAGAAAAGGAATAATATTGCTAATACCGTTCTCATTCGATAGTAGCAAAATTAGAATAATCCTTTTAAAATATCTATGTGATATAAAAAGAAGTTAAGTGAAGGAGGTGATTTCAGCTATTTGCTTCTTCAGCTTGTTCTACTGATACTTTGCCGTATGCAGGACAAATTTCTTTACTGCATGACATACATAGGATTGTAAGCAATAAAATTGCAGCGATAATTTTCACGATCTTTTTCATGATAAATAATTTTATTCTATCTAATTTATTAATTATCCCATTAATTCCGAAATATATACGTCGATAATTATAAGCTTGTTGCGTTTTTTATAAATTATATCAGTCAGTTGATCAATAAATGGACTTTGTTCATAACGAAAACATCATTCTCACTATTGTTTTGCTATTTAATAGGGTAAATTAATAGATTTGCACTCGGAAAATACATGTTCATATGCTGAAAGTAATAAACAGACACAGATCTATACGTAAGTTTTTGAATGATCCCGTCCCTCAGGATCTTCTTCATAAGATATTAATGGCCGGAACAAGAGCATCAACAACCGGCAATATGCAGGTATACAGTATGATTGTAAGTACTCAGCCGGAGATAAAACATAAGCTTTGGGAATCGCATTTTAAGCAGGACATGGTGAATCAGGCCCCGGTGATAATTACCTTTTGTGCAGATTTTAACAGGTTTGTTAAATGGTGCAGGCAGCGAAATGCGGATCCGGGGTACGATAATTTTCTTTCTTTTTTCACTGCTGCAATTGATGCGCTACTGGTTGCTCAAAATATTGCGCTTGCTGCAGAATCATTCAATCTCGGAATATGTTATTTAGGTACCACAACCTATATGGCTGAAAGCATAATTGATATTTTGGATCTTCCGAAATATGTTGTCCCTGTCACAACGCTTGCGTTGGGTTATCCTGATGAAACTCCCGGTTTAACAGATAGATTGCCTCTTGAGGCAGTGGTTCATTATGAAAAGTATGCAGATTATTCTGAAAAAATGATTGATGAAATATACAGGGAGAAGGAGTTATTGGAGGAAACAATACAATTATTAAAAGAGAATAATAAAGAAACGTTGGCGCAGGTATTTACAGACAACAGGTATACAAAAAAAGATAATGTTGCATTTTCAAAAGCGCTGTTGAATGTTATTGCAAAACAGGGATTTATGAATAATGAGTAGTAGAGTAATTGAGAAGATGAGAAGGTGAGAAGATGAGAAGGTGAGAGGGTGAGAAGATGAGAAGGTGAGAGGGTGAGATGTTAGACTAGAGATAAGTTTAACTGTGTAATTGTGGGATCGTTAAACTGTTGAACTGC
>CAYORG010000030.1:7231-36704 GCA_964406315.1 uncultured Bacteroidales bacterium | reverse complement strand
CGTTACCGGCATCCACTATTGAATTCAACACAATGAAATGCCAACCTTTATGATCAAATGAATAATAAGTTTTTCCAAAGTATCTTTTATACATACCGTCATTATAATCGGGATCTAAGGAATCTGCTCCGCTTTTTTCATACAAACCATACAAGTCATGGTTCCCGATTGTATTGTACACGGGCATATTAAACGCTTCACTGGTTTGAGCATATAATGAAAACAAAGAATCTGCCCGGCTATGTTTCGCTTCCAAAGCATCAACCACCAAATCGCCCCCTGTTAAAACAAAATCTGCATTCAGCTTATTAGCCGTATCTATTGCCTTTTTAAAACCATCCACTGCGCCTTTTCCATATTCAAGATGAATGTCTGTCATAAACAAAAAACTGAAGTTTTCGAATGTTGCTGTCTGGCAGAACAAAAGGTGATTGCCATGAATAAAAAAAATGCCTGCCAGGAATAGTAGTTTTAGTTTTGTCATTTAATTAATGGTTAGTATGAAACTTCCATGTTTTCCAAAAACAAACAAGAATTATAATAGTTTACAGAAACATGGAAGTTCCATAAGACAATTGAAATGAATTATTAACTTATGAAACGAGCATGTACTTTTTTAAGCATTATTTCACAAACAAAAATAATTAAAACAAGTACATGCGAGAATGAAATGGTTACAAACGTCTTTAATTTCTTAATTAGTTTATTTATAAATAATTAAAAAATTGAAACGTATGAAATATAAAAATATCAATTTACTCTTATAAAATAAGTGAAATAGCAGTTTTTATTGTCATACTTAATAAGGTGATAAGTTTTTTCATAAGCCATGAGTCGTTATTTCAAAAGCAATTCAAAAGAGGTTTGAGTAAAGAATTAGTTACGTCTAAGCTTTGCTGATAATAAGTTAGGAGGTTAGCAAAAAAAGCCAATTCAATCTGAGTTGGCTTTTTATTTTTTTAAATTTCAGGAAACATTGCAGAATATTTATTAATTTCCATACAATAAATCAAGAATTGCAATACGATCAGAATATGAAAATCCAACTTCTACTACGAGTTTTATTAATTGTTTCAATGCTTTTTTCATGCAAACAGGAATGGAATGAGATTGCCATAAGCTCTCCCGACAGCAAGCTTCAGCTTATTTTTGATCTCAATAACGGAAAGCCAACATACAAGTTGAATCTTAATGGAAAACCGATTGTTCTTGAGTCACAAATGGGATTCCGTTTGCAAGGACGTCCTGCTCTTGATTCAAACTTTATTCTCCTTGACAGAAAAGTTCGAAGTATCAATGAATCCTGGGAACAAATCTGGGGAGAGGAGAAGATCATTTATAATAACTACAACGAAGTAATTCTTTATTTAAAAGAAAGTACCGGTTCAGAAAGAAGTCTTAACATTACTTTCCGGCTTTATAATAGCGGATTGGGATTTCGCTATGAGTTTCCCGAACAGGAAAATCTGAATGAATTTCAGATTGCTGAAGAATTAACAAATTTTACACTGGCAAATGAAGCAGATGTGTGGTGGATCCCTGCTTACCAGCCTGAAAGATATGAATACCTGTATAAAAAATCGAAATTAAGCGAAGTTGATACAGCTCATACACCACTGACCGTGGAAACAAAAGACGGACTATTTCTTAGTTTTCATGAAGCTGCTCTTTATGATTTTCCGAGTTATACACTGTATGCTTCCGATACCAACATTCTGGCCCTGGATCTTGTTCCATGGAGCAATAGAATCAAGGCATATGTGAAAACTCCCTTTGTCACACCCTGGCGTACTATCCAGGTTGCAGAAGAACCACAGGATTTAATCACCAATTATCTGATATTAAACTTAAATGATACCTGCAGAATTGCGGATACATCATGGATTGAACCAACAAAATATGTTGGCATATGGTGGGAAATGCATATTGACAAGTATACATGGGCTTCAGGAAAAAAACATGGAGCAACAACAGAAAGAACAAAGCAGTACATTGATTTTGCGGCAAAATATGGTTTTGGAGGTGTACTCATTGAGGGATGGAATATTGGTTGGGATGGTGACTGGATAAAAAACGGAGAATTGTTCAGCTTTACTGAACCTTATCCCGATTTTGACATTGAGTACCTGGCAAAATATGCCAAAGAAAAAGGAATTAGTCTGATAGGGCATCATGAAACAAGCGGGCAAATTGACAACTATGAAAAACAGATGGAAGAAGCTTACAAGATGTATGAAAATCTCGGAATCCGATACCTTAAAACAGGATATGTTGGAGCCGGATATCCGGGCGGGCGATTGTTCAATGGTGAATGGCACCATGGCCAATATGCCGTAAGACATTTCCAAAGATCAGTAGAGCTTGCTGCCAGACATCACATCATGCTCAATATTCATGAATCTGTTAAAGACTGTGGCCTGCGACGTACATGGCCCAATCTGATGAGTCGTGAAGGTGCCAGAGGCATGGAATACAATGCATGGAGCCCTGATGGCGGGAATCCTCCGGATTATATTCCTACACTCGTTTTTACAAGGCTACTGGCAGGGCCAATGGATTATACACCGGGCATATTTGATCTGGAAATTCCTACAAAACCCGGCAATCGTGTAAATACAACTCTTGCCAAACAACTTGCTTACTATGTTATCATATATAGCCCTCTTCAAATGGCCGCTGACCTGCCTGAGAATTATGAAGGAAATCCTGCTTTCCAGTTTATCCGGGATGTACCATGTGATTGGGAAAAAACAGTAGCTTTGAACGGGAAAATCGGCAACTATGTTACGATAGCGAGAAAAGACCGCAACAGCGATAACTGGTACCTTGGGAGTATTACGGATGAAGAAGCAAGAAACCTTAAACTTCGGGCTGATTTTCTTGAAGCAAGGACAAAATACCTGATGAATGCCTATGCTGATGGAGAAGATGCTGACTGGATTTCTAATCCTCTTTCTCTAAAGATTACACAGGATACGATAGAAAGAGCTGACACTATTTATCTGAAGTTAGCCCCTGGAGGAGGAACAGCCATTCAATTTGTTCCTATACCAAAAAAATAATAGATCAAATTTGAGGTGCTAAGTATATAGTAACAAATTGATACCACAGTTGCCGGAGCCACATACAGGCCAATAGAACCTCTCTTATTGTCGACCGGTTTTCATTATTATTTCGATGAACAAGCAGACTGGAATGGCCGGGAAGAATTGCTGGATGGCAATATGATTGAATTTGCTTTTGGAGCTGAATATGGAATCAATGAAAAGTTTGCAATAAGTGCAGGATATTTATATACCAAATCGGGCGCATCAGTTGATTACCAGACTGATTTAAGTTATAGTCTGCCTTCCAATACTTGTGGCGGTGGTTTTAAATATCAATTGAATCCGATGATTGATATAAATCTTGCCGGTTCGTATACCATGTATAAAGAAGGAAGTGGTGAGAAAGATCATAATTATGCCGGCTCAGGGTATCTTGTATCCTTAACGGAAACTTATGACAAAGATGTTTGGATTGTCGCTATTGGTATTAACATCAACCTGGGAGTCTCTAAGAAATAAAAAGACTGATTAAAAAAACCTGATTAAAAAAAATCAGGTTTTTTTACGTTTTGGTTCTAAAACTTATAGACATTGTCTTCAATCAATTTCTCTGCAATGCTTCTGCGTGCTTCTTTCGTATTTACACCTTTTACCTTCGTCAAAACCTCAACGGCATTTGCCAGTTTGTCTGCTTCTTCGCCAGATGTCATTGAATAAACAGCATCCAGACCTGCGTTTCTGATTTTCGCAGCCGAATCAAAGATCAACACATCCAAAATATTCCTGTACAAAATAGTTTCCTCCTTTCCTTTAAGATTTTCCATTTTTTGTACACGCAATGCAGACGATTCAGTAACATATATTTGCATAACAATGACTGCAAGATTATTCATAATTTCCTGTTCATGTATCAGTTTTTTCTCAAAAGTCTTGAATGCAGCATGAATCAATAACAAAACCACTTTCTTAAAGTTTTTTGTATACCTGAGCTTTTCCCGCGAGTATTCTTCACCAGATGTTTCGCCATCAGCAATTTTTTCGATAGAAGCGTACAATTTTTCAGCTTCACCAAATAGATCAAAATCACCCTTCATTGCTCTCTTCATTGCTGTATCGATAACCAGTAAGGTATTGATCTCATTTGTTCCTTCGAATATTCTGTTGATTCTCGAATCACGATATGCTCTTTCCACAGCCATCTCTGCAGAATATCCCATACCACCATGAATCTGTACAGCCTCATCCACAACAAAATCGAGCATTTCTGAACTGTACACTTTGAGAATAGCAGCTTCAACGGCATAATGACTGATTGCATCAATCATGGCCCTTTCTTTATCACACCCTTCTTCCATATATCTTGACAACAAATCATCGATGTCTTTACTCACTCTGAAATTTGCCGATTCGGCAGCAAAAGTTCTGATAACCTGTTCTGCCAGTTTGTGTTTAATGGTACCAAATGTTGATATTAAGACTCCGAATTGTTTTCTCTCATTTGCATATTGAACCGAATCGTTAATTGTCTTTATTGCAGCTCCCAGTACATTTGCTCCCAGCTTTATCCTGCCCATATGCAATATGTTCAGTGCAATTCTGAAGCCTTCTCCCCTGCGGCCAATCAGATTTTCCACAGGAACTTTTACATCGTTGTAAAATATTTGTGCTGTAGACGATCCCTTTATTCCCATTTTATGTTCATCGGGATTAATAACAACGCCCGGATAACTGCTTTCAACAATAAAGGCACTTAGTACCCTGTCATTATCAATTTTGGCAAATACTGTATGAATATCTGCAAAACCGGCATTGGTAATCCACATTTTCTGTCCATTCAGGATATAATGTTTGCCGTCTTCAGAGAGCTTGGCATTTGTCTTGCCGGCATTGGCATCGCTTCCCGCTCCTGGTTCCGTTAAACAGTAGCATCCCAGGTACTCGCCTGTAGCCAGTTTAGGTATATATCTTTCACGCTGCTCTTCATTTCCGTAATACATAATGGGCAAAGTCCCTATTCCACAATGTGCCATAAAAGCGACAGAAAAACAGTATCCGGCACCTATAGTTTTGGCAGCAAGCATTTGTGTAACAAAAGACTGTCCAAATCCGCCATACTCTTCGGACACTGATATTCCCATCAAACCCAGTTCACCTGATTTTTTTAATATTTCTTTCATCAGTTCCCTGTCCTGTTTTTCCAGGTTTTCCATGTTGGGGTACACTTCTGTCTCAAGAAAATCCTGGCAGGTTTGTTTTATCATCAATTGTTCTTCATCAAACTCTTCAGGAATGAATATGCTGTCTTTTTCGACTTCTTTTACTAAAAATTCACCACTTTTTAGGTTTTCCATTGCTTTGTTATTATTGTGTTAATATTTGATCTTTACAGTGTTTCGGTTTAGAGATTGAGGCATTGAGCAATAAGTTCTGCAATATCTAGATTCCTGATCTCATTTTCCCTGTTTTTGTATTTCAAACCATCGGTCAACATTGTCATACAAAACGGACAGGCTGTTGCAATAATATCAGCACCTGTTTTTAATGCATCTTCAGTTCGTTCAATAAACACTTCCTTGTCCCCTTTTTCTGCTTCCTTAAACATTTGAGCGCCTCCGGCACCACAGCATAAAGCGAAATTTCGGTTTCTGGCCATTTCCACTTTGCCCGAAGGTATGTTCTCCAGCACATTTCTTGGAGCATCATAAATATTATTTGCTCTGCCCAGGTAACAGGGATCATGATAGGTTATAATGTTATTCTTAAAAATATCAGAATCAATTTTCATGTTTCCTTTTTCAATCTCATTCTTTAAAAATTCCGTGTAATGAATCACATCATAACTTCCCCCCAGATCAGGATATTCATTTTTCAGAATATTATAACAATGAGGACAAATGGTTACAATATTCCTGACTTCATAAGCATTAAGAATTTCAATATTTCCAAGGGCCTGCATCTGAAATAGCATTTCATTGCCCGCTCTTCTGGCAGGGTCTCCCGTGCATGATTCCTCCGTACCTAAAACAGCATAACTTGTTTTTAAATGATTCAAAATTTTAGCAAATGCTCTTGCAACTTTTTTGTATCTGTCATCAAACGCGCCAGCGCATCCCACCCAGAATAAGTATTCCGGTTTCTCCCCTCTAGCTGCCAAATCGGCCATTACAGGTACATTAATTTTTTCTTTAGCTGCCATATACGGATAGTATTTGAAATTTATACTTATTCTATTCGGCCCACAACAATCTGTCATCAGGAGAAAACTGCCAGGGCGCTCCATTATTTTCAATATTCGAGAATATGGCATTGATTTCACCAGGTGCTGAGGCCTGCTCCATTACCAAATATCTTCTCATATCAAGAATAATTGACACAGGATCTATATTTACCGGACATTCTTCTGTACAGGCATTGCATGTTGTACACGCCCAAAGCTCTTCTGTGGTTATCTGATCAAATAATGAATTATTGTCGATATAATCTGCTCCATTCTTTTTTATCTGCTTCCCTAAATATTCTACTCTGTCACGTACATCCATCACCACCTTGCGAGGTGACAATTTTTTACCTGTGATATTGGCAGGGCAACTTGATGTACAACGCCCGCATTCAGTGCATGTAAATGCATCCATTAAATTCTTCCAGGTAAAATCTCTGACATCTTTGGCCCCAAACTGACCCAATTCCTCTTCTTCCTCCGGTTGAACTTCTGTACTTTCATCAAGCATAGATTTTACTTCTTTGGTTATAGAGGGCATATTTGTCATTTTTCCTTTCGGCTCAAGTTTTGAATAATATACATTGGGGAAAGCAAGAAATACATGGAAATGCTTTGAATACGGGATGTAATTCAAAAACATGAATACTCCGACAATATGGAACCACCAGCACAATCTTTCAACAAAGATCAGCTTCTCACTGGACACATCCGCAAATAATGGCTGAAGAAAACCACTCATAAGAAATGAACCAACTTCTGAATAGTGAGCCCCAGGTCTTGTCTGAAGAATCCCATCAGTTGCATTCATAATCAGAATTGCACTCATCAGAAAAAGTTCTGTAATCAGAATGATGTTTGCATCAGATCGAGGCCAGATAGTCATTTCACGACTCCAAAAACGTTTCAGTCTGATTACATTTCTTCTGATCAGGAATATTATGCAACCAAACATTACAGCCAATCCGAAAATCTCAAAAGAAGAGATTGCTATATTGTAATAACCTCCAAAAAACGAAAACACACGGTGAGTACCAAAAACACCATCAATAAGGATCTCAAGCATTTCAAAATTGACGATAATAAATCCGACATATACAAACAAATGCAAAATAGCCGGTATGGGACGAGCTACCATCTTCGATTGCCCGATAGCAACCTTTGCCATAAGTTTCCATCTTTTTAATTTATTATCCTTTATTGCAAGATCTTTCCCCAGCTTAATATTTTTGGATATTGACCTTACTTTTCTGGTAAAAATAAAAATTGTACCAATCAGTACTACAACAAAAATTATGTTAGGAATCATAAATTAAAGAGATTGGTGTAAAGTACTTTTAATAAAAATAATACTATGAAGATTTAACTTCTTTTATAGCACTATTTAATTTGGGAAGAACTTTTAATGCATCTCCAACAATACCATAATCGGCCGCTTCAAATATGGGCGCATCCTTATCCGTATTGACGGCAACAATATATTTTGAAGAGCTGATACCAGCCAAATGTTGAATTGCACCTGAAATGCCAAAGGCAAGGTATAAGTTTGGAGCAATGATTTTCCCTGTTTGTCCTGTATGCTCGGTATGAGGTCTCCAACCTTCATCAGAAACCGGCCTTGAACAAGCTGTTGCAGCTCCCAGGGTTTCAGCAAGTTCTTCAATCGGACCCCAGTTATCAGGAGATTTCATTCCCCGTCCACCAGATACAACAATATCGGCATCAGTAAGAATTACTTTTCCGGTTTGTTTTTCGATATTTTTTACTTTTGTTTTTAACAGTTCATCACCAATTTGAGTTGTATATTGCTCTATTGACGGAGTATTATTTTTCTCAATTAACTCAAAAGAATTTTGTGCCAGAGTAATGATTTTAAATTCTGTTTTAATGATCACCCTTGCAAATGCTTTACCTGAAAACACTTTTTTGGTTAACGTAAAAGGATTTACATTATCCGGGAGCTTTATGGCTCCTGATACCAAGCCTGCTTTCAGTCTTGCGGACAAACGGGGAGCCAATGCTTTTCCAGCATTGTTATTAGAAAAAACAATTGTTTTTGCCCCTTCTTTTTCTGCAATTTCTGCAATTATAGCTGTATATGTATGATTATCAAGATTTGTTAGCTTATTATCGGCAACTGCTATAATTTTATCAGCACCATACTTTCCCAGTTTCTTCAATTCAGAATCCTCAACAATTCCTATAGAGACGGCTATTGTATTTGTATTAAGCATTTCAGCAATTTTACTTGCATAGGAAACCAACTCAAAAGACAGTTTCTTAAAGTGTCCGTCCCAATTTTCTGTAAAAACTAATACTGACATATTTTTCAGTTTATTGTTATAAATTCACTATGTAAAAATTAAATGACTTTTGCTTCATTATGCAGTAAATCAACTAGTTCCTTCACATTTTCCGGATCTATCATTTTGCATGCAGACTTTTGTAGAGGCAATTCATAATTTGCATACTCGGTTAATGCATTAACATTTGCAGGTGCAATCACATCTATTGGTTTCTTCTTAGCCATCATAATGCCTCTCATAGAAGCAATCCTGGGTTCTATAGCTATCCCCTTTTGTACAATAGCTACAAAGGGTACAGGGACGGAAACAATCTCTTTTCCGCCATCGATCTCTCTGTTCAAGGTAACTTCACCATTACTGATATACAATCCTGAAACAGCTGAAACTGAAGGCATATTTAACAATTCGGAAAGCATTCCTCCAACCAGTGAATTATTATAGTCACTTGATTCAATTCCACAAATAATAATATCGTATCCCCTACTCTTAATCGCTTCCGCGATTTCTGATGCCACAACATAAGCATCACCGGGAACGGTATCCACTCTCAGGGCATCATCGGCACCAATTGCCAGGGCTTTCCTGATGGTGGGTTCAGTATCTTTTCCTCCAACAGTTATAACGGTAACACTTTCAACGGAAGCAGAAGCATCATCTTTTAATTCCAGAGCCCTTGTTAAGGCCAGCTCATCCCATGGATTAATGATCCATTGTATGCCTGTTTTATCAAGTTGAGTGTTATTATCAACAAACTTTACTTTCGTCGTCGTATCAGGTACATTACTTAAACAGATTAAAATTTTCATTGACTATGGTTTTATGAATGAAAAATTCTATTATCCAATGTTTAAAAAACAAAGGGACAAATATAAAATAAATTAAATAATCAACAAGTTCAGAAGATTTGTGATATTCACTGCATTACATTACTTCTATAATTTATACTTATTCTGAATATCATAAAGCAAAAAAAGGTTGTCTCTTTTCAGCAGACAACCTAATTCATCCCGTTCAATGTATAATGCATTATCAAGCCTGAGCTGTAGGTCCTCCAAAATTCAATGGGATCTGTTTTCCTCCACCTCCCTCAACATCCTTTATTGGACCATGCAGAGACTCATACTTTTCAATATTATCTTTTAATGCCAGCAAAAGACGCTTTGCATGTTCCGGGGTCAGGATAATACGTGATTTAACATTCGCTTTCGGCATACCAGGCATAATCCTGACAAAATCGATTACAAATTCAGAAGTCGAATGAGTAATAATAGCCAGGTTTGAATATGTACCTTGAGCTATTTCTTCTTTCAGTTCGATATTGATCTGATTTTTATTTTCTTTTTTGTCTTCCATAGTAATTCTATTATATATCGTTATGCTTCTGTCTTAGCTTCTGTCTTAGCTTCTGTTTCAGGTTCTTCAATACTTCCGACCATGCTTTCATACTCTTCTTTTGATCCTACAATTAACCTGTCATATATACGTGCACCAGTACCTGCAGGTATTAAATGGCCAACAATAACATTTTCTTTCAATCCTTCAAGTTCATCTACCTTACCGAAAATAGCCGCTTCATTGAGTACTTTAGTGGTTTCCTGGAATGATGCAGCCGACATAAAACTTTGGGTCTGCAATGCCGCTCTTGTAATACCCTGAAGAATCTGACTCGAGGTGGCAGGTACGGCATCGCGTGCTTCAACAAGTTTCAAGTCTTTTCTCTTAAGCATTGAATTTTCATCACGAAGTTTTCTGGCCGTTATAATCTGACCTGCTTTCAGAACCTGAGAGTCTCCGCCATCAAGAATGACTTTTTTGCTAAAAATCCAGTCGTTCTCATCCATGAATTCCCATTTGTCAACAACCTGTTTTTCAAGGAATTTTGTATCACCGGGATCAACTATATCCACTTTGCGCATCATCTGACGTACAATAATCTCAAAATGTTTGTCATTGATCTTTACTCCCTGCAATCGATACACTTCCTGCACTTCATTTACAATATACTCCTGAACCTTTGTAGGTCCTTTGATAGACAGAATATCTGCAGGGGTTATTGCACCATCAGACAGAGGCACACCAGCCTTCACATAATCATTCTCCTGAATCAGTATCTGTTTGGAAAGTGGAACGAGATATTTCTTTACCTGCCCTGATTTTGAGGTGATTATAATTTCTCTGTTACCTCTCTTTATCTTTCCGAAAGATACCTCTCCGTCAATTTCTGATACTACTGCAGGATTTGAAGGATTACGTGCTTCGAATAGTTCTGTTACCCTTGGCAAACCTCCGGTTATATCTCCTGATTTGCCGATAGCTCTTGGGATTTTTACAAGAATCTCTCCGGCTTTTACTGTATCACCTTCATTAACTGCAAGATGTGAACCAACAGGAAGATTATAAGATTTCAGAGTGTCTCCTCCCTTCGAAAGAATTTTTATTCCCGGATTCTTTGTTTTATCGCGTGTTTCAATAATGACTTTTTCACGGAAACCTGTCTGCTCATCACTTTCTTCTTTATAGGTCACTCCTTCAATAACACTCTCGAAAGAAATTTTTCCTGCAGATTCTGAAATGATCACAGCATTGTATGGATCCCAATCACATATAGCGTCTCCCTTTTTGACTTCTGCACCATTTTTAACGTACAATTTAGCCCCGTATGGTATATTGTGTGTTGTTAATCCAATGCCGGTATTCTTGTCAACAATTCTAAGTTCTGCCAGCCTGCCAATTACGATATCAATCTTTTTACCAAGTTCATTTTCTTTCTCAACTGTTCTAAGTTCTTCAATTTCAATTCTTCCATTGTATTTTGCAATAACACTTGATTCAGCGGCTATATTTGAGGCAGTACCCCCAACGTGGAAAGTCCTCAGGGTAAGCTGTGTTCCTGGTTCCCCAATCGATTGTGCAGCAATGACTCCAACAGCTTCACCAATCTGTACCATGCGACCGGTAGCAAGATTTCTTCCATAGCACTTTGCGCAAACACCTTTTTTTGCTTCACAGGTAAGAACCGAACGGATCTCAACCTGCTCAATCGGAGAATCTTCAATTTTCGCTGCAATTTCTTCTGTAATCTCTTCGCCTGAAGTGATTATCAATTCTCCTGTCATGGGATGATAAATATCATGCACAGCAGTTCTACCCAATACCCTTTCAGGAAGACTTTCAACTACTTCTTCATTATTTTTGATCGCCGTTGCCACAAGTCCGCGTAATGTACCACAATCTTCTTCTGTAACTATTACATCTTGCGAAACATCAACCAAACGACGTGTCAGATATCCCGCATCTGCCGTTTTAAGCGCAGTATCGGCAAGACCTTTACGAGCACCGTGAGTAGATATAAAGTATTCCAACACAGACAAGCCTTCTTTAAAATTCGAAAGAATCGGGTTTTCAATAATTTCCGAACCTGTCGATCCGGACTTCTGAGGTTTTGCCATTAAACCACGCATACCGGAAAGCTGTCGGATTTGTTCTTTTGATCCTCTCGCACCGGAATCAAGCATCATGTATACGGCATTGAAACCCTGTTTGTCTGAAGACAATTGATCCATTAAGGTTTGCGTAAGCTTTGCATTGGTATGTGTCCAGATGTCGATAATCTGATTGTAGCGTTCATTGTTCGTAATGAACCCCATATTATAATTGTTAAGTACTTCATCAACCTGGTTATATCCTTCCGTTACAAATTCATCCTTCTCAGCAGGAACAATAACATCATCAAGGTTAAAAGAAAGTCCGCCCTGAAATGCCATTTCATAACCCATGTTTTTAATGTCATCCAGGAACTGTGCAGTGCGTGCAATACCAGTTTTCTTTAATACTTTGCTAATGATTTCCCTAAGGGATTTCTTGGTAAGCAATTCATTGATGAATCCAACTTCGTAAGGTACATATTCATTGAAAATTACTCTGCCAACAGTGGTTTCAATAATACGGACTATGTTTTGATCATTTTCAACATCATGCACTTTTACTTTGATCACTGCATGCAAATCTACTCTTCCTTCATTGTAGGCAATATTCACTTCCTCCGGAGAATAGAATGTCATGTTCTCACCTTTCACTTTTTCTTCCGTTGTACCCTTTTTGCCTTTGGTAATATAATACAATCCAAGTACCATATCCTGGGATGGTACGCAGATAGGCGCTCCATTTGCAGGATTAAGGATATTATGAGAAGCAAGCATTAAAAGTTGAGCTTCAAGAATAGCTTCATTGCCCAAAGGCAAATGAACAGCCATCTGGTCACCATCAAAGTCAGCATTGAATGCAGTACAAACCAGCGGATGTAGCTGAATTGCCTTACCTTCAATTAGTTTAGGCTGGAAAGCCTGTATTCCAAGACGATGCAAAGTGGGTGCCCGGTTGAGCAATACAGGATGTCCTTTCAATACATTTTCAAGTATATCCCAAACAACAGGATCTTTTCTATCAACAATTTTTTTCGCAGATTTAACCGTTTTTACTATTCCTCTCTCAATGAGTTTACGAATAATGAATGGTTTATATAGTTCAGCAGCCATATCTTTTGGCAAACCGCATTCGTGGAGATCCAATTCAGGACCCACAACGATTACCGAACGTGCAGAGTAATCTACTCTCTTACCCAGCAAATTCTGACGAAAACGTCCCTGTTTCCCTTTCAGACTATCGCTTAAAGATTTCAGAGGACGGTTTGCATCTGTCTTAACTGCGTTGGCTTTTCGTGAATTATCAAACAAAGAGTCAACAGCTTCCTGAAGCATACGTTTTTCATTCCGAAGAATCACCTCCGGAGCTTTGATCTCAATCAGCCTCTTCAGTCTGTTGTTCCTGATGATTACCCTTCGGTAAAGATCGTTCAGATCAGAGGTTGCAAAACGCCCTCCATCAAGAGGAACAAGAGGTCTTAATTCAGGCGGGATAACCGGCACAACCTTCACAATCATCCACTCAGGACGGTTAATTCCTTTTGAAGCACGAAAAGCTTCAACTACCTGAAGTCGTTTCAGAGCTTCATTCTTCCTTTGTTGAGATGTTTCAGTATTTGCAGCATGACGAAGTGAATAGGATATCTCATCAAGATCAAGTCTCTCAAGCAATTGATATAGTGCTTCAGCTCCCATATCTGCAATAAACTTATTCGGATCACTGTTATCCAAATGTTGATTTTCTTTTGGCAAAGATTCAATGATATCCAGGTATTCTTCTTCAGTAAGAAAATCAAGGTAATTGATTCCGTCGGCTTCTTTAACTCCGGGATTAATTACTACATATCGCTCATAATAGATGATCGAGTCTAATTTTTTTGTAGGCAATCCAAGAAGATAACCAATTTTGTTAGGTAGTGATTTGAAATACCATATATGAGCTACAGGAACTACCAGCGAAATATGCCCCATTCTCTCACGGCGAACTTTCTTCTCAGTAACTTCCACACCACATCGGTCACATACAATACCTTTATATCGAATTCTCTTATATTTTCCACAATGACATTCATAATCCTTAACAGGTCCGAATATCCTTTCACAAAACAAACCGTCACGTTCTGGTTTGTATGTACGATAATTAATAGTTTCTGGCTTTAAGACCTCTCCACTGGATCGTTCCAGGACTTCTTCAGGTGAGGCCAAACCAATGGCAATTTTTGAAAAACTGCTATTTATTTTTGTGTCTTTTCTGAATGACATATTTAATATTTTAATATCCGTTAATCTATGGACCTAATGTTATTCAATTAAACAAGATTAATACTTAAACCAAGTCCCCTCAACTCATGAAGCAATACATTCAAGGATTCGGGAATTCCCGGGGTAGGCAATGGTTCACCTTTTACAATAGACTCATACGTTTTGGCACGTCCGATTACATCGTCCGATTTAACAGTCAGTATTTCCTGAAGAATATGTGCTGCGCCAAATGCTTCAAGCGCCCATACTTCCATTTCTCCGAAGCGTTGACCTCCAAATTGTGCTTTACCACCAAGAGGTTGTTGGGTAATCAGAGAGTATGGCCCAATTGATCTTGCATGCATTTTGTCGTCAACCATATGACCAAGTTTCAGCATATATATTACACCAACAGTTGCAGGCTGATCAAATCGTTCTCCGGTACCACCGTCGTACAGGAAGGTCTTGCCATATTTTGGAATGCCGGCCTTTTCTGTATATTCCTCGATCTGATCAATTTTTGCACCATCAAAAATTGCCGATGCAAACTTTAGTCCAAGTTCTTTACCGGCCCATCCCAGAACAGTTTCATAGATCTGTCCAAGGTTCATCCTTGAAGGTACACCAAGAGGATTTAAAACAATATCTACCGGAGTTCCGTCTTCAAGGAAAGGCATATCTTCCTGACGAACGATTTTTGCAACGATTCCTTTGTTACCGTGACGACCAGCCATTTTATCTCCAACTTTCAATTTGCGCTTCTGTGCAATATATACTTTTGCCAGCTGGACAATTCCTGCCGGCAACTCATCACCAATAGTGACGTTGTATTTCTTTCTCTTATAGATAGCATCAACTTCTTTGAATTTGATAATATAGTTATGAATAAGCTTCGATATAAGTTCATTCTTTGACTTATCGGTAGTCCACTTATTCGGATTAATTGCCATATAATCAAGATCCTGAAGCATTTTCTGTGAAAATTTGGTTCCTTTAGGAATAACATCTATACTAAGATAATCCTTCACTCCCTGGGAAGTTTTACCATTGGTAAGAGAAAAGAGTTTGTCAACAAGCTTGCCTTTCAAATCAAGTGTTTGTCTGTTAAATTCTTCCTCAATTTTATCAAGAATTGGTTTCGTTGCAGCCTTTAATTTTCTGTCTTTCACAGAGCGTGAAAATAGTTTTTTATCAATAACCACTCCGAACAAAGATGGCTGAGCTTTTAATGAGGCATCTTTCACATCACCGGCTTTATCCCCGAAGATTGCCCGTAAAAGTTTCTCTTCAGGTGAAGGATCTGATTCTCCTTTTGGTGTGATCTTACCAATAAGAATATCGCCGGGAGCAACATTGGCTCCAATACGAATCAGACCATTTTCATCCAGATCTTTGGTAGCTTCCTCACTTACATTGGGAATATCAGAAGTAAGTTCTTCCAATCCTCTTTTCGTATCTCTAACTTCAAGCAAGTACTCTTCAATATGAATGGATGTAAATACATCTTCCCGAACTACTCTTTCAGAAATCACAATTGCATCTTCAAAGTTATACCCTTTCCAGGGCATGAAAGCAACCATCAGGTTTCTTCCCAGAGCAAGTTCTCCGTCCTGAGTAGCGTACCCTTCGGTAAGGATTTGTCCTGTTACTACTTTCTGTCCTTTCCGAACAATTGGTTTGAGGTTGATACAAGTATTCTGATTGGTTTTTCTGTATTTTGGCAATTTGTACCTTTTCAGATCTCCATCAAATGATACAAACTTATCTTCATCTTTCAGATCATACTTAACCACAATTTCGTTTGAATCAACGTATTCAATTTCACCATTTCCCTCTGCCACAACGAGAAGCCTGGAATCGCGGACAACATTGCTTTCAATGCCCGTGCCAACTATCGGTGACTCCGGAGAAACCAGTGGCACTGCCTGTCGCATCATATTTGATCCCATGAGTGCACGGTTTGCATCATCATGTTCAAGAAATGGTATAAGAGATGCTGCAATAGAAGCAATCTGGTTTGGAGCAACGTCCATCAATTGCACTTCTTCCGGTGTCGCCAGTGGATAATCTGCTTCAAGACGTGATTTGATCTTTGGATTAACAAAATTGCCTTTATCTGTTATCGGCGCATTGGCCTGAGCAATAATTCTGCCTTCCTCTTCTTCAGCGCTCAGATATACAACGCCGTTGTTGGTTAAGTCAACCTGTTTATTCTCCACTTTACGATAGGGAGTTTCGATAAATCCGAGTGAATTGATTTTAGCATATACACAAAGTGATGATATCAGACCAATGTTTGGCCCTTCAGGAGTTTCAATCGGACACAACCTGCCATAGTGTGTATAATGCACATCACGAACCTCAAATCCTGCCCTTTCACGAGACAATCCTCCGGGCCCCAGAGCTGACATTCTTCTCTTGTGGGTCATTTCAGCCAAAGGATTTGTCTGATCCATAAATTGTGAAAGCTGGTTTGTTCCAAAGAAAGAATTAATAACAGACGACAAGGTTTTCGAATTGATCAGGTCTATGGGTGTAAACACTTCATTATCACGCACGTTCATTCGTTCACGAATGGTGCGGGCCATACGGGCAAGTCCAATGCCAAACTGATTGTAAAGTTGCTCTCCAACAGTACGAACCCTTCGATTGCTTAAGTGATCAATATCATCAACATCTGTTTTTGAATTGATCAGCTCAATAAGGTATTTTATTATTTCTATTATATCTTCTTTCGTCAGGACTTTAACATCCATATCGGTATGTAAGCCAAGTTTTCTGTTAATGCGATAGCGGCCTACCTCACCCAGATCGTATCGCTTATCTGAAAAGAACAACTTATCAATAACATCTCTTGCTGTTGACTCATCAGGTGGCTCAGAATTTCGCAATTGACGGTATATATGCAATACGGCCTCTTTTTCTGAATTACATGGATCTTTTTGCAGAGTATTATAGATAATATCAAAATCGGATTGATTTAATCCTTCTTTGTGGAGAAGAATAGTTTTCGCTCCCGAGTCAATGATCTCATCCATGTGCTCTTCTTCAAGAACAACTTCTCTGTCAATAACAACTTCGTTACGTTCGATGGATACAACCTCGCCGGTATCTTCATCAACAAAATCCTCAACCCACGATTTTAATACACGTGCTGCAAGTTTTCTTCCAACCAATTTCTTTAATGCCGTTTTGGAGACTTTTATCTCGTCAGCAAGATTGAAGATTTCAAGTATATCCTTATCACTCTCGTAACCAATAGCGCGTAATAAGGTTGTTACCGGTAATTTTTTCTTCCTGTCGATATAAGCATACATGACATTGTTTATGTCTGTAGCAAATTCTATCCAGGAACCTTTAAAAGGAATGATACGTGCAGAGTATAATTTTGTACCATTGGCATGCAGACTTTGTCCGAAGAAAACACCTGGTGACCTGTGCAATTGAGAAACCACTACGCGTTCGGCTCCGTTAATAACAAATAATCCTCTCTCTGTCATGTAAGGAATAGTACCAAGATATACATCTTGAATAACCGTATCAAAATCCTCATGTTCGGGGTCGGTACAATAGAGTTTTAATTTAGCTTTTAAAGGAATACTATAAGTGAGCCCCCTTTCGATACATTCATCTATTGAGTATCTGGGTGGATCAACAAAGTAATCAATAAATTCAAGAACAAAATTATTACGGGTATCAGAAATCGGAAAGTTTTCGTTGAATACTTTGAATAATCCTTCTTCTTTTCTTCGTTCTGGTGTTGTGTCAAGCTGAAAAAAATCTCGAAATGATTTTAGTTGAACTTCAAGAAAATCGGGATATTCCAGCTGATTTTTTGCGGATGCAAATGAAATCCTTTGATTTATGTTGTTGTTTGACATTATATCAATTAATAAGCGTTGAACCAGATTTTATTAACGACAAAAAGGCTTAACCCTAATCCCGTTCCCGATGATCATCGGGAAGGGATTTGATTAAACCTACATAGCCTTTATGGCTAGGTGCATATCTATTTAAGCTCAACTTCAGCTCCAGCTTCTTCAAGTTGTTTTTTAATAGATTCGGCTTCCTCTTTGCTAACACCTTCTTTCAGAGGTGCAGGCGCAGAATCAACCACAGCTTTAGCTTCCTTTAAACCTAATCCGGTTAGGTCTTTAACAAGTTTTACAATTTGAAGTTTTTGACCTCCAGCAGCATTAAGAATTACATCGAATGCTGACTTTTCTACTGTTGCACTACCATCACCACCACCGGCAGGACCAGCAGCAACTGCTACAGCTGCAGCAGCAGGTTCAATTCCATATTCTTCTTTCAGAATATCAGCAAGTTCGTTTACTTCTTTTACTGTAAGATTTACGAGTTGTTCTGCAAACGCTTTTAAATCTGCCATTTTTGTATGTATTTATTGAATTATTTATTTGATTCTATTCTTTTTCTGATAAAGTTTTTATAATACCAGTCAGAGTAACACCTCCGGACTGTAGAGCAGAAATAACATTCTTGGCTGGTGATTGCAAAAGAACAATCAAATCGCCGAGAAGTTCATCCTTGGACTTAAGCTTTGATAGTACATCCAGTTGATCGTCACCGATATAAAATGACTCTTCAACAAAAGCAGCTTTTAAAACAGGTCGGTCAAGAACTTTCCTGAATTCCTTAATAAGCTTGGCCGGAGAATTTCCTGTCTCAGAGAACATGATTGATGTTGAGTTTTTAAGAACATCAAACAATTCATTGTATTCCTTTTCACTTTTCTCTAGTGCCTTTTTAAGAAGAGTATTTTTCACAACGATCAATTGAATATCCTTTTCATAACACTTTCTTCTGAGCATATTGGTATCATCCGCATTTAATTCAGAGATATCAGTCAGATAAAAATGTTTTGAATCGTTTATCTTTTGAGCCAGGTTATCAATAACCTTTATCTTTTCGTCCCGTGTCATAATGAATGCTTTTTTCTGTTAATTATTCGTCAATTGTTTTAGCATCAATCCGAACACTAGGACTCATAGTACTGGATAGATATATACTCTTAATATATGTACCCTTAGCAGCAGAAGGTTTTAACTTGTTGATTGTAAGTAAGAATTCACGGGTATTTTCAGCTATTTTCTCTGATGGAAAAGAAACTTTTCCAACAGTGGTATGCACAATCCCATAGCGATCTACTTTGAAATCGATTTTCCCAGCCTTTACTTCTTTGACTGCTTTCCCGATCTCCATAGTAACTGTTCCGCTTTTGGGATTCGGCATTAAACCCCGAGGTCCGAGTACCCGACCCAACTTACCTATTTTACCCATCACAGAAGGCATAGTAACAATTACATCAATGTCTGTCCATCCTTTTTCAATTTTTTCAATGTAATCATCAAGACCAACGTGATCAGCTCCTGCCTGCTTGGCTTCTTCAGCTTTATCCGGTGTACACAATACCAATACCCTGATGTCCTTTCCCGTCCCGTGAGGCAACGTGACAACTCCACGCACCATTTGATTTGATTTACGCGGATCGATTCCCAGACGAACATCAATATCAATCGAGGCATCAAATTTTGTAAAAGTCATTTCTTTTATAATTTTCGCTGCCTCTGACAATGTATATTGTTTACCAGGCTCAACCTTTTCTAATGCTGATTTTTGATTTTTTGTAAGTTTCGTCATTGTGTTCTTGTAGTATTAATAAATCAAACTACATTGCAGGGAATTGACCTTTCACGCTAATTCCCATACTTCGGGCTGTGCCAGCAACCATTTTCATTGCCGATGATATTGTAAATGCATTCAAATCAGGCATTTTATCTTCAGCAATAGCCTTTACCTGTTCCCATGTTACCGAAGCTACCTTTACACGATTAGGTTCAGAAGAACCTTTCTTTATCCTGGTAGCTTCAAGCAATTGAACTGCAACCGGAGGCGTTTTTACAATAAAGTCAAATGATTTATCTGAATATACTGTAATAACTACCGGCAGTAGTTTTCCTGCCTTATCCTGTGTACGGGCGTTAAATTGCTTACAGAATTCCATAATATTCACACCCTTTGCACCGAGAGCAGGACCAACAGGTGGTGATGGATTTGCAGCACCTCCACGAATTTGCAATTTAATCAGTCCAGCAACTTCTTTTGCCATTTTAATTATATTTCCGATTAATTATTGAGATACTTCATCAGACAGTTACTCAGGAAGCATTAAGGTTTTCGTAACAATCCGATTTTGTATATTTTTATTCCTTTTCTACCTGCATAAAGCTTAACTCAAGGGGTGTTTTTCTGCCAAATATTTTCACCATTACCTTAAGTTTTTTCTTTTCTTCATTTACTTCTTCAATAATGCCATTAAAGCTATTGAAAGGTCCGTCAATGACTTTAACAGTTTCTCCAACAAAAAACGGAGTATTCATTTCTTCATCCCCTGCTGCAAGTTCATCAACTTTACCTAAAATCCTGTTGACTTCAGACATTCGCAGAGGAGTGGGTTCTTCATTAGCTTTCTGTCCCAAAAACCCAATGATATGAGGAATGTTTGAAAGAATATGAGAAATTTCACCCACAAGCGCTGCCTCAATCAAAACGTATCCCGGGAAAAAATTTCTTTCCTTGCTAATCTTTTTACCATTTCTGATCTGGTAGACTTTCTCTGTAGGAATCAATACCTGTGAGACATATTCCTGCAGATTGAGCCGGGTGATTTCACTCTCAATATATTCTTTGGCCTTTTTTTCTTTCCCTCCTATGGCCCGCAACACATACCACTTTTTTTCCTGCTCTTCCATGGTTCAGTTTTCGTATGACTAATAAAATAAACTGTATATACCTGTCATAAGATTTTTAAAAGCCAGATCCATTAAAGCTATGATCAAAGCAATGATGAATGAGGCAATCATTACAACAATAGCACTTCCCTGCAGTTCTTCCCAGGAAGGCCATGTTACCTTATAAATAAGTTCCGAATAAGCCTCTTTAAAATACCGAATAATTTTCATAATGAATCAGGTTTGCACGGGAGGAGCGACTCGAACGCCCGACACCTGGTTTTGGAGACCAGTGCTCTACCAACTGAGCTACACCCGTATATTTTAATCTCCTCAAGATCCACCCTCCTTATTTTATTAGCTGTCCTATTCTGTCTGCCGGTTCACCCGCCTCTGGCGGGTTTAACTGCCTTTGGACGTTAAGACAGGCAGACAACCCCCGAAAAACAACGAAATCAATTATTGCTTTCCTGTTTTTCGGAACTTAGCTATACCCGTGTCTGTAAATACTATTTGGGATATCATCCCTTATCTGCTTGTTCGGTGGCTCGTTCAACTCTGAATAACCAAAAAGCTTTTTAAGAATTGAATTACTCCCGGATATATTCGAAGATAAATCCAAAAAGAACTTATCTTCCTATACTAATTCTACTATTTATGTTACTCAACAATTTCAATTACCTGACCGGCACCTACTGTTCTGCCACCTTCACGGATAGCAAAACGTAAACCTTTATCCATAGCAACCGGGGTAATCAGTTCAACTGTAATTGTTACATTATCTCCGGGCATAACCATTTCAGTACCTTCCGGCAGGTAAATTTCACCAGTTACATCAAGTGTTCTCAGGTAAAACTGAGGACGATATTTGTTATGGAATGGGGTATGACGGCCGCCTTCTTCTTTTTTCAAAATATAAACTTCGGCTTTGAATTTTGTATGAGGAGTAATCGATCCTGGTTTTGCAAGTACCATTCCTCTCTTGATTTCATTCTTATCCACTCCACGTAAGAGAAGACCTACATTATCTCCGGCTTCTCCCTCATCCAGTATTTTACGGAACATTTCCACACCTGTACAAACAGTTTTTCTGCCTTTAGCACCCAAACCAATCATTTCCATTTCATCTCCTGTATGAATAACTCCTGTTTCAATTCTTCCCGTAGCAACAGTACCACGTCCTGTAATTGAGAAAATGTCTTCCACAGGCATCAGGAAGGGTTTGTCTTTGTCTCTCGGAGGAATAGGTATCCATTCATCTACTGCATCCATCAGTTCGATGACCTTTGCAACCCATTTTTCTTCACCATTCATTGCACCAAGCGCTGAACCGGAAATAACCGGTGTCTTGTCTCCATCAAATTCATAGAAATCAAGAAGTTCACGTACTTCCATTTCTACAAGTTCAAGAAGTTCGGGATCATCAACCATGTCAACTTTATTCAGGAAAACAACGATCTTGGGAACGTTTACCTGACGTGCCAAAAGAATGTGTTCTCTGGTTTGAGGCATAGGCCCGTCAGTACCAGCAACAACCAGTATTGCACCATCCATTTGTGCAGCACCGGTAACCATGTTCTTCACATAGTCAGCGTGACCCGGACAGTCAACATGTGCATAATGACGTTTGGCTGTCTGATACTCAACATGTGCCGTATTAATAGTGATACCTCGCTCTTTTTCTTCAGGAGCATTATCAATTGAATCAAAGTCTCTGATCTCAGCAAGACCATCTTTTGCCAATATCATAGTAATAGCAGCAGTAAGCGTAGTCTTACCATGATCAACGTGACCAATAGTTCCAATGTTTACATGAGGCTTTGACCTTTCAAATTTTTCTTTAGCCATAATTAGTAGGATATTAAATATACAGTTACTATTTTTTATTAATTAATTTAGAGCCAATGATGGGATTTGAACCCATGACCTCTTCCTTACCAAGGAAACGCTCTACCCCTGAGCTACATCGGCTTTAAATCATTACAATACAAAATTTAAAGTCTCAAATCACTCTTTGATAGGGAAAACGGATTCGAATTCCCAAAAAAAACATCCTTTCAAAGTACATTCACAAACCTGAGCGGGAGACGAGGTTCGAACTCGCGACCCTAACCTTGGAAGGGTTATGCTCTACCAACTGAGCTACTCCCGCTTTTCATCCTCTTCTCTACTGCCACCTGCTAAAGTTCTGCTCTACCAATCCCGAAAATCTTATCAGCTTTGCTGATTTAGATTTTCGAGGATCCTCGAAAAACAATGAAATCAATTAAAGATTTCTTGTTTTTCGGGACTGAGCTACTCCCGCATAATAAATCTCAATCGCAGTTCAATTCATCCTATAAATTAAAATATCAG
This sequence comes from uncultured Bacteroidales bacterium, assembly GCA_964406315.1. Classification (GTDB taxonomy): domain Bacteria; phylum Bacteroidota; class Bacteroidia; order Bacteroidales; family UBA10428; genus UBA10428. The sequence continues at coordinate 13,364 of CAYORG010000030.1, read as the reverse complement.
AATAGACTTATTTTCAATACTTTTCAAATATTTTGCAAAATTACAAAATCTAATTCACTATTCCTGATTTTAAGTTTTTCCCGCAAATATTCAATGAACTTTGAACTATCAAATTTGTCCCTGCAACCGAATATCTTAGTACAATTCTCCGAACCACAAAAATGAGTGCCGGTATTCTTCTGATATCATACTCACAATCAACACTTTCGTGGGGAGAGAAGGATTCGAACCTCCGAAGGCGTACGCCAGCAGATTTACAGTCTGCCCCAGTTGACCGCTTTGGTATCTCCCCCATCGTACCTGAGCCGATAGAGGGATTCGAACCCCCGACCCGCTGATTACAAATCAGCTGCTCTGACCAACTGAGCTACATCGGCAACCCTTTAAAGAACACCGATTTCGAGAGAAACCTCCCGAAATCGGTTCGCAAATGTATAAAATATTTTGTTTATATCACAATAATACTTTTCTATTTTTTGAAATGCCTGAACTAGGCTCGTTTGCGCTTATTTTTATGCTTTATAATCTGTTTACGCAGTGCGTCAATTGCATTATCGGTTGACTCTTCAAACGATTTGCTATGTTTTTTAGCAAAAAGTTCGTTCCCGGGCAAATCAAGTTTTATTTCAGTAACCTTATTTTTAATCTTCTGTGAATTTTCAAGTTTAAGAAAAATCTCTGCTCCAATAATATCATCATAAAAATGTCCCAATTTTTTCACTTTCCCTTCAACAAAAGTTTCAAGTTGTTTCGATGGTGAAAACTTAATGGAATTAATTTTGATATTCATAATAAACCCTCCATTTTTTTATGCTCGGGGATGAGCTTGTTTATAGATCGATTTTAACTTTTCGTATGTATTGTGTGTATAGATTTCTGTAGCAGCAAGATTTGCATGTCCCAGTAATTCTTTAACAGCATTTAAATCAGCCCCGTTGTTTAACATGTGCGTAGCAAATGTATGTCTGAGTATGTGTGGACTTTTCTTTTCAAGAGTAGTTGATTCACCAAGATACCTGCCAACAATTCTCTGGATCATTTTGGGATAGCAGATCTGACCTTTATTACTAAGGATCAATGCATCTGTATCGTGAGTACCAAATTCATCGTCAGCAATTCTCAGGTATTCTTTTAACAGGTTTACTGCAGTATAAGTCAGTGGTACCAGTCGTTCTTTGTTTCTTTTGCCTAAAATCCGAATTTCATCTTTGTAAAGGTCCACATCTTTTCTTGTCAGATGGACCATCTCTGATAACCTCATTCCTGTGGCATAGAATAGTTCAAGTACCAGTTTATCCCTAATTCCTGCAAATCCTGAAGGAAATAAACTGCTATCAAGCAATTGCTCAATTGAAGATTCCTTGATAAAATCAGGAAGACTTTTCTTTAATTTCGGAAGAATGACACCATCGGCAGGATTTAGGTTTAAAGAACCTGTACGAAGTGCATAATTATAAAAAGCTTTAAGGGATGCTATTTTTCTTCTCAAAGTTCTTGGCGAATTTCCCGAATTCACCATTTCAATCATCCAATGCCTTACATCGCTTTGCTGAGCATTGATCAGTTTCTTCTTTGGTGGATCATTCTGCAGATGGTGGGAAAATTGAGTAAGATCGTCAGCATAAGCCCTGACTGTATGCTCAGAGTATCGTTTCTCAATCCGTATATGATTTATAAACTCTTTCAGTTGCTCCATACTCAGGGATAATTATTAAGGTGTTGCCGGTAACCTTGTATCCTGGATTATCCCCAAGTATTCATATCAATCTTCACTCTGCTGCAACTGCTGTACGTATCTTGCGTGTTTAATTTCTTCCCTTCTAACTTCAGAAGGTTTTTTAAAAGCCTGACGACCCCTTAGCTCTTTAATGACGCCTGTTTTTTCAAATTTTCTTTTGAATTTTTTAAGAGCTCTTTCAATGTTTTCTCCTTCTTTAACAGGAACTATAATCATAGTATTCAGATGTTTAATAAAACGAGCCGCAAATGTATCACAGCTTGCTGAATTTACCAAATTAATTTATTTAAAAAATTGATGTAATGTAATAATCCAGGAATAAAACATGGTAATACCGGCATTTAAAATAAATTTTAAATGATATTTTATACCCTATAAATTTAGAGAATATTTTCCTAAACAATATGCTTTTACAGGAATTTCTTATTAAAAAATACCACTTATCTTAAGGTCAGATATGGAGCCACTTTCAGGTAGGTTGTTTCAGATAAGAGATAGTTGTCAATCAGTTGTTTTTTTGATTCAAAAGGACCTATTAACCTACGGTAGCTTACTATAGCTTTTGCTTCATAATAATTGAGGTAGGGATGTTTTCTTAAATCATGAATTGTTGCCTTGTTCAGATCCATTTTTTTAATACAAGCAGTATCGATTGTAAAAATGGATGAAAAACCTGAACACAGACTATCAGTGATGCCATAAACCTCATTGAGTTGAGTTGTTGAATAATACCCCCCGAGCAAATCTCTGTACTTTACAATTCTTGATGAAAGCACTTTGCCAATACCAAAGACGCTTTGCAATTGAATACTATCCGCACGATTGATATCTATGATCAAACGATTTGGCTTTCTTTTTACGGTATTTTCAGAATAATTTTCATGGGGTTCAATACTTATTTTTTCTAATAAGGCCATCACAAGAGCAGAATCAATCCCGTATATTTTTAATAAGTCGGTAGGTTTAGTAAACCTTCCTCCTTTTGCCCTGTAATTCATGATCTGTACAACAACATCCATGGCAAATCCTTTGCTCAGCATTACATCATAAGTAGCTGTATTGGGATCGAAATTGGCCTCATACAACTCACCTTTAGAGCGTATTAATGAGGAATTGTATTCTTTACCGGATATTTTCATTTTAGTATTTACCTCCTCCTTTTTATCTGACTTATCTGAGAAAGTTGTATAAACAAGGTTAAATCCATTTGCATTCTTACGTTCAATGGATCGTATACCAATCAGTATAATAATAATTACCAGAATAATTATTAATCCTCTGATTTCTGATTTGGTAAATGAAAAATATTCCTTAATGAATTTCATTTCACTCACGTATTTATTTCACCAAACAAGATTCTATGACTTCCTACTAAAATAAGCCTTTAAATCTTCTTTTATCTCGTTCGACATGAATAGCAAACCGAGCAAATTTGGAAAAGCCAGACCTAAAATCATCATATCTGAAAATGTAATAACATCTTTAAGATCCGTTGCTGCTCCGAGAATTACAAAAAGCAAAAATAACAATTGATACGTAATACCGGGTATTTTAATATTCTTACTATATTTTGTTGATAGAAAAAGGAAACCCTGTAAACCATAGTAAGACCATGATATCATTGTAGAGAATGCAAAAAGAAAAATTGCAACAACCAGGAGATAAGGGAACCACCAGAAGACAGTTCCAAATGCCGCAGAAGTTAAAGGTGCTCCGCTTAATTCAGGAGCAGACTGGTATACACCCGTAAAAATAATAACAAGTGCTGTCATTGTACATATTATAACGGTATCAATAAAAGGTTCCAGCAATGCAACAAGCCCTTCGCGAATCGGAATTCTGGTGATTGCTGCTGAATGTGCTATTGATGCAGAACCTATTCCCGCTTCATTAGAGAATGCTCCACGCCTGAAACCCATAATCATTACGCCAAAAAATCCTCCTTTTGCGGCATTTAAAGAGAATGCATCGACAAGAATCAACTCAAAAACACTGAGTATTTTATTGTAATTCATCGCAACAATCACAAGTGCTGTCAACACATACAAAATAGCCATGAATGGAACTATTTTTGAAGCAACCCGTGCAATACTTTTTAATCCGCCAAGAATTACAAGACCAACAAAAAAGGCAAGAAAACAGCCGACTATCAGTCCTTTCCCATTAAAAACCGGAACAACCTCACTTAACTGAGCAAATGCCTGGTTAGATTGAAGCATATTTCCTCCTCCAAATGAGGCAAGAATAATCAGGATTGCATACAATACTGCAAGAAATTCGCCCAAAAACCGAAGATTTCGTTTTCTTAAGCCCTGCTCAAGATAATACATAGGTCCGCCGGAAACTATTCCTCTAGCAGAGATCCTTCTGTATTTTAATCCCAAAGTACATTCTGAAAATTTAAGGGACATTCCGAAAAAACCTGCCAATATCATCCAGAATGTTGCCCCCGGTCCACCCACAGCAATTGCGATAGCAACTCCTGCAATATTACCTAGTCCAACAGTGGCAGAAAGTGCCATAGCTAGAGCCTTAAAATGAGAAACCTCTCCCGGTTCTCCCGGTTTATCAAATTTCCCTGCAACAAGTTGAATGGCATGTTTAAAACCGCGGATATTAATAAACCGCATTTTCACAGTAAAAAATATACCACCAAGAATAAGCCATACTACTACAAAAGGAACTTCATAAGGCAATTCCAATCCAATGACTTTTGCCAGATCCCAAAAAATAATTTTGTTCAGAATTTCTACTGCCGGAATAAAGAATTCGTTAATGCGATCTGTTAAAGTAGTATTCAAAGCAAATTGAAAATATTTCTAAAATTGATAAATTCAACTAATGATTCCCTGAAAAAAGTGCGACGATTATATCAAGGATATTCAATCCCTGAAGAAACACAATGAATATCGCTATAGGGGCTACAAATTTCACCAGAAGCATAAAAATTTGCAAAAACCATCCTTTTAACTTTCCTCCGTGAGCTACTTCTCTAATGACTTTATATTTACCAAATGCCCAACCAATAAATAATGCAATAAACATTCCTCCTATAGGTAATAAAAGGTTGGCGGAAATGAAATCAAGAAGATCAAAAAAATTCAATCCAAAAACTTCAAACTCAGAAAATAATCCCATTGAGAGTGAGCAGATAATACCCAACAAGGTGATCAGGGCTGTTGCTAACACCGTCGAAATCTGTCTTTTTATCTTCAGCTCCTCAGTAAAATAAGCAACAACAACCTCCAAAATAGATATTGCCGAAGTTAATGCAGCAATTGTCAGAAGAATGAAAAACATTATTGAAAACAAATACCCTCCGGGCATTTGCATAAAAACATTTGGAAGAGTTATAAAAATTAAACCGACTCCATGTCCCGGTTCAATATTAAACGCAAATACTGCAGGAAATATAGCGATACCTGCCAGTATAGCTATAATGGTATCTGCTGCAGTGACCTGAATAGCTGTATTAATGAGGTTATCGTTTTTATTCACATAGGATCCATAAGTGATCAGAGTTCCCATTCCAAGACTTAAAGAAAAGAATGCATGCCCAAGAGCACTTAACACTCCTTCAAAACTAAGCTTTGAAAAATCAGGATGAAAAAGAAAACGAAGTCCTTCTCCGGCACCTTTAAGAGTAACTGCTCTTATGTCAAGGATAATGATTATGATTAATAAGATGGGCATCAACACTTTTGAATATCGCTCAATACCCTTTTGTACACCTATAATTACTATTGCCCCGGTCATAAGCATAAATATTACCTGATACAACAAAGGATCAAGCGGATCAGCTATAAAATTTCCGAAAACTTGTGATATCTGTTCAGGAGAACTGTACTGAAAGTGATTTGTCACCGAAAATACTATGTATTTGATGCTCCAACCGGCAACTACACCATAAAAAGAAAGAATCAGAAATGCTGCTGCAACTCCAAATGAACCGATAAACATCCAGGGGGTTCCGGGTGTAAGCTTTTTAAAAGCTCCAAATGCATTGCGCCTTGATTTTCGGCCAATGATCAATTCCGAAAGCATTACAGGCAATCCTATGGCAAGAATAAATCCGAGATATACAAATAGAAAAGCAGCCCCTCCGTAAACTCCTGTTATGTATGGAAATTTCCAGATATTACCCAGACCGATTGCTGAACCTGCTGCTGCAGCAATAAGGCCAAACTTGCTGGAAAATTGTGCTCTGCCTTTTTTCTGATCTGTCATCAATGAGAATGATATTAATTTGGATTTTAAATCACAATATTATTAAAAAGACGCTTAAATAAAAAAAGCCCCTGACTTATCAAAGGCTTTTAAAAAATGGGATCATATATTAATTGCGATCGAGACAATTCAGGTCTTCAAATGCCACTTTCAATCTATCGATCATAG
>CAYORG010000030.1:0-7131 GCA_964406315.1 uncultured Bacteroidales bacterium | reverse complement strand
TTGCGATCGAGACAATTCAGGTCTTCAAATGCCACTTTCAATCTATCGATCATAGATTTTTCTCCTTCGCGTAACCAAGCTCTCGGATCATATTTCTTCTTATTCGGTTTGTCTTTTCCTTCCGGATTTCCGATTTGTCCCTGCAAATAATCATGGTTAGCAGCTTCATATTTACGAACACCATCCCAAAATGCCCATTGAGTATCCGTATCAATATTCATTTTAATGACTCCATAGGAAATTGCTTCGCGAATCTCTTCACGTGAAGAACCGGAGCCTCCATGAAATACAAGATTTACGGGCTTTTCCAAAGTTCCATACTTCTTTTGGATATATTTCTGAGAGTTATCCAGAATTTTCGGAGTAAGTTTCACATTACCTGGTTTATATACACCATGTACATTGCCAAACGAAGCTGCAATGGTAAAATTTTCACTGATCTTCTTCAATTCCTCATAAGCATAAGCAACATCTTCAGGCTGTGTATAGAGTAAGGAATTGTCCATGCTGGTATTATCCACACCATCTTCTTCACCTCCGGTAACACCTAACTCGATTTCAAGAGTCATATCGATCTTACTCATACGTTCTAAATATTTTTTACAGGTTTCTACGTTCTCCTTCAAAGGTTCTTCAGAAAGATCAAGCATGTGAGAACTGAACAATGGTTTCCCGTTTGCCTTATAATACTTTTCTCCTTCATCAAGTAGGCCATCGATCCATGGCAATAGTTTTCTTGCAGCATGATCTGTATGAACAATAGCTGCAACTCCGTATAATTCAGCTAGTTTATGGATACTCTCAGCACCAATAATAGCCCCCAATATGGCTGCTTTATGATTGTCGTTGGAAGCAGATTTACCGGCATAAAAAACTGCCCCTCCATTTGAAAACTGGATCATCACAGGAGAGTTAACAACTTTTGCAGCCTCTAAAACTGCATTCACCGAACCTGAACTTACAACATTCACAGCCGGAATGGCAAACTGATTTTCTTTGGCAACAGCAAATACTTTTTGCAGATCTTTACCGGTAATAACTCCCGGCTTAATTACATCAAAAACTTTTGTCATTATTTTATGGTTTTAATTAAATCATACTATTTCAGGATTTTGCTCATATACAATAAGCAAAATATAACAAAATTTTGTTCAGATAATGGCCTGCAAATTTATAACTCTTCCGCTTATATTTTAAGAATTTCCTGATTTTTTATAATAGTCAATTGACGAATAGTGATTGGCATTTCGTGTCCGGTGTTCCTTTTAAATGCTTATCGTTGTTGGTCATTCGTCCTGCTAAAACCAAAAAACAGAAATCCGCAATCCGTAATCCGTAATCCGCAATCCGCAATCCGAATTTCCCTAAAACGGATACCCGATTCCGAATTGAAATACGAATCGGCTTTTCAAAGATTTATCAACGGTTCCATTAAAGTCAATCCAACGACTTCCTTCCTGTATTGACGGATCCCTTAATTTGAATCCAAAATCTGTCCGGATCAGAAGAAATGAAAAGTCAAATCTTGCACCAAGTCCGGCGCCAACAGCAATTTCGTTGTAAAACCGGTCCCAGTCAAAAGATGAACCAGGGCGATTCGAATACTCTTTAATTGTCCAGATATTGCCGGCATCAATAAAAAAGGCTCCTTCCAGTTTCCAGAACAATTTGAACCGGTATTCCATATTTGCTTCCAGTTTAATATCTCCCAAATTGTTGGCATATTTTGCCGTAGCGCTTGTATCAGTCACAGATCCCGGACCAAGGGTTCTGGTGCTCCACGCTCTTATACCATAGGGACCACCTGAAAAATACATTTTCTCAAAAGGCAAGGTCCCGGAATTCGCCAGCGGATAACCAATTCCCATAAATATCCGGTATACAACTTTGTTATCTGAGGTGATCTGATTATAAAACCGGAAATCAACATCACTTTTCAGGTACTGAAAATAGGGTACTTTTAACAACGTCGAATCATTCTCGGATGGAGTCAGTTTGCTGATACCATAAATCAAATTGCCTGCTGATTCCATGTTTACCCTGATATACACAAAATCGCTTCGTTTTTCTATCACCTGGTTCGAAAATTCAAATACATACCTCGCTGAGAGTATGGTATGGTCCGTAAAGCTATTTCTAAGGGGTGTGTCTTTGATATCATTCCAAAGACTGGAGTCTCTTATGCGTTCGGGCAGCCTCACATAATTAAAATCAACAGGTATCAGCTGATGGGTGTTGTAGGCATTTCCCTTCCATTTGTAACCAAAAGAGGTACTGGCAATTGTACGTATATAGTCGGGCCTGTCCTGGTAATTGTAAGATATATTGATTGTTGTCCTCGGATTAAATTTTCGGGTGAACTGTTCTGCCTTAAAGGGCACAAGAAATTTCGGGAAAGTGAGAGACGTCTCTATCCCGAATTCTTTCATGGGATCAAAATTCTCTCTTTTTTTCATGGCTTCAATGGCGCCGGTTAGCTTTACCTGAAAATTTTCAGCCCCCCGGAAAAAGTTATAATTATTGTATAAGAAGTTAGTACGCACACCGAGATCTCCTGCTGAATTGGTACCAACAATCTCAAACTGGTATGCATGTTTCTTTCTGGGTGATAATTCAATGATATTATCAATGTACTTGTATTGGCTTGTATCAACCAGTCTGTCGTCCAGTTCATTAAAATGAATATTGATAATTCTATAAAGCCCGAGTGAGGAATAATTGCTGTATGATTTCCTGACATCCTGCTGGTTATAAACCCGTCCCGGATTTAATAAATTAGGATGCAGAACAGCTTCAGGCCTAATTTTATGTTCCCCTGAATAAATAACATGATTTTTGTCCAAATCAATTGTGTCGGCTTTCTGCTTTTCCTCATCCGGCAAATCATTGTAATAGGTGAAATTTGTATGCACAAATGTTTCATTGATCTTGTACTGATAATGATGTTTGACTTTGGTTACCGGATCAGGAAATCCCGTAACATCTTCTTTGACAGTAATAATAAGGTTTACTCTTTTCTCATCCGCCAATTCATTCGCTTCATAAAAAATAAATTCTCTGTTGAATTTATAATACCCGTTATTCTTCATGAACAATTCCAACCTTTGTCTCTCATTTTGTAGTTTTTCTTTATCAAATCTTTCTCCCGGTTGAATCAGACGATTGATGGTATCCTTTAAAATCAGGTCAGTAATTTTCTGATCTTCAAATTTGTAAGTTATTTTATTCACTATATGCGGTTTGCCAAGCTCTACCTGGTGTTGTATTTCTGCTTTCTTTTTCTTCAGTATCACTGTATCTTCAATGACAGATTCATAGTACCCTTTTGTTTCAAGGTATTTTCGATATTGATCGGTTGTGCCTTCTGTGAGGATTTCATCCCAAATAACAGGTTCTTCTCCAATTCTTCGAAACCATGCACTGGGAAATTTCTCTCTCTTTGGTGATGCCAGATTGTAAAGAAACAAATGAAACTTAAATCCCAGGATAGTCTTGTTAGGACTTTGCTTCTCATATTTCTTAAGCTCTTTTTTATCCAATTCCTTTGAATCAATCTCAACGCTTGTTTTGTTAAGCAAATATTCTCCTTCCGGAATGTGCCTGGTTGGTGAGCAGGAAACTGAAAAAAGAATAGTCGCAAGCAGGAGAAAATTGGTGTGCTTGGAAAAATTATAGATTGTCCTGTACAACAATTTATTCAGAGTTATTTTATTACTTTCGCGCAAAGATAAATTTTTGTAGCATGTAAATTGCATTGATTACAAATTTACCATCCCACAAGATACACAACTATTATGAATCTGAATACTTGTGATCAGTAAGCAGCAAATAAAATACATACGTTCATTGCATCAAAAAAAATACCGCAATGAATATGCTTCATTCATCGCAGAAGGAATAAAAATTGTGAATGAAGCTATTGCAATTCATCCGGATTTACTTGAATACCTTATTTTTACAGCAGACAGTAAGCCTCAAATTCATTTTAAGTTTCTCAAGGATAGAACAGTTCAACTTCAGGTTACAACAGAAGAATACAAAAAAATCACATCTCAAACCAGTCCGCAGGAAGTTCTTGTCGTTATGAAAAAACCTGAAACACAATTTTCGGATATCTCCCATTCTGAAGATATTTCGATTGCTCTCGACAAAATCAGGGATCCCGGGAATTTTGGTACTCTAATCAGGCTTGCCGACTGGTTTGGCATAAAGCAAATATTCTGTTCACAGGATACTGTTGATTGTTATAATTCCAAGGTAATTCAGGCAAGCATGGGGGCAATATTCAGAGCGACGATTCACTATGTTGATTTGGAAAGCTACCTGAAGAAAATCAAAGTTGATCATTCTGTAAAAGTTTACAGTACCTCACTGGAAGGATCAGATCTATATCAATTGAAACTTACCAAACCTGCAATAATTATTCTGGGGAATGAATCGGGAGGTGTATCTGAGAAATTGAAAAGCCTGTCAGACGAAGATCTGCGAATTCCCGATTACAATATGAATAAAAGCAAGAGCGAATCACTCAATGTTTCGCTGGCAGCTGCAATCATTTGTTCAGAGTTTCGTCGTCAGACCAATTGAATCCTGGTGAATGCATTGGCTTCCCTGCCAGCCGGTTTACCTGCCGAAGGTTTAACTGCCTTTGGAAGTCATGGCAGGCTGGGCCAAGTTCGTAAACTCGGTTCCCCGTCAACTTGTTGCGAAGCAAGCAAACCAATGAAAAGCATTTATTCCTTTTTGAAGATCAGGGATTACTCGCTATGCTCGTGAGAATAGTTCCGCGACTGCTCGCTGCATGGAGCTTCAATTACTCGAAATGAAAGGACAATATGACCATATGGGAAGTAATGCTTTTGATATAGGAAGTATATTTTTCAAACTCCGGAGGTATTTCACCGTTACGGTCACTTCCCCGAAGAATATTTGACAACCCGAAGGAATATTTGATTTCCGTGGCAAATTTGAAAAATGTCAGGTAAAAATCCATGCCAAATCCAATTTCACCGTATACATCCAAAGGATTAATCATAATAAGTTGATCTTCAAGGTCGTATTCTTTTTTTATGGCAAGATCGTAACGCAGGTTCCCTCCTCCAATGAGATACGGCCTGAAATTATTCAGCCGTTTTGATTTGTACTTAAGAAGTATGGGGAATTCCAGATAAGAAGATTCAACCTTATAGTTTGATCCGCTGGGATAAAAAGGTACAGTATCGGAAGGATTTTCAAAATACATAAACCGTTCGCCAAATGAAATGCCGGGCAGTGCGCGCAGGTCAAAATTCTCTGCAAGTCTTAAATTTGCGATCGCATGAATATTAATTCCGGGAGAAAGTTCTTTCAGTCCTATATATACTCCGTTCCGGACAGCTATTTCATTGTGTTCGATCCTGTAATCCATTATATTCAATCCCAGTGAAAAACCAAAATGAATGGGTTTATCGTCGTGTGTAGGATCATTTTTTACCTTCGGTTTCTGACCAAAAATGCAGGTAATTGTAAATGCCAGGATAATATGAAAAAGAAATATCTTTTTTAACATTGTGTCGGTTTAACTACAAAAACGTTACAGGCTCGAAAATAGTATTTTTCTGCTTAAACTCGAAAAAGCTATTGAAAACAAATTCAAATCGTACTTTTATTTTCTACTTTTGGAATTCACATTTTATGAATTATGTACACATACGATTACCTTTTTGAATTTACACATACTGTTTTTATCAAAATGGGTTGCAGCAAAGAAGATGCCTTGAAAGCCTCAAAGGTATTTCTTGCTGCAGAATTAAGAGGATTGTCCTCGCACGGTATGTTACGAATAAAAGATTACTATCAGCTGTGGAAGTCAAACAGGATCAATACAAAACCAAACATTCGCATAGTACATGAAACTCCCAGTACTGCGGTAGTTGACGGTGACGGTGCTATAGGAATGATCGCAGCAACAAAATCAATGGAGATTGCCATTGAGAAATCGGAAAGATGCGGATCAGGATGGGTATCAACAAGAGGATCAAATCATTTTGGAATAGCAGGTTATTATGCCATGATGGCTTTGGAACGAGAAATGATTGGTATAACTATGACGAATGCTAATCCGCTTGTAGCACCCACTTATTCCATAAGCCGGTTGCTGGGAACAAATCCGATTGCAGTGGCTATCCCTGCCGACAAACAAGCTCCCTTTGTTGCTGATTTCTCAACAACACCTATTGCCCGGGGCAAGTTAGCAATCGCAGAGAAAAAAGGGGAAAAAACACTTTTTGGATATGTGCAGGACAAAGAAGGCAGACCCAGCGATGAGCCCTCAATTCTAAAAGAAGGAGGATCGATGCTGACGCTTGGGGGAGATTATGAACACGGGAGTCACAAAGGTTATTGTCTGAGTGCCATAGTGGACATTTTCAGTGCGGTTTTATCAGGAGCCAACTTTGGCCCTTTTGTTCCGCCTTCAGTAGCCTACCTGCCAGTTTTGGAAAAACATGTAGGCGAAGGAACAGGGCATTTCTTCGGTGCCATGAGAATTGATGCGTTCCAATCTGCTGAAACATTCAAAACAAAGATGGATCAATGGATCGAAACATTCAGAGAAGCCAAAAGCGCCCCTGGCATGCCTGCAGTGAAAATTCCGGGTGATTTGGAAAGAGAAAATGAAGAAATTATCCGTAAAAAAGGCATCCAAATTATCCCGGCAGTTGTTAAAGAGCTTGCAGAAATAGCCGAAGAACTGGGAGTGGAATTTAAAGACAAATAATCGGTATTCGGTGTTCGGTGTTCGGTATTCAGTCATTAATCATAAGTTACAAGTTTCAACTCATACATAGCGCAAGTCTGTGTGACTTGTACTTTTTAACATTAGCCTTTCTCCCGTATTCTCAGATAAAATGCAAATAAAAAAGAATTAGCAAATTCCTGCCTATTCATCCGCCGAAATGGAGGACGCAGAAATAATAGCAGAAGAAATACTTTCAGGATAAATTGTTTTAAAAATTGTACCAGTAACAAGAAAACAGCCTTCCCTTGACCACCATAAGCTTGCCGACGGTGGTGTTTTTAAAGCTATGGCTGGCAAAGCAGTTCAACAGTTTAACGATCCCACAATTACACAGTTAAACTTATCTCTAGTCT
>CAYORG010000029.1:0-38738 GCA_964406315.1 uncultured Bacteroidales bacterium | reverse complement strand
AATCCCGATAGCGAAGCTAATCGGGATCAAACACCCTGTAACAAGAGCACAGGGTAAAATTCCTTTTGGGTCTTGGATCTTGCCCAAAGGTAAACGCCATTTACTCGTAAAACTCAAATTTCATTTTGATACATCGGCTGCTTGCCGGAAAGCAATTCATTTATAAAAAAACAAAGGATCTTGCCACATTGCAAAACAATTGTTCTGTAATTCTGTTTGGTACTATACAATATGTGTTTTTTAGCAGGTACATGAAAATCATTTGTAGAAATATGCCAAACTGACATACAGGTTAAATTAAACGACATCAATTCATTAAAGATTTTTACAGCAAATGAGAAAAGTTGGCATCATATATGTAAATATATAGATAAATAAATATATTTGAATAACATACCGGTCAGAAAGAGACGTACATCTGGCAATTGGTTATGTCAAGCTATAACATAAAAAAACTTGTATCTAAATGAGAACAATTGAAAAAAAGATAAAAATGAAAAGATTAATTAGCATTTCAATCGTTATTACATTCCTGGTTCTTGGATGTAACAGTCAAACGAACAACAAAGAGGCAATTGTTGAAGAATCAGAAGAGATCGTAAAACCTATTTTACTGACAAAACAAATGTTTCTTGATGAAATTATGGATTATGAGAGCAATCCCAATGAATGGATTTACAAGGGAGAGCTTCCGGGACTCGTTGATTTTTATGCCGACTGGTGTGCACCTTGCAGAATAACGTCGCCTATTATCGAAGATCTTGCACAGGAATATGCCGGCAAAATTCAGGTATATAAAATAGACATTCAGAAGGAGCAGGAACTGGCGGCCGTATTTGGTGTTCGGAGTATACCGACCTTTCTTTTTATTCCTAAGGATGACACACCGGTAATGTCTTCAGGTATTGCTCAAACGCCCGAACAGACAAAAGAAATGTTCAGAAGGCAAATTGATGAAATACTATTAAGATAAATTATAGTTATCCATAAATATTAACACTCCTTATTTTTTATTTTCCTGTATTGTACCTTTGTGAGGTAATCAATTTCCTGTCTTTATGTTTTTAGTATTTGATACAGAGACAACGGGACTTCCTAAAAATTATAATGCCCCGCTTACTGATTCTGATAATTGGCCGCGCATGGTGCAAATAGCGTGGCAGTTGCATGACAGCACAGGAAAATTGATGGAGGTTAAAAACTACATTGTTAAACCTGAAGGCTATACCATTCCCTATAGTGCCGAGAAAGTGCACGGCATTTCAACTGAAAAAGCATTAAAAGAAGGCAAAGATCTTACATGGGTTCTGAATGAGTTTAATAATACCCTTGCCAAAAGCAGATTTTTAGCGGGGCATAATGTTGAGTTTGATATCAGCATTGCAGGAGCAGAATATCTCAGGAAAAATACGCCAACGAATTTTCTTACACTAGCAAAGATTGATACAAAAGAAGAAAGTACTGATTTTTGTGCTTTGCCCGGAGGCAGAGGTGGTAAATACAAATGGCCAAACCTCTCTGAATTGCATACAAAATTGTTTGAAGAAGGCTTTGAGGAGGCTCATAATGCTTCAGCAGATGTAGTTGCTACTGCTCGATGTTTTTTAGAACTTTTAAGGCTTGGAATAATCGATCCTGTTAAACATGGACTTTCCACTTCATTTATCGGGGAGTTCCGGAAGCACAACAGGGAAGTGATCAAACCCATTGAAATTCGTATTGAATCAAATAAAGTGGCCGGTGCAGAAGCGGATCTTTCTCCTGTTGATGCTCAGTCTGAGAAGATTCTGAAACCTGATGTATCTGTTCCTTTTACGCATTTGCATGTTCATACACAGTATTCAATTCTTGATGGTGCAGCAGATATAAATGGTCTTATAACCAAAGCCAAGGCAGATGGGATGATTGCATTGGCGATTACTGATCATGGCAATATGTTCGGGATAAAGGAATTTCATTCTATTGCAAGAAAAAAAGGGATAAAGCCGATATTAGGCTGCGAAGTATACGTAGCTCATCGCACCAGATTTGATAAATCCGAGAAAACAGATGGAGGAGGAAAGCATCTGGTGTTACTTGCAAAGAATATGGAAGGTTATCACAATCTTGTGAAGCTGGTTTCTTTTGGATGGACGGAAGGTTTCTATTATAAGCCCAGAATTGATATGGAGCTTTTAAGGAAATACAATAAAGGATTAATAGCATGTTCTGCATGTTTACACGGAGTAATATCTTCGGTATTATTGCACGAAGGAATTAAAGAGGCAAGAGAGAAAATACTGGAATTTAAGGAAATATTTTCTGAAGATTTTTATCTGGAATTACAACGGCATAAATCCGGAATTGCTGAAATTGATGAGGAAGTATACAAAGATCAGGTATTTGTTAATACAAATCTGATTCAATTGGGAAAAGAAACAAATACCCCCTTAATAGCGACCAATGATGTTCATTTTATCAATGAAGAAGATGCCGAAGCGCATGACAGGTTATTATGCATCAGTACAGCTTCTGACATTGATGATCCTAACCGGCTAAGATATACACATCAGGAATGGTTCAAAACTCAGCAGGAAATGCGGAATTTGTTTTCCGACGTACCGGAAGCCCTTGAAAATACCCATCGCATAGTTGAAAAAATTGAAGAATTGAAACTCGATTCTTCTCCCATAATGCCTGAATTTCCTATTCCAAAGGAATTTGGAACACTTGAAAGTTACCGCGAAAAATACACCAAAGATGATCTGGTAAAAGAAATATCAGAAACATCCTATAAAAGATTGGGTAATCTGGAAAAGGTATTGAGGGTGAAACTTGAGGCTGATTATCTTCAGCATTTGGTATATGAGGGTGCAAGGTATCGTTATGGAGAGCCGCTGGATCTTTCTGTGAAGGAACGAATCGACTTTGAATTGAATACCATTAAATCAATGGGTTTTCCCGGTTATTTTCTTATTGTCTGGGATTTTATAAGGGCAGCGCGTGAGTTGGGAGTATCAGTAGGTCCGGGCCGCGGATCAGCTGCAGGTTCAGCTGTTGCCTATTGTCTTCAGATAACAGATATTGATCCCATAGAGCACGATTTGCTGTTCGAAAGATTTCTGAATCCTGATCGTATTTCTATGCCTGATATGGACATTGATTTTGATGAAGACGGAAGGGAGAAAGTATTGAAATATGTTGTTGATAAATACGGAGCCAAGCGTGTTGCTCATATTATAACTTTTGGTACCATGGCACCAAAAATGGCTATTCGGGATGTTGCGAGGGTACAAAAGCTTGAACTTGCTGAAGCTGACAGGTTGGCTAAGCTGGTACCTGAAAGACCCGGCACATCATTTAAAAAGGCGTACGATGAGTCCCCGGAACTGTTGGAGGAAAAGGAGAGTCCCAATGCACTTATTTCCCAAACCCTTAAGTATGCGGAAGTTCTTGAAGGATCTGTAAGACAAACCGGGGTGCATGCATGCGGAATCATTATCGGCAAAGAGGATCTGGAAGAACATATTCCGGTTTGCACCAATAAGGACACTGAACTTTATGTTACCCAGTTTGACGGGAAACATATTGAAGCAGTGGGCATGCTGAAAATGGATTTTCTGGGATTAAAGACCCTCTCAATTATCAAGGATACAATTGAAAATATTAAGCAGTCAAAAGGTATTGATGTTGACATTAAGAAGATACCCATGGATGATGCCAAAACCTTTGAATTGTATAGCAAGGGTGAAACAACAGGTTTATTCCAGTTTGAATCACCGGGCATGAAAAAACATTTGAGGGCACTTAAACCCAATCGATTCGAGGACCTTGTAGCGATGAATGCTTTATACAGACCAGGTCCCATGGACTACATACCAAAATTTATTGCCCGAAAACAAGGTCGTGAAAGAATAGAATATGATCTGCCGGAAATGGAGGAATATCTTAAGGATACTTATGGCATTACAGTTTACCAGGAGCAGGTGATGTTGCTTTCGCAGAAACTGGCAGGGTTTACCAAAGGCATGGCTGATTCCTTAAGAAAAGCTATGGGGAAAAAGATCAAATCAATGATGGATGATCTGAAAGAAAAATTTGTAGAGGGGTGTCAGAAAAATGGTTATAAAGAAAATGTGATCAATAAAATCTGGAGCGATTGGGAAGCTTTTGCCCAATACGCTTTTAACAAATCACATTCTACATGTTATGCTCTTGTATCATATCAGACTGCATATTTAAAAGCAAATTATCCGGCTGAATTTATGGCAGCTGTGCTTAGCCGTAATTTAAGTGATATTAAGAAGATTACTTTTTTTATGGAAGAGAGTAAACGCATGGGCTTGCATGTTATGGTACCTGACATAAATGAAAGTCATTCAAGATTTACAGTGAACAAGGACGGGAATATTCGCTTTGGACTGGCAGCTATAAAAGGTTTGGGAGAATCGGCCGTACACCATATCATTGAAGAAAGAGAAAAAGGGGGATTGTTTAAAAACATATATGATTTTGTTGAAAGACTGAACCTGAATACAGTGAACAAAAGAAGTCTTGAAGCTCTTGTAATGGCAGGGGGTTTTGATAGTTTTAAAGAAATAGAAAGATATCAGTATTTTCTTACCGACAGAGAAAACCTGACATTAATAGATCAGTTAATTCGGTATGGTAATCTGGTTAAATCACAACAGACAAACACTCTCTTTGATGATGATTCAAGCTATATCAATGCTCAGAAAAAGCCCGAAGTTCAAAATGGACAACCCTGGGCTCCATTGGAAAAATTAAACAAAGAAAGGGACCTTATCGGGGTTTTCTTATCATCACATCCTCTTGATGATTACAAACTGGAACTTGATAACTTTACAAATTTTACCTTGTCTGATTTGAAAGATATCGATCTTGTGAAAGGCAAGGAACTCTCAGTAGCCGGGTTAGTGACTGAGGTAAAACATTTAACGACCAAAACAGGAAGACCTTTTGGTTCTTTTGTTATTGAGGATTACACAGATTCTTATAAGCTTATGCTATTTGGCAGAGATTATGAAGATTACAGAAAGTACCTGTATGAAGGTTATTCACTGTTAATAAAGGGAACTTTACAACCGAGTCAATGGCGTAGAGATGCAAATTCATGGGAATTTAAAGTAAAATCCATGATTATTTTAAACAATGCAAGAGAGGAAATCGTTAATAATCTTGCGATCAGGATAGCGTTAAAAGATATCAATGAAAAACTCATTAAAGAAATTCGCGAGAAAACAAATCAATACAATGGCAAAACGAATGTTAAATTTTATATTTATGATGAAGAAGAAGGGATTACTTTAGAGATGTTTTCGAGAAATACGTCGGTTTCAGTTACAAATGAACTGATAGAATACCTTAATACAAAATCTGAAATAGAGTTTAAAGTTAGTTGATCATTTGTCGTTGAGCGGCTTTTGAATTTTATTAAATTTGTTATATACAGTAGAAAGTTTTTAATTAATAAATAAATCATTGAAATGGCATTAGAAATAAATGATTCGAATTTTGAGGAAATTGTCTTAAAAGCAGAGAAACCTGTAATTGTTGATTTTTGGGCAGAATGGTGCGGTCCATGTCATATGGTTGGGCCAATTGTTGCTGAAATAGGAGAGGATTACAAGGATAAGGTAATCGTTGGGAAACTGGATGTTGATAACAATCCCGGAATCGCCAGGAAATTTGGTATAAGAAATATACCCACAATACTGTTTTTTAAAAATGGAGAAATAAAAGATAAGCAAGTGGGAGCTGTCCCTAAAAGTACACTAGTAAAGAAATTGGACGCCCTTTTATAGTCAGAATGATCATCGTATTTGAAAACTATCATAATTAGTTCCTTACGATTTTAACTTTGAATAACTATTTGTGATAGTTTTCTTTTTTAAAAGTTATGATAAAACTATTTCGTAGAAATCAGCAAGCATTTATTCTCTTCATTGTTTTTTATTCTTTTCTTTCCGTTTATAGTGTTTACATAGTTCGCGCGAAACAACAAAATCTGCCCATTCCCTTTCTTTTACCATTTCTGGCAAATTATAAGAATTTACTGTTTAAACTTGATAGTTCCGGTTTCATCTTATCTCTTTTTACAGCATTAATATTACTTTTTGCAGGATTTTATTTAACCAGAACATGTATCAAATTTTTAATCATTCAAAAAAGGGTTCAATTTCCTGCAGTTTTTGTTATTTCTGTGTCCTCTTTTGCATTGCATCAGGAACTTTTTTCAGAAATATTAATAGCAGTTGTATTTATCCTGATTATTATTCAGAGGATTTTTAACAATCCGGCAGACCACAAAGCATCTCTGAGGTATCTAGATGCCGGCATACTATTGGCAATAGCGAGCTTATTTTATTTCAACATCATTTTCTTATTGCCCTTCCTATGGATTTCACAGGTTACTCTTCGTCAATTCAATTGGAGAGAGCTGTTGTATACTCTTATTGGGTTGTTTCTGCCATTTCTTTATATTTTTTCCGGGTATTTTATTCTTGATAAATCGGTGAAGGAGATGGCAGACATGCTTTTTCAATGGTTGACCCTTGACAAAGTTGTAAGTTTTAACTGGCAATTTTTAGCTGCACTGGGATTGTACCTTTTTATTATGATCATAGCAAATTTTCACGCTTTGCGCATATATGCCACAACCAAAGTTCAGGTTAGAAAGTATTATCAATTGGGATTTTACCTTTTTATCAATGTTCTTTTAATGTACCTGTGTATTCCTTCGGTTGGAATCGAAATATTTATACTTTTATCAATACCTGCATCAATACTTTTGTCTTCTTATTTTAGTGATTGCAGGAATAATTTTTTTAATAATATCCTGTTTATACTTCTTCTTATTGCACCTTTGGCATTGAATGTATTTAGCTGAAAAAAAGCTGTCGGGGAGAAGACAGCTTTTTGCAGTAATAATATTTCTGTTTGTATCAGAGCTTTTTAACAAAAGATAAAATTCCAACAGATTCTCCGGGTTTACCTTCCTTAAAAGAAATGAACACATGGTAAACGCCTGTCTTTTGACATTTAAAATCGAAAAAAGGAAATTCTTTGCCGGTTGAACTAATGTAAGTGCTACCCTGCAATACATTCATATCAAAAAGCTGAAGGATAGCTTCTCCCTCAGAATCAGGAGCAGTACATATTGAGAAACGATATTGTGTGTTTTTGCTCAGAACCATTGAAAATTTGGCTGAAGGTGGTTTTCCGCCCGGAATGCCAGCATCCAACTTTACAATAAAATCCTTTAAATAGGTAACATTTCCGGCACTGGCGGCACACTGAGCAACTAATTCGACATTGTCTTGAGCAATTATTTCACTCGCAAAGAAAATCAATGAAAGGAATATGTATTTCAGGATATTTTTCATATTAATTACTGATTAGCTTGTTTCGGATTTGTTCTGTTTTTTCAATTATGCTGTTCAGTCTGTCGTCTGAAATTTCAACCATACTAACATCTTTTTGCACGATAACCAACATTCCGTCTTCTTCAATAGCCACAGGTTCTCCTTTTTTGATAGTGATCGTAACATCGTCAAATTCATCCTTGATGATAGTAAGATCTTCAATGAGTTTACGAAAATACTTATCAGATCTATAATTTTCAAGAATAAGCATTAGCTGATCCATAATAATTTTCTGTTCTCCAATTCTTTCTGCAATTTCAGGATGTGGATCTGATTTTGCTACCTGGGTGGCAAGGTAGAGTCCTTCCATCCATACGCCGGTAACCATTAATGTGCTCAGATTGCTTCGGTTATCGCTCCTGAGGTATTTGTCCATCTGGTTAAAACTATGTACAGAAATATACATCAGTGAATCCAGGTTTTGATTACTCTGCGCCAGTCGTTTGAGAGTTGTGAAATCAAAAAATTGGCCGACTCGTACTCCGTCTGCCAGAGTTTTAATGGCAGTAATGTAATCAATTACGGAGTTTGTTTTGTTATAAATATTGAGATAGCCAAGATCTGCAGCATAAATTCCCAGATGAAATGCTTGTTGATAACTTGTTGTTAAATCATCTACTTTATCAGTAGGAGCCAAATATTTTCCAGAAAAATCAGCATTAAGGCTTTTGACCAATGATGCCATTTCAACAGGCGAAGAAATATTCTGAACGATATTCTGCATAACTTCTTCAGAAATTTCTAATACGCCTTCATTAACAATATCATCGGGGACTTCAAATTCATCTTCTGTCTTTCGTTCTCCTCCCGATTTACAAGCGAAAAGTAAAAGGCTGACAACAAGAAGCGCAAAAATTCTTTTTATCATAGCTCTCTGTATTTGTTGTTGCGGATTAAACAAATGTAACAATTAGTATAAAGATATTAAAAATCTGTTTTAGTAAAAATCTATTTTTTCTTCAAGTTTTCCCCAAGGCCAAGTAATTTTCTGAATACATCGAAGTATAACTGAACATATAATATGCATGTCAATATCCAAATTACAACCATATTAAACCAGTAGGTATCATGGTACTTTCCAAGAAAATGCTTTTGCGGTGCAAAAAAATGTGTTCTGAAACTTAAGGCATGCGAAGGGATAGGTATTTCATAGATCGGATCAATGTGTTGAATCAGTTGATGCTTGTATTCAAGTATTTTATTTTTTTCATATACTTTTTTTAATATGTCGGCAATGCTTTCATTAAAGTAACGATCTCTTCGTTCCTGATATTTTTCCGGGTAATTTTCAAGAAGGTACGTAATACTGTTTTGACGTTTTTTGTTGGCCAACTGGAAAACACTTCCGTAATAACTGTCAAGTTGTTTCAGGTATTCATAGACTCTTCTTGCAGTATTGGAATCAAAGTTTTGTTTGTTAAGTTCATTTATAGGATCATAAAGGACAGGTTTCACCAACAATTCCCCATTTTGCTTAAGAGCAGGTTCATTTGCAATCAATTTCATTCGTGTATTTTCTTTTTTTATTTCATTGATTAATAATATAAGATCGCTCTTTGTAGCATCAACCTGATTAATATTCCTTATTTCCTTATCAATTCTGTTCAGTCTGTTGCGCATTTCAGGAATGTAATACACTTTTTTAAAATCGGCCATACTTTCAAGTCTTTCAAGATCATAAAACTCCCTGGTAAACTTATTGTCTTTAAATTGATAAACCATAAGAGCCTCATAGCCCCATTTTGTTACCATAAGTTCTGCTATAAATGGCACCTTATCAACACGCCCGATTTTCTGATTGAGTTTATCAAAGCTAAACATGGCACCGCTGAGTATCATCATGGGAATCATGATCAATGGGATAAGGATATAAATAGTAACTGCCGAGTCAAAAGTGGCAGAAATATTAAGACCAAGTATATTGGCAAATGCTGCTGTGGAAAACAGTGTAAACCAATAAACAAAGTTCATTCCTTTAATACCAAGGATACTGTTTGCAATGATTACGAAGAGGAATGTCTGGATCGCACTGATGATGAATAGAATAAATATCTTTGAAACAAGGTAACTTGATCTGCTAAGATTAAGGAATTTTTCCCGTTTCAGTATTTTCCTGTCTTTTACTATTTCTTCGGCGCTTACCATCAATCCCAGAAAAAGGGCAACAATAAGCGACATGAATATAAAAATATGAAGGTTTTCATTGACCCTGAAAATATAAATTTTAGAGTTAGGATCTTCAATGTATCTGATAAGGTACGATAAAATAAAACCAAGAACAGGAGCTTCGATTAAATTTAGCAGTACGTATTGTCTGTTACTTATCTTTGACAGAAAATCTCGAATTCCGTAAATTCTTAACTGCGAAAACCAATTGGGGATATTCAGCGTTTTAGGTGGTTTTTCAGATATAGTATCAACTTCTTCCGGCGAGAAATTGGTATTGTAATTTTCTTCCCATTTTTCAGGGGATACTTTACGTATATCGGTATAATTTCCAAACTCATCAACCACATGTGTTTCAATAATATTAAAAAGAAGCTCAGGATTGACATTTCCACAAGTTTGACATTCTCCAACTTCACTGTTGATCTGGGCATCCATCTTTTTAAAATACATAATGCCTTCCACCGGATTGCCATAATAAATCATATAACCTCCGACATCGAGAATGATCATTTTATCAAACATTTTGTAAATGTCTGACGATGGCTGATGAATCACTACGAATATTAATTTACCTTTCAGTGTCAGTTCTCTGAGCAGGTCCATTACGTTTTCCGAATCACGGGATGATAATCCGGAAGTGGGTTCATCAACAAATAAAATGGAGGGCTCACGGATCAATTCAAGAGCGATGTTCAGACGTTTTCTTTGTCCGCCACTGATCATCTTTTTCAGTGGAGATCCAACCTTCAGATCCTTCCGGTCATAAAGTCCCAGATTTGTAAGCGTTTTATTTACCAGGGAGGTAATTTCTTCATCAGATTTTTTTTTAAAACACAGTTTTGCATTGTAATAAAGGTTCTCAAAAACTGTTAGCTCTTCTATTAATAAATCATCCTGAGGTATAAGTCCAATAACTCCTTCGAGTTTTTCCTTATCTTTATGAAGATCCAATCCATTGATAATTACTTCTCCCTCGGTGGGTTGGTCAATGCCTGAAAGTACATTAAGCAATGTTGTTTTTCCTGAACCGCTGGCGCCCATAATTCCAATCAGGCGCCCGTGTCCTTCTGAGAAGTTGATATTTTCAAGACCTGAATTCCCATTGGGAAATCTGAAACTTAAATCTCTGACGGTGTATGATATCTTACTGGAAGTAATATCCGCCATGAAATGTGCAACGACATCACTGTAATAAACAGGTGCTCCTTTTGTGAGTTTTACAGTGCTGCCATTGGCAAACAGGTATATTCTAGATGAATTGATAGGCAGACCGTTTAAAAACAGGTCTTCTTTTCCGGTATATTTTAAAAAGTATAAGTCAACACTTGTCACCCGGAGGACAAATATGTCTTTGTCGAGTTGTTTTGTTTTGATTTTTTTTGCGTTCTTGTAGCGTTCATTTCTTTCGTTGATAATCAGAATATTGCCATCATCAAGTTCCAGCGCCTCATTTTTAATAACAAAAGTTTCTATACTTTTAAATTCTATCTGAGAGATATTAAATACTTCAGCTACGGTATTAATAATAGCCATTCGCTGATCGGTAAATTTTCGATCGGCATTGATGATTTCAAACAAACGGACAAGAACAACTACTTTCTGTTTTTGAGTAAGTGTTTTATTGATCTTTTTGCAAAGGCCGAGGATTCTGACTGAATCTTTTACAGATGTTAATTTGCCTTTTTTTTGTTCTTCTTCTTCCAGTTTTAATCCGGCATGTTCTTCGAATAGGGAATAGTACTCCGTTACCTTTTCTGATGTAAGTTGTTGTTCCAGAAATGTTTTCACATACTCGACCTGTGTAGACTCAACGCCCTCATCTTGTTTTGCAACAATAGCAAACAACTGCATCAGAGCCTTAAGGATTTCCTCACTCATATTTTATAAAGTAAATTTTACCGGCACAAGAAAAATGAGATGCTAACCTGAATAGCTCACTTGTTCAAATGGTACATCCACAATATCTGCATACTCTTCTCCTGCTTCTTCCATATCTTCATCATCTTCAGGAAAATGCCAACGAATAAGAACATCGTTACCTGCTTCATGAATTTCTTCCAGCTTCATTAAAATATCCAGCAGGAGTTTGGATGAAGCAGTATTGAAATACACCAGTTTGAAGTTGAATATGGTCTTTTTATTCGGACTTTGGGAATATTCATCAAGCCAGGTCAGCACTGGTTCATAAAATGAAGTCACATCTTCAGGCAATGAACGGCCAGATATTTCCATAAGATCATTATCCTTATCTAATATTACTTTTGGTGTATCTTCAGTACCTTGAATTTTGATAGTTTCCATAGCTACACTTTTTGTTTAAATGTCATCTCTTGAAATAGTCGAAGTTAATAAAAAGAATGAAGTATCATTTGAGATAGGCAAGAAGTGATATTCAAGTTCTTTACCGGTTTTTCGCTTAATGTCAATAAATCCCAAACCGGCGCCACCTTTATCAGAAAGTCTCCCTTCTTTCATCTGCGTTTTGTAAAGGCCTTTAAGCCCATCCTTATCCATCTTATTGATGGTTTCAAGCATATTGGTTAATTCTTCAATTCTGTCATTATCAACAGCATTGCCAGTAGTAACACTATACTCATTTTCGCCTTTACTGACCAGGAAAATTCCTCTTCCTGAAAAAAGAAAATCACTTGACATAAAATCATCGGCATGTTTGCTGATATTTTGCAAACATTCAACCATAACATGGAATACTTTTCGCTGAACATTTCCCGGTTCATCATCTTTGGCCATGTTTGATTCAGTCAATGATGTAAAAGCCTTGGTAATCTGATGAGTTATTTCTCCTTCATATACCAGAGTAATTTCATGGGCTTTCATGGTTTTATAGAATTCGTATACAAACTCAAGAAAGCCTTTTACATCTTTTTTATTATCCATAGTACACCTGTATTAATATATTATTTTAATTAAAATTCAATTCCTATTAATAAAACATCGTCAATCTGTTTATTATCGCCCATCCATTCATTAAAGTCATTAGCAAAGAAAGTATTAAATTCATCCATAGTCAAGCCTTTATTCTCAACAATCTTTTCCCGAACTCGTTTTGGAGAATATTTTTTTATTTCCGGACCTCCAAGCTGATCAGATAGTCCGTCTGAAAAGAAAAATATCTTGTCACCTCTCTTAATATCCAGAATATAGTTTGTAAAATCTTTTTCTTCTTTCTTTCGGTGAGGAATTCCTCCAATGGCTTTCCGATCACCTTTAAATTCTTCAAGTTCACCATTACGTAACAAATATAACGGACGGTGGGCTCCTGCATATTGAAGCTCTTTTTTATCGTAATTTATTTTACAAAATGCAATATCCATCCCGTCCCGGGCTTCAGCTTCATTATCTTCCTGCTTAAGGGTTCTTCTCACATTGTAATGCAGTTCATCAATTATATTTGATGCAGTATGTTCTGATTCGTGATCCACAATATTATTCAATAAAAAATATCCGATAAAGGAAAGCAGGGCACCGGGTACTCCGTGTCCTGTACAATCAACAGCCGCAATATAAATATCATCTCCTTTTTTAAAATACCATGGGAAATCACCACTAACAACATCTCGCGGTCTGTAGAAAATAAATGAATTGGGAATGAATTCCCTTAGCACCTTGTTGTCAGGAAGTATAGAAGTCTGAATCCGCTGGGCATAGTTTATTGAGTCTTCAATTTTCCTGTTCTTATCCTGAATTTCCTGTTCAATTCTCTTTGCTTCCGTAATATCATGCCCGACAAATAAAATGGTTTCAAGCTCATTTTCATTGAATTCAGGGATAGCATTGAAACTCATTATACGATCTTCTTCAATCCCTTCAATTCTTGCCGGAATGGTTATTTCTGTTGTTGTTTTTTCAGGATTTGCCTTTACCTGTTCAATGGTATCACGAAAATAATTGAAAAGAATGTCTGAAAATTTTACTTCATTAAGGGTTTTGTTTATCAAATTTTTCGATTCGATACCAGTATATGTCTCGACTACAGGATTTGCGTAAAAGAATTGTCCGACAGTACTCAGGCGCAATATCATATCAAGTGAATTCTCAGAAAGAGCCTGCATTTTACTCCTCATTCGTTCTTCTTTTTCAGCTCTTTTTCTTTCTGTAATATCCGTTGAGTTTAAGATGATACCGTTTATTGCTGAGTCTGTAAGAAGGTTTCTGCCTGTAGTTTCAAGGAAAATTTTCTGTCCGTTCTTTTTCATGTAAGTATACTGGATGCTTACAGGCTCAGAAGGATTGGAAAGCAATTGTTTAAACATGGCACGCATAGCAGTTTCGCCTTTGCGTGTAAGTCTGTCCATATCTTTACCACCCATCATTTCTTCAGGAGTGTATCCGAGGATCTTGATAACCGATGGACTTTCATATGTCAGAACCATGTTTTCATCGTATATGGAAATAATTTCAGAGGCATTCTCTAACAATGAATACAGTCTTTTCTGTGCATTCTCAACTTTTTGAATATTTGCCTCCAACTGTTCATTTGACTTTTGCAGTTCTTCCTGTGTAGCTCTCATTTCCTCAGCATTCTGGCGCAGCTGTTCTTCATTCTCCTGCAATTCAGCGGTCATCTTTTGCGATTCTGCCAGCAATTGTTCAGTACGTTGAGTTACTTTCAGGTTGAAAATAGTACGGGCGATAATTTCTCCTAGTTCTTTTAACAACCGGATGGTCTGGTCAGGAATTTCTTTTTTGGTAGAAGCAAATTCTATTATTCCCTGAAGTTTCTCATCTGTAACCAGAGGTACCAGAAGGATACTTTGTGGCTTTTGATCTCCCAGAATTCCCGAAGTAATCGTTGAATAGTCTTCCGGTATTTCTGTCCTGTATATATAATCCATCTCATATGCACATTCTCCAATCAGACCATGCCCTATTTTAAACTCCTGGTTTATGTACTTTTTACGGTTGTAGGCATAGGTAGCAAAGTTTATCAGCACTTTGTTTTTCTCATCATACAGGTACAGTGCTCCCTGAACAACATGAATATATTTGACGAGCGATTGAATTACCTTATTTGATAATTCATCGATTTTAACATTCGTCCTGAGAATTTCAGATATTGTATCTTTTCCTTCCGCAATCCAACTTTGTTCATTTTCCTTTTTTTGATTGGAGATTAAATTTTCTCTCATCACAAGAAGTGACTGAGCGAGAGCATCGTTATGCGTTGAGATATCCAGCTGAGTATTGTAATTTCCTTCGCCTATTTGCTTGGCAAATTCAGCCATGCTCTCTATTTTTTTATCCCTGTCTGCAAGCTGTTCATCATATTTTGCAGTGCTTAATTTTTGCTGGTTCTTAATAAGATAGCTGATCGCTACTAAAATAAATGGCAGGACATCAACAAGAAGAAGTGATGGTATATTCCTGTGCAACAAGATTATTGATGCAGGAGTAACAGGGAGATCACGAACAATAATTTCAATGATCCAGGTAATAACAGGAATTGCAATACCTATTACAATAGCGACTGTAATAATATTAATCTCTTTAATAAAATACTTTTTATATGAATTCAAAAAGTTCGCCATTCCTTGATTTTATGACTTTTGAATTTGTACTAATTTTTCTGCCACAGGTTTATTTATAGCAGACATAAACTTTTTATGCTTTTCCTGTACTTCAATAAAAATAGCCAATTCAATCAAACCTATGGTTTTTTTCTTATCAACTATTGGCATAAGCAATAGACTTTTAGGTTTGCTTTTGCCGAGTCCGGATTCCACATTAAAATAATTTTCCGGTATTTCATCAATCACCATCACTTCCTGTGTCTGGGCTGCCTGACCGTTAAGATTTTCACCTAAGGCAAAGCCGGGAATTGGTTTTTCACTTGTTATAGCGTATCCTGATAAATAGTTAAAATTCTTCTTTTTTGAATCTGCAATATAAAATATACCCTGCCAGACTTCCAGTTCCTGAGCCAGATTTGAGAGCAATTTTCTTGCATAACTTTCAGGAGACTGAAACTTGCCTTTCGGAAGAATTTTATTGATCAGGGCATGAATCTCTTCCTCTTTATCTACAATGATTTCCTTGTCTTCTTTATTTTTGTTAAGCTCATCCAGAAGTTTAATTCTTTCTTCTTCGACTTTCCTGTTTATCTCTTCTTCAATAAGTTTATCATCAGCGATCTTTTTTTGAAACAGAAACCAGTATGTTAGTGAAGCAAGGGCAAAGAACAGATAAATAAATGGCCAGATCTTTGGTGAAACATTGTTTTTCATATAGCCATTCCAGAAAGAAATGACCATTAACAAAACAAAAAGTATTGTCATTGCAAACAAGATCTGGAATAGTATTTTATGTTGTTTAAATATCATAAACACTAAAGTTTGAGCAGGAATTTAATGATTTGATCTGAGGAATATACGTAATCGACCTTAGTATGTTGCAGGGCTGATTCGGGCATTGTTTTCACTTCACTTTCCAATGGATCCTGAACAATAGTCACTCCTCCGTTATCTCCAACTTTTTTTAATCCCAGCGCACCGTCACGATTTGCTCCGGAAAGAATAATCCCTATTAGTTTTTCTCTGTAGGCATTTGCAGCAGTAATAAACGATAAATCAATTGACGGTCTGGAATGGTTTACAGGTTCATCTGCTGACAGTGATATTCTGTTTGCGAGTTCAATAAACATATGATAATTCGCAGGAGCAAGATAAGCACATCCTGATTTGAGCTGATCTTTATCGGAGGGTTCATAAATAGGGATATTAGATTTCAGAGAGAGTGCTTCAACGAAACCGGAACGAACATGTTTTAATCTGTGAAGACATAATAATACCGGCAAAGGAAAAGAAGGATTTAACGAATTTAATATTCGCGTAACAATCTGGAAACTCCCAGCTGATCCTCCTATTATCACAGCTTTGTAATTCATTCCTTATACTACCTTTCTTTTATACACACTTTCGTTTAGTTCAACTGCTTCAAATAATCCCTGAGCATTTGTATTGGGTTTGATCTGTTCCTTTAATCCAATGATTAGTGTACCATAAGCTGATAAACTCTCATGCATCGTTTTTAATACCTTTTCCTGGTGAGAGGGATTGAAATAAATAACTACATTTCTCATTAAAATGAGCTTAATGTTTTTGGGTGCATTATTAAAGTTAATATCATCTTTTATAAATTCTACATTTTTTATCAAAGATGTATCACGGACAACATTGTACTTTTCCCGCTTAAAATAATTGCTTAAATCAGAATCTCCCTGAAATCGTTTATAATTTTCGATAGACACTTCATTTTTCTTAAATGGATAAACCCCTGATTTAATATCCTCTATACTATTATTGCTAAAAGATGTAGCAAATATTTTAACAGTATTAAGCAAATCGATTTCCTTTAATAATATGGCCAGGGAATACAATTCACCACCCGAGACACAATAAGGCAGCCAGATTTTAAAGTTCATAAGATGCTTTTCTTCCAGTGAGGGAAAATAACTTTCCCTCAGCCATCTCCAAACAGACGGGTCACGGAACATTTCAGATGAAGGCACGCATAGTTGATGCAAAAAAACATCAAAGAAATCAGGTTCATCTGTAAGTTTTCTGAATAAGCTTTCAGCACTATTCAGATTGTTTTTCGCAATAACATGCTCTAATCGATATTTAAATGATGTGAGTGAAAAACTTGAAAAATCGAAATTGTAATGGTTTATTATCAATCTTATTATTTCTCTTATATCAACTATACCAAGCTCAACCATAAAATTATCACTTAAAATTTACAGTCATGATATTTAATATTCTTACAGTATCTCCATCCTTAGATCTTAAGGGAGAAAATGTATTATTGATTACAATCGGTTTATTGTTTAATGTGACTTTTTCAGATAGTTCTACTGTAATTCCGGAAGATACATTGGCAAATAACAGGGTGTCAGTTTTTGTGCCTTTCCCAAAAAGTTCATTGTGTGTTTTGCCTGTAACTTTTTCTGAAGGAAGTTTTAAAAAATCCAGCAGTTTTTGATTTGCAGTTAGTATTGTTCCTCCGGTATCGTATTCCAAAACATAGAATGACTGATTGATGGCATTCAGAAATCCCTCCAGTTCTTCTTCCCTTCTTGCCGATTCTTCTTGTGTTGCCTTTAATTCTTCCATGTTCTGACGCATTTCTTCTTCCTGTTCTGTCATTTCTGCGGCTTGTTGCTGAGATTTTGCCAGGAGTTGTGAAGTTTGTGCATTGATCTTTGTATTAATAATTGTAGAAGCAAGACTGGATGCTATACTTTCTCCGGCTTCGATCTGATGAGATTCAAACTTTTTAAGGGATGCAATTTCAATGATCCCGATAAGTTCCTCTTCGTGCATTACCGGGAGCAGGAGCAAATTGGTGGGAAGAGCGTCTCCGAGACCGGAAGTTATTTCAATATAATCATCCGGTATCTCTGAAAGATTGATGCTCTTTTTTTCTATGGCACAGGTCCCGACCAATCCGGTTCCTTTCTGAACCGTTTTTTGCACGTATTTTTTTCTGCTGTATGCAAAAGCGGCAACCAGGTTAAGTTCATCTTCGTTGTTTTCATTTACAAGGAACAAACCTCCTTGTATAGCTTCCAGATATTTGACCAGCTCACGAATAAAAATATCCGAAAGTTTATCAAGGTCACTGCTGTATGTTCTGAGGATGTTTGCAAATTTGGCAATTCCTTCATTCAAATAGCGCCTGAGTTGGTTTTCCTCAGAATATTTTAATTGCTCTTCACGGGATTTTCTCATGTTTTCTTTCAGTGCGAGCAATGTTTTGCCAAATGTATCTCCTATTCCTTGCAAAGAAAGATCTGTATCGAACTTTTGTTTTAAAAGATTATCAACGAATATTTTCTTTTCTTTATTGGCTTTGTAGATTTTGTTTAAGTTTTTATTGAGGGATGTAAACTCAAAAGATGCGTCCTGATCAAGTTCAGCAAGCGTTAATTTTCCTTTGGATATATCAAAGCTAAATTTAACTGATTGAATCAAAGGAAGTCTGATTTGTTTCATTAATAACAAGATAAGCCATATATATGACAGGCTAAACAAAAAAGTAAAAATGAAACAAAGCATAAACGAAATGTTCTTGCTACGATCTATTTTTTGAAATGCAAAATCCTTGAATCTGGTATAGGTATTTATTAGAGCAGTAAAATCATCCTCAAGATCATAAATTTGCCCTTTCCCAGGACTTATATAACCAATGCGTTCAAGGATCTGTTTCACAACGAGTGCTTTTGCCTTATATTCTTCAAACAAAATTGTCAAGTCGTCATACCCCATAAGAACCATTTCCTGAATCGCAGGACTATACGAGAGATTGTCAATGAGGTAAATCAATTCATCATAAGCTCTGTTGTTAGCAAAATACAGAAATTCAGCTTCCAGGTTTTTAAAATGTACTGCATGGACATACAATTCAGAATCAATTACAGGAAAAAGCTTATTCAGCAGATTCGATGACATGGCAGTGAGTTTTTCTGAATTGCCGGAGGTCTGGTTGTTCAGTTCCTCCTTGGAAAGCAGCAAATAATCAACGGACCTTCTGTAATTGTTAATTGCCAGAATCAGGCTGTCATGAACAGGGTTTGTATGAAGAACTTTTTTCAAAGGATTTATTTGAACGACAGCATGTATGCTATCTTCAATCATTTCGAGGTATTCTGTTAAGGACAATGTAGTATTCGTTTCGTTTTTGAAAGAAACGCTTTCCTGAAGAGTCAGGTCACCGGCAAAAATATTGGCATTTTGTATGTTTTTTTCAAGAAGTATTATTTTATGAATTGCCGCCTCGAATCTTGTATCAGAATTCTTATATATCCAGAAAACGGAAATACAAATAAACACGAAAATCACAAAAAATAAGATTTGCAGCAGGAATCTGTTTTTGATATGTTTAAACTTGAAATTCATGATGGTTCATTAAATAAATTAAATTTAGCTTTTGTAATAAGCATGTCCCTTTTTTTGAAATTTAACAGAATAAGAACCTAAAATAGTTTCATGCATTCCCAGTAATAAGCAGCCATTATCATAAAGGTTTCTATGGAAAAGGTCAAATACTTTGCTTTGCAAAGAATAGTTAAAGTAAATAATTACATTACGGCATAAAATAATATC
Source organism: uncultured Bacteroidales bacterium (assembly GCA_964406315.1). GTDB lineage: Bacteria > Bacteroidota > Bacteroidia > Bacteroidales > UBA10428 > UBA10428. The sequence continues at coordinate 19,021 of CAYORG010000029.1, read as the reverse complement.
GAATTTAACAAAAAGTGTGTTTCCTTCTTTCACCAGATCATGTTTCTTATAAATGGGTTTTTCCCTCAGAAAATCATTCATCCTTATTGCATCTGCCGCCTTATCAATTGAAAAATACTTTTCATAAGGTACATCATAATATTCTTCATAGTTGTAAGGGTTTTCTTTTACAACCTTATCGAAGTTATCCAGATAACCTATATTAAAGCGGTATTTGTATTCACCTTTCTGAGCCTGTTCAATTACATCCGAGTTTAAATCGGTGGCATATATTTTTGTTTTATCAAGGAGGCCCATCTCATTCAGAATAATTAACATTGAATAAACTTCCTGGCCTGTGGAACAGCCGGCATGCCAAACATTGATGACTGAGTTGTTTTTTAACTTGGGTAAAATTGCATACCTGATGGCGTGCCAAACCTGAGGATCGCGAAAAAGCTCAGTTGTATTTACTGTCACTTCTTTAACAATCTTCTCTACAAATACCTGATCATTCTTAAGTTTATTAATAAGAGAATTAATATTCAGCTTATTATCAGCTAAAATTTTTGTGAGCCTTCTTTTAAGTGATTTTTCAGAATATTCACTGAAGTCATATTTGGAAGAAGTCTTAAGCGCATATATAAATAACTGAAAATCCTGGTCTGTTACCGTCATACAAATCTAGTTAAAACTGACTTCCTTTCGACAAGTGTATCATTTAATACTAAATCTATTAAATCTTCATGAATTATTAAAACAAAAAATTAATTAATTGAACTGCCGAAAAATCAAATATACCTATTTTCATAAAAAATTAACTTAACATTTATGAACGCTAAGATCATCGTGGGTATTTATGGGATACGAAACCTTTCTGACGCCATTTTCCCAAAGCAAATACACGATCATAATTTAGCTGTTTTTCAAGGAGGAAATTTAGTCCATTATATACACCTCGAAAGAGTATCAAGATCCAAATACGATGCAAATATGCATCAACATATTGAAGCAATTGTCCAAAAATTAAACCTGAGTCACAATAGAAGCATAGTTTTATGTTTTGCTGATCATGAACTGGGAAAGGCTTTTTCTTCTGCTGACGGTAACATTCAATTCAAACCAGACGATCAGAGAAATGAGATTTCTTCACTCAGGGAAGGAGTTTCCAATTGGTATGGACAAAATGTTAAAGCTTTCAGCATAAGCCATGAACTGGCTCATATTTATTCCTGTATTCCTTTTTTTGGACAATTCAGGCCGGAATCACTCATGATACATTATGACGGTGGAGCGAGTATAAGCAATTTTTCTGCCTGGGAGTATCGGAATCACAAGATACATAACCTTTTTCATCATTGGGAACTTAAAAAATATACAAGCTTTTTTAACGCCAATGCATTGGTATTCAGATTAACAGGGACCAAGCCCAGGTTTCATAATAGTGTGCCCGGCAAATTGATGGGTTTGGCCGCTTACGGGAGTTATAACAAGGATATTGAAGTGTGGCTTGGGAAGAATAAGTATTTCTCTGATATCTGGTCATCTCCTCGACAATTTTTCCTGCAACTGAAATCAGATTGGGGCTTGGATATTCAATCCGTGGATAACAGAAACAGTTTTCTGAAAAACCTTGCAGCAACATTGCATGAAATGTTTGTCAGAGAATCGCTGATGGAGATAGTGAAAATAAAAGCAATACATAAGTTCAGGCACCTTTATTTCACAGGGGGTTGTGCATTAAATATCAAGTTGAACTCTGCATTGATGAACTCAGGTGAATTTGATGAGGTATTTATCCCTCCCTGCGCAGATGATTCAGGGCTTTCATTGGGAGCAGCAGTCGCTGTTTCCCTGGCCCAGGGAAACACAATAAGGAATCCGGGACCACACCTTAATAATTATCTTCTGAAAACAAAGAAAATCAGGGTTGAGAAACAAGTCATAAAAGAAACGGCAAGTTTAATTTACGCAAATTCAATTGTAGGGATTTGCAATGGCTTTGGCGAAGTGGGCCCCAGAGCGTTAGGAAACAGGAGCCTGCTGGCAAGGGCCGATTCAAAGAAACTATCAGAAAGAATATCCATGAGTTTAAAAGGAAGAGAATGGTATAGACCTGTAGCACCTGTAATGCTGAGAGAAAACGCAGAATACTATACGGGTTGTAAAGAATTTCATCAGTCAGCAGGATATATGTTGTTTGATTTTAAAATCAGGTCTGAAAGAATAAATGAAATAGAAGGGGTAGTGCATAAGGACAATACTTCGAGAATTCAGGTCATTGAACAAAGAGATCAGAATCCTTTTTTGTATGATCTGTTAAAGGAGTGTCATATTCGATATGGCATACGTGCACTTATTAATACCTCCTTTAACTGCAAAGGAGAACCGATAGTTCATAATCGTATCGATGCATTAAACACTGCAGAAAGAATGCATTTGGATGCATTGATAATTGATGGAGAGATACTTAAGTTTCAGTATTAGTGGATCCCGATCCGAATTTCATTCTTATCCAGCGTGGGAATAGAATGGATCCAATAAGAAGGTACGGGTAATAGGATATCAGGCGCCATAGCAAAGCCAAAACTGCAGCCAGGGAGGATTTCAATTCAGGAGAGACCTGAAGCAATTCTCCAAAATACCGGACAAAAACATATTCTGAAAATCCGCTTCCTCCGGGAGTGGGACTGACCAGCATCATGATCCATGCCACAAGTTGCCGGGCAAAAACGAGAAAATGATCAGGGACAATGAAGAAAGCCAGAAAGAGTGCATTGATTACCCAATAACGTGATGTCCAGGATAATATGGTAGCTCCGAATGCTTTTATCCAGAAATAAACAGGTTTTTTCCTTAATTCAATTGAGCTGTTAATGATATCGTAACCGGCTTCATTAGCTCCGCTTCTCCAGCGCCGAAGAATAGGGAGTTTAAAAATCCAAAGCAGCAGCCATTTCAACCCACGGGGATTAAAAAACAATCCGTAGCTCAAAGCCAATGTGTAAATCAACTTTATTGCATATCCGATGATGGCAAAGAGGAAAAACTCATTGGCAAAAGTTAATCCGCCTCCGTCAAATTCTTCAATATGGAACAAACGATGACCACTTATGAAAATAAGTATTACAGGAAAAGCAAAAATAAAATACAATTCATCAAGAAAAGAAGTGGCCATAACAATGGCCGATGCTTTGCCAAGTTTTACACCTTCCTTATTCACAAATATAATTGCTACACTTGTTCCGCCGATAGCAGATGGTGTTATTGCAGAAGTGAATTCCCATAGCATGATAATTCTGAAAGTCTGCAGCCAATTGAGATCTTTGTCAGATAGTATTTTTAATCGGATCATGTACCCTATATCACGTACAGCCATCAGACCTATAGCTACAAAAATCCAGAATGCAGCTCTCTGGCCGAAGTGTATTGAACCAAATATCCCGGGGTCAAACTTTCTGATAAACATAAAAACCACCACACCCATACCAAGAATAATTGGATAAATTATCCTTGTTGATCGCAATTTTCGCAACGGATTTTTTTTGGATGATACTTTATTTGTCACACCAATTTCCTAATAATACTATACAAAGAAACACATATTTGGCAATAGCTGAAAGAAGAGAAAGGATAAAGTTTTGGGTTAAATCAGGCAATAAAAGAATGAAAGTGACTATTTCTTAATAAAACAATGATATTATGGAACTGACAACTGCTATTGAGACTCGTATCAGTGTCAGAAAATTTACGGATGATCCTGTGAATATTTAAGATATTCGCGAAATTATCCGTCTGGCAGGATATGCTCCAAGCATCAACAATTACCAGCCATGGAAATACTATGCGATAAGCAATAAGGGCATATTGAATAAAATGGCAGATAAGGTTGCGGAACATGCTGGATGACCGGACCATTGTATGCACGAGACAAAATACAGGAAATGTTGGATATTGCAGAACCATGGAAGTTGATATTCTTCATAGCAATAGGACATGCTGATAATAAAGAAACCAGGAGGAAAGAAAAAAAAGATTTCTCCAAAAAAATGATTGTTCTTGATTGAACTATAAAAAGAGTTTTTTTAGTTTGCTTATTAGTTGATCGTGATTTACAGGTGCTACAATAAAATCATTTGCTCCGGCTGCCATACATTCTTCTTTATTAACACTTTTCAACTCAGCGATTAACAGTAAAACAGGAATTCTTGAATTGATGGTTTTTATTTTTTGAATAGAACTGCATCCATCAAGCCATTTGGTTTGCATATTCATAATGATAAGATCGACCTTGTTTTGGCGTGAAGAAATGCATTCAAAAAACGAATTTGAATTTTTTGGATGAAAAACCTCAATTTCATTTTGAAATAAAATAATTTCCAGCATATCATAAGATTCTTTCACATCATCCACTACAACAATACGCTTATTTTTTAATAGGCTTTCAACAGGTTCTTTTAGGACACTGGTTGTTGATCTGGCCTTTTCATAAGAAATAATGAAGTAAAATTCAGAACCTTTATTAAGCTCAGATTTTGCACCGATCTCACCATTTAGCAGTATGACTATTCCATTTGCAATAGCCAGTCCAAGTCCGGCACCTTCATATTTTCTCGCCAGCGAGAAATCAACCTGATGGAATCTGTCAAAGATGGACTGTATGTTTTCAGCTGAAATGCCTATACCTGTATCTTTCACGTAAAATCGTATGTTTTCTCCAACGATCGTATACCCAAACAGGATTTCTCCTTTCTGGGTAAATTTGATTGCATTATCCAGAAAATTACTTAGTACCTGTTTAATTCTCAGGTCGTCATTAAAAATATCACAATGCTCATTTTTCAATTCTGATTCCAGATGGAGATGAATATCATATAATCCCAGTTGTTTGATTTTTTCTCTGAAAGAAAATTCAAGTTCAGCCATCATCTCATTCAGATTAAAATTCCTTTTGTAAACTGGGAATTGCCCTGAATCTATTTTTGAAATATCGATGATGTCACTAATTTGGTGTAACAGTTGCTTCCCGTTGGTCAGAATAAAATCAATATACTTGTGTTTTTTGTCATCTTCCGGAAGAGATTGTTTCAAAAACTGGCTAAATCCAAGAATTCCGTTTAAGGGAGTTCTGATCTCGTGAGACAAGTTTGCTAAAAAAGCTGATTTTAGCTGATCTGCTCTTTCTGCTTTGATCTTTGCTTTTCGTAAAGCCTTTTGTTCTTTTACCCAGTTTGAAATATCACGGCCAATACCCATGATGCCGACAATGTCACCTTTGTTATCTTTCAATGGCAGCTTTGATGTTGAATACCATCTTCGGTTATTTTCGCTATCAACAACCTGCTCAATGATGTTTATTTTGGCCTTCCCCGTTCTTATTACTTCCTGTTCATCACTGAAATACTTTTTAGCCAGTTTTTTCGGATGAAAATCAAAATCTGTCTTGCCTAACAGATCCTGCGGACTATTCACTCCCATGAGTTTTGAAACCCAGACATTGGCCAGAAGAAACTCACCCTGCTTATTTTTAATGAAAATGTTGTTCGGAAGGGAATTGATCAACTCAAGAAGAAGATGGCTTTGTTTTGCAATCATTTCTTCGTAATCTTTCAATTCAGAAATATTCGTTATCTGGCATAGTACAACTTTTTCGGAATGAATGTGTTGCAAAGGGGACAATTTTAAAACACCCCAAATTGGCTCATTTTCTTTATTTTTTATTCGTATAATTTGTTGTTTTTGAAACACACTTCCTTTAAAAACAGCGTTGATAAGTTTTTTTATTTCAGTAACTGAATCAAAAAAGAAGAGTTCTTCAAATCCGTTTCCGACAATATCCTTGGTTACCCCGAAAAGCTCAAGAAACTCAGGATTTGCATACAATACCTTTCCCTCTCCCGAAAGAATAATAATGCCTATGGATGCAGATTCCAGCAATTCAACAAGTGAAGGATCAGGCTCAAAAATATGAGATGCTGAAGACTCCAAATCATTCATATTTATTACTGCATTAGAATTTGTATTGGTTTAGCAGGAAAAGAATATAATAAGAATAGTAATATACAACAAATTGTTTCCACTAAAAAACAACATCTTTGATAATTTTGTGTTAATTCCCAAAAAATTTAATAATACAATTGTATTTAAAACATTTAGTATATGAACTTAAAAATTTTATTATCAACCTTGCTGATCATTTTTTCAGCAGTATTATTCAGCCAGGAATGCACTTTTTATTATCCGGAAGCAGAAGGTACCGAGCTTGTTTATCAGCATTTTGATAAAAAGGACAACCCAAGTAGCAGTTCTTCTCAAAAAGTGGTCAGTTACAAGGTGAAGCCAGGTGGTGCTGAAGCCACAATTTTGGTCAATACCTATGATGAAAAAGGCAAACCTGTGAGTGAATCTGAACTTGAAGTAAAATGTGAATCAGGCACATTTTATTTTGATATGAAAGGCTATATCAACCAGCAAATGATGAGTGCCTATGAGGACATGGAAGTGAAAGTAGAGACTGAAAACCTTGAAATGCCAGGCAACCTGAGTGCAGGAGATATACTTAAAGATGGCAACCTGATAATGGAAATAAGCAGTGGTGGGATGAAGATCATGACAATGCAAATTTCAATAACCGATCGTAAAGTGGAATCGAAGGAAATCGTTACAACCAAAGCAGGCACATTTGAATGTTTTAAAATAAGTGAAAATGTTTTGACAAAGGCCCCTGTGAAAGTTACTGTTAAAACAATAGAATGGTTATGCCCGGGAACAGGAGTTGTTAAGAGTGAAAGTTATTCGGGAGGCGATAAATATATGGGCAAAACCGAATTAATCGCATTGAATCCTGAGAGCGCATTGGCTTCCCTGCCAGTCTGCCGGCTGGGCCGAACTCGTAAACTCGGTTCCCCGTAGCTTGTCGCTTGCGCCATAGCTATAGCGACGGAGCACTGCGGGGTTAGCGAGCACAAAAATAATAAACAAAAAAAGGATCGAAGATTACTCGCTATGCTCGTGAGAATAGCTCCTCGCCGCTTGCGGCGAGGAGCTTCAATTAGATCTTCATTTGCTTTACAATTGATTATTTAAGTTTGTAAGTAGCGATATTTTCGCGGTAATTTATTTGCAATACTCCGATTGCAATCAGATTCACCAGGATCTTCTTTGCAACGGGGTATCTTATTTTGCATAAACGGCAGAATTCTTTCATGGAAATTTCCTGATTGGTTTGTAAGTACTCAAGTAAAGTTTTTTCCACATCGTTGTATTTGATGAGAGCAGGCTTTTCTTTTCTTTGGTTATCCCAGACATTTACTTGAATAGCATTTGCTACAAAATTCTCATCGTGTACACGCACATAAGCTCTCCATAGTTTTTCTTTCCATGGAGCAAGATGAGGTTTTGAACTGCTCTCTTCAATGGTTACTTCAAGAAGGTTTTTCCCGTCAATATGCCAGTCTTTCAGGCTATATTCAACAGGTGGCCTGCAGTAAAAATTTGCAGCTGCATCGAGCATATAAGCTTCTTCGTCTGTTTCAATTCCGCGAATGACCCCGTTATCCTTAACGCCAATCAACAGTTTTCCTCCGCCTGTATTGGCAAATGCAGAAAAAGTACGGGCAATTTTCTTTGCATCAGACACCTCGTATTTAAAATCAAGGTATTGATTTTCGCCTTGTGCAATGAGTTGGCTTATGTATTTATTGGGCACAGGGATAAATCTTGATGTTATGATAAGCTAATTTACATACTTATAACTTGTGGGAATAAATGGTTGTGAAAGAATTCGATTACTAATCGTTATTTTATTGACTGTGAACACTTTTCTTAAGTTGAAATGATAAGCAGCATTATTTATTGAGAGGTATACCTGATTCAATGAATTGTTTATTGTTCAAAAGCATGTACTGAAAAACCTGCATATTCGATTTTGCATACAATTCCATTTTCTCTCGTTTTTCAGGATACTCTTTCACGTAGTTTATTTTATCGAGATTCCTGTATTTATACAAACTCATATTCTCATCATCTCTTATAATCAGCAGAAAGTTCTCATCAAGAACACCAATTTTATCATCATCGTTGATAAAAATATAAGGTCTTTGCTCTTTTCTTAAATCGATGCCTAAAGTATTGTTAATATACGGGAATCTTAATAATCCCATGAGGGTTGGAAATACGTCAATCTGGCCACCTATGCAGGAATATGTTCTTTGCATACTGAAAATTTCCGGAGCATAAAAAATAAGAGGTGTATGATGGTAATCCAGCGAGATATCGTAAGGAGCAGTAATGGGATCGCCATGGTCAGCGACAAATACAAAAATTGTATTTGAAAACCAATCTTCTTTTGAAGCCAGAGAAATAAATTTTTGCAATGACCAATCTGCATATTCAACGATCTGATGTTTAATATCAGAATTTCCGGGGTTAAAATATTCAGGAATGTAATAGGGTCCGTGATCACTTGCAGTCATGAAGGTCACAAAAAAAGGTTTTTTTTCAGCATGCAGCAGGTTCAGTAACGGAATGGAAAATTCAAACATATAATCGTCGGGAACTCCAAGGGTGGTTTTCACTGTTTTTGCAGGATAATCAGATTGAGAGATAATGGTTTCAAAATCGTTTGCATGAAAAAAACCTTCAACATTATCAAATTGGGGATCGTGTGTGGTAAAGTACGTTGTGCTGTAACCATAATAATGCAGGATAGTGCTTAGTCCGTTAAATTGTTTAATAACTTTCATCGGGTGTTGTCGGAATAGGGCAGGAAAAGAAAAAAGTGTGCCGAAAACGCCGTTATGAGTATGTATTCCCGCTGAGTATATGTTTTCAAAATAAAGTGACTTATGTGAAATACTATCAAGAAATGGCGTGAGATTGTATTGATTTCCATGCCTTGACATTTTTGCAGCACTCATGGCTTCCATAATAATCACAATGACATTGGGTCTGGATTCACTGATTGAGTCAGGGATAATATCTCTTGCAATGGGCGAATCATACTTCTGTTTATTGATCTGCAGTTCTCTTTGCACATATTCAATCGCCTTTTGATCCTCCAAAAAATGAACGATTTTGTTCTCTTCTTTCCGACATTCCAGATAAGTTCGCATAAATGTAAAAACCGGATTTAAACCAAGCTGATTCAGAAAAGGATGATTGGAAAAATATGCAGTTCCTATTCTTATTGGTGATTTTTTTTGAATTCTGCCTCTTATACCTAAAAACATGATTCCCAAAAAGAGAACAGAGATTAAAATCCGGGCAATAACATTTGTTTTTTTGGGAACAGTTTTTTGGTTGAAAATCATTTTCAAAATCAGGTAAAAAGCAAAAACCAATACAAGCAGGGGAATCAGTATCAGGAAATATTTTGGTTCCTGAAAGATCATTTTAAAAACAAAACCGGCATTCTCCATCCATGCAAAAGCGCCCACTGAAAATCTGGAAAAGAATTGATTAAAGTAAGGTATATCGGCTGCACATATTATGAAAGAAAGAGTGAACAAAGAGAAGATCCAATAAAAAGAAGCTTTATTTATGAGGTCACTTTTTTTATTTATTATCTCCATCACCAGTAGCAGAAACGCAGGTAAAAGAAGGATATAGCCGGAAATCACAAGGTCGAATCTGATTCCCATCAAAAAAGCGGATGCAATGGTTGAGATGTTTACTTCAGCAAAATCAATTCTATCAGTTTCCGTAAAGAAAAGAATAAACCGGAATACAAAGAAAATGCCCAGTACTAAAGCGTAAGTTTTAATCAGTAATACAATAGTATTAAATCTGTTCATTGGATAGTATAAAGTTTATTACAACAGGATTCACTACTCAATCTTCTGCTTATACGCCCTGCCGTCAAACCTGTCATAACGGATGATATTAAAAATATCCGAATCTCAATGATAGAGAAAGGCTTATGATATCCGGCTCTTCAAGCTGATTATATTACCTGGGATATTTCCCAGACAAAAGCTTTCACTCCTACTTCTTCATGGACTTCATCAAGTTTTTTAACTTTCTCCAGTAAAACGCTCAATTTTTCATCGGGTATAATGGTTATCAATGCTGAATTCATTTCCGGCCAGGTATGTGTCCCCATACGCGGTTCACCGGTTTCAGAACCCCGGCCTTTCACATTTTCCCACCAGGTAAATCCCCGGATATCGAGCCGGTCAAGCATATATTCCACCCGTTCCGTATTGGCCTGGTTAAATACTATAAAAACTGCTTTCATATTTTAATAATTGTTTACTGATATTGTTCATAATACCGTGCAGCCAATGTTGCCCGGTCAACCGGGATTATTTATCCATAAAAACAAAACGTTTTCTTACAGCTTGTTTTTTATCCCGTTCCCCTTTTCGGGCAAAAATACCGTAAGCTACAGGTACAATTACCAGTGTTACAAGGGTTGAAAAAACCAGTCCTCCGATAACCGTGATTCCCATAGGACTCCACAATTCAGAACCTTCGCCTGTACTCATGGCCAGGGGAAGCATTCCCAGGATGGTGGTCATAGCAGTCATCAATACCGGGCGCAACCTTGATTTTCCCGAAAGGGCAATGGCTTCATTAAGTTCATATCCTCTGTCGCGCATAAGGTTAATAAAATCTACCAGAACAATCCCGTTTTTTACCACAATGCCCACAAGCAATACTGCTCCCAGTGCAGCAATAACACTAAGGGTAGTATTGGTAATAAACAGGGCAAGTATCACCCCGGTAAAAGCAAAGGGAATAGAAAACATAATAATGAAAGGCATGGTAAAAGATTCAAACTGCGATGCCATAACCAGAAATACAAGTATAAGGCTGACCAGCAATAAAAGGGCAAGATCCATAAACGATTCTACCTGGTCTTCGTAAGCTCCGCCAACATTGATCAACACTTCCTGTGGAACATCTATTTGATCGATTCCCGCTTTAATTTTTGCAGCCAGTTCACCCAGGGAAATACCTACAGGTTTTGCGGATACCGTTACCACACGTTCTTTACGTTTTCTCTCAATATTCGGCGGTCCCCAATATTCTTTCACCTCGCCCAGTTCTTTCAGTTTGATTTGTTGTCCCATGGGTGTCATTATGGTAATCTGTTCAAGATCGGAGATCGAGTTACGGTATTCTTCTTTAAAACGAACAACAATATCGTATTCATCTCCCTCTTCCCTGAATATGGAAGCAGTCAGTCCATCTACCCTGTTACGGATATTCGCAGAGACTATGCTGCTGTTCAACCCGTGATCGGCAAGTTTGTTTTTATCCAGCACGATCTGGAGTTCCGGTTTATCCTCCTTCCTGCTGATCTGAATATCCCGGGCACCTTCAATTTTTTCTGCCCTGTTTTTAATTTCCAGAGCAAGTTTATTGGTTATATCAAAATTATAACCGAAAATGTCTATATCAACCGTGTTGGTTGATCCGCCCATTCCACTGCTTGAAGTGTTTACACTGTAATTTATAATTTCAGGAAATCTGTCCATTTGATTTCTTAAATCATTGGCGATATCCCATACGGAACGATTCCTTTCATCAATGGGTACCAGCCTCATCATGAAATTGATCATATTCGAACCGGTTTGACTGAACAATGAAAGCATGCCTCCTTCATCATCCGAACCGGAAGAAGAAGAAACAATCAATATTTCCGGATAACGTTCATCAATAATTTTTTCGAGCTTACGTGTGATCTTCATGGTTTCTTCAACACGCATACCGGTTTGCAGTTCTACGGTTGCAGTGATCCTGCTTTCATCCGACTCGGGCATAAAATCAGTACCTATAAATTTAAATAAAAAGAAAGAAGCAATAAATATTCCAAAAGCAGTAAACACCACAATACGTTTATGATGTAATGCCCAGCGAATAGTTCTTTCATAAAAGGCATCCAGCTGGTTCAGCATCTTCTCAATGGTATTCTGATAGCTGAACTTTCGGGTAGTTTCTATTTTGGCCTTCAGTCTCAATAATTTTGAAGAAAGTACCGGGGTAAGAGAGATGGCTGCAGTGGTAGAAGTAACTACAGTAATAGTTACAATCCATCCCAATTCTTTAAACAGAACGCCTGTCATTCCTGAAACCAGGGTAAGCGGGAAAAATACAGCCACAATTACCATTGTGGTAACGATTACCGAAAGCCAAACCTCGTTGGTGGCATAAATGGCCGCTTCACGCGGACTACTGCCACGTTCGATGTGTTTGGTAATATTTTCAAGTACAACAATGGCATCATCTACAACCATACCTATGGCAATAGATAATGAAGTAAGTGATATAATATTGACGGAACTGTCAGCAATAAAAAGATAGATAAAGGAAACAATCAGCGAAATGGGGATGGTAAGCACAATGATAAAAGTAGCCCGCCATCTTCCCAGGAAAAACAACACAACCAAAACCACAAAAAACAGAGCCCACATAAGGGTTTTGGAGAGGTTGTTTATTGAATCCTTAATAAATGTTGATGTATCCATTATTTGTTGGATTTCAATATCGGGTGGAAGGTCCTTTTCCAATAAGGCGAGTTTTTTCTGAACCTGTTTGGCAATTTTCACCGTATTGGCTCCTGATTGTTTCATCACAAACATTCTGATTCCTGGCTTCCCATTAATCTTTTCGTCTATCGACAGGTCTTTTATCGTATCACGTACTGTTGCAACATCATGTAAATAAATTGGTTTAGCACCATAATTACCTACCACAATATCACTGATTTCATTACTTTCCAAAAATTCACCTTCGATACGCAACTGATAATCCATTTTGCCCATTTTCACATTGCCCGAAGGCATATTCAGGTTTTCGGCTGCAATAGTATTGCCAATTTGCTCAACGGTAAGGTTATATGCATCGAGTCGTTTCGGATCAACATCCACATAGACCATCCGCCGGGGTGTACCAACGGTACTGATTGATCCGATTCCATTAATTCTATTTAAAGGATTAATTATTTTTTCATCAATGATTTTTTCCAGTCCCGGATAACTTTCGTTAGCCGTAATAGCATAAAACAAAATAGGAATCATGCTGGTGTTAAATTTGAAAATTGTAGGACGGTCACATTCCTCCGGCAGGTAATCGAAAATCCAGTCTATTGCGTCACGAATATCATTAGAAGCCTCATCAAGATTTGACTCCCATTCAAATTCAAGATTTACAATGGATAAATTATCGTACGATACAGAAGTGATCTCTTTCAGATTGTCTACCGTATTGAGTGCATCTTCAATGGTTTTGGTGACATTGGTTTCAATATCCGAGGCATTGGCACCCGGATAGGTAGTCATTACTGAAATGTAGGGAGGATTCATTTCAGGATACAGATCTAAAGGCACTTGTACCAGGGAATATATACCCAAAACAATTACAGCCACAAAAATCATCAGGGTGGTTATGGGCTTATTAACAGCGGTCTTATATATACTCATTGTTTATTCTCCTATTATTAATTCTAATGATAAGTTTCCTGCCTGTCCGGCAAACAGGCATCAGGCCAATTAAATATATTTTTTTCTGATGAAACATGATTACTCCGATACCACTTTTACATCCATTCCGTTTAATAGTCTTGATTGGCCGGAGACGATAAGGTGTTCACCTTCTTTTATGTCGTGAGCAACGATTTCAACCTGATCATCATACCGTTTGCCCAGCGTTACAGTAACTCTTCGGGCCTTCCCGTTTTCTTCAAGAAAAACATACCGTTCGTTTGATCCCTGAAGTTTTAAAATAGAAACTGCCGGAACAACAAGTGCCTTTACTTCTCCGATTTCAATTGAAACCCGGCAAAACATTCCAGGTCTAAGTTTTTTCCCCGGATTGGGAACTTCCACTTCCACTTCAAATGAACGTGTTGCCTGATCGATGGTAGGATGTATACGAAATACTTTTCCACGGAATTCTTTGTCGGGATAAATATCACTTTCAACCTGAGCAATCATCCCGGTAGAGAACATGGGAAAATAATTTTCAGATACACTGACAATTGCTTTTAAGGGGTTCAATTGCACAATGGATACAATTGCCGCTTTCCCTGCGGTTGTATTTGGGGTGCCGGAATACAATTCGCCATCTTCAAAATATTTACCGGAAATTACACCGTTGAACGGCGCTCTTAATCGTGTGTTTTCTTTTAAGAATTCAACATTCGACAAGGCTATTTCATATTGGGCTTTTGTCTGATCGTATTGTTGTTTGGAAATACTTCCCACTTTATTGAGGGTATCCAGGCGCTTAAAATCGGTTTCTACTGTGTTCAGTTGTACCATTGCCTGGTGTAACTGAGTACGGTCCATTTGAACCAATACATCACCTTTGGAAACTCTGGAACCGATTTCTACATAGATCTTTTCAACGCGTCCCGGAGATGAAGGGGCCAAATGAATCTCTTCAAACGACATCAATGTAGATGTTTGTTCAATGGTTCGACCTATGATCTGTTTTTTAAGTTCCATGATACGAACCAATTCCACCTTTTTTTCTGTTATACTGTCAGGAGACATGGTGTTATTTTCTTTTCCTCTTTCCGGTCCTGATGAACAACCGGCAACTATCAAAACTATTGTGAATACGACAGGTACAAGTAAAATCTGTTTCATATTATTTGGGTTTAATTTTTTTCGTTTGGTATTCAATTAAATCTTGTTTAAAAGTTTGTCCAGTGCAAGCTGTGCCTGCAATAGCTGTATCAGGGCACTGATGTAACTGTTTTCTGCCTGAAGGTAATTGTTATTTGCCGTGGTAAGATCGAGGCTTGATACCATACCCTGCTCATATTTTAATGCAATATTATCATACACCCTTTTCGAAACTTCCACATTTTTTTTCTGGCTTTCATACTGTTCAAGAGCCGTAGATAAATTGAACCTGTATTGCTTTTCGGATATTAGCAGCTGGTCTTCAAGCAAAGCTTTGTTATTTTGAGTTGTTTCGTATTGTATTTTGGCCTGGTCGAGCTTCGCTTTACGCAAACCACTTGAGAATATAGGCACACTCATATTCAGTCCTATCATATTCGGCGGAGTCATATCAAAGTCGGTGGTCAAAAATTTATAGGTGTAATTATAAAATCCCGTAATGGTAGGCAAATAGTTCATTTTTTCGAGAGCAACCTGTTTTTCTGAAATATCTTCCTGGAAATCGATCAACTGATAATCGATGTTTTCGTTAAGATTAAAGGGATGAAGCAATGTAGCATCAAAATTCTGCCGTTTCAGAATCTGATCAAGCGATTCGGTGAGTGATATTCCGGTTTCGGTATCCAAACCAAGTTGAAGCCGCAGAAGATTGTAGGCCAGTTCGGTATGACGTTCGGTAGATCTTACAGCATCTTCAAGCTGATTAACCTGTACCGAAAGCTGATCAACATCCGTAATTTCCAGAATTCCTGCGTTGTACATGGCCCGGGTTTTTTCATAAGCATCCCGTATATTTTGAAGGTTTTTCGAATAAATCTCATGTACCTTCTCTGCTACCAGGATATTATAGTAAGATTCAATCACTTGTTTTTTAATATCCACACTGGTTTTTTCATAATTTTTTTTCGAGAGGGTCTTATAAATTCTTGATGTCTGTAGGCCTACAATATAGCTTCCGCTAAAAATAAGCTGATTGACCATCAAATTCATGTTACTGGTAGGCTTTGATTCTATTTCTGTCGGAAGCATACTTTCATCAAAACGAAGCTCAATGGAATATCCGAGAAAATTGGTATAATCTAACGAAGCATCTACCTGGGGCAATCCGGTAGCTACCATTTCCCACACCATTTTATCAGCTTCATCTACCGCCAGGTCTGCATTTTTTAAGGTAATATTATACTCCAGGGCATATTGTTGTGCACTATCGAGGCTGAGATACAACATTTCCTGTCCGGTTACCAAACTGCTTCCTGAAAAGAAGAACAGCAATAAGACTAAAACTCTTAATTCTTTCATATTTAAACTAATTTGACTTATATACCTTTTTTATTTTCTTATATTCAGTTCATCCGTAAAATATTGCTCTATAAGCTGTTGTCCTTTTTTTGTACATATACCAAAAAAGTAGGGCATTATAATGTTTTTAAATATTTCACTTTCAGAATATTCGTTTTTAGGAAAAAGGGTATCGTCATGAATAATACTCATAAGTTCATGTACATAATCATTTACCAGGTCGGCATTCAGATCTTTAAGAAATACTCCTTCATCCATTCCTTTTACAATGAGTGTATGAGTAATGGTAAAATCCCTGATTTTATGTTTCGAGAAAAACAGTTCATATATTTCCGGGTAATATTTTCTGATGTCTTCAAAAAATAGCGGTGTAATCTTTCGTTTTGTATCATCTCCCCATTTGCCAAATGTATAAATGGCTTCCACAACATTAGATGTTTTCTTCACAATTTCAAGAGCTTCTTCCTTTTTATTCATCATAAAAACTTTCATCCCTTCCAGCAAAAGGTTGTTTTTATCTTTGAATGATTCGTACAAAGTCCTTTTCGAAATACCCAACTGTCCAGCAATCTGGTCCATGGTTACGGTTCGAATGCCATATTTGACAAATAATTCGAAGGCTTCGTGAATAATACGGTCTCTTAACTCCATTGAACTACCTCAAACTTGAGCTGACAAAAATATGAAAACTAAGTTAGTTTGCAAAGTTTTCTCTCACTATTTTATTTTTTTTGTCTTTTTTAACTTTTAAGCATTCTTTTCTGACAATACGAATCCATCTGTAAAATACATAAACTGTTTTATGGTACAGTGAATTACTATGCAGATAAACCTTCGGTTGATAAAACAGGAAAGCCTGCCTGACAAACAGCGAAGGAATTCTCTTTTCTGTATCCTGCTGATCAGGACCAATGCCATGCGACCTCATTGGTACGATGAAACCGTAATGCTATGGAGCATTCGGTTCATTAAGTTTCTGCCAGAATTAGAGCAAAAATTCGTATTTTCTTATTCATTTTTTTTACATTTAAATAGTAAGATTTTTTTCAATTAAGTTTAATTCAATTATTGACTGACGATCTCTGACAACTTAGGTATTGATAGTAGTGAATTTTTAAATAGAGAAAAAATGGCAAGAACAATGAAAAATGCTTTTTTACTAGTTGTATTTTTTCTTTTTCCCCGGATTTTACAGGCCTACCCGGGAGAAATCATTCAGTCTTTTCCCTTGCCTGGAAATCATTGCACCGGACTGACCTTTGATGGGGGTTGTCTCTGGGTTGCGGACTATAAAACAGACATCATTTATAAACTCGATCCGGCATCCGGATCTATCCTGCATCAGATCCCTTCCCCCGGTTTCTGGCCTATGGGATTGGCCTGGGATGGACAATACCTCTGGAATGCGGACAAGGAACAGGCGAAGATCTATAAAATCGATCCGCAGAACGGAACAATCCTGTTAACCATCGATGCACCATGCAGTGATCCGGAAGGCCTGACCTGGGATGGTACAACACTATGGCTGGGTGATGCGCGGGAAAATAAGATAATAAAAATTGATCTGAGTGACGGCACCGCTGTGAAAAAATTTGATGGCCCGGCTAAATCGGTAAACGGACTTACCTCAGACGGACAATACCTGTGGAGCAGTGATCGAAACTTTGATGAGATTTATATGATTGATCAAGAATCAGGCGAAGTGATCATGATCATTGATTCTCCCGGTCCCTATTCCAGAGGTATGGCATGGGACGGGATCTATCTCTGGAATGTGGACTACCAGACCGATTCCCTGTATAAGATCATCCGTCAGGACGAAGAAGTATTCAGGTTGAATGATACACGAAGAGCACGGATTACACTTATCCATGAGGTCAAAGTTTTTGGACAGGGGAAATTGAAAAACCTTGATGTTTTTATTGCGATACCGGAAAATATGTCGCAGCAGAAGATTCTGGACACATCATTTACACCGCAACAGTATACACTGAAAAAAGATCACTGGCAGCAGCCGGTAGCCTTATTTCATTATGAGAATATTTCATCAAATGAGACCGTGCAATCTGTCATGGTAGTGGATGCAGCTATTTCAGCCATCAGGTATTTTATTTATCCTGACAAAGTCGGGTCCCTGGAATCCGTTCCCCAAAACATATACCGGTTATATACTTCCAATGGAAGCAAATACATGACCGATGATCCGTATATGCAAGAGCTGGTTAAAGAAATTGTCGGCGATGAGACAAATCCATATTGGATTGCCCGTAAGATATTCAATTGTATACGCAATACCCTGGAATACAAAATGGAAGGAGGCTGGAATGCAGCGCCGGTGGTATTGCAGAGAGGTACTGGCTCCTGTTCGGAATACACCTTCTGTTTCGTATCCTTGTGCCGGGCTGCCGGATTGCCTGCAAGGTATGTGGGTGCACTTGTGGTACGGGGCGATGATGCCAGTCTGGATGAGTTTTTTCACCGATGGCCCGAAGTATATCTTCCCAATTATGGTTGGATACCCATCGATCCTCAGGGAGGAGACAAACAATTGGCACGCGACCAGGCAATAAATATCGGCAACTTGCCAAATCGTTTCCTGATTACAACACAAGGCGGTGGCGACTCGGAATACCTGGGATGGTATTATAATGTGAATGAAAAGTATCAGACGGAACCACAGGTTCAGATTCATATTGAAGCGTTCGGAGAATGGGATCCTTTGGATAATGATTGATCCTTTCTTTACTATCAGAAACTGATGATCTCAATGTTACGGAATTTTCCCAGAATGCTTTGTCAATTTAAGGCTCGCGCTTGGTTTACGAGTTAGCATGAAGCCAGATATCTTCACTGCGTTCGCGATGATGTCAGAGAACTTCGCCAAAGCTGCGGAGATTGAAATGTTTTGCTGAAAGCAGTATGAGTTTGTGTGTGAGTGAGGAGTCCTCCTCCGTTCTGATAACTCAGAACTACGGCGGATAAAAAAACAGAGTGAAAGTATTCGCTCTCGCCTGCCTGCCGGCAGGCAGGCTCCCACTCTCACTCTGTTTAAGTGGAGGTTAGGGGAGTCGAACCCCTGACCTTTTGGCTGCCAGCCAAACGCTCTA
>CAYORG010000028.1:0-40982 GCA_964406315.1 uncultured Bacteroidales bacterium | reverse complement strand
ATCATAGAACAGTCGCTTGTTTCAAGTCGTAAGTCTCTGGTTTCAAGTTACTAGTTTAAAATTTCATCTTCCCATCTTCTCACCCTCTCACCTTCCCATACTCCCTACTTCGGCCTTCGGGCTTCTTTCTTTTAACTCTAAACTCAGAACTTAAATATCAAATCTCCGTGTTTTGCGTTTCATAGGTAGTACAATCCATGAATTAAGCAGGCAGATGAAACGCTTTTATATTTTGCATCATGTTCCCGGGGTTTCACCCCGGGCTAAAATAATATCGCCCCTTCAGGGCTTTTTATATTAAGAACTCTTGCTTGCAATACGTTTAAAATTTGCTATTTTATAATCGATTCCACAGTTCCACAATTACACAGTTACACAATTTACCAGTTAAACGATTACACGATTCAACAGTTAAACGATTCAACGATCAGGCAATAGCTTTTCATCAAGGTACAATAATCCATATACAGTGGCCTTATACCAATATGCCCAGTTATGACCACCTGGCTTTACATGGTAGTCGTGCGGAATATTATTTTTTTTCAGGAACTGGTGGAATGCCTCGTTGGCCGGCAGCAGGAAATCATCCAGCCCGCAGTCAATGTACCAGTTGATCTCACGCATAGTATTTACCAGCACTGTGTCTGTCAACGAGTATGGTGAATTTTCTTTCCAGTGGTTTGTAATGCGTGTAGTATCTGATAATCCCGGCCCGAATATACTGCCGAAATATTTTTCATAACGGTCTTGTGGCAAACTTTTAAAAATCGATTCGGTACGCACTGCCGCACTTAATGCCACTACTGTACCGAACTGGTGAGGTGGTTTTAAGGCATCGATAATGGCTCCGAAACCACCCATCGACAATCCCATAATTGCACGGGAAGATTGTTCCGGTATTGTCCTGAAGATGGAGTCAATCGCGGGAACCAGCTCCCGGGAAAGGTAATCGCTGATCATGTTGCTGCTATCGTAATTGTTAATAAAGTAGCTGTTGCCTGCATCGGGCATAACATAAATAAAGTTTCTGATGTGCATTGTCAATTGAATACTATCAACCAGCTCGTTGATCCTGCAGCGTACCAGCCAGCTATTCTGATCACCACCAAAGCCGTGAAACAGGTAAATGACAGGGAAGGAATCGGAATTTGTGTCATAATCTTCCGGTAACAGCAGGGAATAACTCATCTCCCTGTTCATGATCCGGCTACTTATGATCTGGTTCTTCACAACCAGGCTTTGTGCAAATCCTTGTCCGGATGTAAAAAACAACATCATGAAAACCAAAGGAATATACTTATGCAGCATTCTATACCTCATAATGATTACTTAGTCAAAAAAGTGAATAAAGCCATACTATTTCAGCCTGTTAGTACTTAAGTTTTCTTTAGATTTGCGAAATATAATGTACAACAGGTTCAATTCCCACAAATGAAGAAAATCGTTTTCAACACCATCAAGTATCTTTTGCTTTTTTCGATCGGAATACTCATCTTCTGGTTTCTCTACAGGAAGTTTGAATGGAAAGAGATTACAGATGCTTTAAAAGGACTGAATTATTTCTGGATCGTCCTTTCCATCATATTTGGCTTGCTGGCTCAGTTGTCCCGTACTATCCGGTGGAAAATGCTTATCAAACCCATGGGATATAATCCGCGGCTTTCCAATACGTTTTTATCTGTTCTGGTACTGTATTTTGCGAATCTGATTATTCCCAGGGCAGGTGAGGTGGCCCGCTGTGGAGTGCTGGCCAAAACTGATAAGGTGCCGTTTACAAAGCTTGTGGGTACCGTATTTGTAGAACGACTGGCCGATACTATCATGTTATTTATTCTGGCAATCATCATATTTGCAAGCAACATACCCATCGTACTGAAATTCTTTGAAGAAAATCCGAAGATCACTGAGAATTTACTGAACCTGCTAAATCTGAAATATATCCTCTTATTCTGTTTGGTGATTCTTTTGGGAATTATAGGTTATAGGCTATTGAAGAAGAGGTTGAAGAAATCGAGCAAGAAGGGGAGGATTGTTGAGTTGAAAGACCAGTTTGTTGCAGGTATCAAGTCGATCGCTTCCATGAAAGGAAAATGGAAGTTTCTGGGACATACCATGTTTATTTTTCTGATGTGGCTGGTTATGCTTTATGTGGTTTTTCTGGCCTATGAACCTACAAAACATATGACCCTCCGGGCCGGCATGGTGGTGTTTTTAATGGGCGGACTGGCAATGCTTGCACCTATCCAGGGAGGAATCGGGCCCTGGCATTACATGGTGGTTCAGACCATGATCCTTTACGGTATTGAAGAAAAAACAGGATTGATCTTTGCATTAATAGCACATACCTGTACCAACCTGATCTATATTGTCTTTGGCGGCATAGCGGTGATGATCCTGATCTTCAGGTATGGCAGTGAAACTATCCGGTTCCGGTCAGCACCACCGGCAAACAAGTCATAAGATATTTTTTAGCTTAACGTGAGTTCCTAATAAAGCAATGACTATTTTTTGGAAGTTGTACTGAAATCCCTTGTTTTTAGTTGTCCTCGCCGGACAGGCATTTCTTTTCTCCTTTGATGAGAAAAGAAATCCAAAGAACCTTTAGCTCACGACCAAAGGGAGTAATCAAGAAAAACCTAGTCAGCCCACAAGCTACGGCCGACCCAATTACGCAGGTTTTTCACCCACTACACATGCCAGAACTAACTATGATCTATAATTGAATAAATTAGTAATCATAAAGGAGGAAAAAAACTTAGTGAGCATTGAAAAAAGTAATAGAAACAAACCAGAGAATAATACTTATTTCTGAATTTCCCTGGTTTATTACAATCACTTAAAAATGTTCGTATCCAGATAGCATTAATTCACCACAGGCAAAAAGGAATACTCCTTACCGTATTTCAGCATCTGTCCGGAAAAATCATCCACATAATGTACTTTCACATCCACAATCTCTCCATCCTTCTCCACGATTTCATATTCCGGATTTACAAAGCCGCTGTAAGGAGCAATGTTCAGTTTCTCAAACCTTGCCAGTACTTCCCTGTGCAAATCGGCATTGACCTTTACAGCAAAGTTTTCAACCAGCTCTTTGCCGGCTTCGTAATCCCCTTCCGATTTGATGCGCTGAACCTCTGCAAGCAGTTCTCCGAAAAGACCACGCAGCTTTTGAAAATCGTTTATCCTGTAATAGGTCTTGTCGTCTTTTACGATCTTTTCAATAACATTTTCGTCCTTTCCGTTTTCATAACACCATTTTGCGATTAGCTGACGGTTGCGCATATGTGCCTGCTCAATTTCATTTCCCGGCTTGATACGGTTTAACTGGGTCATTATACCATTCCGGATATAACTTATGTATGCTGTTTTTGCTGCATCTTCATTTGGCAATAATCCCAGTCCGATCATTTTAGGGTCCATGATGTAATACAATGCAAACAGGTCGGCCCGTGCTTCTTCAAGCGGCGACTGGTAGTTTTTCAGATCTTCCGAACGAACTCCCTCCAACAACTGTCCGGAGCCATGGCCAAGGCATTCATGCATATCGGTATGCAGGTTACCGGCAAGCAAACCGTATTTTTTGCTCAGCTCAATTTCAACAGAATCATAGCAGAATTCTTCCAGGAAACCGCTTCCCAGGTTTGCCTGATTGTATGCATCCGTGATATTTTGTATGGTAACAGATTTTGATCCGTGTTCTTTTCTTATCCAGTCGGCATTTGGCAAGTTGATCCCAATGGGTGTATGTGGATAGCAATCGCCGCCAAGCATAGAAACGATTATGACTTTTGCCGAAACACCCTTAACTTCTTTCTTTTTAAATCTGTTCTCAATGGGCGAATTATTTTCAAACCACTGGGCATTGGATGAAATAATCTCCGTTCGTTTTGTTGCTTCAAGGTCCTTAAAATTAACCACCGATTCCCAGGTTGCTTTCATCCCGAGAGGATCTGAATAGGTTTCAACAAACCCGTTGACAAAATCAACAAAAGAAGTATCGTTTACCCAGATTGTATTGTATTCGTCCCAGGTTGTCAGGTTTCCGGTTTTGTAATAGTCAATGAGTTTTTCAATACCGGCAAGCTGCTGCGGCGAATCCGCAACAGTTACTGCCTTTTTCAGCCAGAAAATGATATTATCAATGGCTTCTCCGTAGAGTCCTCCCGATTTCCATGTGATTTCCTTTATAGCTCCGTTATCTTTAACAATCCGTGTGTTCAAGCCGTAGGATACAGGGGTCGTATCATCCGGGTCTTTTATTGCTTCATAGTAGGAGGTTACTTCTTTTTCATTGACATTCTGATAGAAATTAACCGCCGAAGCTGCCACCAGGTCTTTGTCAGGATCCTGGTTTACCTTTTTGCCCAGCACATTTTTATCAAAGATCACAGGGATAAGAATATCCAGTGTTTCCTGGACAGAATGCTCCTGAAGCTGAGGAAATTCTTCGTTGTCTGAATTTGATGTTAATTCTGTAAAATAGTCCCTGGAAAAATCAGGGAGGATCTTGTCTGTGGAATAATGATGGTAAATACCGTTTGAAAACCATACTCTTTTCAGGTAAACAAGGAACTTTTCAAATTCTGCGGAAGTCCGGTCACCTGAATATGTTTCATAGATGTTTTCGAGGGTTTTCCGTATGGCAAGATTGTATTTGCCATTCTGATCCCAGAGAATGTCGCGCCCGCAGAGAGCTGCCTGACCAAGATAATACAGCAGTTCTTTTTGTTTCAGGTTCAATTCATCGAACCCGGGAACCCGGTATCTTAATATTCTTAGATCTGCAAATTGTTCAAGCACATAATTAAATGCTTCCGTTTGTTTCATATCTTCTTTTTTGGCTCTGGAGCAAGATAATGCCATTACAATGGCTAATGATGCAATGATAATTTTTTTTGTTTTCATATATATGCTTTTAATCCCGGCAAATTTATGATTTCTGTGGCACTCGTCACGGATTTTGTTAGCTAATATTTATCATGTTTTATAATAAACCAGGGGAAGCAAAACATGTTCTTCCGGATAATCTGAAGGCTGAACCAATCACTGTATTGTTTTTACCAGCTTGGTCCTGCTGCTTTCTTCCCGGAGCCTGAGCTTTTTTATTGTCTCAAGGAGAGGTTCTTCAGGCAGAATGGTAGTTTCATTTCCCCAGAATTCCGGATCGCTGTTTGTAATTTGCTGGAATAAGATATCACCGGGTTTGGATGCATCGCGGTATTTGATCTTTTCAAATTTCTCCGTGTTTTTCCCGGTAATTACAAATTCAGAGGTTGACTGAAACTGGCAGGTAAAGCCTTTGTGTTCTTTGCCGCGCTTTTTCCGAACCCTAAGAGCTATTTCGCTGCGTGCATAGTTCAGGTTCCATTGTTCCTGGTAATAACGATATTCCACTTCATATTTTCCGTATTTCGGCTGGATGCGGTATGATCCGGGGACTTTTTTAATCAGTAGGTCATGCGCATGCTCAAGTCCTGCTTCGCTGATCTCAAATTCTGCTCTTACCAGTGCCAGTGATTTTGCATCAAGATAAAATTTGCCGTCAAATCCCGGAATGGGAATATTGTCTTTGAACCTGAAACCGATAACATAGGTTTGTCTTTCATTGTACGTAATTTGTTTCAGCATGAAATAGTCATAATTATCAAAAAAATCCGGGTCAAGAAAATACACTCCATATTTCATTACGTCCAACTGCATATTATGATACAATCCTCCTTCAACGATCAGGTTGATCAGTTCCGAATTTTCCGTATTCATGCCACGTCTGCCTTTTCTGAGTTTTACAAGGTCTCTTTCGTTTGAAAGATAAGAAGTTTTGTATATGTCTATTACAGCCTCTGAAATGGATATGTAATTGTCATTTTGTTTTGATGCTTCCCGGAAAAAGGCAGTAAGCATTGTCGGTTTTTGACCGTAGTTTTCGCCTTTTTTATCCAGAGCCGCCAGTATTAATTCTTTCGGTTTTTCCGGTCTTACGATCAACTCTTCAATTTGAAATTTTGTTGCATGGAGCTTAATTTTCACAGGCCCTGTTAAAAAATTCTCTGAAAGGATGATCTCAGGTTTATAACCAATACAGGATATCATCAGGGTATCGGCAATTGCATCGGCGGGCAAATTGAGCTCAAAACCTCCCTCGTAGTTAGAAATCGTGCCGGTACTTGAACCCGGAACATGAACGGCAGCAAAGGGGACCGGTTTATCTGATTTCTCCTGTGTAACCACTCCTGTGATCTTAACAAGGTTACTTTTTACCAGTGCATCGGTCTGTGGGGAAAGAATTAACAAATTGTCTTTTACAACATATTGAAGACTATAAGAGGCAAACAGCGTATCGAGAAGTTCTTTTAACTGAATGCTGTCCGGATACAGGGCTATTCTTTTATTGTCTACAATGGCCGAACTGTAGCCAAGGTGACAGCCTGTCATTTCTTCAATATGGTAGAGGTATTGTTCTACAGTGAGCTCCTGTGGAGGCAGGTGAATATACTTTTTCAGCAGATCCTGAGTATATGCATGAGGATTAGCACATATCAGAAAAAGATAAAAAAAAATATGTAGGCTTTTCAATTTCACTGCCTTCTAATGATCAGATTGTTTTTTGTAGCTATCAATTCAACATCCCCGGTTAAAGATAAATTAATATTGCTTAACACATCCTGGACAGATTGAGTGCTGCAGGTTATTGTTATGGATTCATTGATTTTAAGATCATCATCCTTAATAATATCGAGCTGATAATACTTAGCAATCACATTGCAAACTTCTTCCAGTGGTTTGTTCCTGAAGACAAATTCTTTTGTGTACCAGGCAATGGAATTTGGATCGAATGTTTGTTCGATCTCAAATTCTTTGGTGCTGATATTCAGTTTCCCGGCATTATCAGGATTTAATTCAAGCCTCTTTGAGTTGTCTTCATTCAGATAGAAGGCAACTTTTCCTGTCATTACGCTGACGATAATACTATTGGTGTCGGTTTTTACATTAAAACTTGTACCAAGCACTTCAACAGTCGAATTCATGGAATGGATCCTGAAAGGAAGGTCTTTGTTCTTTGTTACTTTAAAAAATGCTTCCCCTTCAAGAATAACGTCCCTGTTTGTTTTCCCGAAATCACTGTTTCGGAAGATCTTTGCATTTTTATTCAGGCTCACAATGCTTCCATCCGGAAGATCCACATCAACAATTTCACTTGCTGAAGCAATTTCATAATAATCGGGATTATAAATGGTCGATTTATTCAGAAGCTGCAACAAAAAATAGGTAAGACCGAAAGCGAGTATGAGAATTGCAGCAATGCGCAAGGCATAACTTCGAAATGGGATCCTTTGCTTTCTGGGCAGGAACGACATCCTTGTACGCACTTTAGCCCAATCTTCATTTACATCCACTTTTTCGAAGTCCTTCACGTTAGCCGATCTCTCCCAAACCTGCAAATAAGCGTCAAATTCCTTCCGGCTTTTTTCATCGTTCAATATAATTTTATCCTTCATCACTTTTTCTTCTTTATCTTGTTTTTCAAGCAAAAATCTTGCAATTGTTCTTGTATTTGTTTTTTTTCTATTCATTTCTCTGATTCTATGACAATTCATTGTTCCGTTAGACGTATTGCATGAATGTTAAAATTAACACACCCAATGCCATATAGGGCTTCATTTTCACTCGTAAAATTTTTAATGCTTTGCTGATCTGGGTTTCAATGGTTCTTTTTGAGAGACTTAATTTATCGGCAATCTCACTGTTGGATAGCCCTTCAAACCTGTTCATCTTAAAAATTATCTGGCATTTTGGCGGCAAATCATCTATTGCTTTGTAGAGTGCATGCTCAAGCTCTGTTTTGTTTACTTCGTTTTCAAGGCTGTTTTCTTTGCCGGTATCAATTTGTTTTACATGATCAGCATATTTGTTGCGTATTTTTTGTGCGTTAATATAGTTAATGCATCTGTTATGGGTAGAACGAAACAGGTATGATTTTAAGGACGAATTAATATCCAGATGATCCCGTTTTTCATACAGATGGACAAAAAGATCCTGTATGATCTCCTTCGCGTTTTCAATATCATTCAGGTATTTATTGGCAAAAACAGTCAGCAGCTGGTAATACTCCTTAAAAAGCAGTTCATAGGCTGCTTCTTCGCCTTTTTTCAGGCGATTGATCAGAAATTTGCTGTCTGCGTTCAAATCGTAACTGTTAAAATCCCTCATCCCAAAATTAGCAATTGCTAAGCAATATTATGACATGTTTGGGGATTATAATACGTATTGTCAGTTCTCAATTCTGAGTTTAGAGTTCGTAGATACGAATCACTTTCCCGTCTTCTGATCCTATCAACTTCTCAACTCCATTGCACATCCCATGTTTTCGAACCACTCCTAATGCGGTCGGAATTCTTTTTTACTCCCTTTGGTCGTGAGATCGCTTCGCTAAGTTGTCTTCCACACAAACCGTTGTTTCGTTCCGTTGGGAAACGGAACGAGTTCCTTTCTTCCTTGATGAAGAAAGGAACCAAAGAAATCAACCGCTGGTGAAAAAATTGCTAAAAATCAATTCATTCCGCTAAAAGAAAAGAACTCATAACGCTAAAGCGTTACTCAGACAAATTTTCTTTTTTAACGCTTCATTCATTGATTTTCTAAACGCATTTTTTCAAGGCGGGATATATGATTTCTGCGGAATCATTTTGATTAAGTAACGAGTAACCAGAAACCAGTAACCCTAAAACATTTAAACAAATACAATTATACATTTACACGATTCCACAGTTAAACAAAAATCCAATAACCTAACAACCGGTGATTCGTAATTCGTGATCGGTAATCGGTGAACTGTGATCAGTGGATAGTTTTCAGTCTCAAGTCACTAGTTAAATTTTCAACTTACCAACTCATCAACTACTCAACTGTTACACTAACTCCAAACTCCAAACTCTAAACTCATCGTCAGATGTAATATTAATTCAATAAAAATGAATAAATTTTCAAAGCTTTGAACGATAAACTTTGGATTTTTCTTTTGAAAAACTATTTTTGTTGTGCTCCTTGAATATTATATTAACCATAATTGCATTATAACATGGCTAGAATCAGAAAAATTTATTTGCGTGAGGATGAAATGCCTCGTCAATGGTATAATCTTGCAGCTGACTTAAAAACACCTCCCTACATGAGTCCCGACGGAGCTGTACCGCCTGAAGCATGGGCCCCTGTATTTCCAATGAACCTGGTAGAACAGGAATACAGCACCGAACGCTGGATCGATATTCCGGAAGGCGTTAGGGATTTGTTGACAAGGTGGAGACCTTCTCCTTTACACAGGGCTTATGATCTGGAAGAGGCATTGGGCACGCCGGCAAGAATTTATTATAAGAATGAAAGTTTATCGCCTGCTGGCAGCCATAAACCCAATACAGCTGTTACACAGGCATGGTACAACAAAGAATTCGGCATAAAAAAACTTACTACTGAAACCGGAGCAGGCCAGTGGGGAAGTGCATTGTCTTTTGCATGTTCGCTGATAGGCCTGGAATGCAAAGTGTTCATGGTTCGTATCAGCTTTGATCAGAAACCCTTCAGAAAACTGATGATGCAAACCTGGGGAGGAATTTGTGTTGCAAGTCCGAGCAACGAAACACAAACCGGAAGAGCTATTCTGGAAAAAGATCCGGATACCCCGGGAAGTTTGGGTATTGCAATTAGTGAAGCCATTGAACAGGCAGTTACGGACAAGAGCGGACAAACAAGGTATTCCCTCGGAAGCGTAACAAATTTTGTTTGTATGCATCAGACCATAATAGGTCTTGAAACCAAAAAACAGCTTGAAAAAGCAGGCGAGAAAAAAGTGGATATTATAATTGGTTGTGCCGGTGGCGGAAGTAACTTTGCCGGTTTATCATTCCCCTTCCTCTATGATAAAATAAATGGAGCCGATATTGAAATTATTCCTGTTGAACCCGCATCCTGTCCGACAATGACAAGAGGACCCTATGTGTATGATAATGGAGACACTGCCGAAATGGTTCCCCTGGTTGCGATGTATTCGCTGGGACATAAATTTATTCCTCCACCAATTCATGCCGGGGGTTTACGTTATCATGGTATGTCTCCCCTGGTTAGTAAAGCCATAAAAGACGGCTTGATGTCACCTTTGGCATTGCATCAGTTGGAATGTTACAAAGCCGGTATATTGTTTGCAAAAACCGAAGGCATTATTCCTGCTCCGGAAACCACTCATGCCATTGCAGCTACCATAAGAGAAGCAAATAAGGCAAAAGAAGAAGGGAAAGAGAAAGTGATCGTATTTAATTTCTCCGGCCATGGTTTAATGGACCTTACCGGTTATGATAAGTATCTTGCCGGTGAATTAACTGATTATGAGCTTCCAGATGATGTTATCAGGGAAAATTTAAAAGTCATTGAGAATTATCCTAAACCCTGAGTATATCAAATATGAACCATAAAAAGAGCATCCGGGAAGATGCTCTTTTTTTTATTTTGTACGTTCTTGGTTAACAATACTATTTTCCCCTACGGGGAATTGTATAAATATGTCAATTCTTATTTTACTATACTTTACCTATTGCACGGAATTCGCTGCAGGGTATAAATTATTGCAGAAAAAAATTGTTTACAAATAGAATTCCCTGCAGGGGATTAAGTATTTGAGTCGGAATATGTATTGACTTTATAGCGGTTGGTTACATTGTGAGATAAACACAATGACTGACTCACTGAAGAGTTCAGTGAGTCAGTCGTGTCAACCTTTAGTTTTCGATTGAATAGATGGGAATATGGCTTAACTGGTTGATGTTTTCAAGGTCAGAATAATCGTACTGGAACAAACCGTCAATACCTATCATCAACAATACATCGCCCAGAGGAATCACATCAAATGCATCGATATCAGGGTATTCTGCAAGTTTGTTATCAGTTATGTGCATAGGATCTTCAGCATTGTAGATCTTTAGTCCAGCGCTGCCATCACAAACAAACAATACTGAATTGTCAATCCCCAGCCCGTAAGGTTCTGTCATGGCGTATTTTTTTAGCAACTCGGGATTGCGGATGTCACTGATATCAATTACATCCAGCAAATTCTCGCTTTCACCGCATAGATTTCCTGCCCTCAATGTAACATAGGCATAATTGTTTTCCACAACAACAGGATCGCAACTGCTCGCATGCCAGAACTCAGATATGTATTCAGGATTTGCAGGATCCTGCAGACTATAGATCAGCATTCCTGTCATTGTCCCTATGAATAGTTTGCCGTTGTATGGGAATAGAGTCTCTATATTCCACCCGATATTCATTTCACTTTCCAGGATCGGAGTATGAATTTCTGAAATATTAAACAATTTTAATGTTGCATAATCAATAGCATAGAGATAATCGGCGTACAATGTAAACCGGGCCATCGAACCTCCCACACCAAAGCTTTGATCGCCTCCGCTTGCTGAACTTCTTACATTGCTTGCTTCCGCATAATACATTACATCCCAGCTTGGATAATACTGGTATTCAAATTGGTTTGGTTTAACTTCAACAGTTTTTTCCACTCTTTGCCAGCCAATAACAATACCCTTTTCTTCAGAGACTTCTTCAACAATTCCATCAGTGTATTCAGGAAGCATATAAGGGAATGCATCTTCCACTCTTCCGACTTCTTTTATGTCATCTAAATTGCTAATGTCAATGGCTACGAGGTCAACATAAGAGTCTGCGAACAGGATGTTTCCTTTTATGGCAAGATCAACATTGCCGGGAACTTCAATAAACTTAACAATTTGAGGATTTGCAGGATCCTGGTTATCAATTACATGAATTCCTTCCTGGTATTCATTTACATAGATAAAATTGTCTTTAAAATAGATCTTTCCGGGTTGTATAATATCTTGTGCTGATTTCACATTGAGCGGAGAACGCAACTCATCATAACTCAGATATACCGGTGCATTGACCATGTAAGTCTCTTCTATTTTATCCTTGCATGAAAAGGCAGACAAAGTCAATATAAATAGTAACAGGTTTCGAAAATGTGTATTCATAGTTTTATTTCATTTAAAAGGTTTTCATTATGATGACAAAGACCATGAATAAGTTGCGTTGGCAATTTTTTTTTTACTCCGCAACCTTTTTTTATGGATTTTCATCTATCAGGTCTGATGGAAATAGTTTTCGTTTGGCCATATTTACAGTGAATAAAATCCAGTATTATGAAACAATTCATATTCCTATTGATACCATGTGTTTTCTTTTTTTTTGAAGCAAATGCACAAAAGTATACAGAAGCTGTATACCTGAAGAACGGGAGCATAATAAGAGGCAAGATCGTTGAGAGCAATTCTGAAGTCCTGAAAATTCAAACCTGTTGCGGAAGTCTGTTTGTTTACAAACAGGATGAGATAGAAAAAACGGAGCAGCTTCCTCGGTATAGCGATAAGAATAAAATAAAAGAAAAAGGATACGTAAACTATACATCTTTTGGTGCTTTGGTGGGTTCTGCGAGCAACAGCAAAACCGCTCCCTTCAGTCTGATCAGCGAACATGGATACAGATTCAACACGTATTTTTCAGTGAGCGGATTGATAGGTTATGAATTGCTTAGCGAGGCCACGATGCCCCTGGCAGTGAATCTGAAGGGGTATTATCCGGCAAATAACACAAATGTATTTCTGGGTTTGTCAGGAGGGTATTCGTTTTCTCTTGAGGATCCTTCAGAATTTGTTGTGGAATATGAAGATTTTTCGGGAGGGATAATGGCAAATGCAGAAGTCGGAATTGTTTTCCCTTTTTCAGAGATCAGCGGATTCTTTCTCGCCATTGGCTTCAGGTACAACAAGTTAAACTATGAACGTTTTGATTATATGGTTGGCGATGTTGATGGGGTTATACATTACAAAAGACTATCCTTACGAGTGGGAATTAATTTCTATTAAACAAAGGTAAAGAGGGCAATGGAAAAAACAGATTGTCAAAAAAAATAAATAGCCAAAGACCCAAAGAATGCGCTTTGAATGCAAAGTACCATCTAATTGATTTCTAAACAATTGCAATTTTCATGCTTTCTAAGTGTACTCGGTGGTTAAAATAAAATAGTCTTATGAGACAACCTCTTCATCAGATAGTACCGGGATGGGGGAGTTTGTTATATATGCAACTTCTCAAATAGAAAAGAATATAAACCTTGGTCTGACAGCAAGCTTGTTTGTGCAGCCGGATAATCTGAATGGAATCAGAACGAAATACCAACTACCAGATTGAATTCCTCAGCTTCAGGATTTAGAACGATCTGACCGCTGACGGGCAGGGAGTAATTATCCGTTAGTTTAATTTCTTTGCTTGTTCCAATACCTATGTTACAAATATTGAATTCCCCGTCGGAGGTATGCCAGCCATCACCTGCTCCGATGAATATATCGAAATGAGTGAAAGAGTAGCCAACCTCAAAGTACATGTCGCCACCTTGTGAACCGGCACCATTCCTGGCATCGTTAAAAATGCAATTGACAGCAATCGAGAATCCCCCGATTTCATACCCCAGATTGCCTTCAAAAGCATGACTGGCTGAATCAGTCCCATACCGGAAATAGGGAATGCCCTGATAATAATAATCGGTCAATCCAATAAAAAGACCAAAGTCAAAGCCATAGCCTAAATAAAGATCTGCCTCATTGACTGTTTCATCTATTGGCCCGATTTCGAAAGAGCCCCATGCCCCGATAGCAAATCCGGCAATACCAAACTCAACATAAGGTTGTAATGATGGTCCTCCGTATTTTACTCCGCGCCAAACATAACTGCTTACCAGATCAACACCTGCTGAAAATGGTGAATTTTTTTCTTCCTCTTGTGCATAAATTGAATCAGGAACCAGGAATGTTGCTAACGTCAAGGCAAGAAGTAAAATCCTGAAATTTTTCACAGCTAAAATTTTAAGTTATTAATTAATTGACGCTGTAAATATATAAAATAAATGTATATACCCCCTATAAAAATATCAATTAACTATAAAAAATGTAAAATAATAAATATAACCCCTATAAAAAAGGATTTAAAATAAATAAAAGTACATATTTATATGTATACCCTTAAAAAAGATAAAAATTTAAATTTCAAGAAAATGAGATGAAATTTGATTTATAAGAAATTTTAGTATTATTTTTGATCTATTCATGTAATTATTAAGTAGTTATATTTATATCATTCTGGTAATTTGTTCTCAAATTCCCCGAATTATAAAATGAAAAGAAAAAAAACTGATACTGAACATGTGCCTGGCATGGAGAAAATATCTATTCTCATTGTAGAAGATGAGATTTCTAATTATGAGCTTTTAAAAGCCATGATGCGAAAACTGAATGTGAAGATATATTGGGCAAGGAATGGCATAAATGCAGTGAAACTATGTGAGGAGTACAGTTTTGATTTGATTTTTATGGATATAAAAATGCCGGGAATGGATGGCTATGAGGCCACTTCAATTATCAGAAGCCATAATAAAACAACTCCGATTATTGCTCAGACTGCCTATGCAAGAGTGGAAGATGAAAAGATAATTCTTCAAAAAGGTTTTAATGCTTACCTCTCAAAACCTATCGACAGGATAAAACTTCTGAATTTGATCGAAAAATACATTTAACACTTCGGAAGAATCCTTTGTAAATTTCTATCAAGTAGTATCTGAATTGTATTTTTCTTTTAACCTGATGTATTTCAGAAATGTAGCCTGTGCCGATATTATGCTGATAATCAATCCGTAATAGCCATCAAGAAATCCCAGTTTTAAAATATAATCCTTGAAAAATTTCCAGGTAGGTTTAAAGAGTATTAAAAAAATATTCGAGCTTTTTCCGTTAATAAATGCTGTTTTTGCACCAACATCTGCAAAATGATTGGCCTGGTTAATATGCTGATTTATATTCCGGTATGAATAATGCAACAAATCACCTTTAAGATATTTACGTGTTGCTCCTTCCTCCATTTGGTATCTGTCATGCGGATTGAACCCGGTAAATTTCCCTTTTCGTCTGTCCCATAAGCGCAATTTCTTATCGGGATACCAACCGCAATGTTTTATCCATCTGCCGCAATAATTTGTTAAACGGTTGAAGTAATAACCGTCATGTGTCCAGTTCTTTTTTACTTCCATAATTGATGCAGCAAGACGATCAGAGAGAACTTCATCGGCATCCATCGACAAAATATATGGATATTTTGCCTGCTTTACAGCCCAGTTTTTTTGTTCAATCATACCTTCCCATTCATGCTCAATAAATCTTGCTCCCAAACCTGTACAGATCTCCTTTGTCCGGTCAGTTGATAAAGAATCAATTACAACTACCTCATCTACAACAGGTAGCACTGATCTGATGCATTTCTCAATATTCTTTTCCTCATTCTTGGTAATAATTACACAGCTGATTTCCATAAAAAAATATAAACAAAAAACGAATATACATCAAATTCTTCAACTGCTTAATTTATTTTTGGGACTTAAACATCAGACTATGGATACAACAATACAGGTAGTTGGTTTTGCATCAGCCGTTTTAACAACAGGTGCATTTTTACCCCAGGCTGTAAAGACCTGGAGAACAAAATCAACAGATGATTTGTCGCCTTATATGTTTGCTTTCTTTTGCACGGGCATTGTCGGATGGCTGATCTATGGAATTCTCAGATCTGATCTTCCTATGATCCTGGCAAATTCAATAACAATTTGTCTGGCAGGTATGATCATGTTTTTTATTATTCGTCCCGATGATACACGAAAAATCTCACATGTGGCTTTGTATGTAAATGATCTGGAAACGATGAAGAATTTTTATGTCTCAGTTTTTCAGGCAAAAAGCAGTGCAAAATATAACAATCAGTCTACAGGTTTCAGTTCTTATTTTCTTTCATTTTCTTCAGGAGTCAGACTGGAGCTGATGCATGACACAAACAGAATTGCCAGAAATAACCACGAGTCCTGGGGGCATATAGCGCTTGCGGCAGGAAGTAAAAAAGCTGCAGATCGTTTGTTCTTTTCCATTGAATCTAAAGATATTGAAATTATAACCAAGCCAAGGCTTACCGGTGACGGGTATTATGAATTTGTTATATCCGATCCGGAAAAAAACAGGATAGAAATAACCATTTAATTGCATTTATTTAATGAACAATAGAATTAAAATTCTAAACTCAAAACTCTTAACTCATTTTTTTTATTGATTAACTGATGAATTGACTTCGTCGAGCTCGCAAGCTCGGTTGGGTACTGATTAACTGAGGTTTTCTAATATATACTATTCCAGATAAATAAACTTCATTTAATCAATTCACCGATTCACCGATTAATCAATTTCTAATAACCCAACTCAAAACTCAAAACTATCATGCGTATCACTTACTATCAGATCAATGCGTTTACAGGAAATGGTTTTCAGGGGAATCCGGCAGGAGTTTGTCTCCTGGATAAAGAATCGGATGACCAATTGATGCAATATATTGCAAGGGAGAACAATTTGTCCGAGACAGCCTTTGTTGTAAAGACATCCAAGCAGTTTACCATCAGGTGGTTTACTCCATCGGTTGAAGTTGATTTATGCGGCCATGCAACCCTTGCTTCGGCAAAGGCGATTTTTGAATTCACGGATTATAAAAACAAAACTATCCGGTTTCTGTCAAAAAGTGGTCTCCTGGAGGTAGAAAAAGAAGGTGAGATGTACAAAATGAATTTTCCGGCAGATACAATTCAACAAGCTGTTCTTCCGGCAGCAATTGAGAAAGCTTTTCAGCAAACTGCAGAGGAAATATTTTTGGGGAAAACAGATTATTTGCTGATCTTCAGGGACGAAGAATCTGTTCGTAAGGCGAATCCTGATATGAATATACTTGAAAAAAGTGATGGGAGAGGTGTAATCATCACTGCCCGGGGAGACAAAGCAGACTTTGTTTCAAGATTTTTTGCACCACAATCGGGTATACCTGAGGATCCGGTAACAGGATCGGCTCATACAACTTTGGTGCCTTATTGGAGCAAGCAGTTGAACAAAACACGATTGCTTGCACATCAGTTATCGGAAAGAGGGGGGGAACTGCATTGTACAAACCTTGGCAACAGAGTGGAAATTGCAGGAAAAGCTCTTTTGTACCTTGAAGGTCATATTATTGTATAATTTCAATATCATTATTCAGATCAATTAAAATTTTATCAGAAATGCAAAACAATTACGTTCACGGATATACAGAACTCGAAACAACACGACTAAATGACCAGGCCAGTACCTTAAGTTCAATACTTCATCATGATTCAATATTCCCTGAAGGTGCAAAGGTTTTAGAGGCTGGTTGTGGTATTGGAGCACAAACAGTAATACTGGGAGAAAAGAATCCGGGCATACGCTTAATTTCAATTGATATTTCAGATGAATATTTAAGAATGGCAAAAAGAAGATGTAAAGAAGCCGGAGTAAACAATGTTGAGTTCATGCAAGCCGATATTCTTAATCTCCCCTTTGAGAAGGATAGCTTTGATCATATTTTTATTTGTTTTGTTCTTGAACATCTTCCAAATCCACACAAGGTATTACTCAAATTAAAAACTCTACTTAAAACCGGAGGCTCTTTAACAGCTATCGAAGGTGACCATGGATCGGCATTCTACTTTCCGCGCAGCGAATACGCCCAGATGACCATTGACTGCCTTGTTGAACTCCAGGCAAAAAAGGGAGGGGATGCACTTATTGGCAGAAGGCTTTACCCACTTTTTCAGAAAACAGGTTTTTCCGATATAAGAGTATCGCCAAGATTTATTTATGCCGATACCAGTCTGCCTGAAATGGTGGACGGATTCACAAAAAAAACCTTTATTGCCATGGTAGAAGGCATTAAGGAGGAAGCTATAAGTCATCAGCTTATCGATCAGGAAACCTGGGAAAAAGGTATTTCAGAATTGAAAGAAACGGCATTGGATACAGGTACCTTTTGTTATACTTTTTTTAAAGCCGTAGGGTATAAACTTTGAAATTGCTATCTTGTCAATAATTTGCAGGATGTTTCATTCTGTAGTACCTGTGAATCTGATATAAGAACAAATACTGTGAAACGATCATAACTTCTTATTTAAAACACTTTGTGTGAGAAAGAGTGTGATGAGTGATTGCATTCATTCTCAGATTTTTAAGGATAGTATTAATAGCAATATAAAAAAATACACGTATGAATATTTCAAAGAAATTATCGGTTATACTGAGTTTAATACTGTTTATCTCATTGCAAACAAAAGCTGCCCCCGATAGTGTAAGTGTCGACACCATTGATAATTATCAGGGATGGGGATGGGATACAATACTCGTAGTGAAAAACAATTTTATCACCCTGGGCGTTGTTCCTTGTATCGGAGGCCGGGTGCTTCAATACGACCTGGAAACGGATACCTTCATGATCATTAACGATGATTTGTTGGGAGATATATTTGATCCCTCGGTTAATATCTATGGACCATGGAATGGGAATTGGGGTTATGGAGGATACAAAACATGGCCGGCACCACAGGATGACTGGCCGGGGACATGGCCGCCACCGCCTATTCTGGCATGGGGAAATTATGCTTATGAGGTTTTTCAGACATCAAAGGATTCGGTTGTCATCCGGATGAAAGGGGAGACGGAAGTCTATCAGGCCCCTGATTTGCGTTTTAACCGGTATATTACTGTTTACGCAAATTCAACACGGGTGAAGGTTACCACCGTGCTTTTCAATGATGGTACTGATCCACAGGAAAAAGCGATATGGGATATAACGCAGACCATTACACAACATGAGAACAAAGAGGATTATACGAATTTTTCCGTGTATTTTCCGCTTGAATCGGAAGATGATGTTTGGTATACCTGGGGAGATGTTCCTGCAAGAGATTTTGCTCTTCCCGGTATTTATAAAGTGCAATATTCCGGAGCCGAAGGAAAAATCTTTGCCGTTGCCTCCGATGGGTGGGTATGTTTTACTGATGAAAGGGACAGTCAGACCTACGCCAAAATATTCGATATAATCGATGGGGCGGAATATTCTGACGGAGGAGCAATGGTTCACATCTATACAAACGGATCGAATGAATATTTTGAAGTAGAAGTCCTGGGCCCCCTTGAAACCATTGGAGCGAACGGAGACAGTATTGTATTTGTTGAAGACTGGTATGTAACGGGTACCGGTGGACCCTTTTACTATGCAGGTCATGAAGGGATAATTAAGGAGCATTTACAATATGATGCTGAAAGTGAGAATCTTAGTGGTGAGTTCTCTTCATTTGTTGAAGGAGAATACCGTATAATTTATCTCGATGAAGAGGAAAGTCAGCTTGGCTCAGGTTCTGTTTTTGTTACGGTGCCTACTGCTGCAACACATATTGATGAGGCTGTAACACTGCCTGAAAGTACAAGGTACATAGAGATCCTGGCATACGATCATTCTGATGATCTGATCGGGGTACTGGACAGGGTTGATATCGAAGGAGGACCTCCTGAATTGAACGAAGGATTAACCTGTTCCACAGACGCCAGCATTTTCCCTGTCCCGGCAAAGGATTATATTTCTGTTCGGTTGAGTGACCACACAGGAGGTAGTTGTCAGATCAGAAT
The DNA here is from genome assembly GCA_964406315.1 of uncultured Bacteroidales bacterium. GTDB lineage: Bacteria > Bacteroidota > Bacteroidia > Bacteroidales > UBA10428 > UBA10428. Next base: position 21,357 of record CAYORG010000028.1, on the reverse strand, counting down.
ACTTGGAATTGCAGGTCAGGTTCTATTCTCCGGCAAGTACGATGGGAATCGCTCTGAATTTACTGTTCCTGTTGGAGATCTTCCGCAGGGATTGTATTTTATTGAAATTACGGGAACAGACTTCAGGATAACAGATCAGATCATTAAGCAATAGGAATACTTCCAGATTATCATTTTGATATAATAAGGATTTTATCCTGATCGATTGCGTATTCCCATTCTGCTCAATAAATTTGTGACAAGCATTACATACAGCATAAGGTTTATCATCCATATTACCGATACATTGAATTCAAGTGTATCGATACGCTGCCCGCTGATTTGCTTTTCGGGGATAAACATCTGGCCTCTTCCAATATCAGAATCAGGGTATTTAAAGACGGCATGTTTAATTTGTACCGGAGTGTCGTTGTAAAAACGGATCGGATCCTGAATAGCACTATTGGTTACTTTATCGGCAATGGCATAATTGTAATAGGCTGACCTCAAATTCCGGAGGAACTCCGGGCCCAGAGAATCAGATATCTGTCTTTGATATTCTTCCTTTGAATCCTTTGAATTTGCATGCATCGAGTAGAAATGAAGCTCAAGATATTCGACGTATTCCAGGAGGTCTTTTGCCAGCATTGAATTAAAATCTGAAAGATTCAGGCTGTATATGTTCTCATAGGGGAATACTTCATAGTTGTTTGCCAGGAAAACCAGCATACTCTTAATCGATTGTAATTTGCTCTTAACACTATCCTGATGGCTTTGATATTCTTTTTCACAGTATTGAATTTGTGATTTAACAATTGGTATAAGGTGAACATAATTCATTTTGCCCGAAGAAATATCGCGATCGAGATAATAAAACTTACGTTCGTATTTGTTTTGCTTGAAGTGATATACCATTGATGCTTCGTATGCCCAACGGGATACGGCCAGATCGGCTATCAAGGGAGTATATCTCTTATATTTTAAACTGATAGCGTTCAGACTGAAAAATCCTCCTCCCAGCAAAATCTGAATAATAAGTGCAATGGGTATGGATTTTACATAAATACTCTCAAGGGATTTTCTTGTATTGGAAAAAATCAAACCCAACAAAATTCCAAATGACTGGCAACTGAAAAATATAAGCCAGTCAACCCAAAATGTACCTTTTACTGCTAAAACCATATTTCCTATACCCACAAATAGCAACGACTGTATCAGGGCAATGACCAGTAAATAGGTGATCTTTGAGTTGATATAGGAAAACATGCTAAGATTCAGGTATTCTTGTTTTTTATTGATTGCTCTTTCCTTGAATATCTCATTGGCTGATTGTATCAATCCTAAAAATACAGCAATGATAGTGGATAAGAAGATGTATGCCGGGATATGCGGATTCGAGGAATAACTATATCCGGGACCATCGCTTTTATGAAGAAACAGGGATATTATTAAAGCGAGAAAAGGCGTGACCAGAACTGCATATACCAATTCTCGGGTCCGTGAAATTTTGGTTTTAAAATTTCTTATAAAGAATGTAAGATATTGTCTTTCAAGAGTTGGCAGGTAAAGTATTTTTTCAGGAAGAATTTTCCGGGAAACTTCCTCCTTGTTTTCAGAAAAAACATTGGAATTTAAAAATTCTTTGTAAAGCTCAACCGGAGTTTTGTAGCGATATTGATCACCCTCATCCCTGTATTTCTTTTGATGAATAAACTGTAGTATTGCTTCGGGTGTAAAATACTCGTTTTTGTTGTGCTTCAAATGAAAAAGCTCTGCAAAATAACCAATGGTGTCCGTTGTACGACCAAAATAGACAGGAAAACCTCCTTCATCCAGGATGAATGTTTTGTCAAACTCAGAAAAGAATTTTTCATTCGTTTGTGTTATACTTGTTATCACAATCTTACCATGGAAGGAATAGTTGGCCAGAACCTCAATAATTTTGGAAGAATCAGCAAGACTCAAAGGAGTGATCGCGTTATCGACTATAAGTATTTGTGGATCACGAAGCAGTTCAAGGGCAATATTCAATAACCGTCGTTGTCCCGGTTGAAGGTTTTTATCCTGCATCGACCCGACAACAGAATTTTTTAGTCCCTGCAATTCCAGGTCTCTCAGAAGATTTTCAACTTTTCGATGAATATCTTTTGGGGATGTTTTACCAAGATACAGTTTTGCTGTAAGATACAGGTTCTCATATACTGTCAGTTCATTGTAGAGAAGGTCCTCTTCGGGAACAAATCCTATTATGCCTTTCATCTGGTAGAGATCTTTTGAAAGATCATAGCCATTGATTATTATCTGATCTTTACCGCATGGAATTTCACCGGCCAGCAATTTTAGCAAAGTGCTTTTCCCTGAACCTTCTTTCCCCAGAATTCCTATCAGTGTACCAGGCTCTATATTAAGACTGAATTGTTTTATTCCTTTACCGTTGGAATAACTATAAGCCAGGTTTCTGATTTCCATTTGTAGTTTTTGAGAATATTTCTCAGAAAGAAAAATGTTTTTTAAATCGTGATAACTGATTTCAAATTTGTTTCTGAGCACAATTTTCTCTCCAGGTTCCAGGTATTCCCAGCCAAACAAATTGTTTAGTTCGTTTTTTTTAACAATGGAATTACAATCATTGCATGTTAACATGAATGTTTTTATCTGTTCAACGTACAAAACTTTCAGAACCTGATCAATTCCTTCAATAAAAAAAGATCTGTTTGATTTCAGTTCGTTTGGTTCATTGCTTCTTATCCATTGTCCTTCGAGTGATTCTTCAGATTTTTCATCCGGTTTTAATAAAAACAGTTCATTTCTGCCATAACTTCTTTCTGCGTTTTCAATTGAAAAGAAACCATCAAGGGCCTGCAGCAGGTCAGTATCAATCAGAAATACCTTTTGTAGTAGTTCTGCGTCGAATATCCGGTCTTTTTCATTTTTCACCCAGTTTAATACACATGAATAGAGTATTACTCGTTCTTTGAAACTCAGAATATGTATATTACTGTATCTAACAGGAAGATCATGATAATCAACAAAAAGGATATCTTTCTGATCCTTATTTCGTTCCAATGATTTGAACTGAATCAGAACAATATTGAAATCATCACATTGAAAAACCGAATCCAGATTGTTTGCAATCCTTTCCAGAAATGAAAGATGCTTTTTTAATTGACCCTGATAAGTATTAATGAGGGCAATTAATATCTCGAAGGATTGTAGGTATTGGTGTTTATTCATGATTTAAATAACGTTCATAAAATTAGTTATACTGTTCGTCATTAATATGATATTATTGTTAATAATTATTAAACATATTTTTATTCATTGCGTATTTATCTTTAGTACTTTTAATTAGAATTGATATATATCATCAAATTGTTGTAAGAAAACTCATCTTTTTTTGTTAGAGTTGCAACAATTTGTATAATATTTTTGTTAATACATTAAGCAGTGCAATTCTCATAGTTGGGTTTAGTTAGATTTAGGGTTAATTGTGAAGATGAATCTCAGAGGAGTGTTTAGTTTTAGGTAAAAAAATCCTGTCATTCAATTGGCAGGATTTTTTTTACCTGTTTAGTGAGGAATATCATCGTTGCATAGTATTCAATATCATATTCTATCGTTATGTATAAGTTTAATAGCATTTGTATTTTTATTCGTGAAATTCAAATTTAAAAACCACACCTGGCCGAAGGGGCAGGGAAGTGAATTGAAATTTGTAAGTGGAACTAATCCCGATAGCACAGCGTATCGGGATAAATGAGCTTAACATGCCAGCCAGTTTATTTGTCGGAGGAAGAGAGGTTGACACAAGGCTGTTTGATGTGAGGTAGTGCATTTTTAAAGTTATCAATGATATTTAACATTTCAGCTGTAGGTTAATATTTGATAGGGTTTATTAGTTTTAGGTGAAGAAAGGTCCGTAAGGGCCTTTTTTCTTTTCATGTCTTTGTACTTTACTATATCACAATATTTTATAGGTTGTTTTCATGTTATTGATCTTAAAAACTGTCAGCAGGAATTTCTTTTTATAATAAAATGAACATAACTTTTCTTAAAATTGCAGATATTCGGAAGCTAAAATAGTGTTGAAGAATGCAGTTCACAAATATCAATTCGAAATGGGTCGTTCTTTTTTTAGTTATGCTACATGCACAAGCTGTGTTTAGCCAGGATTCATCTTTGTATAAAATGCTGGAATCATACGATGTAAAGTTTTATTCCCTTGACCTGGAGGTTAGTAATTTATCCGTCAACCTGAAAGGGAAGGTAAAAGTTTTGGCGGAACTGGTTGAATCTGATATAGATACTCTCGCTCTTGAACTCAACCAGGAAGCAACTGTTGATTCAGTATTCATTGGCACTACGAAAGTTTCATTTGTTCATTCGGATGACTTTCTTCGATTTGCTATTTTACCGGGGTACGAAAGAAATGATCTCATTCAAATGATTGTGTTCTATAAAATTCAGGACAAAGAAACAGACAGGCGCATTGGGATCTTTAACAAGCAGACTTCTTCAGGTGCAAATGTTACTTATACCCTTTCTGAACCTTTTTATTCAAAAAGCTGGTTTCCATGCAAGCAGGTTCTGACTGATAAAGCAGATTCTGTTTATATTTCTTTAACCATGGCTGACAGTTTGATGGCAGGCTCAAATGGTATTCTTTCTGATATTACAGACCATGATAACAATACAAAAACATATCACTGGAAATCATTTTACCCGATTGCCTATTATCTGTTATCATTTGCAGTGGCAGATTATATGGACTATAGTTTTATGGCTTCTGTTGGTAATGGTGATTCGGTACTTATTCAAAATTATATTTATAACGACAGTTTGTTTTTCGTGGAAAACAAAGATGATATTGATGCTACAGCAGACCTGATAGAAACATTTTCAGAACGTTTTGGAACGTATCCTTTCCGGAATGAAAAATACGGCCATTGCATAGGTCCACTCGGCGGGGGCATGGAACATCAGACTATGACCACCCTGGGAAATTTTTCCTTCATTCTTGTGGCTCATGAATTGGCACATCAGTGGTTTGGAGATTATGTTACCTGTTCCGATTGGCAAAACATCTGGATCAATGAAGGTTTCGCCAGTTATAGCGAATTTATAGCAATCGAAGATCTCAAAACAAAAGATGAAGCAGTCTCCTGGCTCAGGAATACTCATGATCTTGCACTTTCATCACCTTCAGGAAGCATATTTATACCTGAAGATGAACTGGATAATGTATCCAGAATTTTTGATTATTCCCTCACATACCGAAAAGGAGCATCGATCATTCATATGATCAGACACGAGTTTGGTGATGATGATTTGTTTTTTGGTACTCTTCAGAATTTTCTTGATGATTTTGCTGATTCAGTGGCTTCTGCCGAAGATTTCAGAAAGGCGCTTGAATACTATTCAGGTCAAAGTTTTGATACTTTTTTTCAGCAATGGTATTATGGTGCCGGACACCCGATTCTGAATATTGCCTGGGAACAAAAGGATGATTCATTGTTCATTTATATTGACCAGTCGGTTTCAACACCTGATGAAACCCCGTTCTTTAATCTGTTAATCGATTTTCAGATCGAGTATCTGAACGGCGATACTTTGATTCAATTCAGGCAGGATGAGCTGTCTGAAGTTTTTTCGATTCCTTTTAATAAAAGGGTATATAGAATAACACCCGATCCGGATAATTGGCTGCTTAGGGAAATCAGAGGCATTAACAGAATAATTCCCGATAGCAATAGTTTTTTCTTCCTTTTTCCAAATCCTGCAGAAGACATATTCTATATTGAGACTTACGATATTGGCAAGCCATATACTGTGAAGATTTATAACTTAAATGGTGCATTATTAAAGGAAACAAAAGAAAAGAAAGTGTTTGCAGAAATTAATATTTCTGATCTTCCGGCTGGTATTTATAAAGTTGCAGTTTCAACCGATGAACACAAACAATTTTTTCAACTGGCAAAACTTTAATTTTCATTTATAGAATATTTTTGCTTCTTTGCTATTCAATCTTATGATTAGATTACAAAGAATTTTTCAAATGTCTGAACTGATAAAGAGAAATTTATTCTTTTTGCTTCCGGTATCCATTCTGTTATTGGCATTAATTCCTCTGCTAATGCTCGTACCTAAAACAGATCTTCATATTTATCTAAATCAGTATCATACAGATTTTGCAGATATTTTTTTTAAATACATCACTGTTTTTGGAAGTGGATTAAGCTTTGTATTTGTTGGTATGATATATTTGTTGTTTTCCTTTCGAAGATCATTTGTAGTCATTTCTTCAGGTATACTGGCAGGCCTGGTGGTTCAATTCCTTAAAAGAATCGTATTTACCGGTGTTTTGCGTCCGTCTGTTGTGCTTGAAGATGTTACAGTATTGCATATTATTGATGGCATTAAATTGCATACGTATTATAGTTTTCCTTCAGGTCATTCAGCAACTATTTTTGCTCTGTGTTTCAGCCTGGCAGTATTTGCCAATAGAAAAATTTTAAAGCTGGCATTATTTTGTCTGGCAGGTCTTGTAGCTTATTCGCGTATTTATCTTTCACAACATTTTCTGATCGATGTGTATGCAGGATCTGTGATTGGTTTGTTGTCAGGTTTTTTTATGGCTGATCTGTTTTCACGCTTTAAGATCAGCTGGTTTGATCAGTCCTTTTTATATTTGTTGAATCAGCAGAAACAAAAATGAACAAAAAGGATGTATTGATTCAGGGAATCATTGTATTGATAGGAGGTTTGCTGTTTATTCCTCTGAACGGAAAATTAAACCTCTTTGACTGGGATGAACTGAACTTCGCCGAATCAGCAAGAGAAATGATCCTGACCGACGACTACCTGAATGTCCGGATCTTTTTCAGACCTTTCTGGGAAAAACCACCTTTATTCATTTGGCTGCAGGTATTGTCAATGAAATTGTTTGGGATCAATGAATTTGCAGCAAGATTTCCAAACGCAATTTGCGGGATTCTGACTTTACTCATTGTTTTTCGACTTGGAAAGAAATTGTATGATTCATCCTTTGGAGTCATCTGGGTTATGACATACCTGGGATCTCTTTTATCATTTTTTTATTTTAAATCAGGCATTATTGATCCGTGGTTCAATTTGTTTATATTTCTAGGTATCTGTTTTTGGGTTTTTGCATTTCGATCAGAAAATTCCAGAAAAGAACTTCAGTATACATTTTTTTCTTCCTTTTTTATTGGTCTTGCAATTTTAACCAAAGGACCTGTTGCTTTTCTGATATTCGGAATACTGGTTGGAATTCTTTTTCTTTTCAATGGCTTTAGGATAGGTATCAATTGGAAAAGTATCCTTTTATTTGTTGCAACGTTTATTGTAGTGGGCGGATTCTGGTTCATTCTGCAATTGATAAGCGGAAATACTGATGTTATTGTTGACTTTATTGTATACCAGATAAGACTTTTTCAGACCGAAGATGCAGGACATGGAGGTTTTCCATTGTATCATTTTGTGATCCTTTTGTTTGGTATGTTTCCTGCTTCGGTATTTGCGATCCAGGGTCATAAATACAAGGGCATAAAAGACGATAGAAAAATCTTTCACATTACAATGATCGCTCTTTTGTGGACTGTTCTTTTGTTATTTTCTGTAGTAAAAACAAAGATTGTGCATTATTCTTCACTGGCCTATTTTCCTCTGACATACCTGGCTGCTTATTCTTTGAAAATGATACTCTCAGATAATTTTCGCTTCAGGTTATGGCAAAAGATAATGCTTGTTGTAATTGGTGTTATCGAAGGCGTTTTCATAATGTTGTTACCACTTTATAATACAATCAAACAAATAGCAATAGAGAAAGGAATTGTCACCGATCAATTTGTTGTCGGTAATCTTCAGGTTGACCCGGGATGGGATCTGATCCAGTTTTCTATTGGTCTTTTATTTTTAATTGGAGTAATTGTATCTGTGTTTCTGATTCACAGGAAAAAGGTTGTGAAGTTTTCATTGCTGTTTTTATCTTCTATGTTGTTTGTATACTTCTCTGCTATTTTTGTTACTCCAGGAGTAGAAAAAATTACTCAAAGAACAGCTATAGATTTTATCAGGGAACAATCAGCAAAAGATGCTTACATACATTCATTTCATAAAACATATGCCGTATTGTTTTATGGAAACATACCGAAACCTGAACAGGAGGATGTTTTTTCAACGGAGTGGCTCACAAGAGGTGAAATAGACAAGGATGTTTACTTTGTATTGCGAGCGAATGATAAAGAAAAAATATTGTCTGAATATTCCGAAGTTATAGTATTATATGAAAAAAATGGATTTGTATTTTGCAAAAGGGCTGCTAAAATAAATCACGACCAATGATCAATAATAAAAAAATTACAGTTGTTCTTCCTGCTTATAATGCCGGACAAACTCTGAAGATGACATACAATGAGATTCCTTTTGATATTGTTGATGAGGTTATTCTGGTTGATGATCTGAGCAGTGACAATACCTTGCAAGAAGCCAGGGAACTTGGGATAAAGCATATTGTTAAACATACCGTAAATAAAGGATACGGAGGAAATCAGAAATCATGTTACAACAAAGCTCTGGAATTGAATTCTGATATCGTGGTAATGCTTCATCCCGATTACCAGTATACGCCAAAATTAATCCACTCGCTTTGTTATTTGATTGCTAACGATGTTTATGATGTTGTATTGGGCTCACGTATTCTTGGCAAAGGAGCTTTGAAAGGAGGTATGCCAATATACAAATATCTGGCCAACCGATTTCTTACATTTATCCAAAATGTACTTATGAATCAGAAATTGTCTGAGTATCATACAGGATACAGAGCTTTTAGCAAAAGAGTACTTCATACGATCAATTACAATATCAATTCCGATGACTTTGTTTTTGATAATCAGATGCTTGCTCAGATCTTTTATGCGGGTTTTGAAATTGCAGAAATAACCTGTCCTACAAAATATTTTGAAGAAGCATCTTCGATAAACATCAGCCGGAGCATCAAATATGGATTGGGAGTGTTGAAAGTATCTTTTCAATATTTCCTTCAAAAAATGAATGCAGGCAAATTTAGCATATTTATTTCCCGGTATGAAAACACGAAAAACCTGCAGACTTAAACAAAGGCTGGGCCTTATCGGGGCAGTTGCCGTGCTTTTGGGACTGGTTATTGCAAATTCAATATTGCTAGCATCAAAAAACAAACGATCTTTGCAGTATCCGGGAGGAGATGAAATTGAGAAGTATGCACTTTTGTTCTTGCGGGGAGAAAAATTTGCAAGAAGAGGTAAATACTATGATTGTTCAGGATTTACCAGGGAAGTTTTCGGTCATTTCAAAATACATATCCCAAGATCCGCAGTTGGTCAATATGAACAAACGAATAATATGACTGTTGAGAATTTAAAAAAAGGAAATTTGTTATTTTTCCGGATAAAGGGAGACGATATTTCCCATGTAGGTATTTATCTGGAAAGCAAAATGTTCATTCATTCTCCGGGAAGAGGCAAAATTGTTCGCATAGACTCCCTGACAAACAAATACTGGATGAAGCATTATGCCGGAGGAGGCAGGATTAACTTATAATCAAAACCGATTTAGGGTTGAAAACAAAATATTTTGGTAATATTTGTAATAATTTCATTGTTATGAAGGCATTAATACTTGCAATTGCACTTTTATCTTCAATTGTTTATACGGGATTTTCTCAATCGTCTGAAAAGGTAAAAAACATTATTTTTATGATCGGGGACGGGATGGGGAATGCCCAGGTTTCTGCGGCATATACGATAAATCATGGAGTAATGAACCTTGAACGATCTCAATATATCGGCTTGTCCAGAACTTCATCTGCTGATGAATATGTTACTGACTCCGGAGCTGGAGGAACCGCTTTAGCAACAGGACAAAAAACGAACAACAAATTCATTGCTATGACACCCGATTCCATATCCTTAAAGACGATCCTTGAGCTTGCTGAAGAGAACGGTCTTTCGACAGGAATGGTGGTTACCTGTGAAATGACTCATGCTACTCCTGCCTCATTTATCGCACATCAGCCCAGCAGGTACGACACATTGAACATTGCAGAAGATTATGTGGGAAGTGGGATTGATATTTTTATTGGTGGTGGAAGACGGCATTTTGAGGAGAGAACAGACAGTTTAAATATTTCAGATTTATTGCGGCAAGAAGGATATTCCATTGTATACGATCTTGAATCAGTAAAAGAAGATAGTGCAACGAACATTGGCTGTTTTGTTGCTGATAATCATCCCTTATCTGTGTTGGAGGGGAGAGGTGATTACCTTGCCGAAGCTACACGGATTGCTCTTGACAAACTTAAGACAAATGCAAAAGGATTTTTCATCATGGTTGAAGGTTCACAAATAGACTGGGGCGGACATGAAAATAATTTTTCCTTCCAGATCAGTGAAACAATAGATTTTGATAAAGCGGTTGGCGAGGCCATGAATTTTGCCGATGAACATCCGGGCACGCTGGTAGTTGTTACTGCTGATCATGAGACAGGAGGTCTGGCCCTGGTAGACGGTGATATCAGTAACGGACAAGTGGAGGCAAAATACTCGTCTGATAATCATACGGCTATTATGGTTCCTGTGTTTGCTTATGGAACCGGTGCTGAAATTTTTAGCGGGATTTATGAAAATACCGAACTGTTTCATAAAATGCTGCATTTGTATGATTTTAAGTAATATCAACCGCAATTATGAGGTCCGGAATAACCTTCCTTTGTTTTGTCCTGTTGTTGACTGTTGCCGGTTTAAACGCCTGCAATCGCAATGATGCCATAGAGAGCAAAGAAAAAGAAACTGCATATCTGTTGCATAAGATCTTTGATCTTCCCTCTGAAGTGTGTGAGTCTTCAGGGATCATAGTGTATGATTCGTTGCTCTGGACTTTTAATGATAGTGGGAATGAACCTGTTCTTTACGGATTGGATATTGTTGAGGGTACTATTCGTAAGATGCTTACTCTTCTTGATGCTGAAAATGTTGACTGGGAAGACATTACACAGGATTCACACTCTATCTATATCGGAGATTTTGGAAACAACAGTGGCACACGGAAAGATCTGTGTATTTATAAGATAAACAAAGCAGAGGTTGATGATTCTTACGAGCAGGAAATATCTGCTGGCAGGATTGCTTTCAACTACATGGACCAAACCGATTTTGCATACAATTACCATAATACGCCTTACGATTGTGAAGCCTTGCTTTTTGACGGGGATTCATTGGTGCTGTTTACAAAAAACTGGCAGGATAATAATACAGTACTTTATAAATTACCAACTGTTCCCGGTTCATTCTATGCCAGGAAGTTTTGTGAACTGAACAGTGAGGGCTTTATAACCGGAGCTGATCTTAATCTGACTAACAATCAACTGATTCTCTGCGGGTACTATTACTTACCTTTTGTTATGATCATTGATGATTTTCGGAAGATAAGCAGCAAAGACCCGGGAATCAGGAGATATGATTTGTATAACGATTTGTATATTCAACTCGAAGGAGTTGTCTGTTTTGGTGAACAGATTCTTCTTTCGTCAGAGAATGCAGGAGATGTTCAGGCTTTGTACCGGTTTATCGAGCAATAAGTCCTGTAGCTGTTTTTAAATCAGTAATAAAATCATTACTTTCATAAGTATAAAACTAATTATCAATGGTTGTCTGGAACTTACGATGAATTTTATTCATGGTTTTTAATGAATTTAGCATACTAAAATTCATGTTCGTTTCATAGAAAAGTAACTGTATGGTTCGCTATATTATACTGATAAGTATTTTTTCCTTTCAAATTGTTGCTGCACAGAAAACATATAAAACTGAATCCAGGGAAGCCATCAGTTTGTATGGGGAGGGTTTGGCATATTATAGAATCAAAGAGTATGCAGGGGCGGAAGAAAAGTTGAAATCTGCAATACGTATCGATGATAAATTTCAGGATGCTTACCTGGTTCTTGCAGAAGTCTATTGGGAACAAGGCAAATATGAAAATGCAATTGAGCAATACAACAAGGGCTTATTGATCGATCCTTATTATTATCCAAGAGGATATTTGAACAAGGGAAAGCTGGAAGTTAAAATAGCACGATACGAAGAAGCCAAAAATAGTTACCTGAAATACCTTGAATTGGATACTGTCGAATCAAAATATGCTGAAAGAGCGAAAAGAGGGTTGGAGCAGACTGTATTTGCTATTCATGCGATGAATAATCCGGTAGATTTTGAACCGGTTACACTGGGCCCGAATATTAATACGGCAGAAGATGAATATTGGCCTTCATTATCAGCAGATGAGAAGACGTTAATTATCACCAGGCTTGTGCACGTTTATGATATTGTAAAGGAAGGGAAGGTACAGGAAGACTTTTTCATAAGTGAGTATGGACCTGAAGGTTGGGAACCTATGAAAGATGCTGGTTTTCCTTTGAATACTGATGACAATGAGGGTGCCCAGTCCATTTCAGCAAACGGGCAGTTTATGGTTTATACTGTTTGCAACAGGAAAGGAGTGATCGGTCGTTGTGATATTTACTATTCAACCAGAGAGGGTATGGAATGGACATTTCCAAAGAATATGGGTGAACCTGTGAATTCAGTGGCAAAAGAAACTCAGCCAAGTTTAAGTGCGGATGGAAGGATCATTTATTTTGCAAGCAATCGCCCGGGAGGCAGAGGTGGACTTGACATATGGATGAGCAGCAGAGATTCAGATGGTAATTGGCAGTCACCTGTTAATTTAGGCGATTCAATAAATACTCCCGGAGATGAGATGTCCCCGTTTATTCACCATGACAATTCTTCTTTGTATTTTTCTTCAAATTACCATATTGGAATGGGAGATTTTGATCTGTTTGTATCACGACTTGACTCTAACGGGAACTGGAGCAAACCAAAAAATCTTGGGTATCCGATAAATACAAATCGTGATGAGATTGGGCTTATAGTAAATGCACGTGGCAACACGGCCTATTATGCATCAGATATTCATTCTGCAACCGGGAAAGATATTTATCGTTTTGCTTTGTATGAAGATGCAAGACCCGATGAAGTATCCTATATGAAGGGAAGGGTGTTTGACGAGAAAACAAGAGAGAGATTAAGAGCAAGGTTTGAACTTTTTGATCTGAAAAATGGAGAATTGATCAATCAATCCTATTCCGATCCGGTTACCGGGGAATTTCTTCTTTGCATACCTACAAATAAAAATTATATGTTGAATGTGGAGCATAGAGGTTATTTGTTTCATTCAGAAAATTTTGCACTGGAGGGTATCTACCATCTGGAAAAGCCCTTTATGAAAGATGTTCCGCTAAAACCAATCCAGCTGGGTGAAAAATCCGTATTGAAAAATGTGTTTTTTGAGACCGATTCTTATTCTCTGAAGCCGGAATCGAAGTATGAGCTTGATAAGATCATACATTTTCTCAAATCCAATTCTGAAATCATGATAGAAATTAGTGGTCATACTGATAATATTGGAACACGGGAATACAATTTGACTTTGTCAGAAAAACGAGCGAAATCTGTAGTCGAATATCTTGTAAATCATGGAATTTCAGAAGACCGATTACATTATAAAGGATATGGTTTTGATCAACCTGTGGATGGAAATGAAACGGAAGAAGGCCGTGCAAATAACAGAAGAACGGAATTTAAAATTGTTAAAACGAACCAAAAAAGCTCCTTGTATTAAGGGATTCAGAGCTTTATTTTGTAATTAAGGATATGATTTCCCTGAATTGTATTAGAGGAAAACATAAGAAAATTTTCAATATCTTATTTTCTGAATATATTTGAAATTTTTTATATTGAAAAAGTATGAGAAATAGTAATGTTGTCAGACCGGCCATCCTGTTTATACTATGTATATTTTCCGCATATTGTTTTGGAGGCAATGATAAAACGGCAGATTGGAGTGATGAACTGGAAAAGGGAGATCAGATAAAAGTTATCAAAGAATTGCCCTCCACTCCTGTCAGAGATCAATACAAAACAGGAACATGCTGGAGTTTCAGTACAATCTCTCTTCTTGAATCGGAATTGTTGCGAATGGGAAAAGGAGAGTTTGATTTGTCTGAAATGTTTATTGTATACCAGAATTATTTGAGAAAAGCAAAGCGTTATGTGCGTATGCATGGCAAAAACAATTTTGCACCGGGTGGTGAAGCAAACGATGTTGTGGATGTAATTTCATTGCATGGTATTGTTCCGGAAGAAATTTATTCCGGCTTAAAAGTCGATTCTGAGAAGCACATTCACAGTGAAATGGATAAAGTGCTGCAGGAATATGTCGATGCTATCATTACCAATCCAAATAACAAACTGAGTGATGTATGGGAAGAGGGATTTAAAAAAGTCCTGGAATCCTATCTGGGTGAAATACCTCCGGCGTTTGATTATCAAGGGACCAGCTACACTCCCAATTCATTTCAGGAGTTGTTAGGCATTCATCTTGACGATTATGTAATGATAACAAGTTTCTTACATATTCCTTTTTATAGTTCTTCAATTCTTGAAATTCCTGACAACTGGTCGTGGGAAGAAAGCTATAATGTTCCTCTGGTTGAATTGGAGCAAATTGTTGATTCTGCAATTTATAACGGGTATACTGTTGCCTGGGCGGGAGACATTTCTGAGGATGGCTTTAACTTCAAAAAAGGTTTGGCTGTGGCTCCTGAAATCCTCTATAGCTCTTTTTCAGAAAAGCAGGAAGAAAAATGGTCTCAAAAAACGGATGAGGAAAAAGAGGATATTATTTTCAATATAAAAAAACCTTTGCCTGAACTTAAAGTAAACCAGGAAAACAGACAGAAAGCATTCGATAATTATCTGACAACGGATGATCACGGAATGCATATAGTGGGCATGGCAAAAGATAAAGGAAACAAGAAATACTATTATGTAAAAAATTCCTGGGGAACAGAAAATCCTTACAACGGGTACATGTTTGTCTCCAATGCCTATTTCAAATACAAAACAATCTCTATCATGCTTCATAAAAATGCCATTCCTGCGGCAATAGCAGAAAAACTTAACTTTTAGATCTTTTCCTTATGGAGTGTAAAAAAGAAACAAACCTGTCATTTTGCAACTGCACATTTTCATGTAGCAAAAAAGGCACATGCTGCGATTGTATACATTATCACAGGAGATTGGGTGAATTGCCTGCCTGCTATTTCCCGAATGATGTTGAATCTACCGGCGACAGAAGTATTGAGAGATTTGTGAGCCTGGTTCAGCAGCACGGAGCATGGTGGTGATCCATTAGTCGCAAGTCGAAAGTTTCTGGTCTTAAGTTACAAGTTTAAATCTCATCTTCTCAATTCATCATCTTATCAACTCATCAACTCCAGTACCTGGGCTTAGTTTTTGTTTCATTCTCTAACAGAACAATTCCTTGTACCTTTATTTCTCTATCCAACACACATTCCATGTTTTCGAACCGCTCCCCAAGCGGTTCGACATTCTTTTTTGTCTCCCACACAAAAAAGAATGCAAAAAAGGTCACCGTTTTATAAAAATCACTTGAATTGCTACAGAAGGTTTTCTCCCTGCGGAACCAAACTCACTCCTCCTTCGTCGTCACTCAGACAAGGTTCCTACAAAGCCATCACAACGAAAACCTTCCTTGAATTCATACGTGATTTTTATCAGACGGCCTCTAACTCTCTTCGGCAGACGAAGCCAGTAACCAATAAAGTCTCAAGTCAAAAGATTTCAAATTTCAATTAAAATCCAATTTCCAATAAATTACAACTTGCACTTCAACATTGGATATTGGTCATTGCCTGTCTGTCGAATAGGAAGGGATATTCGACATTGAGTATAAACTAATTATTATTAATCTCAACTCCTCAACTCATCAGTTTAACGATTACACAGTTCCACGATTCAAAATATATGATTAACTGATGAATTGGCTTCCCTGCCAGCCGGTTCACATGCCGAAGGTTTAACTGCCTTTGGAAGTCATAGCAGGCTGGGTCGAGCTCGTAATGTTATTCCCTTCGGTCATGAACTCCCTTTGGTCGGTTCACTCGGTTGGGCAACTGATTAACTGAGGGTATATAACAAGCATTATATCAGTTGATTAATTTCATTTCATCAATTACCCGATTCATCAATTAATCATTTTTAACGATTACACGATTCAACAGTTAAACAGTAACCAGCATCTACTTTTCATCAGCTTTTTTACTAAATATTCGTCTTTTTGTTAATAATTTGAATAATTCCTGCCATATTTTGAAACCTGCGCGTACTAATTTCGGTATTACATAGTATTAAACAAGGTATTTCAGAGATTACATGTCATATTACAGGTGGAAATTAAGGAAAGGGCTGCTGATACTCGTTGCGGCACTAGTAGCGGGTATTTTTATTCAATTTTCGGTAGATTATCGATCGGTAAGTGAGCAGGATTTTATATTTAAGCCTTCGCCACCCCCGTTTCTTAAAGATTCATCAGCCTGGGCCGATTCTGTTTTTCAATCACTTTCAGCAAATGAGCGAATAGGACAACTGTTTATGGTTGCTGCATATCCGCAAAGAGGAAACAGTGATATCAACCGGGTTACTGAACTGATCCGGAAGTATCATGTCGGAGGAATTATTTTTTTTCAGGCAACTCCGGAACAAATCGCAGAGCTTACAACATATTATCAGTCTATTTCACAAGTACCACTTCTTTTTGCGATGGACGGAGAATGGGGACTTTCCATGCGCTTTGAAAACACACTTCAGTATCCGAGACAAATGATGCTGGGTGCGATTCATGATGATGATGTGATCTATCAGATGGGACGTGATATTGGACGGCAAATGAAAATGCTCGGACTGCATATAAATTTTGCCCCGGTAGTGGATGTGAACAACAATCCTGATAATCCGGTCATCAACAGCAGGTCTTTTGGCGAGATAAGGGAGAATGTTGCCCGCAAAGGACTGCTTTATATGAAGGGTATGCAGGATGAAGGTATTCTGGCAGTAGCCAAACATTTTCCCGGACATGGAGATACAGATTCCGATTCTCATTACGAACTGCCTGTTATTAAATATTCATACGAACGACTTGACAGTATTGAATTGTTTCCATTCAAAGCTTTAATTGAAGGAGGAGTAGGAGGGGTAATGACAGCTCACCTAAATGTTCTTGGTATCGATACATCCAGAAATCTCCCGTCATCTCTGTCAGCCATTATAACTGAAACTTTGTTGAAACAAAAACTGAATTTTAAAGGTCTAGTATTTACAGATGCAATGACAATGAAGGGAGTGGCCGGGCTTTATGATCAGGAGATAGCCAATGCAATGGCTGTAGCAGCAGGAAATGATATCGTACTAATGCCCGGTGAGGTTGAAAAAACCCTGATGAGAGTGGAGCAACTGATTGAACAGGGAGACATAGATATTGACAGAATAAACAACAGTTGCAGAAAGATATTGCAGGCAAAGAAGTGGGTGAAAACTTACGAATCGAAGGAAAAAGTGAAGAATGGTTCCCTGCAATGTGACCTGATTCAATCAGGTTTCCAGGTAACTCAGAGAAAGCTTATTGAGAAGGCAATAACAGTAATTAAAAATGAAAACAACATCATTCCTCTGAAAAGGATTGACACCTTGAAAATTGCAGCAGTAAATATTGGCAGTGAACCGGAAAACAAGTACCAGAATACACTTGCATTGTATGCATCCCTTGATAGCTTCAGGATCTATGGAACAGAAGGTCTGTCTGAAGTAACCAGTATACTTGATACATTAAGATATTACAATCTTGTTTTGTTAAGCATTCATGGAAATGATCTCAGACCCGGAAAGCAATTCGGATTAAGTGATGAACTGCTTACCATTGCAGATATTATCATGTATTTGCATCCCACTGTGTTAAATGTTTTTTCGAATCCGTATTTGCTCTCACACCTGAAAAATTTTGATAAGAGCATAGCAGTCATTGTTTCATACGAAAACAATAACCTGATACAGGATCTTTCAGCACAGCTTGTTTTCGGAGCAATAGGAGCGGAAGGAAAGTTGCCGGTGAGTATTAATGATAAGTATCGGTCAGGAAATGGGATAAACACCGAAGGTAGGATCAGGCTAAAATATATACTTCCTGCCGAGGAAGGATTTGACGCAGAGAAATTGGCTGTTGTGGATTCACTGGTTGAAGATGCAATAGATAAAAAGGCTATGCCCGGTTGCCAGATACTTGTTGCTAAGAATGGCAGGGTGGTGATGAATAAATCGTATGGATATCATACCTACCTAAAACGCAAAAAGGTTGAAAGTACAGATTTATACGATCTTGCATCCATTACGAAAATTGTTGCAGGAGTTCCTTCCTTGATGCTTCTGGAACATAACCGGCAGATAGATATACGGTCGCCTTTGTCAAAGTATTTGCCTGAGTTGGATACAACCAATAAAGCCAAGATCAGGATTGATGATATTCTTTTGCACCAGGCGGGAATTGAATCATGGATACCATTTTATATTTCCACTTTGGAACCATTGTATCCAAATCAAAATTTTGCTCAAAACAAATATTCAAAGAGGTATCCCATTCAGATGGGAAAACACTTTTTCGTGAATAAGCATTTGAAATACAAAGACAATTGCTATTCTGACGAGTATTCCAGGCAATATCCCGTAGAAGTTGCAAAGGGTCTGTATATGAATTCTTCTTTGGTTGACAGCATATTTCTGACCATTTATGCATCGGAGGTGGAAAAACCCGGAAAATACCATTACAGCGACCTGGGATTCTACCTCTTTTACAGGATGGTGGAACGACTTACGAACAAGGGATTTGACAGTTTTGTCGATTCGGTATTTTATGCTCCCCTTGGGGCAACCACACTCGGCTATAAACCCCTGCAAAAATTCGACAGGCAATATATTGCTCCTACGGAAAACGACCTGGTGTTCAGAAAACAGATACTGCAGGGATATGTGCACGATCCGGGTGCGGCTATGCTCGGAGGAGTATCCGGTCATGCGGGATTGTTTTCCAATGCCAACGACCTGGCCAAATTTATGCAAATGCTTCTGAACGGCGGGGAATACGGAGGTCAGCAATTTCTTGACAGGAAACAAATAGAAGAATATACTTCCTGTGTGGCATGCGAAAACGGGAACAGGCGCGGACTGGGTTTTGACAAGCCCGAGAATGATACAACCAAAAACGGACCTACCTTCAGGGGAATATCACCCGAAAGTTATGGACATACAGGCTTTACAGGAACTATGGTGTGGGCTGATCCGGAAACAGGAATTCTATACATTTTCCTTTCCAACAGGGTTTATCCTGATGCAGTGTATAATAAGCTTGCTGAAATGGATGTACGGACAAACATACAGAAAGCGATATACGATGCAATGATCGGGGAAGGGGAATAAGTTATCTAGTAGTCTTAAGTTTCACTTAAAAATTCAATTCTCTTATTAATTATTGATTATCCAACACACATGCTTTGATTTCGTTCCGTTTCCTAACGGAACGACTTTCTTTTTTGCTGATCAAAAAAGAAAGCAAAAAAATCATGGCTGATAAAAAATCCGGATAAATCTTATTGCTCGGCTCTTCGTGTCGTTCCGCTGACGTTTCACTTCCGCGGAACTTATAAATCCTTTGCAACGAGCCTACGCAATGATTTATTTGCCGGATTTTTTATAGGCCAGTCAATTCTTCATTCAATTGGTGATTGGTGAATCGTGATCTAAGAACAGTCGTCACTCTCTATTCTCAAGTTTCACTTAAAAACTAAACCACTAAACTACTAAACCACTAAACTTCTGAACTATCTCATCTTCTCACCCTCTCAACTCATCTTTTCATTGATTAACTGATGAATTGACTTCGTCGAGCTCGTAATATTATTCCCTTCGGTCATGAACTCCCTTTGGTCGGTTCACTCGGTTGGGCAACTGATTAACTGAGGGTATATAACAAACATTGTATCAGTTGATTAATTTCATTTCATCCAACCTTCGCTAACCAAGGTCAGCTATGGCTGGCAAAGCGATTCACCAATTAAACAGTTAAACAATTACACGATTACACAGATAATAAACAACTCAATAACCCAGCAACAAGTAACCAGTAACCAGCAACCCCCAAAAATGTGTCAACAAAATACAAATGGCATAAAAGTTGATAAAACATACCGGAAAACTTTGTGTAAACAGAGAAAATAATTTGTAACTTTATTATAGAACATCCGGTAACATTTTTAGAAATAAATCGTTTGATAATACATTCTGAGTTGAATTGACTAACAATTAAAAAATAACAATTATGAAAAAACTGACTTATTTTCTGGGCATAGGATTGATTGGGATAACCTTCCTGCTGAACTCCTGTTCCAAAGACGATGCTGTTGGACCAGATCTTACTATTAACAGCGAAGAAGACGTAACGGTGCCGGCGAATAGCCTGATTACAATTGAATGGCGGGCAGACGCAGGTGACGCAAAACTGGAATTTTTCACAATTAAAGAAGGAAATCTTGCCATCCTGGATTTTGATAATATTGATTGGAATAATTATCAGATCCCAAACGCAGACGATGAAACATTTATCGGATCGGCTACAGTGATGATTGGTGATGAGAATACTGCTTTTACTCTTATTGTTACCGACAAAGACGGATTAACTGCTCAGGGAATGGTGAATGTTACAATTGACGTAGGATCCACAGGTAATCCGATAAATGAATATACTGCAGTTTTAATGGGTGCCCAAACTAATGTTGATGTTGGAAGTTTTCTTGATGCTGAAACCGGGACAGTTTATAAAATAGGTCCAGCCGGAAACAATCAGGCATTAATTGATATTATCTATTACTACGGTATTTCTTCAGGCAATGAAGCAACATTTGTGAATCCGAATCACCCGACAGTTAATAACGCTACAGCTAATGCTTTTGACTGGTGTACTGACTGGAGTGTGAAAAACGGAACTGTTTTTGGTGTAAGTTCTCTTACTTCAGGTGAGTTTGATGCGATAGATGATGATTTATTGATTAGTGGGATAACAGGATTAAGTGATAATATTATTCCTCAAATGAGTGTTAATGATGTTATTGCTTTTGAAACTGTTAACAGTAAAAAGGGCTTGATAAGGGTTACGAATATTGTTGCCGGTGGAGATGGTTCTATAACCATAAATGTAAAAATACAAGAGTAATCTAATTCTATTTAAAGAATATGCCAAGGCTGCCTCATTCGGGGCGGCTTTTTTTTGTAGTAAAATACACACCCCCAAGCCCTCCCGCCTTTGGCGGGAGGGCTTGGGGGTGTGTCATCCCATACACCACACTACTCAGCAATAAAA
>CAYORG010000027.1:0-42432 GCA_964406315.1 uncultured Bacteroidales bacterium | reverse complement strand
GTTCATTCTTCTTCTCAAAATATACCGAGCTGCAACTGGAAGCAGAATGGGGATTCTCTCCTAAATTAGTTATGATTAATGATGAAACTGACACGTGGTTTTACAGACGACTAACTCCTGCTCTTAAATTTAACGTTCACATCCCTGCAAGTGATAAGCTCTCAATTTACTTTGGCCCGGGTATCAACTGGAATAGTCTGAAGTTGAACACACCCGAAGACACTGGTCTGAAATCTTCATGTATTGGCTTTTCAGCCCAGGCAGGTGTTATGATCAGGTTCAGCAAATGGACCATTGCTCCTTTTATAATAGCTGACTTTATCAATACGGATGATTCTGAAACAGTGGGAGATGATGCTGGTCATACAACAGATGTTGGACTCAATTATACCGGAGTACATTTGGGAAATACCTTTTATTTTTAGCAAAGAAAGAATTTTGTCAATCCAAAGGCCAAAGAATAAATTTGGCCTTTTTTTATTTCATGAACAGCGCCTGGTTTACTAAGAAAAAATGCAAATGATATATCCTATTTGCTACAGATTAAAATAGAGGTCAAGATAAACAGGCAGGTGATCACTGAATCCTCCTATATATAAAGGTCCCTGGTATGTTCTGTAAGGTTTCCATCCGCCATATGTCCTGTCCTCCTGCAGAAGAAATTCATAATCTGCGATATGTATGCAATTTATACAGGTAGTAATCATAGCGTCCGTTTTCAATAAATTACCCGAAACAATAAACTGATCAAACATATTCCAGATGCCTTTATACTTATACGTTCCGCATTTGCAACCTGCTTTTAAAGAAGTTGATAAATTGTATAGTCTGCCGCATATCACCGAATCTTCCGGATCCTGTGCATTTAGTATTCCTGCCAGACTTTTGTCAGAAGGCTCGTCATTAAAGTCACCTGTAATAACAATGTTGGCGCACGAATCAAAGGACACTATCGAGTCTGTTTCCATTTTCAGCTCCTTTGCTACAAAAAGTCTTTTGACCTCAGATCTTTTCTGTCCTCCTCTTCTTGATGGCCAGTGGTTTACAAATAAATGAAGTGTATCCTCTGATTTGGTCAAGGCCTTGAAATATAATATATCACGGGTTGTTCCATCAATTTCATAAGGAAATACTATGCGGATAATCTCTGATTCCAGCTCTATTATTACCTCTCTGTTATACAATAAAGCAACATCTATCCCCCGTTGATCAGGAGATTCAAAATGTACTATTTTATAGTTAAATTTCTGCAGGGGCGTATTCAAATACAATTCTTTCAATACTTTCATATTCTCAACTTCTGCCAGACAAATTATCTCAGGAGGTTTGTTCCCTCCTGTTGCAGCAATGGTTTTAAAAATGTTCAATGCTTTTTTATGATATTTCAATTCCGTCCATTGTTTTTCGCTATCAGGCAAAAACTCACTATCTGAATATGCACTGTCGTCCTTTGTATCAAAAAAATTTTCAACATTGTAAAATACAATTCTCAGACCACCTCTGTCAGACAAAAGGGAATTATTCGTTATCTGCCCTGAACAAAAGAAACAGGAGAATACCAATAAAAATAAATGCTGAGTAAAAAAATACGGATTACTCATAACGTTCAAATGCTCCTAAATCAGGTTGGCCATCAAGAATTCGGCTGTTTCCAAGGTAATCATATTCCAAAAATGTATGGTCCTGAATAATCCGGATTTCACCCGAATCTTTTGCAGCTGAAAGAGTGTCCAGTTGAAAATCATAAGCACCCAGCACAATACTGTCATTTATAAAGTTAGGATCTTCATTCAGCACAATAAAATTAAAATGTTCCGGATCTTCGTAATCCAGCGAATCGACATGGTTTTTAATCAGGCAATGATCGAAGTAGTAATTGAATTCAGCGTCGCTAACACTGTCTTTATAGATCTCCTGGGTGAGAACACCATAAATGATTGAGTTCGCAAACTCAAGGTTTAAATCTCTTTTTAACGTAACATCAATAATTCTGAAATCATCATCCAGATCAGCCCAATCATAATAATTTGTAAATAGTATGGTTGGGAAAGCACGACTCTTGTACCCTCCCTTGTAGTATCCGGGGTAAAATGCCGATACATTTGAAATCGTGCACTGATAAAAATGATAATCGCCCCCCATACACAAACCCAGGGCATACATTCCGCAATCTGCAATTACTGTATTGTAGGCAGTAATGTTTCCCCCGAAAGCATAAATACCCCTTGATGCAGAATTCAGAATCATGCAATTTCGAAGCTCAACAGAAGATTTTGTGTCCAGATCAGGGTAACCTACCTGGATACCGGCATTCGCGTTCCTGATCGTAACATATTCCAGCAGGTTACCCGTACTCCTTGGATGTATATATATTGTACCCCATTGTCCTGCCGTATTTTCATACTCTCCGTCAAATCTTGCTCCTGTAAATAGTATCGGATTTTCAAGTGTCCCTCTTGCTTCCAGTCTGCCCCATACAATAAGGCTGGAATAATTATGAAGATAAACAATTGTTCCTGGCTCAATTGTTAACACTTCAAAAGAATCAATCGCCATATTTTCAACAATTAGATAAGGTTTTTCGCTGGTCCATGTTTGTGATTTGATGATCTCATTTCTAAAAAGATTGACATCCTGTCCGTATGCAATTAACTTTATATCCTGCATATTTCCATTTGTCAGGCATATCACCGAATCTTTTACGACTAAAGGACTATTCGCATTTAAAGGATCAATGGTAACTTCAACAAAAACATAAATACTGTCATCAGGTGGTATTAGTATGTTTTTATGATTTTCCCCTTTTTCCCCATCGACATTTAACCGAAAATATGAATCTGAACCCTGTGCTAAATACAATTCTGAGATTTCAACAGGTTGATCATACACGTTATAAATTTTGAATCTTTTTGTTACAGACCCCAGCGTTGTAAGGATAGTATCAAAATATACAGTGTCTGTGGAAAAATACAGGCAGGCATTTTTGTCAGTAAGCAACTTTTCGTCTTTGCATCCAAAAAGTATCAATAATAACAGGCCGACAGAAAATAGTATTTTAAAGAAACCTTTCATCAATAATTTTTGCAAATGTATATACTTTGATCAATATTTTATTTAATAAACGGATTTCCCGGATATGGATTGTCTTTCCATTACAGGAATAAAATATTTTAATTCCACTTGATTTTACAATATCTTTATTAAATTTATTACAATATTGTTTGTCACATCTTATTAAGAAAGTCTGTTTTCAAATGGAAATAAAAAAAGCAACGTTTTATGACCTGATGGATGTTCTTTTTCTTCTCAGAGATTGCATTTCAGATATGAACAGTAAAGGTCTTAAGCAATGGAACAGTACTTACCCCGGACCAGAAATCATGAAAAATGATATTGAAAAAGGAACTCTTTACATTTGCACAGACCTGGGAATAGCAAGAGGAATGATTAATCTTTCCGATGAAATTCCGGAAGAATACAACGAGATCAAATGGAAGGGTAAATCTGATAAAGTATTATATATTAACCGGTTTGCTGTGAATCCCATTTGGAAGGATTCAGATGTTGCTCAACAACTTCTGGCATTTGCAGAAAAGCATGCAACAAAAAATAAATATCCGGGTATTCGGTTGGATGTATTGGACAATTTTCCTGTTGACAGTGCATTTTTTACTGCCAAAGAATACGAATTTGCAGGAGAATTTCATTCAACATTTCAAAAAATGCCATTCACCTGTTACGAAAAAAACCTGTGATTTCAGAACCACAGGTTTTTTTCAAATCATCTGCATTTATAGAGTAATTGGAATTCCACGATAAAAATCAAGAATTTTAGCTGCAAAAATATATTCGTATTTCGCTTGCAAAAGATCCGATTCCGCTTTAATATAATTATTTTTAGCTATGTTGTATTCCACTGAATTTACCATCCCAACACTAAATTTTTGCTCTGTATAATGAAAAGATTCCTTGTTTGATTTCACTGCTTCTATAGCAGAGTTATATTTCTCTCTTGCTGATATGGCATCATTATGTGCCTGTTGTATATTTTTATACAACTGCTGTTTCACCTGATCCAGTTCAAATTTGGAATCTTCCATTTGGATTCTTGCCCGACTTATTCCGTTGTTAACTTCCCATCTGTTCAATATAGGTATACTAAGACCAATACTTAAAGATTGTGCAATATTGTCATTAAACTGCTGAGAATAGGAATAATCTGACACACCATAGGAGGGTGAAACCACAATCTGACTGGGATTACCCTGAATGTACCCTATTTCCTGCTCAGAAAAATCATTTGTGTTAACCAAGGTCCTCTGATCTGAATAACCGGTATAAATACTGCCTGAAAGATAAAGCATCGGACTGCGCCTTCCTTTCTGAATAGCCAGTTGTTTTTCATAACTTTTTAATAAATACTCAGCACTCTTAACATGAGGCAGATATTCCAGTGCATCATTATACACCAGAGAAACAGAAGGAATATCTTTTGCGATGTTAGGATCAATAGTATCTGGCACAACAATGTCAAAATTAGAAGTTGAATCCAGGTCAAGCAATTGAGATAGATTCAATATGGATAGATTCAATTGATTCTGAGTATTGGTAACAATTAAATTTTCATTGGCTAATTGAGCCTGTATTTCAAGCAGATCGCCTTTTGCAACATTGCCGGCATCAACAAGTTTTTGAGTGCGGTCGACCTGAAGTACCGTAACTTCTTTCTGGTTTTTTGCTACTTCCAGGAGTTCTTTTTGAAAGAGTATCTCCAGATAAGCAGATGAAATATTGAACGTATTTTCAATTTTTTCTTTTTCAACATTTTGTATAGCAGCCAGGGATGCATACTGATTGCTCCTAATGTTATTGTAATTTTGCAAACCGTTAAAAAGACTGATATTTGAAGTAACACTGTAATTATCAGATATGGAATTGTTCAAAATAAAGTCATTGGTAAATGGGTCAATCTGACGGCCAAAACCATAATTTCTGCTGATGTTCCCGTTTAAATCCGGTAAAATATTCGTATAGGATTGGAGTAAATCAACATTTGCTACTTTCGCCTGTAACTCCTGTCTTTTTATTTGCAAATTATTGGCATGTGCATAATTGATACAATCTTCCAGTGTCCATTTTTTTTGTGAAAATGCCTGTACCTGAATAAATGAAATCAAAAAAAGGAGCAAATACTTAATTTTCATGGTATTATTATTTTATGTATTGATATGAATTATTTTTTGTATCGATATAGCAGCTTAATATAACCGGAATCTGTTTCAGTATCTAAAATCTGAATCAATTCCCGTTTTGAATCGTATGTATTGATCTTATTTCTCAAGGCTTCTATTTTTGTCTTTGAATGCACTATTTTCCAAGTTTGAAATACCAAACCATCCTACTCTGTGTTTCTATATCCAATTGTTTTTTGGAAATCATAACCTCCACTTCAGCCGAATCATTATCTTTTATGATTCCCACAGAAAACATACCTCCTTCATGATTAACTTATTTTCATTGCTTTTCGTATGTTCTCTGTCACAATATGGCCATCAAATAATTGAATAATTCTATGGGCTTTATCAGCATCCGCCGGTGAATGGGTAACCATTACGATAGTTATCCCGTCAGCATTTAACTGCGACAACAAATTCATTATTTCTTCTCCGTTTACCGAGTTTAAATTCCCTGTTGGTTCGTCAGCAAGTATAAGCTTTGGTTTGGATATGATTGCCCTTGCAATTGCAACCCGTTGTTGCTGTCCTTCCGAAAGTTGCCGTGGATAATTTCTTTTTCTGTGTGAAATCTTGATCTGATCAAGCACCTCGTAAACCCTTTTGCGCCTTTCAGACGCTGATACACCCATGTATAGTAAGGGCAATTCGATGTTATGATATACTGTGAGTTCATCAATCAGGTTAAAACTTTGAAAAACAAACCCTATATGGCCCCTTCGTAATTTTGTCCTTCTTAATTCATTCAGCTGTGATACTTCCTTATTATCAAACCAGTATTTTCCTGAAGCCGGGCGATCCAATAAACCAAGAATGTTAAGAAGAGTGGTTTTCCCACAGCCCGAAGGCCCCAGAATTGCAACAAATTCACCATCCTCAACCGCAAGATTCACACGGTTCAAAGCAATAGTTTCGATTTCATTGGATCTGAAAATTTTTGTAAGTTCTTCGGTGCGTAACATAATTTTTATTCAATTCATTTCAACTGTTTTATTTTTTCATTTATCGTGCCATAGATATTATCTTATTGTTTTTGTGAGTCTTACATAATTTAATTCAAGAAAAAGTTGTACGGAAATGCTACAAAAACAGTACGATTTCGAACAATTAAAAATTAATACCTACATTTGTTATGTGCCTGTTTACTTAGGATGATAAACTTCATATTTTCATTATATGATCGAAAAATTAGGAAAAATACTGGCAATTGACGACAATGAAGATATTCTTTTTGCTTTAGAGTTGTTGCTTAAATCAAATGTTGAAACAATTACTACTGTCAGTAATCCAAAAGAAATACCGGATTTGTTAAAAACAGAAGATTATGATGTCATACTTCTGGATATGAATTTTACGAAAGATGCCAGTAGTGGTCAGGAAGGATTTGACTGGTTAAAGCGGATATTGGAAATTGATCCGAATGCAGTTGTTGTATTCATTACAGCCTATGGTGATGCGGAAAAGGCAGTGAAAGCGATAAAAGCCGGGGCAACTGATTTTGTTTTAAAACCATGGCAAAATGAAAAGTTACTTGCAACCCTTTCTTCGGCATTAAAACTCAGAAAATCAAAACTTGAAGCCGGGCATTTGCGATTCAGACAAAAAGAATTGTGCGATATAATGGATAAATCTTTTCACGAATTTGTGGGAAATTCACCTGAAATGCAGGAAGTCTTCGCCACAATCAAAAAAGTTGCACAAACCGATGCCAATGTATTGATATTAGGCGATAATGGGACAGGAAAAGAGCTTGTTGCCAGAGCATTGTATCGTAACTCACAGAGAAAAGACGAGGTTTTTGTTAGTGTTGACATGGGTTCCATCACAGAATCGTTGTTTGAAAGTGAGCTGTTTGGCTATGTAAAAGGGGCATTTACTGATGCGAAAAGTGACAAACTGGGAAGGTTCGAAGTTGCATCGAAAGGAACGCTTTTTCTGGATGAAATTGGCAACCTGTCTCAGGCTGTTCAGGCAAAACTACTGACAACCATCGAACGTCGCGAAATTATAAGGGTTGGAGCAGTAAAGCCCACAGCTATTGATGTTAGATTAATATGTGCAACGAATAACGATATTCACCAGATGGTGAATACAGATAGTTTCCGGCAGGACCTTCTTTACCGTATTAATACTGTTGAAATACATCTTCCTCCTCTGCGTGAAAGAACCGGTGATATTGCTTTGCTTTCGGAGCATTTTTTGAAAGTATATGCAAAAAAATATAAGAAAGCCATAACCAGAATTAGTCAGGCAGCTATGAACAAATTGAACCATTATAGCTGGCCTGGAAATGTAAGAGAATTACAGCATGCTCTTGAACGTGCTGTCATTATGTGTGAATCAAATACACTTGAACAGGATGATTTTTTCTTTTCAAATCAAAAGAAAAA
Organism: uncultured Bacteroidales bacterium; assembly: GCA_964406315.1. Classification (GTDB taxonomy): domain Bacteria; phylum Bacteroidota; class Bacteroidia; order Bacteroidales; family UBA10428; genus UBA10428. The sequence continues at coordinate 34,808 of CAYORG010000027.1, read as the reverse complement.
ACAAGAAGATGTTGCATTAGAAACATACAACCTGGATGATGTGGAAAGAAAAATTATTGTCAAGGTATTAAAACAAAACCAGGGAAATATTACTCAAGCTGCCAAAGAGCTGGGATTAACCCGAACTTCTCTTTACCGAAGAATGGAAAAATATGATCTTTAAAAATTTTAGGTTCAATCTCATTCTAAGAGTAATATTTCTTACAGCCTCTATCTTTCTGTTTTATTACTCTTTTTCAACCGATTATTTTTTTACACCAATAATTGTTGGCGCAGCAATTATTTTTGAGGTTTCATCCCTTGTCAGGTATATCGATAAAACCAATCGTGAACTTACATCTTTTCTTGAATCCATTCGTTTCAATGAATTTACAAGAACTTTTAAAATGGAAGGACTGGGCTCTTCATTCAATGAACTAAATGAAGCTTTTAATGAAGTAATTAATGATTTTCAGCGTGTACGATCAGAAAAAGAGGAACATTTCTATTATTTACAGACCATACTTCAAAATATTGACATTAGTCTTATTGCTTATCAAGGCGATGGTACAATTGAATTGATAAACAAATCTGCCAAAAAGTTATTTCAGGTATCAGGTCTGACAAATATTAAAGGATTGGAAAAGCTTAGTAAAGAACTTGTCGATGTTTTATTTAAAATAAAACCCGGACAAAGTGAGCTTGTTAAGGTTTATGATGAAGACGACTTTCTCCAACTGGCAATTTATGCCACTACCATAAAAGTGAAAGATAAAATTATTACACTGGTCACAATAAAAGACATTCAGCACGTATTGGAAGAACAGGAAACGGAAGCATGGCAAAAACTTATCAGAGTGCTAACTCATGAGATCATGAATTCAATTACACCAATTTCCAGCCTTTCCTCGACACTTAACAATCTTCTAAGTCAGTATTCATATGATGAACAAGGGAAAACTCCGGTAGAAAATGAAAGTCTTACGGAAATTGAAAAGGCTCTTCAAACCATAAATAAAAGAAGCAACGGGCTTTTGCATTTTGTGAATACCTATAGAAATTTGACACGGATCCCCAAACCCAATTTCAAAATCTTCCCGATTGAAGATCTGTTCTCCAACATTAAACTATTAATGGAAAAAGAACTGAATAAAAAAAATATTAAACTTATTCTAAACATTGAACCACCACAACTTGAAATTACTGCCGACGAACAACTGATAGAACAAATACTAATCAACCTCATCAAAAATTCAATCGATGCTCTGAAAGGAAGAGATAATGCTGAGATTCACTTAAATGCTTTTTATAATAAGAGGGGCCATTTTACAATTCAGGTAACTGACAATGGTCCCGGAATAATCCCTGATGTTCTTGATAAAATTTTTATACCGTTTTTCACAACAAAAACCAGCGGATCAGGAATCGGTTTGTCTTTATCCAGGCAAATTATGCGTCTGCATGGCGGAACAATAACTGCACATTCAAAACCTGAAGAGGAGACAATATTTACATTAACGTTCTGATGCTTTTATTCTTATCATTCTATTTCCAACCTGAATACTATCCCCTGCCCTGAGCTTGGCCCTTTTCCTGGTTTCAATTTTATTGTTTACCCATACTTCTCCTCTATCAACGAGGATCTTTGCATGAGCTCCGCTTTGAGCTATACGAAGTAATTTTAATAATTTGTTCAATTCAATAAATTCACTTTTCAGTTTGAAGTATTCAGATTTCATACTATTTAACATAAATTTGTTTTAAAAATAATCGAAATTCCGGCAGATCTGAATCATTTCTGTTGTAAAAAGTTTGAATGACATATTTATTTCTGTTTCCTGATAAATGCAATAAAAAAATCAAACATTCTGTCAGTATCTATAAGAAACATCCATTGAAATTAATTTGAACATTTATCCATTAAATAGTGTTAATCAATAAATTATATATTTATATATTTATATATTTATATATTTTGGTATGTTATTTGATGTAATTATAAGTTTCATATACTATAAAAAAATTTACAATATGGCATTAGAGCATTTAACAAAAGAAAGTTTTAAGGTGAAAGTATTTAACTTTGAAACAAATAAAGAGTGGAAATTTGAAGGTCAGCGACCGGCAATCATCGATTTTTATGCAGATTGGTGTGCACCGTGTAAAATTGTTGCCCCTGTTCTTGAAGAATTGAAAGAAGAATATGGTGATAAAATCGATATCTTTAAAGTAAATACGGAAGAGGAGCGTGAAATATCTGCAATGTTTGGAATACAAAGCATCCCAAGTTTATTGTTCGTGCCTGTTAACGGACAGCCCCAGATGGCTATGGGTGCCTTACCCAAAGAAACATTCAGAAAAGCAATTGGTGATGTATTGAAAGTGAACTAATGTTAAGAACAATTAAAAAGTATCTTCTTACAATAGCAGTTACAACAACCGGTATTGTTGGAGGATATTTATACTGGAGGTTTATTGGATGCAATTCCGGTTCGTGCCCCATAACTGCAAATTGGTATACAAGTGTTATAGCAGGAGGTTTGATAGGTTATTTGGTTGGAGATTCGATCCATGATGTTTTTAAGAAAAAGAAAAATAAGACAAAACAAATAAAAAGCTGAATCGTTCCCTGAAACCCACGGGCAAGATCGAAATTGCAGCATATGAAAAACAACTGTTGCATTTTGCAGCAGAAGGTCCGGAAATATACAAGTGCCTCTTTTTTCCAAATTATCTGAAAATGAATTCAATAATTTACTCCAGGCAAGAATTGTGAATCCGGATGAAGGGTTTTATTATCCGGAAAAGGTAAGTATTCTTCAGAATTATTATACAAAAATCTGTTTAGCATGAGTTACTATTTCTCAAAAACAATTAATAAAACATACGAACAAGCACAGTCCTATGTTGAAGAAAAATTAAAGACGCATGGCTTTGGTATTGTAACCGAACTGGAAATGCATAAAAAATTTAAAGAGAAATTGGATGTTGATTTCAGACCTTATAAGATCCTGGGTGCTTGTAGCCCAAAACATGCATACGAAGCGGTTTCTGCAGAAGAACATATTGGATTAATGCTACCCTGCAACGTAGTAATTCAGGACAAAGGAAATGATCAGTCAGAAATATCAGCGATTGATCCAATTGCTTCAATGCAGGCTATCCATAATGCATCTTTGGAAAAAACAGCAGCAGAAATTCGAAGAAGGCTGAAAGAATTTATTGATTCACTATAAGATCCTTTATTCAAACTGTTTGATAAGCTTGTGTCTGTCTACTTTAAAGGCATGATTCCTGGGCAGCTCATCAACATAAATAACTTCCCTTGGTTGCAAATGCTTAGGAAGTTCGTTTTTAAGCATAGTTTTTATTTCTTCTTTTGTTACTTCGCTACCTCCTTTCTCAAGGATCAGAACAACCTTCTGACCAAGTTTTGTATCAGGCAATCCAATAACAGCACAATCCATACCGGTTGATTTGGAGATCACCGCTTCCACCTCTTCAGGTACTATTTTTATTCCACCGGAATTTATAAGATTATCATATCTCCCAATCCATCTGAATTTCTTTGAATTTACCAGATCGACAACATCATTGGTAATTATTTTATCCTTAAGGTATTTCGCTTCAATAATCAAACAGTTTCTATCATCAACTTTAAATTTAACTTCAGGCATTGCATGATAGTATCTTTCATATTCCGTTCCGCTCAATCTTCTGATTGCAACATGCGAACATGCTTCTGCCATACCATAGGTCGCATATACTTCAATTGGTAAATCACGCAATAAAACTTCCAGCTCATTCCTTATTTCTGCTCCTCCAATGATAAGTTTTTTTATCCTTCGCAGAGTTTCAACACTATTTAATGAATTGTAAACCTGTAAAGGAACCATCGCGCAAAAATCAACATTTTTGAAACTGCCAAAATCAGGCATACTTGTCGGTTCAGAAAGGAGCAAATTCAAACCTCCTGCGAAAGCTCTGACTATCATCATTTTACCTGCGATATAGTCTATCGGAAGACACAATAATGCATTTTGTCCAAATTTAAGATTAAAATAATCGCAGGTATTTTGTGCGGAATGCATCATGGATTCCTTAGACAACTGGAGTTTTTTTTGCTTTCCGGTTGTGCCTGATGACATTTGAATTATGTAATCTTTTTCGTCAATCCATTCAAGGATAAATTTATACACCTTTTTTTCCCACTGAGATACACTCTGATCATCCAAAAAACCTTCACAAAGATATTTCAGATCATCAATGGGATAAATTTTATTGTTTAGCAATAATCCATTATAAGTTTTATGCATATCCCTTGCTTTTTGAAGTAAACAGGCTCAGATCCCACTTTTTGTAAGGGAAATAATACAACTTTTCTCCTTTCAGCGCAATAGGTGAGTCAATATTATTTTTAAACAATGCTCCTGTACTTAATCCATGATATATAGAATGATTAAGATTATAGGTCCATTGTGCAATTGCATTTAGCCCTATATTTGTCTCAAGAGAAGAAGTAATCCACCATCCAATGTTCATCTTCTCAGCCAACTTGATCCATTCTTCACAGGCTTTTATCCCTCCCAGAATGCCGGGCTTCAGAACAATATACTGTGGTTTGATGATTCTAAGCAACTGCAATTTGTTTTCGACAGGGTACTTCCCGATAAGTTCTTCATCGAGCGCCACAGGTATTGGTGATTTTTCACAAATAACGGCCATTTCTTCAATTTGCGAAGGCATAATAGGTTGTTCAATACTATGTATTTCCAGGTCGGCCAATAAATTTAAAATATCCGGGGCTTCTTTCGGGGAAAAGGCTCCGTTTGCATCCACACGTATCTCAAGATCATCTCTGCTATATGTATTCCTAATATGGGAAAGTATTTCATATTCATCATCAAAGTCAATAGTTCCTATTTTTAGCTTCAAACATGTAAATCCTTCTTTTAACTTATTCTTTATTTGCCCGGTTAGTTCTCCCTTATCTCCTATCCAAATGAGTCCGTTAATTGAAATGGAATCTTCCCCTCTTGTAAAAGCCGATGGATATAATATCTTGCTTCCACTATTTGTCAGGTCTTTCAATGCAGTTTCAAGCGCGAAGCTGAGAGATGGCCATTCATGCAGTGATGTTTTAAAATTGAACTTCCCAATATTTATTTGTTCAACAATTTTACTCAGTTTTTTTTCAAATCCATCCACATCATCCATGCTCAAGCCCGGGAAAAGTGAACATTCTCCGATTCCAACAGCCTTAGGATTATCAGTATCGTAAAGTATCAGGAAATAGACAGCCTTCCTTACCAGAATATTGCGAGATGTGACTGCCGGTCGCTGAAATTCAAATTCATAATATCTTGTCGTAGCTTTTATCATTATAAAATCAATCCTATACCAAAGGTAACAGAAAATGCAAAAGTGCTAAATGCAAGTTTCTTCAATTCGCTATTTAGCTTAAAAGGCTCTGCATTTTGCAATACAACGTAAATATTATATATAAACAAAGGAAAAGTAAGAACATATAAAAACTGATAAACTGAATGATAATACTTGAGAGTATAAATGAGGCTCACAAGCAAAGAAAGTGAAAGTAAAGATACATGATAATATTTTGCAGCTTGTGTTCCCAGCCGTACAACCAGTGTTTTTTTTCCTGCGCGGGCATCGTTTTCAATGTCTCTTAAATTGTTGAGGTTTAAAACACCTGAGCTAAGCATTCCAATGGCAGAAGCCGGCAGAAAAATCCAGAAATTCATGGTCTGTGTATGCAAATAATACGTCCCGGCAACTCCTACAATTCCAAAAAACAAAAACACAAAAAGATCACCCAAACCGACATAGCCAAACGGATTTTTCCCGATTGTATATTTGATGGCCGCATAAATTGCAGCTAAACCTACAACAAAAAACAATACAATATGGAGAATGTTATATAAACCGATAAAGATTAGTATGCTTCCTGATAAAAAAGACAATATGATAAATACACATATCATTATGCGCATCTGTTTTTTACTAACCAATCCGGTCTGTGTTACTCTTTCAGGTCCAACACGTTCTTCATTATCGACTCCGTGGATTGTATCTCCGTAATCATTTGCCAGATTGGATAATATCTGTAAAAAGAGAATCGTAAGAGAAGAGAATAAAAAGATCATCCAGCGATATTTTCCATCGGCATAAGCCAAAAAGCTCCCAAGAATTGAACATGATAACGCCAGGGGAAGTGTCCTCAGCCTGAAGGCTTTTAACCAAATACTAATTTTCATCACAGATACGATCAGGGAAATTTTGGATATTTATTAAACCTAGGTTTACGCTTTTCCAGGAAAGCTTTTTTCCCTTCCTGAGCCTCATCTGTCATATAGTATAGCATGGTTGCATTTCCGGCAAATTCCTGCAAGCCGGTTTGTCCGTCCAGTTCAGCATTAAGCCCGGCTTTGATCATTCTCAATGCCAGCGGACTTTTTTCCATAATTTTTTTACACCATGTTATTGTTTCATTCTCAAGTTCACTCAGAGGCACAACTTTATTTACCAGACCCATTTGCAAAGCTTCCTGTGCTGAATACTGTTCACATAAAAACCAGATTTCCCGTGCTTTCTTTTGCCCTACAATTCTTGCAAGGTAGGAAGACCCGAATCCGGCGTCAAAACTGCCCACTTTCGGGCCTGTCTGACCAAATCTGGCGTTTTCAGAGGCAATAGTAAGGTCACATACTACATGAAGTACATGCCCCCCTCCAATCGCGTATCCATTTACCATTGCTATTACCGGTTTAGGCAATGTGCGTATTTGCTTTTGCAAATCAAGAATATTCAGGCGTGGAACTCCATCTTTCCCAATATAACCTGCATGATCTTTTACATTTTGATCGCCTCCGCTGCAAAAAGCCTTATCTCCTGCACCTGTCAAAACAACAACGGAAATGTTCCGATCTTCACGGCAATGAACCATAGCATCACACATCTCTTTTGTTGTGTCGGGTGTAAAAGCATTGTGATAGCGCGGCCGGTTTATGGTGATTTTAGAAATCCCTTCAAAATAGTCAAAACAAATGTCATGGTATTTTTTTATCGTTGTCCATTTATAATTTTCAGCCATAGTTGCATATTTTTTATTCCGGATCATCAATTGATGAAATTCTTCCTGTTATCAAATTGAATGATTTTTTGTTGTTTTGTTCATTCGTTTTCACTTCCATTAATAAAGCCCTTTCACTTTTTTTTAGGAACTTTTGCAGAACAACTTCAAGTTGATACTCATTTTCAATACAAAAGTAGCCTAAATTAAATGCTTCAGCCAGTTTTTGAATCTCTACCGGATGATGTGCCCTGTAATATTTAATAAATCCCGGGCTTCGTGAAGGTCCTTCAATAAGACCAAATATATCACCTCCCGAATTGTTTATTACAACGATTCGTAGGTTTTTAGATAATTCCCTGTTCCACAGTGCATTTGAATCGTAAACAAAACTCAGATCTCCAACTATCGCTACAGTTAACTCATCTGAAGCAAAAGCTGTTCCGCAAGCAGCTGAAAGACAGCCATCTATCCCTGATGCCCCACGATTCGAATAATACTTCATCCCATTTTTTGTGTTAAATACCTGGGTATACCGAATGATACTGCTGTTGCCTAATTCCAGATTTATACCAACAGGCATCTTTTCAAGAAGAAGATGATGTACTTTCAGATCAGAAAAAGGCATTTCCTTAAGAATTTTTGCACGCTTCTCTTCAACAGCTCTTTTGGCAACCAACCAGGATTCCTTAAATGCTTCATTCCTGGCTTTCCGTGAAATAGAATTTAAAACAGCGTATACTTCTGAGTGAGGTCCTGAAATTACTTCATTTGATTTTTGGAATGTATCAATGGTATATTCATCTTCACCAACTCTCCAACATTCCACATTTTTTAGTCCTCTGACATACAGCTTCAGTTTCTTTGATACAATCTGTCCTCCCGAATAAATAACAAGATCCGGAAGTATCAAACTGTCTTTATTATTGTATGTTAACAGAAGTTCCGGTATATCTATGATTTTTTCTCCTGTTGTATTGGCAATATTTTCAGCCACAACCACAATACCACTATTCTGTGAGAGAGAATTTAATAACGATGGCGTCTCGGAATCTTGAAAATCCTGCCCGTGTATAATTAATATGTTTCCAGCCTGTCTGAATTTTTCACAATTCTCATTTGATAAACAAATCAAGGATTTCTTACCATTAGACTTTGCAGTTATTAAATTCGGGGAAGTTTCAGGCAAATTATCATACAATGGTTCGGAAAGCGGAACATTAATATGTACCGGCCCTTTTGCCCCTTCCAGACATTTTTCAATAGCTCTTTCAATTTGTTTATGAACTTCTGAGAGAATGGCTTTTGAACTAATATTCTGAAAAAGATGATAGTGTCCTTTTGTAATGTTTTTAAAAATACCCCTTTGCCTGATTGTCTGATTATCCTGTTGATCTATCAACTCTTCAGGCCTGTCTGCAGTTAATGCTATCAATGGAATTCTTTGATAATATGCTTCAGCCAAAGCAGGTCCGTAGTTTAATACTGCAGTACCTGATGTACATATTAATACAACAGGTGAACCAGATTTGCGGGCCAGACCAAGTGCAAAATAGCCGGCACTTCGTTCGTCAACTATACTGATACAATTGTCTTTAAAACGTTTCAGGAATGCTTCAATCAGGGGAGCGTTCCTGGAGCCCGGAGAAATAATAACATATTGAACTCCGTAATGATAACAAATCTCACTCAGGTCTCTAATATGTTGTTTTGGGTGCAACATTTATTGAATTTGCTGGACAACTGAGAGAAGTGTTTCTGCCTTTATTTCAGTTTCCTCCCATTCATCTTCCGGAACAGATTCATCTGTAATTCCACCTCCGACATACAATGCAAGCTTATTAGCCAAAACTTTCATACACCGAAGGTTTACGAACAATTGCATACGATCATCAATACCTACCGGGCCAAGGTAACCGGCATAATATTCCCTGTCATGCTTTTCAATTTCCTTAATAAAACCCAGGGATTTCTCCATTGGCATACCACAAATTGCTGAAGTGGGATGAAGAGCATCAATGAGTGAGGAAAGCTTATCACCGGCTTTATCAAGGGTAAAATTAAAATCTGTTCGCAGGTGAATTAACTTACCGGCTTTTTTCGTGTAAGGTCCTTTTTTTTGGTAATTGTTTACCTGATACTCATCCAAAACATTTTCAATATTTCTTGTAACATATTCTTGTTCATTAAGTTCCTTATGATTCCAGTTGCTAATATTCATGTTGCTTTCGTTGTATGGACGAGTACCTGCAAGTGAAACCGTATACAACTTCTCCTTCTTTGTGCATATCAATGGTTCAGGAGTTGCTCCTATCCAGCAATGATCTTTAAAACGAAATAAGTATACAAATGCATTCGGATAAGATTCACATAACAATTCAAAGATTCTTTTCAAATGGTTTGTGAAGGCTCCCCGGACAATTTTCACTCTTGAAAGTACAACTTTATCATATTCGCCATTTTCAATTTCTCTGAGTGTTTTCTTTATTTGATACAAATATTCTGATTTGCCTGTCTCCTCAGGAGAAATTTGTCCTGATCCGTTACAATGTGCTAAAGGAATAGACTGTAAGTTGTTAAACTGTTTTGAAGTAATTGTATTGGTTAGAATAATATCCGGTCTGATGAGATAACTCTTATCTGAAGTGTTTTTTGAAAAAGGAGCGATCAGAAAACCATCTTCATTTGCAATCTCATCAAGATTATTCAATTCTTTAAGATGATGATCCTTCTGAATAATGCATGTTATATCTTTCTGAGCGGGTAGACGATAAATAGAGAATATGAATCTTTTTTTCAGACAAATTGGCAAAACCTCAAGAACCGAACATGTTGTATTACAAACTTTCTCCATCAATCTCTGTTTCATTGGTCTTTTTCTATTATAATATTAGTAACCCTTGCAACTGAGATAAGTTTACCCTCCTGAGAAGAAATTTTTACATCCCAAACATGAGTTGAGTTACCCTTATGCACTATTTCAGCCCTGGCAATAACTTCACCTGAACTTAGTGTTGAAATGTGGTTGCCTGTAACCTGCAAACCAAGAACATTGTATTTGTTCTCATCCACCATAAAAACAGAACCTGCACTGGCAACAGTTTCAGCCAAAGCCAGTGAAGCTCCTCCATGCAGCAATCCCATTGGTTGAAGTTTATTTTCATCCACGGGCATCCGTGCAGTAACATAATTGTCTCCATACTCAAGAAACTCAATATCAAGATATCCAATGAAGGTGTCCTTGCAAATCCGGTTTATTTCTTCAATTGTCATTGATTTGGTATATCATTCTTTAATCTGTATTCAAATATAAGAAAACAGAAAATAACAATTGCTGATAAAACTTAGCCTGTATTCTAAACTTTCATTTTTTCAGCAACAATAAGATTTGCAGCTCCAAGAAAATAATTTCTATGACAGACTAAATGAAAATTATAATTTTTCAACAATTGTCTGATTTCGGCCAGACTATAAAAATTCACTGATGATTCTGCCAGGTATTTATATGCCTGCCAATTCCCTGAAATCAACCCTCCAAGCGGTATAAGTATTATTCTCAAATACACTCTGTACAAAACCTTTATGAAAATATTCTTCGGAATTCCGCTTTCCAGTATGATCAATTTTCCTTTGTCTCTCAAAATACGGTTCATTTCCTTTACATGTTTTTTACCGATCTTATTATTGTATATTAAATTTCTGAATCCAAAAGCAATAGCAATACAATCAAATGATTTGTCCTCAAATGGAAGTTTTGCTGCATCGCCAAGGATGAATTCTATATTCTCCAGTTTTTTATTCTGAGCTTTTTTATTAGCCAGGCTAAGCATCTTTTCATTACTATCATAAGCTACTATCCTCAGATCGTTTTCTGCCAATTCGGAAATTCTTATTGCAATATCCCCTGTTCCGCTGCAAAGATCAAGCACTTTCTCAGGATGATAAGATAAGCAAGTATTCACAGCCTGCTTTCTCCATCCTCTGTCCAGACCAAAAGTAAACAGCCTGTTAATCAGATCGTATCGGCGGTAGATGTGCGAATAATACTCATTTAGCGGATATTTCTTTCTTTTGTCAGTTCTCATTATTCCGAGATAAACCTCATTTTTTAACAACCTTTCTTAATATTCTGCAGGTTTCCACAAGAAAAAAAGATTCTGATTTCTTTCCTTTCCAATCGATAATCCAACGATCGTTGTCGACATATACTTTTACCGGATCATCCGGACTGCGTAAATTGACTTTGACCCCAATCCGATCCAATGCCCTGACGGTAATTTCCAGAAATTTACCTTCTCCTTTTAAGGATACGGAACCAATGTATTCTGTATTCATCGAAAAGGTACCGGAGTTGGCATGAAATGACACCAATTCGTTTCCAAAAACCTCATTCAGTTTCCCTGAAAAAATAAGTTCTTCAGGCGTGGATTTAAAGATACTTTTATCAGGCAGCAGAAACCATATTGCATCAGCAAGTTTAAGAGCAAGGTCCAGTTCGTGAGTAGCAACCAATACTGCCCTGTTTGATCTGTAAGCCAGATTCCGCAGCAAACTCAATATGCCGGCTTTATTTGGAATATCCAGATGAGAAGTAGGTTCGTCAAGAAGCATGACCGGAGCATCAGATGCAAGACCCTTTGCAATAAATACTCTCTGTTTTTCACCATCGCTTAAGGTATCAAATTTTCTGTTTTCAAACTCCCTGAGTCCAACCTTTTTAAGTGATTCTGATATCTTTCTCCTGTCTTCTTTTTCAAGAGTACCTATCCAATTGGTATAATTGTACCTGCCCAGCGCAACGATCTCTGAAACAGTAATATTGCCCATAACTGCATTGTCGGTAAGCACTATGCTTAAATGTTTGCTTTTTTCCGTATTTGTCAATTGATTAATTTCGCGTGATCCAATGAAAACCTTCCCGCCAACCGGTTTTTGCAGGCCGGCAATAGTCCGTATCAAAGTGGATTTGCCAGAACCATTAGGCCCAATCAAACAAACAAGTTCACCCTCAACAAGACTTTCATTCATGTCTTTCTGAAGTAAATATAACCTGCCTTCTTTGTTATAATATCCGAGGTATAGATTCTCGGTAACCAAATGTGTATGATGATCTGCAAACATCAGAATGCAATTTTTCTGTTTTTCCTTCCAATTATAATCCATATCACCACCGGAGCGCCAAATAATGCAGTAATCGCATTAATAGGTAAAACCATACTGTGACCCGGAATTTGGGATAGTATATCACAAATCGTTACTAACATTGAGCCAAGAAGAATTGATCCGGGCAATACGATTCTGTGGTTCGATGTACCAAACAACAATCGAACAATATGCGGCACAGAGAGTCCGATAAATGCAATCGGGCCAGTAAAAGCCACCAGCGAACCAGTGATCAGACTCGAAGAAATCAGAATTAAATACTTTACACGCTCTATTCTTACACCTGTAGCCTTGGCATTTTCTTCACCCAGCAAAAGAGCATTCATTGGTTTAATAAGAAAAACTGCCGCTACAAAACCTGAACAAACAAGGGGTATCATCAGACCTAGTTGTTCCCAGCCGGTGGAGGATAAACTTCCCAATGTCCAGATAACGAATTTCTGAACAAGTTCAGGCTCACTAAAGTATTGCAAAATACTCACAATGGCAGTTGCAAGACTGCCGAACATAATTCCGACGATAAGCAGTGAGATTGTATCCCTGATTTTGGATGAAATAGCGATTATTAACAGAAAAACCAGTGATGAACCAAAAATTGAAGCAACAACTTGTCCTCCTGCTCCGAAAAAATATCCAATTTCCATGTTAAAAAACGTGATAATGGAAGATGACATAACAAAAACTGCCACACCAAGACTTGCCCCGGAGCTTATACCAAGAACGAACGGACCGGCAAGAGGATTGCGAAATAAAGTTTGCATCATCAAACCTGCAACAGACAATCCCGCTCCTGTAATAATAGCAGTTATGGCCCTGGGCAACCTTAAATAAAAAACAATATAGTTCCACCCGGTATTGTCAGATTTTCCGGTGAGAATATCAAAGAAGTGATCAACAGGAATGTAGACGCTCCCCAGCCATAAATCAAGCAATAACAGCACAACTATGGGAATTATAAGGGCAAGAAGTACAATTGTAGTTATCCTGTTCCTCATGGTATTAAGATTAATGGCATTATTTCATTTTTTCAAGGTAAACAGGATCATAGTTCGAATCTAATAATTCGGGATGAAAAACCCAGACTAAATCTTTTAAAATAATGTCCGGGCGTGTCACTCCGCTTTCAAAATAATCCAAACCACCATGAGGATTCACTTTTTTGCCAAAAAAATAAACAGCTCCTTCGCGAAATGGTTTCAGTTTAATATACCTCCTGTCAATTTTTAACAAATCCTCACGGTTTCCTGTTGATGGCCCAAACCAGTAATCTGCATCGGCTTGCTTATCAATGATGGTCTCAAAACTGACCGGAATAGATCCTTTGTTGCTATCAGAACGCCAATAATACTCTGCTCCTGCATCCGCATACAATTTTGCAGAGTAACTGTTGCCACCGGCAGTATACCAAACTCCTTTATAGCTTGATCCATCAAGAACCGTAGGTTTATTTTTATGCATAGAAGACAAATCAACCAGTTTCAGATATTCATTTTCAATATTGCTGAAAATGGAATCTGCCAATTCATCCTTATTGAAAAATGCAGCCACAAATTTTATCCACTCAGCTCTTCCCAGGGGATGGGATTCCATAAATTCAAGATTATAGGCTACCGATAAACCGGCTTCAATAAGTTTTTCGTCTACAGCTTCTTTTGCCCCGTAAATGTATTTTAGCACAAGGTCGGGAGAATGATCAATTACCATTTCTGCATTAATAAGATGTGTACTTCCCAAATCAATTACAGAACCCTCAAGATAACTTTGGTACAATGCAGAATCGCAAATGAGTTTTGCATCGCTGCACGCCGAAATCTTCCTGCCTTCACCAAGAAGGTTGATCATGGCAATATTGGTAGATGCAAGACAGGCAACCCGATCCAGTGGAAGTCTTACAGGAAAATCACATCCTGTTTCCTGAAAACAATTTGTATCAAATACACAATAAGTCGATAAAGTATCCGGAGGATTCCAGGGATTGAAAACAGTAATTATCTTATAATTCTCAGCACTTTGAATTGTAAAACCTTTTGCATACTTAATCTCATGCTCATGAAATTCTGAGTGTAGCTTATCAAGTTTGGCTTCAGATGAATTTTTTATGGTACAACCAAACATCATTACACCAGATAAGAACAAAATGACAATATCTTTCATAATTCTATAAACTCAAATTCAGGGAAATACACTAAGGGCAATCCATCTTGTATGGAGCCCGAAACCTGTATCCCCGAAGTATCGAACCGGTTCTGTTTTTAAGGCAGGTCTTCTGGCTTGTCTCTTTGCTTTCAGCCTTCCCGGCGGATCGGGTATCCGTCAGTGGCATTTCAGAAAACATTGGTCATGAGACTTACAGCTGCGGGGGCAGCTCCGGACTTCCAATCGTGACTGGCATATACATTGGATCACCGGATTCCCTTTTAGGCTCAAATCACCTTGAAAACAGACACAAATGTAGAAAAAATTAAGTAGTTGCGTGTATCCTGAAGATCCGGGTATAAAAAAGCAATTCCGGTTAAAAATTCCCGCCAATGCAAATGATTTCCTTTTTCTATTTTTTCTCCTTTTATTCACCCAGGAAAATTGCTGCGGAATTTAGTTTTATGATGATATCAGCTCATTGAAAACCTGAAAATCTTGCATTACAAAGTAACAAAACAGGTTTGACAAGATTGTTAAAAAAAAGGGAAGTCTTTATCAGACTTCCCCACCACAACTACAGTTGAAAAATAATTAATCAACTAAAACTCTTCGTATCATGCTACTATTCTAATTAATTATTTGCACAATATATAAATCTACTTCTATGTTCAGATTCAAGTCAATACTCTGCTGGTTTGAAACATATAGTTCTTTAATAGGTTGAATATAGTTATCATAGGGACATATTATTGGGTTAGACAATTGCCGGAGTCTGTCGAAAGAAATTCTATGTTTTCATAAATGATATCTATTTCAATCTTAACATGCTTCAAATGATTTCTTCAGGTTATTAAAATTTTATTAAAAATACTATGGATGTGAACTTGTTTATTAGGAAAATCGTCCTGAAAAATGGGAAATTTGTCTCTGTTTGATAATTCATCCCGATTTTTCGGGATTTGAGATTTTTTTTGAAAATAATTCCGTAAAAATATTATCCTCCGGTATTGTTTTTCTGAAAAATATAATCTTTTGGTGTAATCTGGTAAGTCTCCCTGAACACTCTGCTAAAATAAGAAGGATCATTAAATCCTGACCGATAGGCAACTTCCGCAATTGTCAGAGAATTATCAATCATCAGATCACAGGCTTTCTTCAATCGAAACTGTTTTACTAAATCATGAATTGAAATATTTGACAGGGCCTTGAATTTCTTATAAAAAACGCTGCGACTCATTCCAATTTCATCAATAATATTATTTACTGTAAAATCAGGATTATGATGATTATTCAGTATAATATCAAAGATTTTATCCATAAATGACTTATCCAGGGAATTCACTGATATATTTGAATTGATTTTTCCATCCATCCCAATCAAGTGTTTCCTTAAAACCTCTTTTTGACGTATCAGATTTCTGACTCTCGAGCGAAGAAGTTTTATATCGAATGGCTTGTAAATGTATTCATCTGCACCCGTATCAAAACCCAGAATATGGTCCTCAACAGTAGCTTTAGCAGTTAATAAAATAACAGGAATATGACTAATCCTGATATCTGATTTAATCCTTCCACACAACTCAAATCCATCTATTCCCGGCATCATTACATCACTAATAACAAGATCAGGCATATGTTTCAGAATTAATCCTATGCCTTGTTCAGGATTAATTTCCTTGATAATATTAAATTCCGCAATCAGAATATTTTCAATAAAGGAACAGATATCAATGTTATCGTCAATGATCATTATGGTCTTTTTGTGTGATTCAATTTTTGATTTTTGATTTTCAACCTTCATCTTTGTGCTCTTCCTTGAAATATTGTTCTGCAATACAATTTCCTTCCGGGCAATTTCAAGCTTACCATTTCTTGCGGGAAGCATAACAGTGAAAACTGTCCCTTCCTTTTCTTTGCTTGTTACATTGATTTCACCACCATGCATTTCCACCAGGCTTTTGGTTAAATGCAATCCTATGCCTGTACCAACCAAGGTATCATTTTGGTTATCAGAAGTATAAAATCTATTAAATATTTTGTCAATCTCCAGTTTCGAAATTCCTTTTCCTGTATCTGAAATTTCAATTAATAAATGAATCTCATTCTTTGACAGTTTTTGATCATGAACAGTCAAATTGACAGATACTGTTCCTCCTGATTGAGTATAATTCAATGCATTCATCAGAAGATTTGTGACGATTTTATCAATTTTTTCTTTGTCAAAATCCATGTTCAATTTTTGAATTCCCGATCTGAAAATTACTTTGATGCCTTTTTGTTCTGCGTAGTCGAAAAAACCAAATAGTGTTTGCTTAATACATGCCACAATATCATTTTCCTGCATTTTAATGGGCATTTCTTCACTATCTATCTTTCTAAAATCCAGGATCTGATCAACAAGCTTTCTAAGTTGAAACACACTTCGTTTTATCAATTCCAGTTCCTTCGATTTCAAACCTTTATTAATAAGTTGTTCTATAGGTCCGGAAATCAGGGTTAGCGGCGTTCGTAATTCATGAGAAATATTTGTGAAGAATTTGATTTTCATCCGATTCAATTCTTCTGTTTTCTCTCTCTGCAAATGTTCTTTCCAAAGTTGATTTTTAAAATTCACTGATATTAATGTATACTTTCTGAAAAAGTAAAGCGCCAGGAGAACAAACAATGCATACAATGCTTTTGCCCACCAGGTTTGCCACCATGAAGGCAATATGTTAATGATAATAACCGATCCTTGTTCATTCCAATACCCATCATTATTTGAAGCCTTGACTCTGAAAACATACTTGCCAGGATCCAAATTTGTATAAGTTGCTGTATTTTGTGTCCCTACATAATTCCAATCTTTTTCAAATCCTTCAAGCATAAAAGCATACTTGTTTTTTTCAGGAGAAATATAATTTAATGCTGCGAATTCTATAGTAAATACTGTATGTCTTCTCAATAATGTAATCTCTTCGATTGTACTTATATCCTGATCGAGAGGAGAATTTTTTCTGCCAGTTTTAATTGGTTGATTGTGAATATAAAAGTTGGTGAAAACAATATCAGGTATAAATAAATTATCCACGATACTGTCCGGATAAAACACATTAAATCCATTGGTTCCCCCAAAATATAACTTCCCATCTTTCCCTTTGAAAAAAGACCGTCGGTTAAATTCATTTCCCTGCAAACCATCATGTACATCATAGTTCCTGAACTCAGGATTTTCAGGATGATGTATCCCGTCAATGAACTTTGAAAGACCATAATTCGTACTTAACCAAAGATTTCCTTTATCATCTTCACAAATACCCCTGATAACATCATTTGGCAATCCGTTTTCTTTAAAATAGTGTGAAAATGAGCTGTTTTCTCTGTGATAAAGATTCAGACCACTCTCAGTGCCTATCCAGATATTCTTCCGACTATCTTCAAATATCACTACTGCACCATTATAACTTATACTGGATGCATCAGACGTGTCATGTGAATAACTTATGAACTCCCCTGTCTTTTTATTAAAAACATCGACAGCCCTGGTTGTTGATAACCATATCTCATCATTGCTGCTAACCAGTATGGTTCTTACCCAGTTGTTTGAAATACTGTTCTGCCTTTCATGAAACAGATATCTTGTAAACGTATTTGTTTCATAATTATACCTGTTCAGGCCACCTTGCATTGATGCAATCCATAAAAAGCCTTCATTATCTTCAGTTATCCCAAAAATATTATTCCCTCCAATGGTGGTTTCATCCTCTTCATCATGCAGAAACCTCGTAAAGGTTTTTGTATTCTCATGGAATAAATTCAATCCTCCGGCCCATGTGCCAATCCAGAGGTTTCCCCGACTATCTCTGTATATTGCCCAAACAGCATTTGAACCTATTGATTTTTCATTTCTATCATCATGAACAAAGTGTTCAAATTTGTTGGTTTGTTTAACGAGTCTGCTTAAACCTCCTTCTGTGCCTATCCATAAGTAATCATCTTCTTCATAAATAACATTCACGTGATTGTTGCACAGACTGTTTTTATCGTTTGGTATTTGTTTGTAATGGGAAAATTTATGCAAAAGACTATTGTAAAAACTCAATCCTCTGCCATAAGTACCAACCCATACCGTTTCCTCTTCATCTAAAAAAAGAGAATGGATTGAATTGTTTGATATGGTTGAATTATCTGAAGGATTATGAGTAAAATGCTGAAATCTACAATGGTTTTCATTGATGCTTTTCAGATCGATTATATCCAAACCACCATTTTCAATACCAATCCACAAATGACCTTTGCTGTCGTCCAGCAAGGTAAGAACAGTTCCCTTGCTTATGCTTTCAGGTTTGTCAGGTTCATTGGAATAGTTAATGAATTCCGGATGGTACGGATCTTCCTCTCTATAGCTCATCAGGCTGAGCCCTTTAGAATTCGTGCCAATCCAGATATGTTCCTGCGAATCCTGCACAATAGACCTGATAATATTGTCACTTATACTATTCTTCTCCTGTTTATTGTTCCTGAAAGTAACATAACTAAAATCTTTCAAATTAAATAAATGCAACCCGCTATATGTTCCGAGCCATATATTTCCCAAATGATCTCTGAGTATTGCAGTAACATAGAGATGATTGAATATTTCCTGGAAAGACAAATCCCTGGGATTTAACATGAATAATCCTTCGGGTGCTCCAATCAACATGTTTCCATCCTCCAGCTCACATATAGCTTCAATTGAATATTGGAGTGTGTAATCAAGAGGTAAAAATTCATCATGAATACGGTCGTATAGATTTAGACCGCCCTGTGTTCCTATCCATAATTCACTGCCAGAATCTTCAAATATCACTTTTATGTTGTTGTTGGATATGCTGTTTTTTTCTTTAAAATTTTGGTAGTATGATGCAAAGCTATATCCATTGTATCGGTTCAATCCATCACCTGTCCCAAACCACATAAAACCATATTTATCTTGCCGAATGCATCTGACCCAGTTTTGTGATAATCCCTCATCAACAGATAGATGATGGAATTTAATTTCCTCAATCTGCGAAAACAGATTGGTAATTAAAAATATGAAGAACCCGGTAAAATAAATCCTGCTAATCATAGTTCATCCATTCTTAAGCCGCAATTGAATTATTCATGAGTCTGGAATTCAATGATATCATTCAACATATGGCTTTGAAAATGTAGTAAATTGAAATTTATTCAACCCCTTTCCAAGAAATCCAGATCATATTCCTCATTCCTGCTCAATAAGTTACAAATAAGATTCTAAACATAATAAATATTTAATAGAATCGGTTATCTCAACGAAATTTTGATCTTCGATTGCCATTTAACCTAAAATTCACTATCTCTGATAATTAAGTATTCTATATTATTTTTTCTTGTGCAAAAAATGCATCTTTGTCAAGAGCAACCATCATTCATGAGCCGGTAACTATGCCATCCTTACTGATTGATATTTATAAAACAAACGACATCTATTCGGGACTGGGTCAATTTTCCTATAATTTCGCAAAACATCTTTGCAATGCATTTTCTGAAAAGTATGAACTCCATTTTCTGGGCAAAAGCAATATTCAGATTGGTAAAAATTGCCAATATACATTTGTCCCTGTTAACTGGCAAAAACGATTTTTCCCCGGATTCAATAAAAAATATGACCTCTGGCATAGTCTGCATCAATTTCCATCACACAAACCATCTAAGCATTCCTTGCATATTCTGACCATTCATGATCTTAATTTTCTGATTGAAAAAAAGTCCGCCAAGGCGAACAAATACATGAATAAGCTCCAGAAGAATATCGATCATGCAGATGTACTTACAGTAATCTCTGAATATACAAAACAACAGGTATTATTGCATTTTACTATAAAAAACAAACCGGTTTATACTATCCATAACGGAGTTGAATTATCTGTATTTCCGGGAGCAAAGGTGCCGGATTATATAGAAGATGCCAATTTCTTTTTCACTATTGGAGTTTTTCATCCAAAAAAAAACTTTCATGTATTGATTCCTCTTATGCATTCTTTTCCGAACATGAAGCTGGTTATTGCAGGCAATAAAAATTCTGCCTATGCAAAGAAGATAGAAGCATTAATTTACAGTAACAACCTAAAAGGAAGAGTGATATTGCCGGGGGAAATAAATGATGAAGAGAAATACTGGTTATATACAAACTGTAAGGCTTTTCTTTTTCCTTCCATAGCCGAAGGATTTGGACTACCGGTTATTGAAGCAATGCTCGCTGGTAAACCTGTTTTTCTTAGCAAATATACCAGTCTGCCTGAAATTGGAGGAAGTGTTGCATATTACTGGGAGAGTTTTAATGCAGATCACATGACAGAGGTAATGCATAAACAATTGAAAGAATTTCAGAAAAACAGCAAAATAATTTCCGGGGAAATTATCAAGCATGCACAGAAGTTCAGTTGGGACACATGCATTCAGCAATACCTGAAGCTTTATGATAATTTGTTGTGCCAGGAAAGAGACTGAAAACAAATGCCTTATATTTTACTGACCGTTTTTCTGTACAGAGTAGATCTCATCCAGTTTGTGTTTGTATTTTTTTTCAATTGCCTTCCTTTTTAATTTAAGTGTTGCTGATAATTCACCTGTATTGGGGGACCACTCTTCATAAACCAGCCTGAATCTTTTTATATGCTCAGTCTGTCCAAGTTGTTTATTCATTTCATTCACCTCTCTCTGATAGCGGGCAACAACCTGAGGATTTTCAATCAAATCTTCGTTGTCTCTGAATTTAACTCCATGTCTTGAACACCAGTTATGCAAAAAAGGAAAGTTGGGAGAAATGAGAGCACTGGCAAATTTTTCATTCTCCCCTACAACCATAAGTTGTTCAATAAAAAATGACTCTTTAAACTTATTTTCAATAATTTGTGGAGCAATATATTTTCCGCTCGAAAGCTTAAATATTTCTTTTTTACGGTCCGTAATTTTAACATACTTATTATCTACTAAAAATCCGACATCTCCTGTATGAAGCCATCCGTCTTTATCAATCGTTTTATTGGTTTGTCCTGGATCTTTATAATATCCTAGCATCACGGAATCACCTTTTGCAAGAATTTCACCATCATCTGAAATTTTAACTGACATCCCGGGAAGAGCCGGACCTACCGTACCAACAACAATTTCACCTTTGTCATAATTGCTGGTCGCAATGATCGGAGAGGTTTCTGTCATTCCATAACCTTCAACCAAAGGGATTCCGGCTGCATTGAATATCCTGATCAACCGGGGTTGAAGGGCAGCACTGCCCGAAACAATAAGACGCACATTGTTACCTACCGCTGCCTGCCATTTGGAAAAAACAAGCTTTTCAGCAATGGATAATTTCCAGTGATAGAACCTGCCGCTTTTTCTATGAAATTCAAATCGCAATCCCAGGTTCACTGCCCAGAAAAAAATCTGCTTTTTTATTCCTTTCAGATCCTTACCAACACCAATGATCTTATCATATATTCGTTCAAGAACCCTCGGAACAGCAATAAATATCGAAGGTTTTACTTCTTTCAGATTATCAGAAATGGTACCAAGGTTTTCAGCATAATAAATTCCAACTCCCTGTTTTTGAAAATAATAATTAATCGTTCGCTCAAAAACATGACATATTGGAAGAAAACTCAGTGTTCTGTCTTCAAGTCCGAAATGAAATACTTCCGCAGCTCCTAAAACATTACTTATAATGTTTTTGTGACTTAACATAACTCCTTTAGGGTTGCCAGTAGTTCCTGAAGTATAAATCAGAGTTGCCAGATCATCAGTGTGAATGCTTTTTTTAATCTCTTCAAGTTTGTCTTTAAGCTCATTTTCCTTTCTCTTTCCAAGATTATAAATTTCCATGCAGTTTTTTGCTCCGGCAATTTCATTGAACGTATAAATCAATATCTGAGGATTTACTTTTGTTGCAACTGGCTTCAATTTCTGAAGCAGACTTTTATCAGACACAGCAAGCATCTTTGGATCTGCATGGTCTAAAATAAATTCGTAATCAGATTCACTAAGTGTTGGATATATCGGAACATGAATCAAGCCTGTCTGATTCAGTGCCATATCTAGAAAATTCCACTCAGGTCTGTTATTTGAAATAGTAGCAACCCGATCACCTTGCTCAAGCCCTAATGCAATGAGTCCATAACTAAGTTTATGGGCAGTGTCATAATATTCTCTTACAGAATGGCTTATCCAAACCCCATTTTCTTTATGCACAAGAGCATCCTGCTTATCAGGGAAATTTTCATAACTGTTCTGAAGGATGTCAAAAATTCGGGTTAGTTTCATAAGTGTGAGTTTTAGCGGCGGTTACAAGTTACATAAAATTACATTATTCATTCTATCTCTCCCAGGAATCTTCAATATACAATTCATGGATCTGGTGTGCATATTTCTGAAGAAGAATATTCCTGCGAAGTTTCTGGGTTATTGAGATTTCACCTGATTCCAGTGACCAGACATCAGATACAAGCAAATGCTTTCTGATTTGTTCTGTTTTCCCCAACTTCTTTTTTATTCCATAAGTCTGTAACGCAATAGAAAGCTGATCGGTGAGGGATTTTAATTGATACGTGATTAACGACTCCCACTTTCCGAATCGTTTAGTGTACAAGATTTTTTTGTCGGGATATTTTTTGCAGCAATGATCTACAATATCGAAAGTCCGGTTTACTATCATTCTTCATGAAATGAAAACTTAATAAAGATAAAAAAGACATGAATCAATCATACTACAATTCTTTCAGAATTTCCTCAGCTCTATCCAGCGCATGTTCAATGCCTCCGGTATCAGATCCGCCCGCAGTAGCAAAAAAAGCCTGGCCACCTCCACCACCTCGAATCGATTTTGCAAGTTCTTTAACTATTTTTCCTGCATCAAGGTTTTTTTCTTTAACCAGGTTATCAGAGATCATTACAGCCAGGTGTGCTTTTTTATGAATCTCTGTACCAAGTACCAGAAATAAATTATCAATCTCTCCCTTCATCTGAAATGCAAGATCTTTAATTACCGAAGATGAGTCGGCAGATACTTTTTGTGCTATAAAATTTATGTCTGAAATTTCAATTATTTTACCCTTCAGATTGTTTTTAATACGTTTCACTTCCTGTTTTGAGAATTCTTCAACTTTTTTTCTGAGTTCTGCATTTTGTTCTGCAAGAGAGGCAACAGTCTGTTTCAGGTCATTTGGTCCATCAAGTATGGTAGTAATGTCTTTTAAAATGCCAATCAGGTTGTCGATATAATCTTCAGCTTTCCTTGCGGTATATGCCTGAATACGCCTTATTCCCGCAGCAGTTGAAGCCTCAGAAACGATTTTGAATATTCCGATCTGACCTGTTGCAGTAACATGAGTCCCTCCACACAGTTCAACAGAATCGCCAAATTTAATTACGCGTACCTGATCACCGTACTTTTCTCCAAAAAGCGCCATAGCTCCAAGATCACGAGCCATATCCATAGGCATATCCCGAAATTCCTCAAGAGAATAATTCTCACGTATCTTTTCATTGACAATATGCTCAATTTCAATAAGCTGTTCATCCGATATTTTTTGAAAATGTGAAAAATCAAATCGCAGATAATCAGGATGCACAAGTGACCCTTTTTGTTCAACATGTTTCCCCAAAACAGATCTTAACGCATAGTGCAGCAAATGGGTTGCCGTATGATTGTTAGCTGTTGATCGTCTGACATTCACATCAACCACTGCCTTAAATAATCCGTCAAGTTTCTCAGGCAATTGAGTACAAATATGAAGACTGAGGTTATTTTCCTTGACTGTATCAATAATATCAATCTTCTTACCTTCCTTTTGTATATATCCCTGGTCTCCGACCTGACCGCCACTTTCACCGTAAAACGGGGTTTTATCAAACACAAGATGATAATATACTTTCCCTCTCGAATTAACTTTTCGGTATCTCACCAATTTCACTTCTGCCTGAAGAACTTCATACCCAACAAACTCCTGAGTGTCGAAAGGCATCAGAACAATCCAATCGCTTGCATCACTTTCAGTGGCTTTGCGTGAGCGTAATTTCTGAGCTTCCATTTCACTATTGAACTCTTCCACATTGACGGTCATTTCATTCTCTCTCAAAATCAGTTGAGTGAGATCCAACGGAAAACCAAAAGTATCATACAACTCAAATGCCTTTTTACCACTAATTGCATTTGAATTCGATGACATAGCTGCCACCATTAGTCCTTCCAATAATTTTATTCCTGAATCAAGTGTTCTCAGGAATGCTTTTTCTTCATCCATAATGACATGCTCAATCAGCTCTTTTTGAGAATTTAATTCCGGAAAAATTTCTCCCATTGTTTCAGCCAGTACCTGTGTTAACTTATAAATGCTCGGATCCTTCTGTTTAAGAAAAGTGTAATTATATCTGATTGCCCTGCGCAAGATTCTCCGAATAACATATCCTGCTTTGGTGTTTGATGGCAGTTGACCATCTGCAATGGAAAAGGCAACAGCACGCACATGGTCTGATATTACACGCATTGCAATATCATATTTGTCTTTTTCTCCATAGGAAATACCTGAGTATTCCTCCACTTTTTTTATCAGGCTCTGAAAAATATCCGTATCATACGTTGAATTTTTTCCTTGCAAAACCATACACAACCTTTCAAACCCCATTCCTGTGTCAACATGCCTTTTGGGAAGTTTTTCCAAAGCACCATTTGCTTTGCGATTGTATTGAATAAAAACAAGATTCCATATTTCTATTACCTGCGAATGTCCTCTATTAACAAGCTGAGCCCCATCTTTTTGCTTTCTTTTATTGTCCGCCCTTAAGTCGATGTGAATTTCCGAGCAAGGTCCGCAAGGCCCTGTATCACCCATTTCCCAGAAATTATCTTTTTTTGAGTATTTCAAAATTCTGTCTTCCGGCAGATGTGCACTCCAAAATTCAATTGATTCATCGTCAGGAGGTAAGTTGTTCTTCTTATCACCTTCAAAAACAGTAGCATAAAGTCTGTTGCTGTCAATTTTCATAACATCAACCAAAAATTCCCAGGCCCAGGAAATCGCTTCCTTTTTAAAATAATCACCAAAGGACCAGTTCCCTAACATTTCAAACATAGTATGATGATACGTATCATGACCAACTTCCTCCAGATCGTTGTGTTTTCCTGATACTCTAAGACACTTTTGCGTATTGGCTACTCTCTGATCCTTTGCTACTGCATGTTCCAGAAATATATCCTTAAACTGGTTCATTCCTGCATTTGTGAACATCAGAGAAGGATCATCCTTGACTACCATTGGTGCAGAAGGAACTATTTTGTGATCTTTCGAACTGAAAAATTCAAAGAATTTTTTACGAACTGATTTAGAATTCATTTACTTTCCTCACTTATTTAATTGAATTAACTGCTAATTTATTAACATTAGTCACAGAAAAGGGTTTGTAAAACTAATTTTTTTCTTATAGATTTGTTGCAACTCGCATCAAACACTATAAATAACTTATATTTCAATTGATTTCAAAAAAAAAGAAATACAATTTTAATACGGATACATTATCGTATGTTGAAGTTAAGAATCCGGTCGGTAAAAGAATTTTACGAAGTCTTTTGAAATTTATCTATCTCAACATACTTGCTTTTCTTATACTTATTGTCCTTTATTCATTTGTTAACTCACCGGAAGCAGTTCTTCAAAATTTGAGAATAAATAAATTTAACACAAAATATGCGATTCTAAGTTTTAAAGTGGATAGTCTTTCTTCTGTGCTGCAAAATAAACATTTCCATGATGATAATATTTACCGTGGTATTCTGGAATTAGACTCTCTGCCGGAAAATATCAGAATAGCAGGAACCGGTGGTCATGATCCCTATGCCGGCCATCACGAAAGTTTTCCGGAAAAAATTTTAACAGCATTATCCGTAAAAATTGAAAATCTTCAAAAACAGATTTCTATTCAGGAAGAATCATATGATGAAATACTGAATGCTGCTATTGAGAAAAAGGATAAACTTGAACACTATCCTGCTATAACCCCTGTAAACTGTACAAAATACATCTGGATAAGTTCATATTTCGGATCCAGAAATGACCCTTTTACCTTTCGATTAAGAACTCATGCCGGCATAGACTTCGTAGGGCCAAAAAACACAGAAGTATACAGTACTGCCACTGGAAATGTAACCTTAGTAAAACAATCACGTAGAGGCTATGGGAACGAGGTTGTAATCAATCATGGATATGGTTACAGTACCAGATACGCTCATTTAAATAAAATTCTGGTAAAAGAAGGGCAAAAAGTTGAACGTGGGGAATTGATCGGATTGATGGGCAATACCGGAAGATCAACAGGCACCCACCTTCATTACGAAGTAAGAGTGCATAACAGACCAACAAACCCCATATACTTTTTTGCCGAAGATCTTTCACCGGAAGAATTTGAAGAACTAACTAACAAATCAGAGTAATCAGATCATGGCCAAGCATAAATATAAATTTAATCCGGAATCGCTTAGCTACTCCAAAGTAACACGATCACCCAAGCAAAAATTTATGACTTTCATTACGTATTTTTTTGCAAGCCTGGTATTGGCAGTATTGTATTTTCTTGTGTTTTCTATCTTCTTTGATTCACCGAAAGAGAAAGGCCTGAAACGTCAGATCAGCGAATTAAAAGCAAATTATCAGATTGTAAATGATGAGTTGAACAGAATTGAAACTATTCTTACCGATCTTCAGGAAAGGGATGATAATATATATCGAACAATTTTTGAAGCTGAACCCGTTTATTCTTCCATACGCGAAGCGGGTTTCGGAGGAACCAATAATTATCGTGATCTCGAAAAAATGGAGAATTCTGAACTGGTTATCGATGTTAAATCAAGATTGGATAAATTGATGCGAAAGGTTTATATTCAGTCTACTTCTTACGATCAGATAATTGATCTGGCAAAAAATAAGGAAGTGATGCTGGCTTCGGTTCCAGCAATCCAGCCCATTTCAAACAAAGATCTGAAAAGAACGGCCAGTGGATGGGGGTATCGCATACATCCTATTTATAAGATCAGAAAATTTCATTATGGAATAGATTTTACTGCTCCGACAGGAACAGAAGTATATTCAACCGGGAATGGAGTGATTGAGATAATAGACTCTTCCAAAAGAGGTTACGGAAATAAAATAGTAGTCAATCATGGTTTTGGATACAAAACTCTCTATGCTCATTTAAGTGAGTTCAATATTAAGCAAGGACAAAAAGTGAAACGTGGCGATGTGATTGGATTTGTTGGCAATACCGGCATGTCTACTGCTCCACATCTTCATTATGAAGTTTCTATAAATGGGACAAGAGTGAATCCGATAAATTACTTCTTCAACGACCTTTCTGCCGACGAGTATGAAAGGATGATTGAAATTTCTATTAAATCAGGCCAATCATTTGACTAATTAGCTGTACTCTTTATTATATGAAAATATCATGTATCATTTTACTCTGCAGTTTTTTCTTGCAGAGTTTTTTTTGCACTGCAAAATCAAATGACCCAAACCGTTCCGGGAATGATACTATACTTACAACCGAAGAAGTAATTATACCAACATTTCTTGGAAATGAACAACGCAATTTCTATGGAATAAATCCACCGGATACCCTGGAAGTTCTATGGAAACTATATCTGGGTAAAGGAGAAACCATTATTTCAAGAAAATTAGGATCAAGAATCTGGGCAGGTGCAGGTTGGACAGGTCAACCATTATTAATTAAGGAAGACTCAAGCATGTTTTTGATTCAGGGAGCATATGATCATCATCTGAAAAAGATACATGCAGAAACAGGTGAAATTATCTGGCAATATAAATTTGATGATGTTGTTAAGGGAACAGGAACAATCTGGGAAGCTCCTGATTCTTTCCCTCCAGAAAATCGGCTGATTATTCTTCAGGGTAGCAGGTTGGGTGTTGGCAACTACCTTGACACCAAACATATTCCCAGTTACAGAGCTATCTCTTATTATTCCGGACGTGAACTCTGGCGATTGGATGTTAAATGGACAGACAGCTATAGCCGGGATGCTGATGGCAGTGCATTGATCTTAAACGACACCCTCTATATCGGATTAGAAAACTCCCTCCTGACCATTATAAATCCTTCTCCCTATCATGCTTCTCTAAAAGATGGCATGTTACAGCCTGAAATTATTCAGGAAATCAAATTATACACCAAAACCGATGTCATAAACCACAAAAACAATGTGGTCACGGAATCTTCTCCTTGCCTGATAGATAGTATTATATATATAGCCTCGGGTTCGGGTCATGTTTTTGGATACAATTTGAATCAAAAAAAGCTTGTGTGGGATTTTTATGTTGGATCTGACATCGACGGATCAGCTATTGTTACCCATGATAAATGTTTATTGGTAAGTGTTGAGAAGCAATATATTGAAGGCAATGGAGGTGCATTCAAATTGGATCCGTCAAAACCACCTGAAGATGCCGTTGTGTGGTATTTGCCCACTGGAGATATTAAATATGCCAGTTGGGAAGGTGGAATTGTTGGCAGCGGAGCAGTGAATGATCATTACAACAACGGTGAAACCACATACCTGGCTGCATTTTCAGCTATTGACGGATATCTTTATGTAGTAATGCACGATTCAATAGATGCTATAAGATTGGTTGATGGGCCGAGAAAAGAATATAAATATCCTGCGCCCAGAGTTGTATTCAAATACAAGATCGGGAATTCCATTTCTACACCGCTTTTATTCGAGGATAAATTGATTGCTGCAAGCTATGCCGGTATATACTTATTTGAATATGATAGTGACCTGAATTTTAAACTGCTGTCAAAGTTTCCGGCCACTTTTGAATCAACTCCCATTGTTTATAACGGAAAAGTGTATATAGCTTCCCGAAATGGTTATTTCTATTGTTTAGGTAAGAAAATGTAAGATATTGGTTTATTACCATTTATTTCATAATTTAGAAATACATATCTTTGGTTAGAGAAAGGTTTTTAAAATGCCTTATAAAGAAAAAAAAGTCGAAAAACTATATTATGCCATTGGTGAAGTAGCCAGAATGTTCCATGTGAACACTTCATTGATAAGATTCTGGGAAAAGGAATTTGATATTATCAAACCCCGGAAAAATAAAAAAGGGAATCGTTTTTTCACCAAGCAGGATATCAACAACCTGCACCTCATTTATCATCTTGTAAAAGAAAAGGGAATGACCCTGAATGGAGCTAAAAAGAAGTTAAAAGAAAACAAAGACGACACAACAAACAATTTTGAAATTATAAAATCACTGACAGAAATAAAAAATCTTCTTCTGGAAATTAAAGAAAACCTCTGATAATAATTCCCCGGAACATCCGGGGATTTTAGTTTCGTTACCATGTATTTTATTCACTATTATGAAAATTAATAAGATCATCAAAGCCTTAGAAGAATTTGCTCCTCTAACCTTCCAGGAATCCTATGACAACTCAGGACTGACAGTAGGTAACAGAGATGCCGAAGCAAAAGGAGTATTGTGTACTGTTGACGTAACGGAAGAAGTACTTGATGAAGCTATAAAACTGGGAGCCAATATGATTGTTTCTCATCATCCCGTATTATTTCACAGCCTGAAATCATTAACAGGTATAACGTACAATGAGCGAATAATTATTCATGCAATAAAAAATGATATCGCATTGTATGCATGCCATACAAATATCGATAATATAACTGAAGGGGTAAATCAAAAGATATGTGAAAAATTAGGCCTGATTGACAATAGAATCCTTAGTCCTGTTGAGGGAAAACTTGTAAAACTGGTAACATTTGTACCTGAAGAATCCGCTGACAAGGTTAGAGAAGCTCTTTTTGATGCCGGGGCAGGCCATATAGGAAATTACAGCAGTTGCAGTTTCAATACGTCAGGGACAGGAACATTTAAGGGAGGTGATGATACAAATCCTTATGTCGGAGAAAAAGGCAAATTACACCATGAGAAAGAAATCAGAATTGAAACCATAATACCAGACTATAAGCTCAGGGAAGTCATTCAACAGATGATATTAAGTCACCCTTATGAGGAAGTAGCATATGACGTTTACCCTCTCAGGAATGCATTTTCTCAAGCAGGCTCCGGCATGATCGGAAATCTCAGGAAACCACTTACAAAAAATGACTTTTTTAAACTTCTGAAGAACTGCTTTAATATACCATTCATAAAATATTCAGGGAATCCGCCAGGACAATTTAAAAAAATTGCTGTTTGCGGAGGTTCCGGGAGCTTTCTGATCAAAGATGCAATAAGAGCCAAAGCAAATGCATTGATAACCGGAGATATCAAGTATCATCAGTTTTTTGATGCTGAAAACAAGATTATGATTTGCGATGTCGGACACTATGAAAGTGAACAATTTACGAAAGAAATTTTTTATAGTTTTCTTACAAAAAAATTCAGTAAATTTGCCGTTCATTTATCACGATCGGTTACAAATCCCATAAAATATCACTTTTAATATGGCAGCAGAGACAAAGAAGGAAAAAGAAATTACCGTTGAAGAAAAACTCCGAGCTCTTTTTCAATTGCAAAACTTAAATTCCGACGTCGATAAAATTCGAACTCTCAGGGGAGAACTTCCTTTGGAGGTGCAGGACCTTGAAGACGAAATTGCAGGACTGCAGACACGTGTTGATAAATATAAGGAAGAAGTGAAAAGTCTGGAACACCAGATTTCAACAAAGGAAAATGAAATCACCCAGGCTGAAAGCGCAATTACTAAATACAAAGACCAGCAAAACAATGTGAGAAATAATCGTGAATTTGATTCGCTTTCAAAGGAAATTGAATACCAAACTCTTGAAATTGAACTTTGCAATAAAAGAATTCGTGAATTTAAAGCCCAGATAAAAGATAAGAGTGCCATTATTGACGAATCCAAAAAAGTTCTGGAAGAAAGAAATAAAGATCTTGAGGCTAAAAAATCTGAACTCGATGAAATCGTTGCAGATACAAAAAAAGAAGAGGAGAATCTCATCAAAAAAGCTTCTGATATCGAATCAAAAATTGAAGAACGGCTTTTAACGGCCTATAAAAAAATCAGAAAGAATGCTCGTAACGGACTTGCTGTTGTATCGGTCGAAAGAGACGCGTGCGGTGGTTGTTTTAATAAGATCCCTCCCCAGAGGCAACTGGACATTAAATCTCGCAAGAAAATTATTGTATGTGAATACTGCGGCAGGATCCTTGTTGATGATGATATCTTGGAAGAAAAAGCCGTTGCAGAAAAATAAACGAATTCTGAACAAATGTAAACTCAGGGTTGGACTTCTGTATTATCCGGCCCTTTTCTGTTTAGATAATATCCTGATTCTTTGCAACCAGATAAATGTTTGCGGGAATCGTCAGCAAATCTTTTTAACCGATAGATATCCCCGGGAGTTAAATTGAAAGAATCAGGATTTGTTTCATAACTTGCCACAGGCAAAACATAAAACGTTGATTTTCCTTCCTTATGATCTTCTCTCCATACCCAATAGGGAAGATAAAGTAGGCTGTCCAATCTTGTATTGTTGGAAATTTTACTAAAATGCAATTCTGCTATTATCCCTCCGTCTTTGTATTGAGCACGTTGATTTGAAACAAAATTCCCAAGAGAATAGACAACAGGGTATGTAATTGCCGAATCATCTGGAAACGTAAGAAATCTGATGGGTTGTATCACGTGCGGATGAGATCCGATAATTGCATCAGCTCCCATTTTAAAAATAAAATCTGCCAGTTCGGCCTGTTCCGCATTTTCTTCTCTTTCATATTCTTTTCCCCAATGCATGCAAACAACGGAATAGTCAGTTTCAGCTAATTTCGTTTTCTCCAGATCAACTTGTATTTGTTTCCTGTCTATACGGTTAACGATATACGGAGGATCAATCTTCAATCCGTTTGTTCCGTATGTATAGTTTAAAAGAGCTATCCGAATGTTATTCTTTTCAATTATCAAAGGATGATATTTCTCTTTTTCAGATGTATCACGATATGTACCAGCCCGCAACAACTGCAGACTATCTAATATATCCAGTGTCCTCTGAAATCCTGTATTTCCTCTGTCAAGTGCATGATTATTTGCATTAATAAGCACATCAAAACCTGCTTTCTTGGCTTCTATTGCCAATTCATCAGGACTTGAAAATTGAGGATATCCTTTATACGGAGGTCCTGCAAGAGTTACTTCCAAATTACCCACCGCAATATCCGCAGTCGATATGTAATCAGATATATACCTGAAAGTCGGTTCGTAATTGTATTTTTTTTCTGCTTCATCATAAGCTCCCACAATTTGTGTATCATGCCCCATGATATCACCTGCAAATATTATTACAAGTTTATTTGTGTCAGGTAAAGGCAAAGTATCCTGAGGTATCCCTGAACGACAAAAAAAAATGAATAGGAAAAAAAAATCTATGTACTTCATTATTTTTCTGTGTGAAAATAGCAACTTGATAATTCGCTGATTAATTTTGCTAACAGCAAATACAAAAATTATCATATCTGTATGTAACAAAGATATAACAATATGAGTTTAATTGTATAGTCAACACAAATTGGCACAATTTTGGAAAGTATCTCTTAAAAAATCAGGTTATGAAATCAAAATTGTATTTAATACCAGTAATAGCTGCAATCTTCTTTTTGTCTTCATGTGAAATGATCGATGATGAATTGACAGAAACTGTGGCGGAAAAACTTGAAGGCCGATGGCAGTGTGATGAAACTGCTACAGAATTTAAAACTGCTCTTGACTTCTATACTGTTGACATTTATATCCATCCTGTTGATGATGATCAGATTGTAATTGAAAACTTTTATCAATTGGGATGGTCAGTTGATGTGGTAGCCACGGTTAATGATATGACACTTGTCATTCACGAACAAACTACCACTGGCGATTTTACAATAAAAGGCACCGGATACATTGCCTCAGACTTTAATAAAATCACCTGGTCTTATTTTGTGAATGATGGCAGCGGTATTTGGGATGAAGTATCAGCAATTTATACAAGGATCGAATAATATTTCTTGACAATACTTATAAATTGTTGTAAATTTTACTTGTACATCAACACCTCAACTATTGGATAACTTATCCCAAATTAATACGATCCTTGTTCCGGTTGACTATTCGGAATATAGTACGCTTGCGAGCAGATATGCTCTTAAGATTGCTCAAAAGGCAAATGCTGAAATCAATTTTTTTCATTCATTCTATTCGCCTGCTTATGATCTTATTGATTTAACCGGCAACAAGAACACCCAAACCAAACTCCGTGAAGATGTTACAAATAAACTGATGATAGGCGAAACAGAGAATATGGATAACTTCCTGGCTTCCTTGTCTAAATATATTAAAGCATCACGTATTCCCTCAGAAAAAATAAGTTATGAGATAAGACCTGGTCTTGCAAAAGAAGAAATACAACAAATAGCTTCTGAACTGCAGCCTGATCTTGTGGTCATGGGAACAAGAGGCAAAGACAAAAAGGAAAATTCAATTTTGGGCAGTATTACAGAGATAGTTATCAGAAAACTTAAACATCCGGTATTGGCAGTACCTGAAAATTATGAATTTATCGGAACTGAAAACCTCAAAAAAATCGTTTATATTACTGACTTTGATGAATCTGATTTTCTGGTTATTAGAAAATTGATGGGATTTACAGATTTGATGGGACTGACTATTTATTGTTTGCATATTGGGAATAAACCAGACAAATGGGATAAAATTAAAATGGATGGCCTGAAAGAGTATTTTCTGAAATCCTATAACACGTCGAAAGTTGATTGCGATATTTTAACAACTGAAAAAAATATTTTGGATGCAATAAATGATTATATCAAAGAAAAGGAAATCAATTTAATTTCTATAACATCAAGGAAAAGAAATGTTTACGAGAAAATTTTCAAACCCAACCTGACAAAACGATTGTTTTATCACAGCAATATTCCATTGCTGGTATTTCATTCTTAATTCGTGATTCGTAACTGAAAACCAAAAATTAGTCTCAAGTCT
The DNA here is from genome assembly GCA_964406315.1 of uncultured Bacteroidales bacterium. Lineage (GTDB taxonomy): Bacteria > Bacteroidota > Bacteroidia > Bacteroidales > UBA10428 > UBA10428. The sequence goes on along the minus strand of CAYORG010000027.1, from coordinate 376 downwards.
CAAGTTACTGGTCTTTAGTCTCTAGTCTTTCTTAGAACTTTCTCTCTTAAGACTCACCATTAATTTCCAATGTCAAATATCCAATATCCAATGTCCAATTTACTTGCTTGTGACAGGCAACCAATACCAAGCACCAAAAAACAGTCTCAAGTCACCGGTCTTTTATCTTCCAAGTTCCATTCTATCAACCCCTCAACAACAAAACCCCTCAACTATTAAACACATATACCTTCCGACTTCGGTCTTCCGTCTTCTGACTCAAAACTCTATACTCTGAACATTAAACACATCTTCTCAACTAATCAATTCAACAGTTCCACGATTCCACAGTTAAACAACTCGACTACTAAATGCCGAATACTGATTACTACCCATT
>CAYORG010000026.1:0-43311 GCA_964406315.1 uncultured Bacteroidales bacterium | reverse complement strand
CCGTAGGATGGAAATTCTCCGAAGAAGGTTTCATGAAAAACCAGGATGTGTTAAGTTTTGGTAAGCTGCGTGCAGGATGGGGAAGGATAGGAAATTCAAATTTTGATCCTTATGTATATTACGCAAGAGTATCAGCGGAAAATGTATACGGTTATCCTATCACAAATAATAACACGGCTTTTGAGACAGGTGCATCGCCTGTTGGTATAGTCAACTACGCGATCCACTGGGAAGAGATGGAAGATTATAACATTGGGCTTGACCTTTCCTTCTGGAACAACAGGATCTCCTTGAGCGGAGATTATTTCAGCAAGAATAATATCGGGATGATCATTGAAGTTCCGACACCTGATATGGCCGGAACATATCAGCAATCCCCAGGAAATGAAGGAGGCCCGTCTGTGTATGTCGGAAACCTTGGAAATGTTACCAACAAGGGATTTGAAATTACTGCAGGATTTAAAGGAAATACAGGCGATATAAAACATAATTTTGATTTCAATTTCACATATGTTGAAAACGAAGTAGGGGATATTGGAGGTGATACTTTGTTTACAGGTTCTTCTTATACATTCACGAGCATGCTCTTCACAGCGGAAGGGTATCCGATGGGATCGCTGTACGGATACCAGACCGATGGTCTTTTTGGCTACGACGACTGTCTGAGAGATGAAAACGGGGATTTGGTATTGGATTCCAGGGGGAGTTATATTGTTGTGAATCAACCTACTTATGTGGATGATGAAGGGATTACGCAGTATGCACAGCCACGAGCTCAACCGGGCGATATCCGGTTTGTGGATGTCGATGGAGACGGTAATATCACCACCGATGACCGTACCATTTTGGGAAATCCGAATCCGAAGTATCTCATTGGCTTTTCTTACGATCTGGAATGGAAAGGAATTGATTTCTCCATGTTCTGGCAAGGGGCCTTCGGTCATCAGAACTTTTTGGTAAACAAGGTGTGGATGTACAATACAAATGGACGCTACAACTGGTGTGTTGATGCATTGAATGCATGGTCGGACGATAACCAGGATGCCACATTGTACAGGCTCAATCCTTACGATGAGAATGAAAATGTCAGACTATCTGATTTTTATGTTGAAGATGCCGGTTACCTGCGTCTGAAAAATATTCAGATTGGTTATACGCTGCCAAGAGAATGGACAGAAAAAGTTGGAATAGAAAAATTCAGGGCATACATTGGGGCAAGGGACCTGCTTACCATAACCAAGTATCCCGGATTGGATCCTGAGATTTATACGGACAGATACGATCCGCTGACCAACGGGATCGATGTTTCTACTTACCCGCGGCCACGTGTGTTCATTTTCGGATTTAATGTCATATTTTAATCACGATTAAACTGATTTTGCAATGAAATACAAAATAATTTTTATAAGCATTTTTATTCCCTTCTTGTTTTTTCAGAGCTGCAGCGATAGTTTCTTTGACACACCGCCAATTGCCTCTGAAACAGAAGGAAGTTTCTACTCTTCACTGGGAAACCTGGAAACTGCTACCATAGGTTGTTACTCTCAGCTTGGGGCCGTACGTTCCATTGATCTGAACTTTGTCATCGGTATGGGAAGCATAGCATCGGACGATGCCGATTGCGGAGGATCTGACCCGACCGATACCCAGGAACTTCAAAACCTGGACAGGATGTTGCACCAGCCCAGCGATGTAACAACCCTGCGCAGGATTTGGGGCTACCTCTACAAAGGAATTTATTTCTGCAATATGTCTCTGAAATATTTTCCTGATCTTAAGGAAGGTCAGACTGCCGAAGTGCAGGAATGGGTGGACACCCGTATAGGGGAAGTAAAATTCCTGAGAGCCATTTATTATTTTATGTTGTGCCAGGCATATGGTGGAGTACCAATACTTGACGAACCTGCTTCTCTGGATGAAATCACAAGTATCCAAAGATCAACCGTAAAAGAAGTGTACGGACTTATTGAACAGGATCTGCGCGATGCAATTCCTGTTCTTCCGGTGAAAAGTCAGCTGGACGATGTGGGAAGAGCTTCCAAGGGAGCTGCCCAGGCATTGCTGGCAAAAATGTTGTTGTACGAATCTTCCTATAATGAAAATTACGGTACTTCGGATGTCCGGCTTGGAGCTGTTGAAAATCGTTACGGCGAAGCGCTTCAATATGCCGAGGAAGTGATCACTTCAGGACAATACAGGCTGGTTGGTATCGATGGTGAAACCTACGATACGTATTGGAGTACTGAAACGAACGGTTACCGGTATGCGTTTACCGAAGATGGCGACAATTGTGATGAAAGTGTTTTTGAAATTCAGCACATCAATGGTCCACAAGACTGGATCCAGGCAAGAGGGAATGCATTAACCGCCTTTACAACAAACAGAAGGTATATTAATCTGGACGATGAAGGACAGGAATTCGGATGGGGATTCAACTGTCCTACGGATGATCTTATGTCTGAATACGAAGCAGGAGATCCGAGAATTCCTACGGTTGCCGCTCAGTTTGGTGATTCTATCTTCGTAAACATGACCATAGGCGGAAACCCGGTAGATATGTGGCGTCCCATCGACACGACTGTTTCTCCTACCCACAGAGGTTGCAGAAAGTATGAAGCTTCGCCTGAGCAATATTGGTCAACCCGTTCACATTGGGCCGACGGACCGGTGAATGTTCGTCTGATCCGATATGCCGATGTAATTCTGATAGCTGCTGAAGCTGCTTTTAAAGAGGGAGATGCCGCTACGGCAACAACGTATGTAAATATGATCAGAACAAGAGCAAGAATGTGTGGTGGTGCAGGAAATACAGTACCTGCCGATTTTACATCCAATGTTACATGGGAACAACTGATTTCAGAGCGACGGAGAGAACTTGCATGCGAAGGTCACAGATTCTGGGATCTGGTTCGCTGGGGAATAGCTGAACAGGAGCTCGATGGACATTTGCTTGGAATTGGTTATACGGTTCAGTATGAATCTCCGAAATACGATTTCTTCCCGATTCCATTAACAGAAGTTGACCGTGTTCCAACACTCGAACAATACGATGGCTGGAGATAACACAGTCAATTTCCAGATCATTAAAAGAGGGAGCCCTGGCTCCCTCTTTTTGTTTGTGCTGTTTGGGTTGAAGGAACCAAACCTTCAGGAATATGAAATAGTTCTTCCGATAAACATATTATCCTGAAGGTTTCTTTTATATATTTGTGAAAACGGATTGATGATGGATCAGAATAAAAAGAGGAAAACATTCTTTCAGAAACTTCGGCATAAGTATCGGCTTTCAATATACCGGGATGAAACGTATGAAGAAGTATTGAACCTGAGACTATCCAGAATGAATGTATTGGCATGGGGAGGATTGACCGTATTCCTTTTTCTTGCCATTGTGATTTCTATCATTGTGTATACACCGGTAAGAGAATTTATTCCCGGGTATCCTGATGAAAACACCATCAGATACAGCCTAGCAAACAAGCAAAGACTAGATTCTCTCGACATTGAGCTGGCACGAAGGGATCTGTATATTGAGAATGTCAATCGAATTGTATCCGGAAAGGAACCGAAAAATTATGACAACCTTGGAGACACGAATTTAAATTATGATGACATAAACTTTTCACGTTCAGTTGAAGATTCATTATTAAGAGAATACTTTGAACAGGAAAATAAATTTTCAATCAATAACAATGGGAGTAAAAGACCTCTTAAAGGTATTTCGCAAGTTCATTTTTTTCCTCCCGTAAAAGGTTTGGTAACGAATTCATTCAATACTGTCAAAAATCACTATGGCACAGACATAGTTGCAGGATCGAATGAAATTGTGAAATCTACTTTGGATGGAACAGTAATCATGGCATCATGGACTCTTGAAACAGGTTGGGTCATTCAGATTCAACACGAGAATAATTTGATTTCACTCTATAAGCACAATGCCGAATTACTGAAACGTGTCGGAGATTATGTGAAAGTTGGCGAACCGATTGCTATTATTGGCAATTCAGGTGAATTAACAACCGGGCCTCATTTGCATTTCGAACTGTGGTACAATGGAATTCCTCTGAATCCTGAGGACTATATTTCGTTTTAATAGCATACTTCAAGCACCCAAATGATTAAAAAAGTTGCAATACTTGGATCAACGGGTTCGATTGGCACTCAATCTCTTCAGGTTATATCGGAACATCCGGAATTGTTCGAAGTTGTTGTCCTGACCGCTCGCAACAACGTGGATTTATTGGTCAAACAAGCCATTCAGTTTAAACCTAAACATGTTGTTATCAGTAATAGCGAACATTACGACCTGTTAAAAGAAGCTTTGCATTCAATGGATATGGAAATCCATGCAGGAGTAAAGATGCTTGAAGAGATTGTCAGGATAGAAGAAATAGACATTGTTGTTTCTGCCCTCGTTGGATTTGCCGGGCTCTTCCCAACTGTTAGTGCAATCAAAGCAGGAAAAGATATAGCCCTGGCTAATAAAGAAACCCTTGTTGTAGCCGGTGAACTGATTACTTCGTTGTTGAAACAATACAATTGTTCTGTCTACCCGGTAGATTCGGAACACTCAGCTGTTTTTCAATGCCTTGTTGGAGAGTCGGACAGTACAGTTGAGAAAATATATCTTACAGCTTCAGGCGGACCATTCAGAGGGATGACGAACGAACAACTTAAAAATGTAACCAAAAGTCAGGCACTTGATCATCCCAATTGGTGTATGGGGGATAAAGTGACAATTGATTCGGCTTCGCTAATGAATAAAGGTCTGGAAGCTATTGAAGCCAGGTGGTTGTTCCATCTTGATCCGGAGAAAATTGAAGTCATTGTGCATCCGGAATCGATTGTACATTCAATTGTTCAGTTTTATGATGGATCGATGAAAGCTCAGATGGGGCTGCCTGATATGCGCTTTCCTATACAGTATGCGTTAGGTTATCCTGATCGGATTCCAAATCATTTTCCACGGTTTTCTTTCATTGATTATCCGGAGTTGCATTTTGAAAAGCCCGACACCAAGCTCTTTAAAAATTTAGACATTGCTTTCAATGCAATGCGCAAGGGAGGCAATATACCATGTATCATGAATGCAGCCAATGAAGTTGCTGTAGATGCTTTTTTACATGATTCACTGCCATTCGTTAAAATGCCTGAACTTATCGAGGAAACCATGAATAAAATAGATTACATTAAACATCCTACTTTGATTGATTATAAAGAATCCGATACTATGGCGCGCGAGCTTGCAACGAAATTAATATAAGTCAGGAGGCATGCTTGGTGTTCTATTCAAATATTCTATTTTTGCAGGGCCGGTATAGAAAATGTTCTGAGAAAATTACTCAGAATTCGATGTGTTGAACCGGTTTAAAATAATTTAAGGAGCAGAATATGAAGATATTAATACAAATAGGGCAATTGTTACTATCCTTATCTATTCTCATTATATTGCATGAACTTGGACACTTTATTTTTGCACGACTTTTCAGAACCAGGGTGGAGAAATTTTACCTGTTTTTTGATCCGTGGTTTTCATTGTTTAAACTTAAGAAAGGAGATACCGAATATGGAATTGGCTGGCTTCCATTGGGAGGGTATGTAAAAATTTCGGGAATGATAGATGAATCTATGGATAAGGAACAACTTAAGAAGCCGGCACAGCCTTATGAGTTCAGATCAAAACCTTCATGGCAGCGATTGTTGATTATGCTGGGAGGGGTTATGGTAAATCTTCTTCTGGGCTTTGTAATTTTTGCTTTTGTTCTTTTTACCTGGGGAGAAAAATACCTTCCCAACGAAAACCTGAAGGATGGGATCTGGGTTGTTGATTCGCTCATGAATGAGATTGGACTGGAAACCGGAGATAAGGTGTTATCCGTAAATGGTAAGGTGCCCGAAGTCTTTTACAAAGATATTCTTGAAGAAATGTTGTTTGGAGGCACTATGAAAATTGAACGAAACGGCAAGGATACAACACTGGTCATTCCGGAAGATTTTGCAGGACAGATTGCTGACAACCGGATTCATAACAGGGGAGCATTACTTTCTCCCCGTATGCCTTTTTTCATTTCTCAAATTCCTGACTCTTCTCAAAACATAAATTCAGGTTTACAACCAAAGGATCAGGTAGTAAGTTTGAATGGAATACCCATTAAATATTATGATCAGGCTCCGGCAATACTTGATTCGCTGAAAGGCAGGGAAATTCCGATAGTTGTTAAACGAAAAGAAAAATTATATAAATACACTATTGCCCTCAGTAAGTCAGGGAAAATTGGTGTTGAAATAGGTTTCCCGGGATATAATCAGTTGGAGAAACTTGGTTATTATACGTTAGCTATAAAAGAATACAGTTTTCTCGAATCTATCCCTGCAGGTTTCGTGAGAGCAAAAGAAGAACTGACTTCTTATATCCGGCAAATCAAACTGGTTTTGAACTTTAAAACAGGGGCTCATAAAGGGCTTGGCGGTTTTGGAGCTATCGGAGGTTTGTTTCCTCCACAATGGCACTGGGAAACATTCTGGACGATTACCGCACTTTTGTCACTGATGCTGGCTTTTATAAATATATTGCCCATTCCGGCTCTTGATGGAGGGCATGTTGCCTTTTTAATTTATGAAATGGTTACCGGACGAAAGCCGGGGGAAAAGTTCCTTGAGTATGCACAAATCATTGGGATGATTTTATTATTGTTCCTGTTATTGTATGCCAACGGGAATGATATTTACCGGTTGATTCTTCGATGGATGGGAAAATAATATTACCTTTGATAAAAACACCTGAGAGAAATGGCAACTATTTTTTTACTTGGCGCCCCCGGCCCTTTTGAGATCATTATCATTGTAATCATTCTTCTTCTATTGTTTGGAGGCAGAAAAATTCCGGAATTGATGCGTGGTTTGGGTCAGGGAATGAAAGAGTTTAAGAAGGCCACAAAAGAAGATGATGCGCCCAAAAATGAAAATTCAAAGTCCATCGATAAAGAAAAAGAATAACAGGAAGTAACCCCTATTTGCTAAACATATTTTTACTTATCACCAATGAGGAAGAGAAAAATTCCTTATCTGTTTTATGTACTTCTTATCCATTCTATTTGCCTCACAGGGCAACCTTCTCATACAATAACTACCGGAGAAACATCTTTTGCGAATCAGAACGTTGGTGAAGCAAGCTCTCCGAATATATCGTATGAATACTATATTGAAAAGCTGAACAGACAAACTCCGATTGATCTGGTTTACAACAAGGATGTCAGGCAGTATATTGACCAGTTCCTAAAGGGTCGAAGAAATGAGTTAATCACCCTGTTAGAGCGTTCGGAAAAGTATTTTCCATTAATTGAAGAGATGATGGATAAATACGATCTGCCTCTTGAATTGAAATATATGGCGGTTGTTGAATCAGGATTAAATCCTTTTGCAAAATCAAAATCAGGTGCTGTTGGCATGTGGCAGTTTCTTTATAATACCTGCACGCTGGTTGATCTGGATGTAAATTCATACATCGATGAAAGAAGGGATTCATATAAATCGACGGAAGCTGCATGCAAATACCTTCGTTATTTGTTTGATACATTTCATGATTGGAACCTTGTATTAGCGAGCTATAATGGTGGTCCGGGCGAAGTGAGAAAAGCTATGGAACGCTCCGGAGGGAAAACGGATTATTGGGAGATCAGGCCTTATCTTTCAACCCAGGCAAGCAATTACGTACCGGCTTTTATTGCAATGAACTACCTGATGAATTATTATGATATACACGGTATTGAATACCAGGTGACTGAATTAATATATCAGGATACGGACACATTGCATATCCGGTATGCTGTTTCTTTTGAACAAATTTCAAAAGTTCTGAATTTGCCGGTTTCTATACTTGAAGAGTTAAATCCTGTGTACAAACAAGGATTTATTCCGAATCTTGAGGAACCATGCATATTGGTGTTGCCAAAAGAAAAGGCAGAGGATTATTTAAGGTATGAAAACAGAATTATAGGCTATATTGTACCAAAAACTGATTATAACACACTTCTTTCCAATGCAGGCAGTACCGCAGACAGAGAAAAAATCATACATGTTGTAAAACCGGGTGAATATTTTCATAAAATTGCGATCAATTACGAATGTACTGTTGAAAATATCAAGGCCTGGAACCAGCTTCAGAATTTTGATCTTTTCCCCGGACAAACATTGGAAATATGGGTAAAAAATGATCATCTGAACTAATTCGGAAAAATCAGGATCAAAGAGAATAAAGAAAAGATGCCAATCGGCAGGTTTTTTGTAATAATTTAGATACTTCGAACCTTTAAATACATATACATTATGGTGCCAAAATATTATTTATATCTGCTATTCATAGTGTCTCTTGCTTCCTGTCTTGATTCTGAAAGATCTTCTTTGCAACCAGCCTCTTCCGGTGCACCGGGAGATGTACTGCTGGTGATGAATACAAAACTATGGGAAGGAGCACCTGGGGATGCAATGAAAAACACACTCTATACACCTTTTGACGGGCTGCCACAGGATGAACCCAGTTATGATATATTGCAGATAAATTATGCTGGATTTGGGAAAACATATAAAACACAGAGGAATATAATAATTGCAAAAATAGGTGCCGATCAGCCCGAGTCAAAAATACTTGTGCATAAAAACACCTGGGCAAAATCACAACTAATAATAAGTGTTCTGGCTTCTTCGGATTCAGCTTTCGTTGATCTGGTAAATAACAACAGTGATAAGATACTGGCACTATTATGCGACACGGAAAGGAAGCGTTTGATGCAAACATACAAAGCTACCAGAGATGAAAATATTCGAAAAAAGTTAGAAGAAAAATATTTTATCGGATTGAATGTTCCAAGAGGGTATAAGATGGATGTCGAAAAATCTGATTTTATATGGATATCACATGAATACAGGGATATTATTCAGGGAATTTTTGTGTATTCATACGAATATACGGATGAAAATACATTTACAAGCAACTACCTGGTTGACAAGCGGAATAAGATTTTAAAAAAGTATGTATCAGGAGAGATTGAAGGCTCCTATATGACTACTGAAGCTTTGTATCCCCCGATATTTAGTGAATACAGATTAAAAAGTAAATACACGGCAGAAATCAGAGGATTGTGGAAAATGGTTGACGGACTTGCAATGGGTGGTCCTTTTGTCAGTATTTCTCAACTTGATGAAACAAGGAACAGAGTGGTTACTATAGAAGGCTTTGTTTTTGCTCCTGCCCATGAAAAAAGAGACTTACTCAGACAGCTTGAAGCAATTGTATTGTCGCTTGAGATTATTGAATAAAATAGGTTTTTAATTTGGTATAAAAGAGATGCTATTGAGCATATCATTTTCGGGTGCAAACTTTAAAAGATTCTTATAAGCGAAACTGATAGCAATAACCTTTAAGAAAAACAAAACTTTCTGCAGGCACTCTGCTTATTCATTAAATTTCTCATTTAGAATTACTATTTTTAGCCAACTATTATTGATTTGGGAATCGTCGGCAAGGATCATTAATTCTTAATGAGACCAGGCCTAAAAAAGCAAAATCAGATTAAAATGAAGCACAATAAAGTTGTTGTAGGTATAACACATGGAGATATTAACGGCATAAGCTATGAGGTAATTATTAAAGCTTTGATGGACAACAGGATTTTTGATTCCTGTATCCCGGTTGTTTATGGTTCTCCTAAAGTGGCTGCTTACCATCGAAAAGCACTTAATATTGATAATTTTAGTTTCAATTTGATAAAATCGACGAATGAATTGAATCCAAAACGAGCGAATATAATCAGTTGTATAGATGAAGATATTCGTGTTGAGCTTGGAAAATCAACAACAGTTGCGGGTTTAGCCTCTTTTCAGGCACTTGAGGTTGCGGTTCAGGATCTCTCTGAAAAGAAGATCGATGTACTTGTTACAGGACCTATTAATAAAAAGAACATTCAATCGGATAAATTTTCTTTTGCGGGACATACGGAATTTCTGGAAGATCGATTTGGATCAAGTGGGGTGTTAATGTTCATGATAAATGATTCTTTTAAAGTTGGCGTTGTTACCGGACACATTCCTTTGTTAAAGATTCCGGAGTATATTACGAAAGATGCAGTGCTGAATAAATTGAAGATCATGAACCACTCTCTTAAAATTGATTTTGGTATCCGGAAACCCCGAATTGCAGTATTGGGTCTGAATCCACATGCGGGAGATAGCGGACTTATCGGTGATGATGAAGTAAGAGAAATTGTTCCTGCTATTGATACTGCCCGTGAAGAGAATATTATGGCTTTTGGACCTTTTTCAGCTGATGGTTTTTTTGGTTCCCGTTCGTACACAAAATTTGATGGTATTCTTGCAATGTATCACGATCAGGGTCTTATTCCTTTCAAATCTCTGTCTTTTGGAGAGGGAGTTAATTTTACTGCAGGATTGCCCGTTATAAGAACCTCCCCTGCACATGGCACTGCATTTGAAATTTCCGGTAAAGGAGAGGCGTCTCCTGATTCATTCAGGAAAGCTATTTATCTTGCCTGTGATGTCTTTAAGATGAGAAATAGCTATAAAGAAATTACCTCCAACCCATTGAAATCATATGATGTATCTGAATTATAATGAAAGTATAATGAACACTATATTGAATTGTAAGTATGCTTGATTTTATTCGAGGGATTGTTGTTGAATTAACTCCAACTACGCTGGTATTGGAAGCAAACGGACTGGGTTATGATTTGAATATTTCTATCCAGAGCTTCACAAAACTGCAGAATCAGGATTCTTGCCAAATCTTTGTACATGAAGTGATCAGGGAAGATGCCCATCATCTGTTTGGATTTGTTACCAGAGATGAACGGGAAGTTTTCAGACTTTTAATTTCAGTATCAGGTGTTGGTGCTAACACTGCCAGAATGATCCTGTCTTCTATGAGTACAGATGAAGTGAGAAGTGCTATTGCAACCGGGAATGTTGAATCTTTAAAAAGTATAAAAGGTATAGGGGCCAAATCGGCTCAAAGAATTATTGTTGATCTTAAAGATAAGATTGATAAATCATCAGATATTTCTCAATTATTCAAACAACCAGACAATACAATAAAGAAAGAAGCGTTATCTGCACTGGAGATACTTGGCTTTTCAAGGAAGAACGGAGAAAAAGTAGTCGATAAATTATTGGCAGATGAAAGTTCTCTACCTGTTGAGGAAGTGATAAAGCAGGCTCTGAAGCTATTGTAGGATTAATATGTTTCTAGGTGTACATTAGACAAGGAGGAACTCAATATACGATATACAGAAAAGGCGGACTTGTATTGTCTTTGGCTATGGCATTTATAGCTGTCCTTTTTTTCACGGAAGATATTTTCGCTCAAAATCTGTCAGACTCAACCAATAGATATCAACTCAGGTATCCGATTCAGGAAAACAATTATCCGTTTTCTACTTCCGGAATAGTATCTCCTATGTTGCTCAGGCCACCATCTAATATTGAGCAGACTATAGTATATGATCCGGTATCCAGGCGATATGTTTTTTCTGAAAAAGTCGGAAAATTAAATTATCGCCTTCCAACTTCAATGTCATTGGATGAATACAGATTGTATGAAGCCAGAAAAACGGAAATGGAATACTGGCAGGAGAAATCGAGAGAAGAATCAGGAGCAGGACCTTCCTTTATGAAGAATCTCCGGTTAAATAATCAGGCTGTTGAAAAGGTTTTCGGAACGGATGTTATAAGCATTACCCCCCAGGGAAGTGCAGAATTAATTTTTGGATATAACATTTCCAAATACGATAATCCCCTGCTTCCGGTAAGGAACAGGAGAAACGGATCATTCATATTCAAAGAAAAAATTATGATGAATGTGACCGGTACAATCGGAGACAAAATGGAAGTGGGACTGAGTTATAATACTGAAGCTACCTTTGATTTTGAAAATAAGACAAAACTTGAATATTCCGGTAAGGAAGATGAGATCATTAAGAAAATTGAAGCAGGAGATGTTTCATTTTCGCTTCCCGGAACGCTTATTACAGGAAGCCAGAGTTTATTTGGTTTAAAAACTGAACTTCAGTTCGGACGTATGACGGTTACCAGTGTGATAAGCCATCAGCGGGGAGAATCATCATCAATTAATGTTCAGGGAGGAGCACAATTGACTGAATTTGAGGTTGATGCCGATGATTATGATCTAAACCGCCATTTTTTTCTCTCACACTTTTTTCGTGATAATTACAACAAATGGCTTGCAAATATGCCATATATCGAATCGCAGGTCCAGATTCAACAAATTGAAATATGGATAGTCAACAGACAAAATGATTTCGAAGAAGTAAAAAATATTGTTGCATTTATGGATCTTGGTGAAGGGTTGAATGAGGACGGAGAACCTAATTATTATGCTGAATCTGTAATTAGTGCAGGCAGAGGAAGGAACCAACCGGTAAGTAATGACAACAATAATCTTTATAGGGAACTGTTGAGGTATGAATCGGAAATAAGAAAAATAAGTACGGTTGAAAATGCAATTCATGCTTTTTCAGGGAATGAATTTGAGGCAGGAAGAGATTATATTAAAATGGAAAGTGCGCGTCCGCTTTCAGAAAGAGAGTACTCCGTCAACAAGGAGCTTGGTTATATATCTTTGAATTCCCCTCTGCGCAATGATGAAATTTTAGCAGTAGCCTTTACCTATACATACAGGGGCAAAGTATACAAAGTTGGGGAATTGGCTACGGATATTGATGGAAGCGATGTTGTCATTGTAAAGATGTTAAAAGGGACTACTCCTTCGCCCAAATACCCCACCTGGGATCTTATGATGAAAAATGTTTATGCCATTGGGGCCTACCAGGTAAATCGTGAAGGATTTATTCTAAACATTTTATACCGCGATGACAAAACAGGGATGCCTGTAAATTATCTTTCTGAAGATGATACGACTGCCATATCATCTAACGTTCAGGAAACTCCCTTATTAAAAGTCCTGGAGTTGGATAATCTTGATTCAAGAAATGAACCAAATCCTGACGGACAATTCGATTATATTGATGGGCTCACCATTAACTCAAGAAACGGAAGAATATATTTTCCATTGCTTGAACCCTTTGGCTCAGATCTGAGAAAAAAAATAACAGATGATTCGGAGACTGATATCCTGAAAAACAGAACGGCGAATAAATATGTTTTTCAGGAATTGTATGACTCAACAAAAACAAAAGCAGAACAAATTGCTGAAAAGAACAAATTTATGTTGAAAGGGCAATACCAGTCAGCCTCCAGCTCAGACATACAATTGAATGCAATGAATATTCCCAAAGGTTCGGTAATTGTCACAGCAGGAGGAACCCAGCTTACAGAGGGAGCCGATTACACTGTTGATTACACGCTGGGAAGGGTGAAAATTATTAATTCCGGATTGCTTGAATCCGGTACTCCGATTCGGATTTCTCTTGAGAGCAATACTTTGTTTAATATTCAAACAAAAACTTTGCTTGGAACTCATCTTGATTACAGGCTTTCAGAGAATTTTAACATTGGAGCAACAATTATGAATCTGACAGAAAGGCCACTCACCGAAAAAGTAAATATGGGAGATGAGCCGATTTCGAATACCATTTGGGGGCTAAATACTTCTTATCGGACCGAAAGTCAACTGCTTACCACTTTGATTGATAAAATACCACTGATTGAAACAAAAGAACCGTCTAGCATATCAATAGATGCGGAATTTGCACATCTTATCCCTGGCCAGACAAAAACAATCGGGAAAGGTGGTGTGGCATATATTGATGACTTTGAAGCAGCGCAAACCAAAATTGAAATGAAATCATTCAATAACTGGACACTCGCCAGCCCTCCGAAGGACAATTTGTTTTTTTACGGAGATCAGGATAGTCTCCGCTCAGGGTATGGACGCGCTAAACTTGCCTGGTATGTGGTAGATCCTCTTTTCTATGGTGGTAGCGGATTGAAGCCTGGCAATCCGCAGGTTGATGAGGATTTGAGAAGTCACTATGCACGCAGAATAGAAGAAAAAGAAATATTTCCTGAAAAAGATAGCGAAATTCCGGGCCAGAACTATCTGTCCGTTCTTGACCTCTCGTATTTTCCACAGGAACGAGGACCGTATAATTTCGATCCAAATCTTCAGTCAGACGGAAGCCTGACCAATCCTCAAAATCGTTGGGGAGGAATGATGCGGAATATCAGCTGGAGCGATTTTGAAACGGCCAATATTGAGTTCATTGAATTCTGGATGATGGATCCATTTATTGAGAACACTGATCATGCAGGAGGCGATCTGTATATACATCTGGGTGAAATATCTGAAGATATTCTCAGGGATAACCAAAAATCATTTGAAGGCGGATTACCAAAAGGTCCGGATGATAAGACCACACTGGTAGATACAACAGCATGGGGTATTGTTCCGGAGAGAGGAGCATATGCAAGCACCTTTGTTCCGGAAGCAAGGCAATACCAGGATGTAGGTCTGGATGGAATTTCTTCTGTTGTTGAAGCCGACTGGCATAGTGATTATCTGGGTGCAATTCCTGTTGATGAGGACTATAGATCTGCTTTTACAAATGACCCCTCTGCCGATGATTATGAATATTATCTTAGTGATAATCACGACTCTGAGGATCATGGTATTTTTCAGCGTTATAAGCATTTTAATAATATGGAAAACAATTCTCCCAGTACCGAGGAGTCGGGAGAGGATTTTTCATCGGCGAATAAGAATACTCCTGATATTGAAGACATCAATGGCGATAATACCCTGAATACTGTTGAAACGTATTTTCAATACCATGTTTACCTGAACCCGGATGACCTGGATGAAGTCGGAGAAAATTTTATTGTTGACCGAGTAGAAAAAAGTGTCCCAGGATATTCAGAGCCTGTAAAATGGTATCAGTTCAGAATTCCACTGAGTGAATGGGAAGGAAAAATTGGTGGAATAGAGGACTTTAAATCCATTCGTTTTATGAGAATGATGCTTTCAGGTTTCGAAGAGGAAGTAGTCTTGCGTTTTGCTTCTCTTGATCTTGTACGTGGTGAGTGGAGAAGATACAATCTTGATATTAGTGAAACGGCCCCTGTTGCCACACAGCAATACGGAGGAAGTGACTTTGAGGTTTCTGCTGTGAATATAGAGGAAAATGCTTCCAAGCAGCCTGTAAACTATGTATTACCGCCTGGTATTGACAGGGTAATTGATCCTTCCAATCCCCAGGTCGCGGAATTAAATGAACAGTCTATTCTTCTGAAGGTGAAAGATCTTCCCGATGCAGATGCCAGGTCTGTGTTTAAGAATGTTCAGCTTGACCTCAGGCAGTACAAAAAAATGAAAATGTTTGTTCATGCCGAGGCTCTTCCCGGACTAGAGGCTGAATTGGACAGTTTTGAGGTATCTGCATTTATCCGAATGGGTTCCGATTACCAGAACAATTATTATGAATACGAAATCCCACTGGCTGTAACTGCACCTGGCACCGAATATAATAACGGTAGCAGAGCAGTCTGGCCGGATGAGAACGTTTTGGATCTCTATTTGGAAGAATTTGTTGATCTTAAAAAAGAAAGAAATGAGATGGTAAAAATTGATCCTCTTAATTACTCTTCTCAGACTGTGTATACAAAGCAACACAACACGAAAAACACAATCAAGGTGAAAGGGAATCCGAATTTGAGTAACATAAGACAAATTATGATAGGTATCAGGAACCCGGGTGATGCTTCCAGCTATTATCAACTGAATGATGGACTGAGTAAATCGGCGGAAGTGTGGTTCAATGAACTGAGACTTACAGATTTTAATGACAGGGGAGGATGGGCTGCAAACGGAAGAATTCAGGCTCAGCTTGCAGATTTCGGAGTGTTGAATATAGCTGGCAGTACCAGCAGGGCTGGTTTTGGAAGTATAGAGCAAAAAGTAAATGAACGTTCTATGGAAGATGTGAATCAGTATGATATTTCATCGAATCTTGAACTTGGCAAGTTTTTTCCTGAAAAAGCCCAGGTATCCATACCATTTTATATTGCAGGTTCAAGAACGATTATTACTCCTGAATATTTTCCCAAAGACCCTGATATTAAATTTAAAGATGTTTTGGATGAAGCAGAGTCAAAAGCAGAGAGAGACAGCCTGAAAAAAATATCGCAGGATTATACTTCCCGTAAGAGTATTAACATAACCAACATGAGGTGGAATAAAAAATTCAAGAAGTGGAATATTTTTTCACCTGCTAATATAAGTGCAAGTGCTGGTTATACCGATACTAAAGCCAGGAGCTATACAACAGAATATAATAATCTTTGGAAATATATGGCAAGCCTGAATTATGTATTCAATACAAGGCCTAAAAATATTCAGCCATTCCGGAAATCAAAAACATTGCGTAAACCTGCATTCCGTATTCTTCGGGATTTCAATTTTAATCCTTATCCATCAAGATTTACATTCGGTACCATATTTGACAGGAATTACCAGGAGATCAAAATGAGAGATATCAGCGATGAAGTGGAATTGCTGATTGAACCTACAGTCAATAAAGATTTCAACTGGGACAGAAATTATGATTTAAAATGGGACCTTACCCGAGGTTTAAAAGTGGATTATTCGGCGACAAATAGCGCCAGAATTGATGAAACTCCCGGGCAAACAGATTTATTTAAGGCCAATAATGAAGAATGGAAAGACTCTGTATGGAGCAGCATAAGAGAGGGTGGCAGAAACATGACTTTTTCGCAGAAATTCAATATCAGTTATACAGTACCGATAAATAAAATACCAATATTCAATTGGGTGAGCCTGAATGCGTCGTATGGAAGTACTTTCAACTGGGTTCGCGGAGAGAAGATTCCGGGGAAAAAACTTGGACATACCCTGAAGAACTCAAATACGGTAAAACTCAATTCCAATTTAACTTTAAGGACTTTGTATAATAAGATCGGTTATCTGAAGAATCTGGATGCCAAATACGCCGGAAGGGGGAAAAAGTCTGAGGAAGACATACGTTATAAAACTGTAGAATATCAAAAACGAACTTTTTTTAAGAAAGACCAGCCAAAAAATATTTTTCATAAACTTAAGACAGATGATATTGAAATAAGAGTATTGGATGAGAACGGGCAGGAAGTTGAAGTGAAAACAAGTATAGTCAATGAAAATAAAATAACCATTACAGCAAGTGAAGACATTACAGGAGTAACAGTATATATAACCGGTAAAATTCCTAAAGGAGAACGTCCATTGGTATTTATTGCTGACAATTCTGTAAGGTTGCTGACAGGATTTAAAAATCTGAACGTAGCCTGGTCAAGGACAGTAGGAACAATGTTACCGGGATATTTGCCCGAAACAGATTATTTTGGAATCAGCACACACGATTTTTATGGTGCCCCCGGATTTCCCTTTGCATTTGGACAACAAAACGATGACATTATATATGATTTTATTGATAACGGATGGGTTACAAGCGATACTCTGTTCAGCAAACCAGCTGAATTTACACGCAATGAACAATTTAGCTTAAGAACAACTTTTGAACCGTTCAAAGGATTCAGAATTGACCTGACAGCAATGCGGAATTACTCGGAGTATAATGAACAAATTTATTTTCATGATACGGAAGATATGGAGCTGGCCAACTATAACGGATACTTTGTTGACAACAGATATAAAGGAGGTAACTTTTCCATTTCCACAATTACAATTCATAGTGCTTTTGAAAAACCAACAGGAAGCAACAATTGGGAATCACCTGCTTTCAATGATCTTCGTGAGTATAGAAAAATTATTTCTGCTCGCCGGTACAATGATTTGGTTAGTTCGAATCCAAATTATTCGTCATCGGTTAAACATCCTTATTATAATGGGTATTATTATGGATATGGTCCTACTTCGCAGGATGTACTGGTGCCTGCATTTCTTTCAGCTTATACCGGAATCGATCCCAATAAAATTACATTTACTAATTTCTACTGGATGATGATGCCCAACTGGAGAATTACTTTTGACGGGCTTTCAAATATTAAATTCATTCAGAAATTCCTGCAGAATATTACCTTATCCCATTCTTATAAATCGACCTATACAATTGGTTCATTCGGAACAAATGTGAGTTATTATGATAATTTGGGAGAAGGTTATTTCACTTCTGTAGAAGAGGATGGATTCAGGGGTTTGGTGAGGGACAACCAGATGAATTTCATACCGGAATATCAATTCAGTTCAGTTTCAATAAATGAACAGATAAGCCCCCTGATCGGTGTGGATATGACCTGGCATAACAGCATGATCACCAAATTTGAAATGGGAAGAACAAGGCTTATCTCATTGAGTCTTAACAACAACCAGGTTAATGAGACAAGGAATAAAGACTATACTATTGGAGTAGGTTACAGATTTAAAGAAGTTCCTATCACGATCAATCAGAGAGCAATAAAAAGTGATTTAAACATTCGATTTGACATTTCAATAAAAGACAATGTAACAATAATTCGTTTTCTGGAAGATAACGAGGATGAAGAAAATGACAACAGGGTCACTACTGGAGGGAAACAGTTCAGGATAAGTTTTACTGCCGATTATGTATTCAGCGAAAATTTCAATATTCAGTTTTACTTTGACAGGGAAGTAAATACACCTTTTACCTCCAACACTTATCCCAGGGCAGAGACAAATGTCGGATTTAGTTTGCGGTTGTCATTATAAATTTCAGATGAATACAATGTGAGAAAAATCATTTGCAGAGATACTTGTTTTACAACTGTGTTTGTCTAAATTTGAAAGACAAAATCTGAAAGGAAAAATACAAATAATAAAAGTTAATTATCATGAATATTCCCAAGAATTTAAAGTATACCAAAGATCATGAATGGATTAAAGTAAATGGAGAAGAGGCAATTGTTGGAATTACAGATTATGCACAGGGAGAGCTTGGAGATATTGTCTTTGTTGAGGTAGAAACGATTGGCGGAAAAGTTGATCAGGGTGGGATTTTTGGTACTATAGAGGCTGTAAAGACAGTTTCTGATCTTTTCATGCCTGTTACTGGTGTTGTGAAAGAACTAAATTCTGCACTTGAAGACTCACCTGATCTGATTAATTCGGATCCTTTCGGAGAAGGCTGGATTATTAAACTTGAAGTTGAAGATATTTCTGAAATGGAAAATTTGCTCGATGCAGCTCAATATGGTGAGCTGTTAAATGCATAATAATATATAAAAAAAGCAAGACTGTCAAAAAGTATTTCCATTCTTGACCGCAGGCAGGGAAGATACAAAATTTGCAAATATCTGAAAATCTGATTGATATTACTTAACGCTCTTGGCGCATTCTTTGTATACTTGGCGGTTTATTTTCTTTATTAAACAGCCTCTTTTACTATCATCACTTTCATCAGAACAACCTCATCTGTTCATCTTCCCATAAGGTAGGATAGTTTTCATCAAATTTACGAAGCACCTCCGTTATAATTGCCTCACGCATAAATTTTGACTTGTTTTTCACTCTGAATTTTTCACAATACTGATCAATAGCACTTTGTTCCCTGTTGTTAAATCTTATGGAATGAGATTTTTTTCTTCTTAGACTTTCTTCTTTAGTTTTTCTTTTTCTCATAATCCATTTTGTCCTGCCGGAGTTACAATCTCGAAAATAGGAAGTTTTTATCGGCCATTCCCTCTTAAATTATTAACATTAAATCATATTGATTCAATTCAGAATACCGATAACCGGTGAGTAATGAATTTATAACTGTTTGAAAAATAACTTATAAACCGGGATCATGAATGTGGGGCAATTCATATCCAATAAAATAATCAGGGTGTTGAAAAGTTTATCGTCTGCTATTGAATTTTTTCCTGCAAAATTGATCGAATGCCTTTTATACTTACAAGGCCTGTTATAAGAGCAAATAAAAGACCGAAAATGAAAAGGATAATGGCTCCTTTAATCCAGTGAATCGGGAGTAGCTTTATTAAATATGCACCTGCCAGAATACTAAGCAAATAGGCAATGAATTTAACAAAGATCTTCGGGTTGAATTTTAACTTAAAAATGTACCACACCAAACCAATATGTACTATGATGGTAAATACCTGTGTTGACGCATTAGCAATTGCCGCACCCATAACCTGATACTGTGGGATGAACAGAAGATTTAAACTTATACTAATCACTACTGCGGAAGCAGCCATAATATTCAGTTGCTTTAAATTGCCATTGGCGGTGAGCAGAGCTCCAAACGTGTAACTGATGCACATGCCAATGTAACTAATAGTTAATATAGCAAAAACATTGGCAGATAATTTAACTTGTTCATTATACAGTATATTAAAAAGTTCGTACCTGTAAACAATAGCCGGTGCAATGGCAGCAAATGAAGGTACAATTAAGAGCAGTGATGAAAATTGAAGCAGGCTATCGACTTTTTCCTTTTGAAAAATAATTTTTGAAAAAATAGGAAGCAGAAGGATAGGAAAAAGTAATGCATAGTTAGACATAAAATCGAGAATTCTGAATCCATGAGCAAATATGCCGGCCTGTTCATCGCCGTCAGGCAGCATAATACCAAGAATTATTGAATCGGCCCTGTAATAAATTGCCATCAAAAAGACGAGTGTTGCATAAGGCTTGAGTTTATTGATAACAGGAAGAATTTGTGTAATTCGAAACTGAAAGTTAAAATGCTCTGTTCTTTTCAGTAATAAGATCAATCCAATTACCAGTGTAACGGTGTAGGATATTGTCTGAGCAAGTACAAACCAGTTGATCCTGAACAGGTAGTGTGTAATAGGATGAAGTAATAAAAAGCCAACGATTACAATCATGAGAGATCGATCCAGAACAGAAATAAGACTTTCGGTTTTGAACAATTGTAAGCCTCCAAGATTGGCTCTGATATATAAAATAACAGAAGCTAAAAATTGATTCAGAAGTATAAAAAACAACAACAGGTAATCATCAGGAGTTATCCCTTTGTATAGAGCCAGTAAAACGCATACAAGCAAGTAAGGTACTAACAACAGTAATTTAAGTGTGATGATGCCGGACAAATAATTGCTTGTATGTTTGGGTTGTTGTGCTATGTCTTTTCTGATGAAGTTTTCAATGCCAAGATCAAGGAATATCTGAAAAATTATGGCAATATTGAACAGTGTAAAAAACCGGCCATAAACCTCTGCACCAACTGTGTTTTGTACAACACGATCGATGCCAAATACATAGATCGGTTTAACAATAAGGTTTAATACAAGAAAGAACCCAAGATTTGTAAGAAATTTTCTTTTCAAAGTGTATATTTTTCAAATGCAAATGTAAAAAGATTAAAAGAACCTTAATGGAATGAAAAGTGTAAATTGTTATACTTAAGTAATTTTTCTATATTCACATGCTTTCTAATTTGAAGGGAACAGAAAAGATATTATTTACACAGGTTTGTTAAAGAGTTATTTAAACCAAAAAGCAATAGAAGCAGGATGTGATGAGGCGGGGAGAGGCTGTCTTGCAGGTCCGGTATGTGCTGCAGCAGTTATTATGCCTTCTGATTATTCAAATCCCTTGTTGAACGATTCTAAGAAGATGTCTTCTCAAAACAGAATTCTTCTCAGAAATGAAATAGAAAAAGTTGCGCTTGATTATGCGGTGGTTTTTGTTGATAACCATACGATCGATAATATTAACATTTTACAGGCTTCCATCCTGGCAATGCACAATGCATTGGATAAGCTTAAGATCAGGCCTGAACACATTTTGGTTGATGGGAACAAGTTTAATTTGTATTCGAATATTCCACATACATGCATTGTAAAAGGTGATGGCAAATTTGTTTCTATTGCAGCTGCTTCGGTATTAGCCAAAACATATCGCGATGATTTTATGCTTGAATTGCATCAAAGGTTTGCAAAATATAACTGGAATAAGAACAAGGGGTACCCGACAACAGAACATCGGAATGCAATTGCAGAGTTTGGGATTACACCCTATCACAGAAAATCATTCCAGCTTATAAATACGCAAATGGAGATGGAATTTATTACAGACAATTAGACTGTTGATTTTAGATATAATTTATTGTTTTAAATCTGTTATTACATGAAAAAGAATCGTATTACATCGCTTGTTGTTTTCTGCATGAATATAAGCTTTTTACTGGCTGATGAGGGCATGTGGTTGCTGCCATTGATTGAAGATCTGAATATGAATGCAATGGAAGAGTTGGGGTGTGAGCTTACTGCAGAGGAAATATACAGCATAAACAATTCAAGCATTAAAGATGCGGTGGTAATTTTTGGAGGTGGTTGCACAGGGGAAATTGTTTCTGAAGAGGGACTTTTATTTACCAATCATCATTGTGGTTATGACGAAATACAAAAACACAGCTCTGTCGAAAACGATATCTTAAACGATGGATTTTGGGCTATGTCGAAGGAAGAAGAACTTCCTAATCCTGATCTGGAAGTTAAGTTTTTGGTTCGTATTGAAGAGATAACAGATAAGGTGTTGCAGGAATTATCTGGTGATATGTTGGAAAAAGACAGGAGAGATACGATCAGGAAAGTAACAGAGGAGATTGTTATGGAAGCATCTCAGGAGGATAAATTTGAAGCTGTTGTAAAGCCGTTTTTTGCAGGTAATAAGTATTATTTATTTGTTTATGAGGTTTTCAGAGATGTTCGTCTGGTTGGAACTCCTCCTTCATCCATTGGGAAATTTGGTTATGATACGGACAATTGGGTATGGCCGAGACATACAGGAGATTTTAGTATTTTTCGTGTGTATTCTGCACCAGATGGTTCACCTGCTGATTACAGCCCGGAAAACATTCCATTAAAACCAAAACATTTTTTGCCAATTTCCTTAAAAGGGATAAACAATGGAGATTTTGCTTTTATTATGGGCTATCCAGGAAGGACACAACGTTATCTGAACTCGTTTGGAGTTACTGAAACCATGGAAATAATAAATGAAATAAGAATAAAAATACGGGGTGTTCGACAGGAAATTTTACAGCAGGATATGTTAGACGATCCAAAAGTACGTATTCAATATGCGGCTAAATATTCCAGATCGAGCAACTATTGGAAGTATAGCATTGGTCAGAACAGGGGACTTAAGCGATTGAACGTTATTGATGAAAAACGCGATGAAGAAATGTCTTTTCAAACATGGGCTTTGGAGGATTCACTCAGGAACGTACTATACGGTAATGTTCTTAATGATTTTAATACAGTATACATGAAGAAGAAAGATCATGAAAATAATTTTCAGTATCTGAATGAGGGATATTTCAAAGCAACTGAAATTTTTGATTTCATTAGTGAGTTTCACTATTTGTATATGATGCTTTTATTAAATGGTGGAGATAATGAAGAATTGACTGAGGAAATCGATCAGCTTAAGAAAATCACAAAAGATTTTTTTACTGATTACAATATCAGTACTGATATAAAAGTCGCCAAGGCAATGATCAAATTATATCAGAAAGATATTCCATATGATCAGCAACCTGATTTTTATTCGAAGATCAATGGCAAATTCAGAGGTAATGTAGATAAGTACGTGGATAAGATGTTTAATAAAACTTTCTTTATTGATGAAAACAGGGTCTTGGAATTTCTCGAAAATCCTGATAATAAAGCACTTACAAAAGATCTGGGATTTGAAACAACAAACAGTATTTTTAAAAAATATTACGAGGAATACCTGATTCTTGATGAACTTGATCTGGAACTCGAAAAGCTGGAAAGGATATATATGCAGGGGCGAATGGAAATGGATCCGGACAAAATTCAGTATCCTGATGCCAATTCAACAATCAGGTTAACTTATGGAGTTGCCAAAGACTATTATCCTCGTGATGCCGTTCATTATGATTTTAAAACCTTCCTGAAAGGTGTTATTGAAAAAGAAGACACATCAGATTTTGAATTTCTGGTGCCCGACAGGTTGAAAAAAATATTCATCGAAAAAGACTATGGGATATACGGAGAAGAAGAAAAGTTACCGGTATGTTTTATCACGAATAATGATATTACAGGTGGAAATTCCGGAAGCCCTGTATTAAATAAAGATGGAGAATTAATCGGTCTTGCTTTTGACGGGAACTGGGAAGCTATGAGTGGAGATATTGCTTTTGAACCGCAATTGCAACGCTGTATTTGTGTTGATATCCGTTATGTACTTTTTATTATTGAGAAATTTGCTGACGCTGGTCATCTTATTGAGGAACTGAAAATAGTACCTTAGCCTGCATAATGCAGGAGGTGAGATATAAAAAGGTTTAGTTGTTGAGTGGTTTAGAAAGTACAGATACAATCTTCACTTAATAGAGAGACATTCCTGCTAAGATAAGAATATGGGGTGGTCGGTGATTCACGATTTATAAATGGACATTGAATATTCATTATGATCGTTGTTCGTTGTAATCGTTTGTAGTTGAATCCGTAAGTAATTTAGTGGTTTTAAAAAGTGTGGATACAATTTGTTGCGGGGATTGAAAAGTCGGCTGAGTGCCAACGGTGCATAATCGGAGAATCAATGAAATGAAAATTATATGGTTAAATTTAATCCATTGTATCAGTTAAACAATTCAACGATTAAACACTAAACATATAAGTAACACATAAACAAGTTAATAACACTTAATATATTTTTAATGCATATAAACCTTGTAAATATTTTTACAGTTTTCATGGTTCTTTTTGCAGTAATTGACATTACAGGATCCATACCGATTCTTCTGGAGATTAAAAAAAGAACCGGCAGCATTTCTCCTTTTCGTACAACAATTGTTGCATTTATACTCATGCTCTTATTTTTATTTATAGGCGAACCTCTATTGAATCTTTTTGGTGTCGATTTATCTTCTTTTGCTATTGCAGGATCTTTTGTTTTGTTTTTTCTTGGTGTTGAACTTGTATTGGGAATTCAGCTTTTCAGGTATGAAAGTACTGCCAAAACTGCTATAGTACCTGTTGCCTTTCCGCTTATTGCAGGTGCAGGTTCCATGACAACATTAATCTCTTTGAAAACAGAATACCTTATGTCTGAAATACTTATTGCTCTGACATTGAATATGATTCTTGTGTTCTTTGTCCTGAAGGCCACACGTTTTTTTGGAAAACTTCTTGGTGATGCAGGCATACAGATATTGAAAAAGGTATTTGGAATTATTTTATTGGCAATTGCTATCCGACTGTTTATATCGAATACCGGCATTAAATTGGTTGGTGATGCATAAAATTACCATTTATACCGATGGGGCAGCCAGTGGTAATCCGGGGCCCGGAGGATATGGAGTTATTCTTAAATCAGGGAAACATTATAAGGAATTGTCTAAGGGATTCAGGTTAACCACCAACAATCGCATGGAACTTTTAGCAGTGATTGAAGGATTAAATGCAATAAAAATTAAGGGGAGTATTGTTGATATTTATACTGACTCAAAATATGTATGCGACTCGGTTGAAAAAGGATGGGTATTTGATTGGGAAAGGAAAAGATTCAAAAAAAAGAAAAATATAGATTTATGGAAACGATTTCTGGAGCTTTATCGTATACACAATGTGAAATTGAATTGGGTGAAAGGCCATGCCGACATTCCTGAAAATGAAAGATGTGATAAGTTGGCAGTAAAAGCATCGCAGGGTAAGAATCTTCTGGTTGATAAGGGATATGAAATTGAGGATAAAGATGACTCAATTTGGTGATTTTCAGAGATATTTTATATTTTCACTCGAATTTTAATAAGAATAATGTTAAAGAAAACATCAGGAGATATCATTTTATCTTATAATGGTTTGCTGGAATTTGACAGTATCGGAGATTTGATACAAACATTAAAAGATAAGATGAAGAAAAGAAATATACGATTCAATACCTATAAGAAGGTTCTTACAATAATGATTGAATCTCTTGAGAATATTATTCGTTACAACGACAATCTTGGCAAAGAATGCACAATATTTTCTGAATACCCTCCTGAATTTAGAATTTATGCTAAAAATGGTCAGTTTTTTATTGAATCCACAAACGCAATTTTAAATGTGGATATCAACAGGTTAAGTGAGAAATTGACCCAGCTGAATGAACTCGATAAGTACGGAATAAAAGAATTGTATAAGGAGACCATTACCGATGGCAAGTTTTCTGAGAAAGGAGGCGCCGGATTAGGGATTATTGAAATGGCCAAAGTTGCTGACGGAAAACTTGATTTTTCCTTTACTGATGTTGATCCGTCTTGTTCTGTTTTCAGATTAACGATTGCTGTTAACCAGGAAGAAAAAAAGATGAATCAACCAGCTTAAGACTTTTTTATCAATGTACATATACGTCAACGAACATTCATCTGTTCATAAACGAACACTTGTTCTCTGATATTTATATGATAATAGTTTGATTGTCATTATTTTAAATATAATGGCTCGAATATTGATTTAGATTTATTTATGATAAAAAACTTCATTGTCATATCATTAAGAAGTCTGGCAACACATAAAGTCTATACTTTAATAAATATTCTGGGACTGGCAATAGGGATGGCTTCAGTTCTCCTTATTGCAATATATGTTTTACACGAATTAAGTTATGATAAATTTCATAAAGATGCAGATACGATTTATCGTGTTACCGTTCATGGCAAGTTAAGAGGTATGAACCTGAACTCTGCAATTACTCCTGCACCGATGGCCCCGGCCATTGCTGAGGAAGTTAAAGGAGTAAACGATGTATTGCGAATTGGACATTTTGGATCCTGGCTTGTATCCAACGATAATGTGAAATTCAATGAAGACAATTTTGTATTTGCTGACTCGAATTTTTTTAAGTTTTTTTCATTCCGTTTGCTAACCGGGAATCCGGAAAGTGTTCTTAGTAAGCCAAGAAGTGTTGTTCTTACGGAATCAGCTGCTAAGAAATACTTTGGAGATAAAGATCCCGTGGGAGAACAATTGATTGTTGAGACAGAAAGTGACCCGTATATCGTTACAGGTTTAATGGAAGATATTCCGGACAATTCTCATTTTCATTTTGAGCTTTTAGGTTCTATGGTAACACACAGGAAACATCTTAATAATATATGGATACATCATCTTTTGTATACCTACATTAAAACGGATAAAAATTCAAACCTTTCAGATATTAATAACAGCATTAATGGATTTGTCGGGAAATATACAGCACCTCAGTTGAAAGAATATCTTGAGATTTCTTTGCAAGACATGGTTGATGGAAATCAAACGCTGAACTATGATCTGCAAAAACTTACCAGGATCCATCTCTATTCAAACCTTGATAATGAAATTGAACCTAACGCCAAGGCTTTATATATCTATACTTTTGGAATAATAGCAATATTGATTCTGATCATAGCATGCCTGAATTTTATGAATTTATCCACTGCAAATTCGCCAAACAGGGCACGGGAAGTAGTGTTGAGAAAGGTTATTGGATCAAGCAGACGTGTGCTTATTCTGCAATTGTTGACGGAATCAGTGATTTTCGGGTTTTTAGCTTTGATTTTTGCATTGTTGATCACCGAAATTTTAATGCCTCATTTTAATAATTACCTGGGCATAAATTTGCAGTTTAGTATCTTAAAAAATATACCTGCTGTATTTTCAATTGTTTTGTTTACTTTGTTTCTCGGGATTCTGGCGGGTTTGTATCCGGCATTCTTCACCTCTTCCTATGAACCGGTCAAAGTATTGAATGGTAATCTTAACAAAGGCATAAAAAACAGGAAAATAAGATCCATATTTGTTATTTTTCAGTTTTCTGTTTCAATTTTCATTATTATCATATCACTTATTGTTGCTGCCCAGGTTGAACATATGTTAAGTAGAGATCCTGGATTTGAGACAGAACGTATTCTGGTAATTCGAAGACCTGATGCGCTGAGAGATAAGATCAATGATTTCAAGAAAGAAATACTTCAGCATCCTAATATTGAGTCCGTTACAAATTCAAATTCAATTCCGGGCCGCGATTTTCTTACAACTTCTTACATTTTTGAGAAAGATTCGGTTAGAAAAAATTATATTATGAATCACATCTTTGTGAATCATGACTTTCGTGAGACTTTTGGACTGAAAATGATTGAAGGCCGGTTCTTATCTTCTGCAATAGCTTCAGATACCATGGTTTGCGTAATCAATGAGGCAGCAGCAAAAAAGATTGGTACGGAATCTGTTTTGGGAGCAACACTTGCAATGCCCGGTATCTGGAAGAAAAAGGGGGAAAAATATAAAATTATAGGGATTGTCAAAGATTTCCATTACGAGACAGTTGATAAAGAGATAAACCCCCTGGTTATTTCTCTTATGCCTGGTAACATAGAAGGTTTTCTTAGTGTAAGGTTAAGTTCACAGGGAATTGATAAATCCATCCAGTTTCTTGAGCTGAAATGGTCAAAATATACCAATGAGTATCCTTTTATCTATTTTTTCCTTGATCAAGATTTTAATCAGAATTACTCGCCGGTGATCAGAACCCGAAAAATACTTTATCTGTTTTCTATTCTTTCAATATTAATTGCATGTCTCGGTCTGTTCGGATTGGTGTCATTTATTTCCAACCAAAGAATAAAAGAAATAGCTATACGAAAAGCGGTCGGAGCAACATATTACCAGATTACATTTCTTCTTTTGAAAGAGATTGTTGTCTTGCTGTTAATAGCTTCTGCTATATCATGGATAGGAGCCTATTTTTTCTCAGGTATATGGCTTAGTGATTTTTATTCCAGAATTTCAGCATCACCAAAATACTTCATCATTGCCTCGGCCATAGCGCTTACTCTTGCCATTGGGGTTGTATTGTATCAATGTTTAATGGCTTCAATAAAAAAACCGGGTGCAGCCCTGAAAGTTGAGTAACATCAGCATTGTTTTTTAACATAAAAAAAAGAGGATATTCATCTCAGGTATCCTCTTTTTTTGAATGACTGTTATTCTACCAGAAAACGGTATAAAGTACTGCAAGAATAATCAGAATTATATATGCACAGATATTGAAAGCTTTGCCTGTTGAGAAAGTCTCTTTGAGCAATGGAATAGCTTTTGGATTATCATCTCCTTTGCCAGATGCAAGGCTTATTCCCAATATTACAACAATAGTGATAATGCAGGTGTACATCATCTGGTCAAGGAATGGCAATTCATATCCCGAAAAATTTTCAATTTTTTGTTGAATAGCAGCAGCTGCTTCAGTTGAAAACTCTCCTGTTGCCAGTTTCTTTGTTAACACTCTGACAACGATGGAAGGTATTTTAAGGGCAAGAGCTACCGGTATTGAACTTAGAACTCCGGCAATAGCACCTCGTGTATTGGTTTTCTTCCAGAATAGTCCCATCAAAAATACAGCAAGAATGCCCGGACTGACCAGTCCGGTATATTCCTGAATATATTGAAACATTTGTTCGATTGAGCCCAGAGCCGGAGCAACAAAACATGCAACGACCAGTGCAAGCAACACGGTTATCCGGCCAACATTAACCAACTGTTTATTGCCGGCACTTTTAGCAACATAAGGTTTGTAAATATCCATGGTAAATATGGTTGCTGTTGAATTAAGCATGGAAGCCAGGGACGAAACGATGGCTGCAGCAAGCGCAGCAACAACCAGTCCTTTTAAACCAACAGGAACAAATCTGCCTATCAGCCAGGGATAAGCATGATCATTGTTTGCACCCTCAACTCCTGAAAATATTGATCCGGCGCCCTCAATATCCTGGGTAAACATCACAAAAGCTATGATTCCCGGAATTACTGCAATAAAAGGTATAATTAATTTCAGAAATGCGGCAAAAGCAAGTCCCCGTTGAGCTTCACGCAGCGATTTTGCAGCAAGGGCACGCTGAATGATATACTGGTTAAAACCCCAATAATATAAATTGGCAATCCAGAGTCCTCCAATTAAAATAGCAATACCAGGGACATTAAAATATTCCGGATTATCCTTTTTGAGTATCATATGGAATTTCTCACCAGCCACATTATATATATGTGACAAACCGGCTCCCATTCCTCCTTCAGGCGTAACATGATGAAGCGCTATGATTGTTGTGATTAATCCTCCCAATACAAGTAATGAAACCTGAATAACATCGGTCCAGGCAACAGCTGAAAGTCCTCCCCACAATGAGTAAGCAGCAGCAAAAAAAGCCAGTCCAACAATAAACCACATGATCGTATCTCCTGTTCTGTTACCCATTATAGTGTCCAGGGCTTTGGCTCCGAGAAATAATACAGAGGTCAGGTTAACAAAAATAAATAAGGCTATCCAGAAAACGGCAAGAATAGTTTTCAGATTTGTATTGAAGCGTTTTTCAATGAACTCAGGGATGGTATAGAGACCTTGTTTAATAAAAATAGGCAGAAAGTACTTGGCAACAATGATCAGAGTAATTGCAGCCATCCATTCATAAGAAGCCATGGCAAGGCCGATCTTAAATCCGGAACCGGACATACCAATGATCTGTTCTGCCGAAATATTAGCAGCAATCAGTGATGCACCGATCGCCCACCAGGGCAAAGCTTTTCCAGCCAGGAAGTAATCCTCTGTTGTTTTTTCTTTGCCTTTCTTGGTGCGGGAAACCCATAATCCCACCGATACGATTACAATTGCATAAATACCAAAAATGACGTAATCCAAAAGTTGAAACTGGTTCATAGCCGTATAAATTAATAGTTCGTTTTATAGTGTTTTTTTGTTAAGTTCCTCAATTTTTCTGCACTTTGTTCAGCCGTAATGTCACGCTGGGGATTTGCCAGCATTTCATAGCCCACCATAAATTTTTTAATTGTGGCTGATCGCAAAAGCGGAGGAAAAAAGTGCATGTGCAAATGCCACTCAGGATGGTTTTCCCCATCTGTTGGCGACTGATGAAATCCCATAGAATAGGGGAACGAGGTTTCAAATAAATTGTCGTATCGAATGGTAAGCTGCTGATAAATATCAGCCAGGTCATCTTGCTCCTTCTCATTAAGCTGTGCAATACTACTTTTTGGTTTTCGGCTTACCACCATTGTCTCGAAAGGCCAGACTGCCCAAAAAGGCACAAGAACAACAAATGAATCGTTTGTACATACTATGCGTTCCTGCTTTGAAAGTTCCAGTTCCACGTAATCAAAAAGAAGTGTGGAACCGTGTTTAGAATAATAATCTGCTTGCTGTTTTTGTTCTTTGACAACTTCTACGGGCAGGTTTTTCTGTGCCCAGATCTGGCAATGTGGGTGCGGATTGCTACAACCCATAATACTTCCTTTATTTTCAAAGATCTGAACATGGTTTATATAATCCAGTTTTCCTAAAACTTCATGCTCCTGTACCCAAACCCGGATAACTCTTTTTATCTCATCAATATTCATTTCCGGTACCGTCAGATTATGCCTGGGTGAAAAGCAAATGACTTTGCAAACTCCCTGTTCCGATTCTGCCATAAAAAGTTCGTTCTCACCAATTTTTCCAGCAGGTGTATCTGAAAGCAAACTGCTGAAGTCGTTTATGAAAATGAACGTATCAGTATAATCCGGGTTTTGCTTTCCTCCTGCACGCAGATTTCCGGGGCACAAATAGCAATCGGGATCATACTCAGGCAATATATTGTTGTCGTGTTTTTCAACCTGACCCTGCCATGGGCGTTTGGCTCTGTGAGGAGAAACCAGTACCCATTCGGCAGTTAAAGGATTGTATCTTCTGTGAGGGTGGTCTTTCAGATTAAAAACATCCATTCGTGCGGTTTTAGTCAATTTAGTTTCCCTGCTCCATCGGAAGTTTTTACACGATAAGTCTGAATTGTACTTCCGATCGTTTTTTTATATTCTTCATTTACCAGGGAGATAAACTTTTCAGCTTTTCCCTTTTTCACCAGATTGATTGTGCAACCTCCAAAACCACCTCCCATCATTCTTGCACCTAAAATATCAGAACTTTTTTTCGCTATATCTACCAAAGTATCAAGTTCGCTGCAACTTACCATATATTCTTTGCTCAATCCGGCATGTGTTTCATACATTAATTTTCCAAATGTAGAAAAATCATTTTTAAGTAATGCTTCACACGCTTTTTCAACACGTATATTTTCATGAATTACATAATGGCATCGATTGTAAATAGTAGTCTTCATCTTGGTTTTCACTTTGTCAAGCATTGCCGGATTAGCATCTCTGAGAGATTTGACACCAGGAAATACAGATTGAATAGTTTTCACTCCTTTATCACATTCTGAACGTCGTATGTTATATTCTGATGAAGCCAGTGAATGTTTAACACGGGTATCACATAATACTATATCCACCTCCTGGTTGGTCAAAGGGAAGTATTCGTAATCAAGACTCCGGCAATCCAGCTTCATTACGTATCCTTCTTTTCCAAAGGTACTTGCAAACTGATCCATAATGCCGCATAGTACTCCGGCATATTCATGTTCAGCTTTTTGCGCCATTCGTATCAATTCTGTTTTTTCAATACCAAAATCAAACTGATCATTTATGCATACAGCAAATCCACATTCAAGAGCGGCAGAAGATGATAAGCCGGCACCAGGAGGGATGTTTCCACCAAAAACGCAATCTATCCCACCGGGATTCAATCCTTTCTTCTGAAATTGTGCTGCTACTCCTATCAGATAATTGGCCCATTGTACCTCAACCTTTTTCAACTCATGGATATCAATCTCAAAAAATTCATCCATGTTATAAGAAAAAAGGCGAAGTTTCTCCAGGTTGTTTTTTGAAATGGCGAGGTAAATGGCTTTATCAATGGCAGCAGGCAGCACAAATCCGTCATTGTAATCTGTATGTTCTCCGATCAGGTTTATTCTTCCCGGTGCCTGGTAAAGATCGGGTGGTAATTGAAAAAGATCAGTGAATTTTCGCTGCAAATTTTGAATCATGGTATTGAAATCTTGCATTGTGCAATATACTATTATTCTTTGTTTGACATGAAAAAAAATTTGATATTTCAGATTTTGTATTACGAATCCTTTGCATCAAAAATAGAAACTTTAATTTGAAAGGACGGAAGTTCAATTTATCTATGTTCATCTGCATTTCTGAGGCGAAATCATTGCCTTCATGGGAAAACATGTTATATTTGATGAGAGATCTTAGCATTTTATTCTTGTTTTAATTTTGAATTAACCTATTTATCATGAAAAAAATAATCAGCGTATTTTTTTGCTTCCTCTTATTCAATGGTTTATCAAAAGCCTATGACGACGCCTTCGAAGCACAGAAAGCCGGTGCTTATACAATAGACGGCCAGGGCAATGAAGACTTCTGGGCTTCGGCAGTATGGTACGATATCCCTTATGTGTGGTTACCTTATGGCGCAACGGTCGCACCCGAAGACTTCACGGGCAGGTTTAAGCTTGCGTGGACTGCAGATGTTTTACTGGTTCTGGCAGAGATAGAAGACAATGTTTTTTCTGATCAACATGCTGATCCCTTTGATAGTTACTGGGAAGACGATTGCTTTGAAGTATTCCTTGATGAAGATCATTCGGGAGGATGGCATGAAAGTGGTGTTGTGGCTTATAATGCCTTTGCCTATCATATCAGTACCCTCTATGATGCTGTTGATATCGGAACGTCGGGAACAGTTTTGCTAAATGATCATGTAGAAGTCGTCATTGATCAGAACGGTACTGTTTATACCTGGGAGGTGGCCATAAAAATATTTGATGACACATACGATGAAGAGGGCAGTAATACTCCTGTTACACTCACTGCAAATAAGGAGATGGGAATATCACTGGCATATTGCGACAACGACGGAACAGGAGTAAGAGAGAATTTTATCGGTGCAGTAAATGTCTCCGAAGAGGACCAGAATGCTGCCTGGCAGGATGCAGATGTTTTTGGAACATTAACCCTGATTGATAACGGACAGACATCTTTTGAAGATATTTCCGGAAATGAGAATACGTTTCATATCTATCCTAGTCCTGTTCAGAGTTTTTTATATATTGATAGCAAAGAATTATTTGGCGATGCAATTTATAGTAAGGTGTATGGTCTCGATGGAAGATTAATCCTCAGCAAAAAATTCGATGGAGGGAATACCGGACCGTATGATCTTTATGTCGGCATGTTAGACCGAGGAACTTATATCATTCAACTGGAGAATGATAAGATGAATTATTCTCAATTGTTCTACAAGTATTAATGACATAAAGCATGATCCTTTTTTGCCGGCAAATGGTATTTAAATTAACGTGAGTCAGACATAAGAAAGGGGAATCTTACGGGGGAATGGTATATTTCAGAAAGACGTATGTTTGACATAGATAATAATATCCGTATTTCTCCCTTTATCATCTGAACAACTTATTTCTACTTTGCCTTCAGGAGGTGTAAAGAAAATATTAACACCTGCGGTGGCCGATTTGTAAAACTTTTTGTTGATGTACCAGAACACATTATCAACATCGTTAGCCGTATGACAGCTTAGCATGATTTCCATACTATCGGAAACATTCACAAAATATTCATTTTCATGAATAGGTGAGGTGATCACGGGTTTCGATCCGCTAAGCATTCTTTCACAACCAGGATTGTGTGGCGGCACTTTCAGATAGTGAATGTTATTTTCTTCGAAAAAGGTAATGATTTCCGGAGCCAGATTAGGATAAAGGGCAGTTTTATAACCTGTTTCAGGCAGACAGGAAGTGCAATAAGAGATCGTACTGTCAGCATTGATAAATACCTTTTTTAAATGTGTACAGGTTTCATTTGACGAAATGCCCGGTATATAGTAGTCAATAATTAAGTCATTGCAGAATTCACCAGGTATCTTTCCGCTTTGTGAACATACATAACGCATGTCCAGTTCATCAGGGATTATGAACCAGTCTTTCGGGGAATTGTAATCAACCGAGTTAAAAAGCTGAAAAAGCAATGGAGTAGCTTTATCAGCACCATTAAGTTCCGGCACTCCTTCACCTGAAAAATTGCCTAACCATACACCAATTGTATAGTTTTTATTGTATCCGATACTCCAGGCATCTCTTCGACCATAAGAGGTACCGGTCTTCCATGCAATTTTTGGTGTATGCATGGTATTTTCCCAGTGTACGGGGAAATCAGGCCGTTTAAGCTGAGTGAGAATTTCAGTTATCATAAAGGCTGATTCTTTGGAAAGGATCGTTCTGGTTATTGTTTCGTCCTGGCTGTTTTTGTATTTCAATGACTTATATATACCCTGATTGGCTATAGCAGAATACAAGCCTGCTAATTCTTCAAGTGTAACACCACATCCTCCTAATACAAGGGATAATCCAAGATCATCCTTTTGTTGCTTTATGGTATAAAAATTTGCCTCAATAAGTTTGTTTATCAGGATCTGCGGTGATATTTCCGAAAGGATCTTTACGGCAGGAACATTAAGAGAGCCAGCCAATGCATTTTCAATTGTGATAAGGCCATTAAATTTTTCATTATAATTTTCAGGTTCATAACCGGCAAAACATACAGGTACGTCAGTGATAATCATTTTGGGTGTTATTATTCCTTTATCGATGGCAATACCATACAACAAAGGTTTAAGCGTACTCCCGGGTGAACGTACAGCCTGTATGCCATCTACCTGACCACCATCTTCATCGTTCTCAAAATCGGCAGAACCGATATAAGCCAATACCTCTCTGGTGGCATTATCAATGATAATGGCTGTCGCATTTTTGATATTCTGAAAATAGAGGCGTTGAATGTACTCTTTCACGATTTTTTCAGATTGACACTGAATTTCTGTATTGAGAGTGGAACGAATACTGTTTTCATTAGGGTATTGAGTTTTAAGTCGATAACAAAGATGAGGTGCTAATCGGGGGATTTCTCTTCTGGATGCTGTCAAAGGTTCTTTCATAGCATCCTCAATGAATTTACTCTCAAAAAGTCCTGCCTCCCTGTAACGATTCAGCCATTTGTTCCGTTCGTTTTCAATGTAATCATTATTGTAGCCAGGTTTCAGGGAGAGTGGTCGGTTTGGGATGATTGACAGAGCGGCTATTTCACCTATACTTAAATGATCAGGCATCTTCCCGAAGTAAATTACAGAAGCTGATTTAACTCCTTCGATATTACTTCCATATGGTACAAGATTAAGGTACAATTGAAGAATTTCATCTTTCGAAAGCAGCATTTCCAACTGTATTGCCCTGAATGCTTCTTTCAGTTTATTGAAATAAGTTCTTTTTTTAGGTTCCAATAACCGAGCCACTTGCATTGTTATCGTTGAGGCTCCTGATGTCCTTTTGCCTTTTCGTAAATTATTTACTGTAGCTCTTGCAACAGACACAGGATTGATACCCGGGTGATAATAAAAAAACTTATCTTCCTTGAATACAATGGCTGATTTCAGTTCAGGAGTAATCTCTTCTAATTCCGTATACATACGCCACTTGTCGCCGGATGTCAGAAAAGCATGTAATAATGAATTGTTGCGGGAAAGTACAATTGTACTATACTCTTTGTTAATTTCCAACGGATAAAAAACAGTAAGTAAAAGGATCAGTATGTAATATGAGACTATGAACCCCAGAACATATTCAACATGTTTTTTATATCTGTCAAAAGAAAATTTCATGGCAACCTATTCAATGGACTATTCATGTTACTCTCCAAATCCGGGAAATGGGAGTTTAAGTTAAGAATATTGGAGAATAATAGAATTCAGACTTAAGAAAATAATTATTCATTTACCATGAAGTTCAATTCGCAGAACAATAAAAATCACGTTTCCGAGCTGTAATTCCAACATTTTTTTTAGATTTAGTTACTGTAACCAAAACTGATTGACATGAAACTGAGGTTCTCTTTACTCATGCTCGTTATCGTTTTATTCTTTTCTTGCTCCGGTGAAAAAAAAATCAAACTGATAGATAAAAATTTCGAAGATGAAATACCTGTTAAAGCCTTATTGAGCTTCACTTTTAACAAGGACCTCATGCCTGACAGCATTGTAGGTACATGGACTGAAACAGAATACATTCATTTTGAACCTGCAGTGGAAGGAAAATTTCACTGGCAAACAAAAAATACATTGGTATTTACCCCTGCTGATGCATTTTTGCCGGCAACAAACTATACGGGTAAATTTACAGATGAGATATTTCGATATACAAAGAAATTAAGATTTTCCGGTGAGAAGCAAATTCACTTTCATACAACATATCTCGATTTAATATCAAGCAGGGCTTACTGGCATTTTTCCGAAGAAAATGGAGGTGTGCATTGTATCAAAATCGACCTGGGATTTAATTATCCGGTCTTGCCATCGGAAGTAGGTGGACTAATGAAGGTGATGATAAATGATGAAGACATACAATTCGATCTTCTTACTGAAGAAATAGATGATGACATTAGTCTGGCAAGCAAAAATATTCAAAAAGAAGATAAAGATTACCCGGTCAAGATCATTATTGCCGAAGGTCTTGCACCATACAATGGCAGAGAAAAGACCAAAGAAGCTTTTGAAGAGGAATTTGTAATTCCCTCACCCTTTAAGCTGGAAATAACAGAAGTACAAGCCAATCATGATGGTACTGAAGGAACAATAACCTTGTACACCACACAGCAGGCTGCAGGGGAGAATATCAAGCAATATATTTCTATCGTTCCATCTGTAAAATATAATGTTGAGGTTCAATCGGGTTATTTTACGATACAGAGTGAAGATTTTAGCATGGAAGAAAAATATGAAATAAATATTAAAAAAGGTTTACAGGGCACCATTGGGGGTGAGCTGAAGTACGATTATTCACAACCGATATCTTTCGGGAAAGTAAGTCCGACAATACGTTTTTTTGATCAGAAAGAGTTTTATGTATCCGGTTCGGGATCAAGAAACATTCAGGTAGCTTTAATCAATGTACCAAAAGTAACTGTTACAATAACCAAGATCTATGAGAATAACATCATCAGTTATCTGAAGAACAATAGTTATTACTACGATTATGATTATGACTACGAGTATGATTATTATTACAATTATCATGATCCTGAAAATCTTGGAGATATTGTTTATGACGAAGAAATAGAAACCAGCACATTGCCAAGAAAAGGTTCCAACAGAATACTCACCCTTGACTTTGAAGATAAACTTGCTGATCACAAAGGGATCTATGTTCTTGAAATCAGATCGAAAGAGGATTATTGGCTCAGAGCATCAAAAATGATAGCCATATCAGACATCGGGCTGATTGTGAAAAAAGGGGAAAATAAAGTCACAGTATTTGCAAACTCCATTAGATCGGCTAAACCTCTTGCAAGTGTAACGATCAGATTCATTGGAAGAAATAACCAGGTTACTCATACTACAAAAACCAATGCCGAGGGAGTTGCGGAATATACTTTTAATGAGCTGAGAGCATCAGGTTTTGAAACATTCCTGGTGGCAGCTCAGCTGAATAGCGATTACAATGTTCTTCCTCTTAATAATACCCGCATAAACACTTCGAGATTTGATGTCGGAGGCAAGTATCAGAATCCTTCTGGTTTTGAGGCTTTTGTTTATGGTGACCGGGATTTGTACAGACCTGGTGAAACAGTAAATATTTCGACGATTATCAGGGATAGTGAATGGAATACTCCGGGAAATATTCCATTGATCCTGAAATTTATTACGCCAAATGGGAAGGTTTACAAAACAATTAAAAAGGTATTGAATGAATACGGTTCGTTTGAAACTCAGATAGAGCTATCATCCTCGGCACAAACCGGCTCCTATGTGGCAAATGTATTTACCAGCAACAATGTTTTGATCGGGTCTAAGGTGATTAAGGTTGAAGAATTTATGCCAGATCGGATAAAGGTTAAAGTGGATCTTGATAAAAAGGAGTATAAACCCGGAGATAAAATACATATTGACATTGAGGCTGTGAATTTCTTTGGTCCACCTGCAGCTAACCGAAATTATGAAGTGGAGTTGTCAATCAAACAGGCAAACTTTTATCCAAAAAAGAACGCAGGCTATAATTATTATATAAGAGGTACACATAGCGCATTTCAAGACATATTACGGCAAGCTAAAACGGATGATGAAGGTAAAGCGATTGAAGAATTTGACATTCCTCGTGAATACAAAAACATGGGGATGTTAAAGGCAGATCTTTTTAGCACCGTATTTGATGAAACCGGAAGACCTGTAAATCGATTGCTAAGAACTACGATTTATACTCAGGATGTTTTTTATGGAGTAAAATGCGAGGATTATTATGTACGGACAGGCTTGCCTGTTAAATACAATTTAATTGCAGTAGATAAGAATGGGAACGAGCTCAGTGATGTTGATGCCCGGGTTGAGCTTATCAGACATGAATACAAAACAGTATTATCGCGTTCAGGAGGATACTTTCGCTATAAATCGGAGAAGGTAGAGAAGGTATTACAGAAGAAAACAATAAAAATCAATGAAAAATCAACTGTTTTCAGTTTTATTCCGGATATATCGGGTAATTATGAACTAAGAATTTCTGTCCCCGGAGTAAATACTTACGTAGAAAGCGATATTTATGCCTATGGGTGGGGTAGCACCAGATATAGCTCATTTAAAGTAAATAATGAAGGGCAGATTGATATTGAACTCGATAAGGAAACCTATAACATTGGCGATAAAGCAAATGTGATCATGAAAACGCCTTTTTCAGGGAAAATACTGGTAACAATTGAAACGGATGAGGTGGTGGATTATTTTTATACTCAAACAGATAAACGGGCTGCATCATTTTCTCTTGATATCAAAGAAGAATATTTACCAGGTGTTTATATAGGGGCTACTTTATTCAGGCCTCATGAGGAATCTGACATTCCGCTTACAGTGGCTCATGGATATGCTCCAATGAAAGTGGATGATCCTGAAAACAAAATGTCTGTTAACATTACTGCAGTTGAAAAATCACGGTCAAATTCAAAACAGGTAATCAGGGTAAAATCAAAACCGAATAGTGCTTTAACAATAGCTGTGGTTGATGAGGGAATATTACAGGTTGCAGGATATGCTACCCCCGATCCGTACGGATATTTCTATCAGAGACGTGCTCTTGAAGTAAGCTCCAGCAATGTATATCCATACCTTTTTCCTGAAATTGGTATGGTGAGAAGTCATACAGGAGGTGATGGTTCTGAAATGGAAAAGCGTCTGAATCCGATGCAGAATAATCGGGTTAAGCTGGTATCATTCTGGAGTGGCATAATAAAAACAAATTTCAGGGGTGAAGCGGAGTATAAAATCGATATTCCACAATTTTCAGGCGACCTGCGGATCATGGCTGTTGCTTATAACGGAAAGATTTTTGGTTCGGAGCAGAAGAATATGAAAGTTGCTGATCCGTTGGTCATCAGTGTGGCATTGCCGAGGTTTTTGAGTCCGGGAGACAAGGTCGACGTACCGGTGATTCTAACGAATACAACCGACAAAGAAACCAGATGCAAAACTGGAATCAAGTTGGAAGGCCCATTACATGTTGTTGGTGAATCAACAGGAACAGTTTCTATTCCGGCAAATACGGAAGCTGAACTTCTATTTAAAATAGAAGCACAGCAGCAGCTTGGAGAATCTTCTGTACGTATTGAAGCAAATGCACTGGGAGAAGAGTTTATCAACAAAACGGATATCACTGTTAGGCCTGCATCACCTCTGCAAAAACGTACGGGAACCGGATGGGTGGATGCAGGGAAAACAAAAACCCTGGAAATCAATACAAACGATTTTATTGAGAAAAGTGTAGATGGGTATCTTATTCTTAGTAAAAATCCTATGATTCAATATTCTCAAAGTCTTGATTATCTTGTTCGTTATCCATACGGTTGTGTGGAACAGACAATATCAAGTGCCTTTCCTCAACTTTATTTTGGGGATTTGATTGGAACAATGTATTCTGAAGAGAAAGCGCTGAAAGATGCTGTTGGAAATGTGCAGACAGCTTTGGACCGGATCAAATTGATGCAATTGTATAATGGTGGTCTCACTTACTGGCCGGGGCATGGTACTGAATCCTGGTGGGGGTCGGTATATGCAGCGCATTTTGCACTTGAGGCTAAAAAAGCAGGATACGAGGTGGATGAGTCTTTCTTAAATTATTTATTAAAATATCTGAAAAAGAAGTTGGAGAAAAAGGAAACCGTCACCTACTATTATAATACCAACAAACGTAAAGAAATTGCACCCAAAGAAGTTGCCTACTCTCTTTATGTCCTTGCCCTTGCTGGCGAAAAACCTACTGCTCTTCTGAATTATTACAATTCACGAACTGAACAACTGAGTCTTGACAGTAAATATCTCCTGGCAGGAGCTTATGCCCTTACGGGAAATATGCAGAAGGCGTCGGAAGTACTGCCGCGGGCATTTGAAGGAGAAGAAGCACTCCATAGTTTTGGAGGAAGTTTTTACTCATACATCCGGGATGAAGCAATAGCTTTGAATGTATTGCTTGAAATTGACTCGGATAATCAACAGGTGGGGATGATGGTTAAGCATATTTCGGAGACCCTTAAAAACAAACGCTATTTGAATACGCAGGAAAGAACATTTGGATTTTTGGCTATGGGCAAATTTGCAAGATCTATTGCCGAAAGCAATCCGAAAGGAGTATTGAAAGCAAATGGGAAACCAATTGCTTCCTTTGAAAATAAGGATTTGAAAGTTACTATTGCAGAAATTGTATCAAAAAAAGTTGAGCTATCCATACAGGGGACAGGAAGACTTTATTATTTCTGGGAAAGTGAAGGCATCAGTCGTGACGGATCATATCTTGAGGAAGACAAATACATCAGAGTACGTAGAAATTTTTATGATCGTAATGGGAATTTGATAACGAACAATCAATTCAAACAAAATGATCTTGTATTGATAGAATTA
Source organism: uncultured Bacteroidales bacterium (assembly GCA_964406315.1). Classification (GTDB taxonomy): domain Bacteria; phylum Bacteroidota; class Bacteroidia; order Bacteroidales; family UBA10428; genus UBA10428. Next base: position 1,439 of record CAYORG010000026.1, on the reverse strand, counting down.
TCGCTTACAGGTTTATCTGCACAGTATGTGGAAAATGTGGCAATAACAGACATTTTACCTGCCTGCTTTGAAATTGAGAATCCCAGGCTTACAACGTTACCTCCCGGAATGAATTACCCGAATTCACGAAGTCATCCGGAATACATGGACATTCGTGATGACCGGATCAATATGTTCACTACAGCAAGATCCGGAACATATTACTATTATTACCTTGTGAGGGTTGTTTCAACAGGAACCTACCAAATGGGGCCGGTAAGTGCTGATGCCATGTACAATGGAGAATACCATTCGTACCACGGGGCAGGTATAATTGAGGTGAAGAAAAAATAATTCAGAACCATAATCGTTGTTACAAGATTAACAATCGCTTATCTGAACAATATTAAAGTGAATAATATAATAGAACTCTGCATTTGGAGTATTAATTTTTAAAAAAGATATTGTATCCTTGAAAAGGAATATGTGCACAATTGAATGATGAAAAATGGACTTTAACAATCCGGTCAGTTTAGGCAAAACAAGTCTTAAGGTTGGTCGTTTGGGTATTGCCTCAAGCTACAGGGCTCCGGCGGAAGCTTTTGAGGAAGCCTTTGAAAGAGGCTGCAATTATTTTGTATGGAATTCTTTTATTCGTGGCCGGTCGAAAGAAATGAAAAAGGCCATCAGGAACATTGTAAAGAACGGACATCGCGATAAACTTGTCATTGCAATGCATAGTTATGGACATGATGCATTTATCAACAGGTATTATTTATACAAAAGCCTCAAAGCTCTGGGTGTTGATTGTATCGATGTTATGTTGCTTGGTTATTATTCTAACAAACCCGGTAAAAATGTTCTTAATGGTGCACTAAAGCTGAAAGAGAAAGGAATTACACGATTTATAGGGGTGACAGGTCATAACCGAAAACTTTTTCCGAGGCTTGATGAACAGGGAGATTTGGATGTTTTTCATGTTCGGTACAATGCTGTCAATAGGGGAGCTGAAACAGATGTATTTCCTCATTTAAAAGAGAAAAACAGAATGGGGGTGGTTGTTTTTACAGCTACACGATGGGGTCAGTTGCTGAAACAAAAAAGAATGCCGGAAGGTGAACGTGCACTTACAGCTCCTGAATGTTATCGTTTTGTCTTGTCAAATCCGCATGTTGATGTTTGTATGAGCGGGCCGTCAACACTGGAACAGATGAGAGAGAATCTGACGGTGCTTGATCAGGGCCCTTTGAGTGAGGAAGAGATGATGAGGATTAAAAAGATCGGCGATTTTTTGTATAAAAAATAAAAATCTGATTGCAGCAGATGTACAAATTATGCTGCAATCAGGATAGAAATATAGATTATTAGATTAATCTGAAATGCAAGTTATTCAATAGTTAAAGATTGAGTTTTTGAACCAAACTTATTACAGGTAGCCTTTACAGTTACTTCATCCCCGG
>CAYORG010000025.1:11553-45286 GCA_964406315.1 uncultured Bacteroidales bacterium | reverse complement strand
TAGGTAAAACCTTCACGGGTACCTTCGTATTGCCCATGAGTAGGAATGTATCCGGACTCATACTGCTCATGTAATAAAGCTGACGGGGTTTGCCCGGTTTAACGGCTACCCGTGCATCCGGATCAACCGGTGAGTAATGCGTCTTGTTGCTCAGATAGCGTGCTCGTGAATCCTGTGAGCCCAGTGGACCTTGTTCCCTGTCCTTAAACCATTTTTGATGCGTATCCAGATCTTTCAATTGTTTCGAACTGGCCTGAATGGTATTTTGATCATCTGTACTTCTATCCTGCTTTGCTTTGCGGCGGGGAGGATCATCATTATCCTCATTTTCCTCCTGCACTTTCTTTATGTGTGTGGATAATGCTTCTGCTGGTCTTTTCTTTTCCAGGCTATCAAGCGATGCATTGGCTTTTATGTACGCCGAATCAACTGACTGAGTATGACCTGCAACCAGGCCGCTTTCAACACAAAGCGATAATACCCGCTCAAAGGCTTCTTCAAACAGGGCATTGGGCAACATCTTGCGAGTGCGGCTGATGGTCGAATGCCAGGGCAATGGCTCATCTATATCGTAATCGATAAAGTATAGCAGATCCATACGCATGCCTACATGTTCTATTAGCTGGCGATCCGATATGATGTTCTCCAGGTAACCGATCAGCATCAGCCGGAAAAACACTGTCGGATCTATCGACTTCTGTCCCTCTTTCCCATAATAGGGTCGTGCCATATCCCGTACAAATTGTAAATCTAAGGCACTCTTCAGACGACGATAAAAATTGCTTTCGGGAACGCGTTGACTCAATGAGAAAGAAAGAAACAGCTTTTCCTGATAATCCTTTTTTCCTAACATGTGTTTTGATTTTCAAGGTACATTTTTATCCCCTTGTAGTCAATTTTTGTATCTTGCCATTATGAACATTTTATTCAGTTGTGCAACAGACACATACTGTATAGCCAATAGCTGTTTTTTTTGGGGTCGAAGATCTTTGTACATTTATAATCAATATGCAATAGCATCGACTGATATTTAATCCAATATTTTCTGACCGCAAGATGAATTTTTAGAAATCGATAATACACAAGATTATGTTAGAAATTCCTGAATCAAAAACAATTAGCTACCAGGCAGGCAATATATTAACAGGCAGAAGGATTACGGAAGTAATTGGTGCTACAAGTCCTCATAAGTTTGCATTTTATCATGACGATCCTGCAGAATACGGAAAACTTCTTTCGGGAAGACAGGTTATATCAACAAAAGGACATGGAATGTTTGTTGATATATATTGTGATGCGAATGTTTCTATCACAATTGGCGATGGTACCAATATGAGATATTATTCGACTTCGGAACAGCGTCCTGAAAAACACCAATTGCTTATTGTATTTGATGATGGCAGTTGCGTTGCCTTCACTGTTGCTATGTATGGTGGAATTTGGGCATACAAAGGAATTTTCGATAATCCGTATTATCAGGGCAGTCTGAATAGTATTTCACCCCTTGATGACACATTTAATGAGTCTTATTTTACTACCATCATTGAGCGCGTTACCAAAGATATCTCTGCCAAGGCTCTGCTGGCAACCGAACAACGTATTCCGGGTCTGGGGAACGGAGTTTTACAGGATATTTTATTTCATGCCGGCATTCATCCCAAACGCAAGAAATCTACTTTATCCGATTTTGAAAAAGCCGAACTCTTCCATAGTCTGAAAGTTACATTAAACAGCATGACAGACAAAGGAGGAAGGGATACCGAAAAAGATCTTTTCGGGCACTTTGGCGGATACAAAACCATACTTTCAAAAAATACATTGAAGAATCCTTGTCCGAATTGCGGCAATGCGATTGTAAAAGAGGCGTATCTTGGCGGAGCGATATATTTTTGCCCGTCCTGCCAGGCACTTTAAGATGGCAATAGGAAAAAGCAAAGATTAAGCAACTCCTGTCAAATTATAAGGCAGTAAGTCTGTTTACTATATTCATACATTAGGAGTTATATTTAAGGTAACAACAAAAAACAACATGAATGACGGGTAAAGAAATGAAAATACAAAACATATTTACTATTGGCCTGGGAATCATACTATTTATTTTTCTATCAAAAGGAATTGCATATTCCCAGGACTTTTTGCAATACAGGTATACTATTAATCTGGATAAATGGAAATTTCATAAAGGGGAAATTCATTCGGCGGAAAGCGGTGGACAAATTGATGAAACCGGTTGGCTGGATATTATCGTTCCTCATACATGGAATTCACAGGACGTTTTAACCGATGGGCCCAATTATTACCAGGGAATCGGGTGGTACAGAACCAACTTTATCCTGAACCGCGATACCGGATCGAACAGGTATTTTATTCGTTTTCAGGGAGTATCGCTGGTGGCTGATGTATTTTTTAACGGAGTTTATCTCGGGACACATAAAGGGGGGTATTCCGCATTTCTTTACGAAATAACACCTTATATCCGAAACGGGGAGGAGAACTATCTTTCTGTTAGAGTTAACAACGCCACACAATTGGATGTAGCCCCGTCGGGAACCTACTTGTATCCTATTTTTGGCGGAATATACCGGCCTGTAACAATCTTCAGTACTCACGACATTTGCATTTCTCCTTTCGATTGTGCTTCGGGTGGGGTATATATTTCACCTGAAAGCGTATCAAACAAATCGGCAAGCATAAACATTAATGCACTGATTAATTATCGCTCGATACCTATTGTTCAAACAAAATCAACGGAATTGCTGCCACCTGCAAGGAAAAAAGGTATGGGATTGTACGGTGAGTACTATTCCAATCCGGAGTTTAAAGGAAAACCGGTTCATTCACAGCTGGATGAAGAGGTACGATTTAATTTTGAAAACAAGGCTCCTTTTGACGATATGCCATCGGATGGATTTTCAGTTGTATGGACAGGTCGTTTTGTTCCCCAAAATTCCGGAACATATCATTTTATTCTGAAGAGCGATGATGGCTCACGGTTATACTTAAACAGCAAAAAGATGATTGATCATTGGGGAGCGCATGCTGCATGGGAAAAAACCTGTGACACTATTCTCGAAGCCGGAAAAGAAGTCGCGTTGAGAATAGAATACAACGAGTTCGGCGGAGAGGCTTCCATACTCTTTGGATGGTTATATCAAAAGCAGAATAGTCTTCCTGTTGAGGCTTTTCTTACGGCTGAGATCATTGATGCTGCGGGAAAAACAGTATCAACGGAGAGGACAAAGATCTCCATTGCAAATGGCGCTGAAATACAAGAAACACAGAAATTACTAATTGATAATCCGCACTTATGGGATGCAAAAAGGGATCCTTATCTATACAAGGTAAAAATGACCCTTTCCGATAAAAAGGGAAATCCGATTGACAAACTGGAACAGCCTTTGGGTTTAAGATATTATCACGTCAGCAGGGATAGCGGACTTGTTTTGAATGGGAAACCGTATGATTTATATGGAGTTTGCCGTCACCAGGAATGGAAAGGGGAAGGGCCGGCTTTAAGCGACAGGGAACATGAAAAAGATTTTGAACTTGTAAAAGAAATAGGAGCCAACGGTGTTCGATTTGCCCACTATCAGCAAGCGGATATTCTGTATCGCTTGTGCGATGAAAATGGACTGGTTGCCTGGGCTGAAATTCCTAATACACCTGCATACCGTGGAAATATACCCGGCTATTTGCAAAATTGCAAAGAGCAACTGGCAGAATTGATCAAACAAAACTATAACCATCCTTCAATTTTGTTTTGGGGATTGTACAACGAAATTGATATTCCGGTTGATGATGTAAAGATACTCAACGAAACTGCCAAAAGTATCGATGGTTACCGGTTGACTACCCAGGCAGACTTTGTTCAGCCGACAGAAAGGCATTCGGTAACCGATGTAGTAGCATATAATTGGTATTTTGGCTGGTATTATGGTAATTTCAGCGATTATACCCCCTGGTATGATAAACTGCATAAAGAACATCCCGAATTAAAAGGCGGTCTTAGCGAATACGGAGCTGAAGCTTGTATTTCACAACAGCAGGAAAATCCTGATCGTCCTGATCCGCAGGGAAGATTTTTTCCGGAACAATACCAGAACCAGTACCATGAGGAAGTATGGCGGAATATTAAAGACCGGAAAGATATCTGGTGTAAGTTTGTCTGGAATATGTTTGATTTCAGCTGGACGTATGCTACACGGGGCGATAAACCCTATATGAATTACAAAGGGTTGGTAACGCACGACCGGCAAACAAAGAAAGATGCCTTTTATTTTTACAAAGCCAACTGGTCGGATGAACCGACATTGCACATCATTAGCAAACGCAACCTGGAAAGAAATGAATCGATTGTTGAGATTGCTGTATATACCAATCTGAAAGAGGTTGAACTTTATGTTAACGGAGAGTTTATCTCGAAAAAACCTATGGATCCAGCTATTCATAAAATTGTATGGGAAAATATCAAATTGAAGCAAGGTCAGAATCAAATTGGTGTGATCGGGATAAATGATGGGGAAAAATATACGGATTGTTGTGAATGGAATTGTAAAGATATATCTGATTAGTACTCAGATTAGTCTAAAAAACTAACCTGCTTCAAACCGTAGTAGAACAATTTATTTTTTATAGATTTGGATCGTTAGAAGAACTATATCTACCCTGACCCGTGAAATGCATTGAAAAGTCAAATGTTGTTCCTGCTGACTCCATCATTTTAAATGGCTTTGGGAAGATTGATTATTGCGATTCGTATAGAATAGAAAAGCAAACCGACGACAATGTGGATGCAATAGTCACACAACTGTTTAAGCCTCGCAAATGGGTCGATTGTTTAATGAAGATCAGAAATTCAATTGTAAAGCTGTTTGGATTGAAAACCGGGGATAAAAACCAGCAAAATGAATCGCTGTACTATCCTGCAGGTTCAAAAGCAATTTATTTTACGGTCATTGACCGAAATGACAAAGAAATTGTTGTGGCAGAAGATGATAAGCATTTAAATTTCAGAACATCGGTACTGATCGACAGAAAAAAACAATCTTCGGAGATTTTTCTTACCACTGTTGTACAATATAATAACATGTGGGGCCGTATTTATTTTTTACCTGTGAAACCCTTTCATAAACTAATAATTAAATCATTTTTAAAAAGATATCTATATGATAAGTAAAAGACTAATCACTTTTGGCAATTCGGTGGCTATTGCCGTAATGATCTTAGGATTTATCCACGATGTAGCAACTTTCACTCCTATGATAAAGGGAGGCCTGACCTGTCTGACTCCGGGCAATTTAAAAGCCATGATCTATATGAGTTTATTATGCGGCACGTCATTTATATTGAGTGGAATGCTTTTAATCGTATTGTTCAGGAAAGTCAGCGAATTTGCATTTTTAAGTTTACCCATCCTGATCATTGGAATTTTTCTTGCTGTTAGTGGAATAGTTGCGGTTATTTGTATGTTTTACAATCCTTTTGCATGGATTGCATTTTTCTTAAACCTTACACTCTTTGGCATTACGATCAGGCTGAGGATTGCTTCCAGAAAAAAATAGATCTTTTTTTCTTTCGATCAAATCTGCTGCCCTGGTATTATTTCCAATACATCAAATATTGGTAAAGAAAAATTAACGCCGGAACTGTCCGGATTTTGGAATGATGCTATAGCCCGAATAAATGATATTCATAATAAAAAGAAAATAACTTTGTATTGTACTTTGCAGATACTATTAAGATAATGAAAATAAAAGATTGCATAAAATTTGCTAATGAAAACCCGATATGTTCCCTGGCTACCGTTGAGAATGATCAGCCAAGAGTAAGAATGTTGGGCTTCTGGTTTGCCGATGAAACCGGTTTTTATTTTCAGACAAGCACAACGAAAGAATTTCCGCACCATCTTAAGGCAAATCCGAAAACAGAAATTTGCTTTTATAAACATGAGGGTATTATGGGAACCATGTTAAGGATTTCCGGGGAGGTGGAGTTTTTAACGGACTCCGGATTAAAAGAAAGGATCTTTAATGACAGACCGTTTTTAAAACGTTTTGGCTTAACAACAGATAGTCCGGAGCTAACACTATTTAGAATTTCTCATGGACAAGCTCACTTTTGGACCATGGAGAATAATCTAAAGCCAAAGGAATATTTAGAATTTTAACCTGACCGATACTTGATTAATTCGTATATATCGATCTTCTATTATTTATAAGTGCTTTTTAGTTATAAATGAGGTAACCAATTCGGATTGCTACTGCAGAATCATGCTGAAAAAGAGATCCTGAGATTTGGATTTAAGGCATTGTATTTACGTGCTGATCTTGATGGGTTTTATGAAAAGAACGGTTGGGCATTTCTGACAAACGCTTACATGGTATCTGGTGAGAAAGTGAAAATTTACTCAAAAGGAACAACAACGATGGTTTCAGAGGATTGAAGATCTGAAGACATTTCGTAAATGCATACCGGCTGAGCGGGCATATCCTCCAGACTTTCACTATCCCCCTGTGCCACTTTCTGAACAAAAACGTGAAGTATTAATGAATCTTTCCACAATTCCGTATCGTAGCTGGGTTCCCAGCTTTCAACAGAAAACCCGGTGAGATCATATACTTCCCAGGTATTTTCTTCCAGATCAATGCTCACATTTATCGACACTTTGCTATTGCGTTCTTCATCTCTGTATACCAGAAATACCTTTCTATCCTCGTTTCTGTTATCCACAACGATCTGGGGCCGGGAAACAGGTATTTTTTTTGTGCCCTCTCCGCTAAGGGAAAATGGAGTTGTACGGTTCGTAATTTGCCGGGTAATCCATTCGTTTCCGTCATGGAATAGTAAATGATACTGAGGTATTGAACTGCCTGCAGGTTCAAAATAGGTGGCAATGTATGGTCTGCCGTCCGTATCGGCATACATAGATGTTTGATTGATCAGTTCCTTTCCCTGTGGTATGTCAGCAATATATTCGGCAGTTGCGGCTGTAATAGGTATAGCATATTGTTCTCCCGTTGATTTGTACCAGGTTACTCCAAAATCCGTTGATCTGGCATAACACATATCATGGTTTGTAGCTACATCCCATGTTTCGCGCCATACCCACGAAATGTGGATTGTTCCCATGGAATCAACGCAGGATTGCCAGTAAGCATTCCGGTTTCCTTCTCCGTCGATCAGAACATCATGCAACCGTTCCCAACTTTTTTCGGATACCTTATATCTGTTGATGGCCAGATTGCCGTTTCCTGAACCCCCATGTCTGTAAAGAAAGATCAAATCGCCGGTCGGAAGTTTGAAAAATTCAGGGTACGTAACATCATCTTCTTCAGTACCTATCATATCCAATTCTTCCGTCAGTTTCAGTGTATCGGGTGCTATGCTTTTGCAATAATGCAGGCTGTTATTGTGGTGGTTCCATGCCATGTGGAGGTAACCGTCGCCATCGACCATAATGCTGATTGAACAATGTGCATCGGTTATTTCACCTGTATGTTGCGTTTGTTCTGTTTTCCAGTTTTCAGTACCGATTTCTCTTCTGGCAAGTACAACATATCCTGATGAATCGTAATAGGCAACATATTGCTTTCCATGGTGAGTTACCACCGAGTTTTTTCTGAAAACAACGGCGTTCACAGAATTTTGAGCCCATCCCGGACCGATAGGTATAGGTTGGGGAAACACATACAAACAGAGTGTGAATAAAGTCAGGAAAAACAAAAGGAACATTCTTGGTGTCATAATTGATTTTTTACCTGGTACTGTTAATCAATAACAGGTTTGTTTGATTTTATTCCATACACCAGAATAACCAGGAAGCAGATTAACGGAACAACAAAGGAATAATGTATATTTCCTGATATATCCGACACCTGTCCCTGAACTGCTGTCAGAACGGCTCCACCAAGAATGGCCATGATCAGACCTGAACCACCGATCTTTGTATCGGGTCCCAAACCCTCAACTGCTATACCGAAAATCGTAGGGAACATAAGCGACATAAATCCCGAGATGGCAACGAGAGCAATTACTGCAAAAAAGCCTTCTCCAATGATAACCAGCACTGCACTGATTGTAGCCATAAACGCTGCAAAGGTTAATAATTTTACCGGGGCAAAAAACTTCATTAACCAGGTGAAAATAAAACGGGAGGCAACAAATAATATCAGGGCAGCCAAATAATACTCGGCAGCTGAAGCCTCATTAATATTCAATTCGTTCATTACAAACCTTATGGTAAATGACCAGACTCCTATCTGAGCTCCTACATAAAAAAACTGAGCAATGACACCACTGCGGTAATTCCTGTTCCGGAAAAGCTTTAAGAGAGTTTTGCCAAAATGTACATTGTGATCTTCGTCCTGTGCTTTGGGCATTTTTAGAAATGCTATGGTCATCCATATCAGAAGAAGAAAAATACCGACGCCTACATAAGGACCCATAACTGCCCTTAATTCTGCAGCTTTGATAACTTCGAGCTCTGCGGTAGACATTGTAGCCCGCTCTGCTACTGAGGCCTGATTCAGGTGAGGAAGTATAAAAATCCTGCTCAGCGCAACACCGGTAATCGAACCAAAAGGATTGAAAGCTTGCGCGAGATTTAAGCGCTGGGTACCGCTTTGTGGTGAACCCAGCACGATCATATAAGGATTGGCTGTAGTTTCGAGTATGGAAAGACCACCGGCAAGAACAAACAAGGCGGTAAGAAAATGTCCGTAGATTTGGGTTTTACTGGCCGGATAAAATAACAGTGCACCCATAATGAACATTCCCAATCCCAATAATACGCCCGATTTATAGTTAAATCGTTTAATAAAAACAGCTGCAGGAAGTGCAAGACAAAAATAAGAACCATAAAATGCTATCTGTATCCATGAGGTTTGAAAATCACTCATGCTCATGATCTTTTTAAAGGCAGCCAGCAAGGTATCGGTCATGTTGTTTGCCAGTCCCCACATGAAAAAGAGAGTGGTCAATAAAATAAATGGCAGAACAAAACGCCGGCCTTTGTATTCTAATAATCTTTGTTTGTTATTGTTCATAATACAATCCTTAAATACAATCTGTAAGTTTAAATATTCTTTCCATTTTTTGCCATTTCCCTTCATCGTTTGTATTTTCAAGCCGTTTGTGATAATTGTCCATTAGAAGTTCCCATTTCTTGTATGTTGGCAGCGCTGATAGCATTTCTATCTGTTTCTCCCAGGGAGATCCATCACTTGTTTCAATGATCATGAATAACCTTGTATGCCAAAGAAATATTTCCATTTCCTGAATTCCTGCTTTTCTGATCCCTTCGGGTATTTCTTTCCAGATGTTTTCGGGAGAATGCCATTGTTTATATTCTTCAATCAGTTTGGGATCATCTTTGAGATCAAGTGTAAGGCAATACTTCATATTTTCAGATTAAAAATTAAATTTCTGAGCCAGTTTTTTTAATTCGCTCAACTGATCATCTGTTAAACCTTCCGGTTCAAACCCGGCCGATTTACATTGGAACCAGATTTTGGCTGCTTTGCACACAATATCAATATGATCGAAAGTATCGGTAAGGGATTTGCCAATCGCAAAAATTCCATGCTTTTTCCATACAACAAGATCATGGTTTTTAAAACTATTGATAGTAGCATCAGCAATGGCCTGTGTTCCCGGCAAAATATAGGGTACCAATCCAACACCTTTTGGAATAAAAACCATAGTTTCGGGATGCATCCCCAATAGGATACGGTTCAAATCTTCTGAGTTTTTAATATTTGCATATTGAGTTAATGCTATAATTTCCGTAGCATGAGTATGCATCACCACGGTTTCACCAGTTCCCCGGTCTGCTATCATGTTGTGAATTCCCAAATGGGTGGGGAATTCTGAAGTAGGCTGAATATTGCCGGGGGTTTCCCGGATCATCCTGTATGCATTTCCGGAATTGTTCAACTGAACAAACAATCCATTGTTTGTGGGAGATTTGGCTATATCCTGCATCCGTTTGCCGGTGGCTGTCATATAAAAACATTTTTGCTTCAAACCGGGAAAGGTTCTCTCCAGTTTGTTTTCATGGCATCCTGATAGCTCAGAAGTTTGAATAGTTTCCGGCAATACAATGGAAATATTTCCTGCGTTTTTTTCCGACCATCCTCTTTCCCATAAGATACCGGCTATGTTCTTAACCTCTTCCAGTATCCCATCAATTTTATCCTGTTTAGAAAATATCGTTTTCATTTTACCTTATGTATTAGAAATTTTCATTTGTCTTTCAGTTTTTGTCTGTTATTCAGGATAAACATAATAAAAATTACCGCAAATAGAGTCTGTGGCTTCCTGAATTGATCGAAAAGTACCAATTGTCACATAAGCAAATAAAGCTGCTCCCAGAACGGTAGTCTCTGTTTGTTTCAAAATTTTCACCGGTATGCCCAGTTTGTTTGCTCTGATCTGGTTCCAGAGTTTGTTTTTTGAACCTCCTCCTGCAACGATTAACGATTTTGCTTTAAACTTTCCTGTTTGCTGCAGCAATTCAAGGCTTCCTTTTGTTTTATCAGCGAGGGCTTCCAAAGCAGCCCTGTAGATTTCCTGGCGTGAAGTATGAATACCTATGCCTGAAATAATACCCTTCTCGATATTCAGGTCAGGTTTGAATTTGATGCGGCTATGCCTTACATCTGTTTCGGATGCTTCACGGATCATTGTTCCGTATACTTTTTCAGGAGTCAAAGTCAATTCTTTGCTGTAAAATAAATTTTTGATCCATTCCAGCACTCCCGAGGCCAACCATTGAATACCTGTATTATACAATCCGGGTACTGCATCAAGTTCATTTGTCAATCCTGCTGAAAATATGCTTTTATTCAGATCAACATTGCGTGTACGAGTCATTAATATTTCCCATGTACCTGAACTTAAAACCGCTTCATTTTCTCCTGCTCCGGATCCGATCAATGCCAGCTGAGTATCATGTCCGCCCACCACTACAGGCAGACCGGAAAGCAATCCTAACTCAGAAGCCGGTTTGTTTAATAGTTCACCGACAAGTTTACCGGCTTCTTCTGTTTTGAAAAATCGATTTGGAATACCAATCGCGGCAAGAATTTCATCTGAAAAAGAACGGGTTTTCATGTCCGTTAGCATAGATGTTCCGGCCATGGTGGCATCATTGACAAGTTGTCCGGTCAGCTTGTGGATGAATAGGGAAGGCATAAACAAAAAGCCTTCCATGTTGTCAATACAATGTGGTCGATTTTCTTTAAGCCATAGTAAAGTATTTATTGTATTGAAACTGTATTTATTTACTCCGCTTATTTCAAAAAGCCGGTGCATGGAGATGTACTTATCAATGGTATCCATTATGGGTACAGTGCGCTGACATTGCCAGGAGATCACAGGATACAACAATTTTCCGTTCCTGTCGACCGGTGCCCCGTTCACGCCAAATGTAGTTGTTGTAATGGCTGATATATGTTCCGGATCGATTTTTTTTAATACCGCATGTGTACAGCTGCAAAGCTTTTGCCATATTTCATCCACATTCCAGATCAGTCCCGAAGGAAAATACGGATCCGGACAGGTTGCATTGGGCAGGGAATGCATAGCTGCAATTTCTCCGTTTTCTTTTATTGCAACAGCTCTCACATTGGTTGCACCACAATCGAATACCAAAACTATTTTTTTCTTCATTTATTTATCGGTATAGCGGTCCGTATATTTTGCAGGCCCGAAAATCAGCACTTTCAGTTTCCGTACCATGCATATTCCATGCTGACGGCCGATAAATTTTACTTTCAGGAATGTTGTGCATATTCACCGGTATTCGTAACATGGCAGCAAGGGTAATCAAATCAGCACCTGTATGTCCGTAGCATGATGCACAATGATTGGCTCCCCAGTTGGCCATTACAGAGTAAACGTCCGCAAAGGCTCCTTTGCCGGTTAAGCGGGGGACAAACCAGGTTGTCGGCCAGCTTGGATCTGTTCTTTCCGTAAGTATTTTGTTTGTTTTTTCGGGAAGATCAACCGTATAACCTTCGGCGATCTGAAGTACAGGACCTAATCCTTTCACAAGGTTGATACGGGAAACAGTGATCGGCATACCTCCCCGGGTAAGAAATTCGGAAGAGAAGCCACCACCCCTGAAATATTCGCGGTTTGCCGGGCACCAGGAAGTGGCCTGAAGGCACTTTCTTATCTCTTCCTTCGTAATTTCCCAAAAGGGTTTTATGGCTGGTTTTCCATCGATTTCCTGCTGTCCGGAAAAATCCAGTGCCGAGGCACCGGAATTGATCAAATGGATCAATCCGTTTGCAGCCATTTCCTTGGGTTTTGCACCTGATACACGTTCAATGGCTTGCGGACTCCAATAGGTCCTGATATCGGAGAACATCTGTGCGGTATTTGTCAGCAAATATCCAAACAACATAACAACTCCGTTCAAGGAGTCATTCTCGGTTGCCATAAGGTATGGATTTCTGATCCCGTTCCAGTCGAACGACGAACACAAAATCGCTTCCATAAAGTCACCGTTAGACTGGTAATCGGTCCAATGTCTCTGTCCCTGGAAACCGGCCAATATCGCATTGTGCCCGAGAGCCTCTTCACCATATCCCATTTCCTTCAACCTGGGATTTCCTGTCATAAGGTCGCGGGCAATGATGGCCATTTTTACTGCTGTTTCCCATTCCTTTTCTTTTTGCCCGGGAGATACAGGCGTTTTGTTGTAGTCAGTTCCTTCTCTGCAGTTTGTTTTCACCCATTGCAGGGCATTTTTATATTCTGTCTTATCAAAGATACCTAAAACAATTCTTCGAAGGAATTCTGTCATGTCAATGTATTCGTTTCGCATTCCCAGGTATTCCCCGAAGAACATCTCATCAACAATAGATCCTGCTATGCCCATAGAAACAGATCCCATGGAAAGGTATGACTTCCCATGCATTATCGCCAGGGCCAATCCGGCTTTTGCAAATCTGATCAGTTTTTCTTTTACATCTTCCGGGATAGAGATGTCGTTCGCATCCTGAACATCTTTTCCGTATATGCCAAATGCAGGCAATCCTTTCTGGTTATGTGCGGCAAGGACAGCTGCCAGATAAACGGCTCCCGGTCTTTCGGTTCCGTTGAATCCCCAGATTGCTTTTGGCAGATGAGAGTCCATATCCATGGTCTCGCTGCCGTAACACCAGCATGGGGTAACTGTTAGTGATACTCCAACATGTTCGCGTTTAAATTTATCCGCGCAGGCAGCGGCTTCGGCAACTCCTCCGATACACGAGTCGGCTATAACACATTCCACTTTGCTGCCATCAGGATATCGTAATGTTGAGGACAGTAAACCGGCAGCTGATTTTGCCATGTTCATGGTTTGATCTTCCAGGGATTCTCTTACTCCTCCCAAACGACCATCAATTGCAGGCCTGATTCCAATTTTAGGATAGGTATTTATAGTTTTCATAACGATTTTCTGAGTATTATTTTTGTTGGTATGATTTCATTCATTCTTTTTCCTTCAACAATAAACTGACTTGCTTTTTCTCCCATTGTTTTAAAATCGGTAGAAATTACCGTAATGCCACAAGAAACAAATTCATATAGCGGAGAATCATTATAAGCCAGAATGCCAACATGTTTTCCCGGTTCCAAATTGTTATCATAACATTGAGAAAGAATAGCATGAAGATCTCTTTGTCGAAGTATAAAATAACAGTCGCCATCAATTGCCTTCAGGTCTGCAGGAGAATCAATTGTATTGCATTGTACTTTATGTTTCCTGCAAAAACGATAAAAAGCTTCAATGGTTATATCAGGATGCTTTAACCTGTCCGGATTCACAATATGGAACACCCTGTATTGTTTAATTCTGTCTTTGATCTTTGTCAATGAGTGAAATACGGCCTCATCAAAATCCTGCCATACATAATTGTATTTCGATTTGTCGAAATCTTTCCAGTTTTCAACCGGAATATCGAGCAAGAGTAATTTTGAAGGATCAATCTTTGCCAGAATGTCGCAAATTTCGAGCTTTTTTGTATCGAAATTCATAACGATGTACGCATTGTAACGCCCGGCACTTTCAAGAATTACCGAATCAAATAATTTCCTGTTATAATGATGGAATACAAGGTCTATGGAATATATCGAATCAAGTTTTTTTTCAATCTCACGATACACTATGTCTTTGAACGGACTGTAAAAATCAAGAATTAAAAGTATTTTTTTTAATTCGCGGTTTACATAATACCCTTTTGCCGGTGTTGAATCAACAATCTTTCTTCTTTTTAATTCGCGATACGCTTTAAAAACAGTATCACGTGAAATGCCTAATTCTTTGTTCAGTGTGTTTACCGATGGAAGAACATCTCCCTGTTTGTATCGGGTATTGATCATTCGCAGCAATTCGTTGATCAGTTGTTGCAATTTGGTTTCACCCGAATTGACCTGAATTGAAATGCCGGTGGAATTTTTATTGATCATACTGTGCTGTACTGTGCTGAAACAAATGTACAAAAACAGAATTGATTTTAAAGTCAGTCAATTATATTCTTTAAAATCGGGTTACTTTTGGTTGCTTAGATTGTAGTAACAATATAGCAAAGCAACCATTGCAGGTTGAATTTCATCTATTAAATGCAAAAGATATACGTCATGAAAACAAAGTTATTATTTATCCTATTGGCAGGTATACTGTCGTTCTTTCTATACAGCTGCGAAGAAAAGAAAGAACAGCAAACAGGTGATGACCCCCTGGTTCTGACCGGTGAACTTATTGATTATACTGGGTGTAAACAATTCAAATCGGCATACAATGATTCTGAAATTCCGGACACGTTAAGTTGTGTCAGTTACGATTTTGATGCCCTGAACAATAAACTTACAGTCCATCACATAAATGCCGGTTTCAACTGTTGTCCCGATAGCATATATTGTGAAGTATCGTTAAATAACGATACCATTGTAATACGGGAATTTGAAAAAATGCCCCGGTGCTTTTGTGAGTGTCTTTTCGACCTGACGATTGAATTGAATGGAATAGAAGCAAAAAAGTATTGTATAACCTTTGAAGAACCCTATTGCGGCGACCAGCTAAAGCTGGAATTTGATCTCGATCTGGAAACCAGCCAGGCAGATATGTACTGTGTAATCAGAAAGCTTTATCCATGGGGACAAACCAATTATGAGGTAGATCCGCCAACATCCGAAATTTCAGGCCAGTTAATCAGTAATACAGGTTGTAAGAGTTTTGAATCGGACAATGTAAAAAACAATATACCGGGTACGGTCAGTTGCATAAACTATGTATTGGATCCGACTGCCAAAGAACTTTTGGTGAAACACGTGAATGCCGGGTTTAATTGTTGTCCCGACAGCCTGTATTGCATTATCTCCGTTGATGGAGATACAATTGTGATTGAGGAATTTGAGAAAGATGGCCTTTGTGATTGTCTGTGTCTGTTCGATCTTGATATCAAACTGGAAGGAGTAATTCCAAAAGAATATTATATGAAAGTTATTGAGCCCTATGTGGGAGACGAAGAGAAGTTGTATTTTGATCTGGATTTATCGGACAGCCTGGAAGGAACATATTGCGTTACCAGAGAGCAATATCCCTGGATGGATTAAGGGTTGAAACAAAAATCTGTTTTTCTGTTTTCTGTAGTATAAAAGCAACATAACTTTTTCGGCGAAAGAATTGCATTTTTTTTCAGCACACTGATATTTTTCAGCAAATAGTGTAAATTCGGGTATTGTATTTCAACCACTACAGTGAACATGTATATCATTCTACCTAAATTCATTATATACCATGAATAATTTTTTCCCTGCTATCATTGTACTATTGTGTACAATGTATCCTTTACATGCCCAGGAAATCGCATTTGCCAATGAAACAAACGGGACCGGTCCCAACCGGTCTGAATTAGCCTTTGTTTCAAATCGGTGTACATCATTTTCACCTTCCGGAAATTATTCTGTTCCGGATGAAGAAGTATTCCATAAACAGGATAATGAATCCGGCAGGGCAGAAAACAAGTTCTTAACCAAACCTTTTAAAATAGAATTGTATGCCGAACCATTGGGATTCCTTCAATTTGGACCAAAGATAGGTGCCGAGATGACCATTATTTCGCACATAGTCATTGACCATCATGTTCGTTTTTCATCGGAAGGTCTTATTATGCCTCTTGTACTGGAAGAAGACAAAGGCAAACCTGACGATCTGGAAGGAATGGCATTCTGTATGGGCTTCAAGTATCTGAATCCTTCACAAATCGGAGGTTTTTATGTTGGTATCCTGGGCTAAATAGGAAAGACCCGGACCTTATTTGATAAGGAAGGAGAAGAAGAATGGAGGGGTGAAGCACTGCAACTTGGAACCTATGTTAGCCTGGGGTATAAATTTGAATTTCCTTCAGGCTTTTTTATCCGCACAGGAGGGCAACTGGGTGTTGTTTCCATATTTGTCAATGAATGGTATTACACCAGCGATGCAAATACGGTATTTGAGGAAGATCCGCTTATTATTCCCGGCGGAATGCTGGAAGTATGCCTTGGAATTCAGTTTTAGGTTATATGAGAAATAATAAATTGGTGAGTATCATTGTTCTCAGCAGGATTTAATTGCAAAATTTTCTGATGATCGAGTAGGCTTTTTTCAATCCCAGTTCACCGGCAATACCCAGTTCAATACAGCCTTCTTCCTTCTGATCGAGGAAGATCTGCAGCAATGCTTTGTTAAAATGGGCTTCGGCAATCTTTTTTTTCATTGTAACCTCTGTGAATTCAGCCAGGGCACCTGAATAATCTTCCATTAAAAACCTGGTATAGCCTATATTGTAACGGGCGTAGAGAAAATCAGGATCAAATTCCAGAACTTTGTGGAGATCATAGAGGATCTCAGAATATACCCTTAATAATCGTGAATCATATTGCTCAGAAATTCTGCTTGACCAGTTCTGCTCATTCAATAAGGTTTCCAGCAATCCTATTCTTGCATTTGCTCTGCTGAACAATACGAACACATTTCGGGAGTCGTATGAAAGGGCTTTGGTAAGATCGCTTATGGCTTCGTTGTAATTTTCCGATATATCATGAAGCAGGCCTCTCCGGATGTATAAATTCATATTGTTTTCTTCCGGGAATGTGAGACTGTCAATCATGTCAATTTGTTTTCGGATGAATTCCTTATTACAACTTTGATCTGCAGATAGCAGGTTATTGCTTTTTAACTTGTATTCAATTTTATACTTCCCCTGGTTTTTGCCTTTTTGCAGGAAAAAAGAGGAGTCAACAATTGCTTTGAAGATCGGTTGCAGCTCAATTTCTGTTTCAATGTATTGTGCTTTGTTTTTCTTTTCATCCTTCCTGATAAAATCGTTTGAAAGGTGCGACAAACGGAGAATTTCCAAACCTTCTTCAAGTTTTGTGCTATCGTCTTTGTTCCTGTTTATTTCAGTAAGTTTCTCGTAAAACAGCAAATCCTGTTTTGCATTGTCAATATCACCAATTTCTTTTCTGACAAGTGCCCTTTGATAATATGCATCAGCATAATCGGGGAATAAGTCAATCGCTGCACTGAAAGCCTGATCGGCCTGATCAGGATGTCCCAGTCTCATAAATACTATGCCCATATTGTAATAGACCAGCATGTTGTCAGGATTTTGATTCAGTATATGAAGAAAATCCTCAATTGCCTCACCATCCATACTTTTGTTTGAATTAATAATTGCCCGGTTAAAATAGGCCAGTTCATTTTCGGGTGATATTTCAATGACACGATTCAGGTCCGCTAAAGCCCCTTCAAAATCCATTATTTCCATTTTTGTGATACCACGCTGAAAATAGGCATAAGCATTTAAAGAGTCAAGATTCAGAGCAGTATCAAAATCAGCCATGGCAAAATCTGTTTCTCTCAGATGGGCATAGGCTGAACCTCTTTCAACAAACGCCCTGCCATTTTCCGGATTACGTGTAAGGCATTCCGTAAAATCCAGAACGGCTTTATCATAGTCCTGAAGCTGTGAATAAATAACGCCGCGGAGAATAAATGCATTGGGATATTTTATATCCAGCAGTATTACTTGATTCGCATCATCGAGGGCCAAATCGTATTCACGCAGAACCAGGTGGCAGAGTGACCTGTGAAAATACGCGTCTGTAAACATTGAGTCCAATAGGATTGCCTTATCAAAGTCATCAAGTGCCTGAGGCAATTTAAAGTTCTCCGAACGTATAACGCCACGGACAAGATATAGCCTCGGAAACTCGGGCAGAAGGTAAATTGCTTTGGTCAGATCAATTTCAGCGCCTGTAAGGTCAGTAAGATAATATTTTGCCAGGCCACGCAAATAAAAGCCTTCATAAATTTTTGAATGTTCCTTGATATAATAACTGAAAAAGTTAATGGCATCGACATAGTTTTCCTGCCAAAGTTCCATTTTCCCCAGTTGAAGGTAACTATGTCTGTATTGCCCAAACGACAGAATTCTGAATTGAAGCAATATGCAAATCAAGATATAGCATAGCTTTTTCATGAAATACAAATCTATCCTAATCCTGCAACAATTTGTTTGGATGAATTGTTAATTATTTCTAATAACAACAATTCCTTGCACAGATTTTGTTAATAATCCCTAAATGTTTTCTGGAAGCAATTTTTTTAGCTTCTAAATTCATTATTTTGCATTCGCCGGTAAAATGCCTGTGGTTTTCTCTGAAAGATCAAATTATAAGATCATTATACAGGGTTACTGCTTAAATTCAATGATTATGTCAATAGCAAAACGCTCGTTAATGTTTTTCCTGGTTTTGTTTCTTCCTGTTCACCCCGGATTTGTATTACAGGCTCAATCTTCTTTGCTGATCAAGGGTGCAATTCTTGACCGGGAAACAAAAGAAAAACTGCCTTATGCTTCGCTAAGATTGAAGAACTATTCCATTGGAACAATAAGCAATGAGGCGGGAGAATTTCATTTCTACATACCTCAAAGTACAATTGACGATACCCTGGTTGTTGCTTATGTAGGATATAAGTCAATAGAAATTCCGGTCGGAACAATACGAAATGACATGGTACTGAAATTACAACCTGTTGCAATTGCCATTGATGAACTTTATGTGTATCCTCTGTCACCACAGGAATACATTAAAAGAGCCGTTGCCAGACTGGATGAGAATTATGCCAAAAGTTCTTTCATGACAATTGCCTGTTTTAATGAAGAAGTGAAAGAAAACGGTTTATACATTTCGGCATGCGAAGCAATTTTTAAGAGCTATTATCCGGAATACACTGATTCGGTAAAGAATCAACATCAGTTGGTGTTGTATCGCGAACCGGAAGAAATGCATGAGTTTGCTTTTATGAAAGAATGGAGGGAAAAAAGAAAGAGAAAGGAAGCAAGAAAGGCTGAGAAAAAAGGAGAAAAAAGTGATCCGGATAATTCTGAAGAGGATGTTTTTGTCAGTTTTGGAGGACCTGAGATGTTGCTTGACTTCAATATCAGAAACAAAAAGGATGCATTTCTGGACAGTACGAATTTCAAACGATTCACCTACCTTTTTGGGAAAAACAGGTTTTACCAGGGTAAGAAGTTAATGGTGATACATTTTGAAGCCAAAAGGGCAATTGACAATTTTAAAGAAACAGGAGTAATATTGATGGATCCCGATAATTATGCCATTGTATCTATCGAAAGCACAGGGATGGCCATTGTACCTGTTGCAATACGGCCCATTTTGTTGGCGCTGGGACTGGGAGTAAAAAATCCGGTATTTAACAGGACAATGAAATACGAGCAATATAAAGGAAGCTATTATCCAAAAGATTTTCACTGGGATATAAGCGTATTTATAACAAAAAGGCATGTGTTTAAGAAAGATGAGCATTCTCACATTGAAGCCGGCCAGCTGTTCTTTGTAAATAAGATAAGTACGGAAAAGGGAAACCCTATTCCTGCTGAATGTGTTTTTGATCCGGAAAAGAAAATGAAAGAGCAGATATGCAGCGAGGAGAACATTACATGGAACGAAATGAATATTCTGAAGAAATGAAAGCTCAATTCAAATGATTCTTTTTGATCAGGAGCTTCATCAGAGATGAGGGTGTTGTTATTTCGCAAAAAAGATCAAATACTTCGTATTCATTTCGCAAGATCTGTCAAGTCATGATTATGATCGTGTTGTATTTTTGATTTCAATTGCCGGCACTCAAATTATGCATTATTAATCATTAATTTAGAAGCGATGGAAAACAACATTCATTTGAATACCATAGGTATTATACGAGCCCAAAATCATGAATTTTTCATTGCATTGAATGAAAAATATCGTCCGGGATTGAAAAACATTTTCATGGAGCCAGCCGGCAAATAATTATAATACCCAGCTATACTGGCACATAACTTTCCAAGAAGGGGCCAATACGGAGAACAAGACTCCTTCAGGATGGATTGATGTTACAGCATCGAATACTTATAAGTTTCCACCCTCTCTCTTTGCCAATGATCTGGGTGAAAATATAGCGCAAAAGCTTAGAATTGAACTGGAATCAGAAAAGGAAGGAAAATCGAATCCCAATTTTTACCGGGGTTGGGTAAAAGCCAGGTTTACTTTTGTGAAAGAAATTGCTATAGAATAACAGAGACGGATTGTTTGTCCGACCTATTCTGTTTGAAATATCCTTTCGTGAACCGGCTGTATCGTTTATACGATTTATTGGGTTCGTATAAAGACATATGACATTTGCAATACCTGCGTGTATCATTTGAATTCTTGTAATCTGAATTCAATCATTGTATTTCTGAAATCAGAAGAATGATGATACGTATTAAAAAAAATCGTAAATTACCTGTAATATGCAATAATACTTGCCCTATATGTTGATGTGAGTTCAGTAATTTAATTCGTGAACAACATGAGTAAAAAACTGGATTATCGGGTTTTAAGCGAATATTGTTTGGTCATTGAAGTGTTATCAGGAAAAGTAGAATTGGACGATTATATTAGCTTCAAAGAAGCAGAGATTCACGACAATCAATACAATATAAATTATAAACATATCGTAGATTTATGTGATGCCATTATCGTTACCGAAGGAGAAAATCTGGAGGAAAAAGTAAAAAAATTTGTATCAACAATAAAAAACACGGCCGGGTTTTTCGGAAACCGAAAAAGTGCATTGTTGGCGAGTACGCCTCGCCAGGTTACTGCAACCATGCTATATAAACTGTTGAATGATTTGCCTGTTCCGTTACAAACATTCACAACTCTGTCGGCAGCAATTGAGTGGTTGGAATTGGCGTATGTTGATACAAATTATATTAAAGCAGTTATTCTTGAGATGAAAAAACACGGACAAGCCGTCGGACAATAGCTATTTTTAAAATTGTCCTATATTAGCCTTTGTATCTTATCATAAACGAATTATTAATGCCTCAGTTAGTAAAAGGAGGAAAGTACGTTTTCGGATGGTCAATCATAAACAATGAGTTGAAAGTCAAAATACCCGACGAAGCTTACGATGAATATTCTTTTGTTCGTACTGATAAGATCATTTTACTATCTGGCAGCAAAACTTCTGGTGGTTTCAGCATAAATACACCCTGTTCCGTTGCAAATTCAAAATTTGGCGATCGGATCACAAGTTTGATTGGATATCTAAAGGAATCAGATGAATTTACAGTAAAAAGACAGAAAATTGTAAAAGCAGGAGAACGATTCATTTGCTGGACAAATTTACACAAGGACAAAAGCTTTTATCTTTCAAATGATTTGATTGCTTTACTGGACTTAAGACCTGGTAAAAGGTTGCTGGCTGTAAGAGGCAGTGGGGTGGGGCTAACCTTTATTTCGCGGGGGCCCATTTACAATGAGGCACTGAAGCACAACGAGTTATTGGTATATCGTTAAAAACAAAGCAGATAGCGTGCATAAGAGGCGTAGCGCCAATCATGGTATATTCATCAGGATCAGTACCTTCGTCCAGCATTTTCTTCGCTTCTTCCAGGTTGTTATTGCCAATGGCAACCATCCATTTATCCGGGGTTTCCTGAGAAAAAAGAATTTGCGGTAAAAGTGCAAAAAGAAATGCAATTATTAAGGTAGAACAATGTGTTTTCATGAGTTCGAAATAAAGATCAGATAAAATCAAATGATTTTCAAATTTTTATTTGTATTGTTCTTGATACACTAAAATGCTCATCTTAAACAATTGATCTATTGCGAATTATATTTTGAACTTACCTCAATTGTAATGCTGAATATCTGCTTTGTGAACAGTTCATACTATGTTTTGCCAAAATGATATGCAAATTCGTCAAATAAGCCAAAAATACATGATGAACATAAAGATTTCAGAATGAGGATGATACAATTAAAATGATATGGTTATTTTGACCACAACTCTTATGTTAATATATTGTTTATCTGATCATTTGGCTTCATTTATATATAGGCGAAACGTTAGTTTACTAATCATAACTTATTGTCTACTAACTACTTTGCTGTTTATATTTAAGATAGTATTATGAAATTCTTAAATAATTTTGGCTTATATAGTAAAATTCGCTATTTTTCGCGGTTCAATTTTTTTCGACATTAAAACTTGAAGCTCAGGTTTTATTTTTTTTATAGTGTATTTTAAAATAAAATCATTGGAGAATAAAGAAATGACTTGGTTTAATAGTACTACTACAAAAAAAATAACTGTCAAAAAGCATCTTTGGGTTAAATGCAAACATTGTAATTCACATATTTATTATAAAGAATGGACAAGAAATCTGAATGTTTGTTCGAAGTGCAATTACCACGGAAGTCTGACAGCACATGAAAGAATTGAACAAATTATTGATAAAGGTACATTCAAAGAACTCTTCTCAAACATTGTTCCTTTTGATTCCCTGAAATTTGTTGATTTAAAAGGAAGTTATAAGGATAATATCAATGCTACAACCAAAAAAACAGGTATTTCGGAGTCAGTTATTACAGGTCATGGTAACATTAATACCATTCATATCGTATTAGCGGTCATGGATTTCAGATTTCTGGGAGGTAGTTTAGGGAGTGGCACCGGCGAAAAAATACTTCAGGCTGCAAATTATGCCTACAATCATAATTTACCTTATATAATATTTTCAGCATCAGGTGGTGCGCGAATGCAGGAAGGCACACTCTCTTTAATGCAAATGGCTAAAACCTGTGCGGGGATTTCGCGGTTAAACAAAAAGAAGATACCTTATATTTCTGTCTTAACCAACCCTACATCAGGTGGAGTATCGGCCAGTTTTGCCATGATAGGAGATATTAATATATCCGAACCGGGTGCTTTAATAGCCTTTGCAGGTCGACGTGTCATTGAACAGACCATTGGGGAAAAATTGCCTGATGGTTTTCAAACCTCAGAATATCTGTGTGATCACGGATTTATTGATGCAATTGTGAACAGGAAAGAGCTGAAAAAATATATAAGCAATGTTCTTGGTTTTTTTAATTATTAAATAACACAAAATCAGGGAGTAGCATAGAATGATTTATATAGCACATAGAACGGAAGAAGTAAAAAAGAAAATATTTATATATTTGGATAAAATTTCTTGGCTCTCTCTTAATCCATAATCTATTATATATTATAAATCCCATTATTAATTAATATAGATTACACACTATGGAACCAGAAAAATCAATCCTTGAAATAAAAGAGAAAATTGAAGAACTCAAAGAGCGAGACGAAAATGGAAACACCAGTTTGAGTTCAGAGATCAATGAATATGAGATTAAGCTGAGAGATCTGATGTGGTCTCTCCATTTGGGTTTGTCTCCATGGGAAATTGTTCAATTGAGCCGGCATCCTGAACGACCTGTTTTACAAGATTATCTTGAATTGATTTTTAGAAATTTTGTCGAATTCAGGGGTGACAGGTATTATTCAGACGACCGGGCCATTATTGGGGGTTTTGCCGAAATAGGCGACCAAAAAATCATGCTAATTGGTCATAATAAAGGCAAAAACACCGAGGAAAATGTCGAAAGAAATTTCGGTATGAGCCGGCCCGAAGGTTACAGAAAGGCACTCAGGCTGATGAAATTAGCCGAACGTTTTGCTATTCCTATTGTGACTTTCATCGATACTCCAGGTGCTTTTCCGGGTCTTGAAGCCGAAGAAAGAGGGCAGGCTGAAGCTATAGCTAAGAATATTACGGAAATGACTTCAATCGAAGTACCAATAATCTCAGTAGTTATCGGCGAAGGTGGAAGTGGTGGTGCTTTGGGTATCGGAGTCGGGGATAAGATCCTGATGCTATCAAACGCTATATATTCAGTTATCTCACCTGAAGGATGTGCTTCAATACTTTGGAGAGACGCCAAATATGCTTCCGATGCGGCAGCAGCCCTAAACCTCACTGCAAATTCACTGCTCAATCTGGATATAATTGATGAAATCATTAAAGAGCCCAGTGAAGGTGCACATGCAAATTACCAGCAAACTGCAAACGCTGTTAAAAAATCTGTCATTAAAAACATTAAGAAACTGAAAGGATTAAGTGCTAACGAGTTAATCGAAACCAGATTCAGGAAATATTCCAAAATCGGAAAATTTTCTATCGTTGGCTGATCATAAGTTGTTGCTATGTTTTGATCCTGGTAGATATGAATCAAAATTATATCTTGTTACTATTACTTTATTCATATGGAGAAAAAGACTAAACTACGAATATCTGATACCACATTAAGAGATGGTCATCAATCCCTTTGGGCAACAAGGATGAGGACAGATGATATCCTTGGAATAATTGAAACCATTGATTCTGTTGGTTACTATTCGCTTGAAGTTTGGGGAGGAGCTACATTCGATGTGTGTTTAAGGTTTTTGCGTGAAAATCCGTGGGAGAGGTTACGACAGATTAAGGCAAAGGCAGTTAAAACTCCATTGCAGATGTTACTGAGAGGCCAGAATATCGTTGGTTATAAAAACTATTCTGACGATCTGGTTGAAAGGTTTGTTGGAACTGCACAGGAATACGGAATAGACATTTTCAGGATATTTGATGCCTTGAACGATTCGAGGAATTTGCAATCGGCAATCAGGACTGTAAAAAAATACGGGGCTCATGCCCAGGGTACACTTTCCTATACGGTAAGTCCCGTACATACTGTCGAAAAATATGTCAGCGATGCAAAGGAACAGGTGGATCTTGGTATCGATTCGCTTTGCATCAAAGATATGGCGGGTTTATTATCTCCTGCCAAATCGAAGGAACTGGTATCAGCATTGATCAGCGAATTGGATATTCCTATTCAGATTCATTGCCATGCTACCAGCGGTATGGCAGTACTGACTTATTATGAAGGAGTTAAAGCCGGAGCCGGGGCTATCGATTGTGCAATAGCTGCTATGGCTGGTTTCTCCTC
Organism: uncultured Bacteroidales bacterium; assembly: GCA_964406315.1. Taxonomy (GTDB): domain Bacteria; phylum Bacteroidota; class Bacteroidia; order Bacteroidales; family UBA10428; genus UBA10428. Next base: position 19,897 of record CAYORG010000025.1, on the reverse strand, counting down.
GCAACCTCCGGTTGAAACTATCGATGCTATATTCCGGGAAACAGAATTCGAAGTTGATCTCAATCTTGAAGCGCTAAGAAAAGTCAATAAATATTTTGCCGATCTTTCACCAAGGCGATCAAAGGGGAGAGGTTTTGAACCTATAATCGATTCGGAAATTCTGATTCATCAGATTCCCGGTGGAATGATCTCAAACTTTCGTTCGCAGTTGGAACAACAGGGAGCAATTGAAAAGATGCCCGAGGCACTGGAAGAAGTTAGTCGGGTAAGGAAAGACCTGGGATATCCTCCGCTGGTTACTCCTACAAGTCAGATTGTTGGTACCCAGGCAGTAATGAATGTTATAGCAGGCAAAAGGTATAAAATTGTCCCCCAGGAAGTTAAAAACTATGTTAAAGGCCTGTATGGACGCTCACCTGCTCCCTTAGATCCAAAATTTATCAAAAAAATACTTGGTAACGAAAAACCCATAGATCATCGTCCAGCCGACGATCTTAAAAATGTACTGCCCCATGCAACCGATGATATCAAAGAACCGGAACTAATTACAAATGAGGAAGATATTCTGACCTATTGTATCTTCCCTGAGGTATCCATGGAGTATTTTAAATGGAGAGCACTCCCAGAAGACAAAAGACCTAAAACTCCTGCAGATATTGAATTGGAGGCACTTATATTGCCGCCGGAAACTAAAAAGAAATATCTTGTTGAAGCAGCTCAATCACAAACTGTTGATCCTATGCTTCACCCCGACGATATTGAAAAACTGGAAAACCTTATTGAAAAAGCCTCGAATATGGAGGTGCATGAACTTATTATAAAGAAGGGTGACTTTAATCTGGCCTTAAAGAAAGGAAACAATGGCTCAAATGATTCCTCAAATTCTAAAGATGCAATAGCTGCTGAAAAAAAGGAAAAGAATGACACCGGTACGCCAGAAGAAGCAGAAAAATCTTTCGGGAAGAAAGCAGAAGAATCTGCCGGGAAAGCAGAAGAAGAACCTATTGAGAAAAAAGCCGAGCAAGCTGTTGCTGAATACAAAGATTATATTAATGCTGTTATGGCCGGCACGTTTTATCATGCTCCCGAAATAAATAAGCCTCCTTTTGTTGAGGAAGGAGCAATTGCCAATAAAGGTGACACTATTTTTATCCTGGAAGCCATGAAACTCATTAATGAGATAAAAGCTCCCTTTAAAATGAAAGTCCTAAAGGTTCTTATTAATAATGGCGATACGGTTACAAAGAACCAGCCCATTATGGCATTTGAAAAAGTATAAATCTGCTCCGGGTTAAAAAAACTCACCATAATTGAATTTCAGGATTTGAGATCAATTCTGACAGACTTCAGGGGAATATACACTAGCAATTGTCTGTCATATACAACGTCCTGAATGGACGAATGAAAGACAATCAGAACATTTATTCAAACAATCCATTATATTGGGTATACTTCATCTGAGCCATAAAATTCAGTTTTTACATCATACCGAATATGAGCTGAATCTTTGTTCGGCCATTGTAACGATAATACCCTTCATTTGTGATATAGCTAAATGCAGTTGAGGAAATAAGAATGCAATATTTCCCAATTTTAGCGAACGGGTGTTTATTATTTGCATATCTCATAAATTGCTTCTATTTTTCCATCATACAGATGAGTTAATCTGGAAGAAGATATATTGTTTCAGGATTATCAATAATTTTCAAAAAAGAAATTGATAACACAGGAAGATTTTATTGATATATAAATTTTTAATGATTGGGGTATTTATAAAATTAATTTAATAATGTTTACTGGTAAATAACTACTTTTATCAAGATACTGAGCATAACGTCATTAATGAAGAATTCAGTTCATAAGAGGAAGATACTCTATATACTATTTTTTCTTTTAATCGTTATTGATACTGGTTATTCTTTTCTCCAGCATTATTCTACAAGGTTAGATGGCGATATAGCAGAAAGTATACTACCTGCTGATAATTTCAAACCTTTATTTAAAAGTCCATTTGGATTTCAAGCCATTATTCGGCAACAGACTTATCCTAATCCCAATCGTTTTTTTTCTCATTGGACATTTAAGGAATACTTTAGAAATGCCCCCCTGGTTTTACAAAAGGTTACCAATCCAATTGATAGTATATATTGTTCATGTGCAATCATTAAAACCATAATACAGTTGTGCTTGATTATTTTATTAGCTATTTTAATTTCCGGTCATAGAAATTTTTTTAAGTTGGATTTTATTCTGGCAGCTTTACTAATAGTTCCACTTTTTCAAACCATTGGTTATCAAGGTTATATGGGTATTATTGATCCGAGTATTACCTATACTTTTTTTTATGCTTTTCCGACTGTTCTGGTATTACTATATTTTATGCCTTTTATTAAACGATCTTATTTTAATGAAATGCCAGAACCGCAATTATTAATCAGAACTTTATGGATGCCACTGGCAATTGTAGTCAGTTTAAGCGGGCCTCTCAATCCGGGTATTGTAATCGTGTTTTGTTTAATAGTCGTATTCATAAAAATAAAAAGCATAAGTTCTCAAAATAAATTGAAAGGTATTACTATTACGAAAAGAAGTCTCTTGGCAATAAAAAGTACTCCAAAGTACTATTGGTTTTATATACTTCCTATTGTCTTATTTTCACTCTATTCATTATATGTTGGCAGATACAATTCAAATAATAGTAATTACAGTTATTCGTTGACTGATTTGTATTTAAATCTGCCTAAAGGCATCTATTTTCAATTTACTCAAAAGCTTGGTTTTCCAGTCCTTTTTTTGGTTTTAGCCATCAACACAATGCTTATCTTAAAACAGCACAGGACGAGAGAAGGTCAAAAAATAATTATGATTTCTAAGTGGATTGGAATAGGGGCATTGCTTTACATTCTTCTTTTACCTCTGGGTGGATACAGGTCTTACAGGCCAAATGTTCTCAGATATGATACTATAATACCAATTACGATTAGTTTAATGTATGTATTTGGATCTTCGTCATTATTCCTGATTAAGAATTTATCAAAGAGAAAAAAAATATGGTATTTACCGGTTATAATAAGTGTTTTATTAATATATACAAATGCAGATATTCATAAACCAGATTGGAATAATTGTGAGAGAGAAGCTTTAACTGAGATTTCCGGATCGACAGAAAAAATTGTAAAATTAAATCATGATTGCACTGTATTATCCTGGGATAAAATAGTAAATCCGGAAGATTCAGAACTGAATGCTGAATTGTTGTTACTCTGGAAAGTTACTGATGAAAAGAGATTATATTATCATTAACTTCTTCTACTTACTTATCATTCTCAAACGGATCCTTACCATCCCATTTTTCTTTACCTGCTTGCACTGTATACAGTGCATCATGAGACATGGCCTTAAAAAAAGTAAACTCGTTCAAGGAGATAACTATCAGATTATATGTAAACAGTTGTTCGTCTGATAAATCCTCAATTCACGGTATAAACTCAGATTTTCCATGATGATTTCTGATTATCAGTTGGATACTGAGTATTATATAATTTGTCAGCTTAAAACAAATTCTCAGTAAAACAGATTGAATTCTAATTTGGAGTGGCATAATTCTATTTTCTTTTCCATATAACTGAGTTTGTGTGCTATATTTATAAACATACAAGATAAATAACAAAATATGGAATACGAGTAGTGACTCATAATAAATTTATCTGGTGTATATTAAACTTTCTGGACAAATAAATACAATGAGGTATAATTAAGTGGCAGCAAATGTATAATCCAAAAACAAAAAATCATGAAACATAAAATATTTGTATTCATTTTATTCGCATTGACTTTATTATCCTGCGAATTCAGAAGATCTGTTAATAAAGATTTTAAAACCGGTCTGGCCACAATAGGCAGCGGGCTTTCCTGTGAAAATGTCTATTTAACCGATGGCGATAGTAAAATAAATAAAAAGTCTTTTACTTATGGAGAGAAGTTTTATCTGAATTTCGAAAACATTGAAGGTTTTATAAAGAAGGAAGGTTATGTATTCCCGGGCATGAAAATATCAGTTGTAAGTCAATCCGGAGATACGGTGTTAAAGAATGATGATCTATATGCCGATTATCCGAATGGGATGAATATCTCACCTTTGTTATTGCATACAAATCTAACAGTTGCTAATCCAATACATTCAAATAACAAATATTCACTTCATGTTATGATTTGGGATAAAATGGGGGAGGGTACTTTTATAGCGAATATGGAATTTAATGTTGTTCCAAACAATCACATTAAAATCGAAAGGAATGCTATTACTTATGATGAGATATATCTGTTTTCTGAGAAGGACAAAACCAGTATTACTGAAAATACTGTAAAGTTTAATGAGAATATATACTTGCTATTTGAAGGTCTTGAAGGATTTAAAGTTGAAGATGGGAAAGTATTTTTGGGACTAAGTATAACAGCAAAAGATTCAGATGATAAACTAATATTGAACGAAGAGGATCTGATCGGTGAGTCGACTATGAATTATTCAGAAGTGAAGACAAGGATTGCATCAAACTTTATATTTACAGGTACTCACATTAATAATCCTGTTACATGCGAGGTTGCGATCTGGGACAAGAAAAGTGATAGCAAAATAAAAGCAACTGTAAAACTGGAGATAAACTGATCATTTTACAGATATTGTCGGAAAATAAAGTACACCTGATTCATTCAATTTTCGCCCGGGAGAAACGGATCTTTACCATCCCATTTTCCTTCACCTGACAGCACTGTATACAGTGCATCATGAGACATGGTTTCGAATATAGTAAACTCGGTAAAAGATATTGCTTTCAAATCATCTGCAAAAATTCGTTCGTTTGGCAGATCTTCAATGGTCGGTATAACCTCTGACTTTCTCCACCAGCTCCGGATTCCCGAACCAAAAACAGTAATTCCGGGTTTGGGTCCCCAACCCATACTCATTGTATATGCACATTCCCGGTCGTGAGGATTGTGCACCTGGAGGAATCCAATGCCGGTTACATAACTAATGCCAATCGGATTCAGTCCCAATTTGTAATCCATGAGTTCTGATGCTGCATCGATGTATTTCTGTTCTTTTGTAAGACTCCAGTATAGCATGGGAGCACAGGCATATTTAGGCTGTTTTACATTGTGGCCCCAGTCTTTTTGTCCGGTTTTACTCCCAACGGGATAGGCATGTCTTTTCAATTCGGCAATATTACTGTCTGCTGCTGCCTGAATGGCTGATTTGAAGAACTCCTCTATTGCCGGATCAGTTGATACTTCATTTTGCACGATATATGAAAATATATAGGCCGGATTATCAAAATGTATATCATTCAGGGAATAACCCTGAGTTGTAAATAAATGATACCTTAAGGAATCGGCCATTGGATACAGCTCTTTCACTTTGTCATGGTTTTTTTCATCTCCCGTTAATAAATATTTTTGAATGTAGTAATAGAGTTTTTCGGGGCCGGCCATATCACTTTCTCCGTATTCCATTGCTTTTTCGGCACGGCGTATCAGTTCTTCCGAATGTTCAGGCTGATATGGTTTAATTAACCTGGCAAGATGCAGAAAAAGACCCGCGGAAGTGCATGTAGCTCTTGGATCGATTTTCACGGTTCCGTATTTTTTATCATCCTGGTCCATGGGTGCAGCAAAAGGATGAGGGTATCCCTTTGTTTCCGTGCCAAAGTGTATGCTGCCGTCTTCATTTTGAAGGTATTCCCAGACAAGAGTGCCCCATTGGGCTTCATCCAGAATATCGGGAATTCCATTCTTATAATTTACAATGTTGTAATTTTCGTCATAATCACCCGGTATATCATACTGTCCGTCGAAAAACTTTTCCGGGAATGCTTCATAAATCATCAGGTTGATGATCGGATTTACCAGGTGATAGGCCCTTCGGTCTGCATCACCGGCATCATGATACCCGCCATAACAGGCAAAGGTGGGCTCTGATCCCTCGACAACTATATTGGCTTCGCCAATCGGGCCGTCTACGTCATAGATCAATGTATGACACGGATTCTTTCTTATTTCCGGTTTTTCTATCGGAGTTCCGCAACGCTGAAGGTATTGCGCCCTGAAAATATAATATGCGAGTCGTTTTGAGAACTCTCCACCAATACCAAAAGAATAGGATGAGCCATACCCCTTAACTATTATCTTATATGGACCACCTTCCGGCACATCTGCAAGATCAATCCTGTATACATAATCTCCTGAAGAATTGTCCGGGCCGATTTCCTGCAGTTTTCCTTTAACAATTTCTTTATTTGCATATTGATCGAGAACAATATAATCGGGCAGGGGACCTTCAATTTTTCTGTTCCCGCCAGTGCCGAGCCAGATGGCAAAATTCGCATAGCGTACATTGGATAATGCACAGTAGCCTGCCTGATTGGTTTTAATGGACTCGCAAAATATTTCACGTTCCTGAAATTGAAAATCCGTATCGCCATAAGGAGTTTCAATAGTGTATTTTTCACCTTCCACCAGAGGAAATGTTTGCAGATAAATGTGGTGATCACAAGCGTCAGCTTGTGTTGCGTAACGATAGATCTCCTGAACAGGTTCACCATTAATTTTCCAGTATGAAGTATTATCAATGGTTACTTCCTGTAAATCAAGCGTGTCACTTGTAAAATATAGTACGAGTAAAGTATTCGAAGCAGTTCGTATTTCCTTCAAGGTTAGTTTTGCATGTGTAAATGGAATACAAAAAGTACTGATAAGCAATGCAACAAATAGTAATTTTCTCATAATTCAATCTTTATCTGGTTTCAATGCATGAAAATAGATTATTCTTAACAAGAATACGCATTTTCGGATCGGTTTTCTTTCAAATCCGGATAAACCTTATCGGGCAATTCTATAATTTGTCTGATAATCTGTAACGAACTGCTAATAATACATTGGAATGGGATATTCATAAAACAACCTGTGGTAATTCAGAAAAGAAATTGTATATTCAGGCCTGCAAGAATATTATGATCAGCTACCACATACCAGTTAGTATATGGAATTGATAAGTTAAATTCTTCTGTTTAAAATATACTTGTTCATTATCAGAAAATTAAATTAGTTAACATGAAAAACCTTAAGTTATTTTTAGCTGTTATTATCTTTTCTTTCATTGTTCTTGCCTGTGAAAAAGATAAAAACGAAGAGCAGAATGATGTAACGATCACAGCCGAGTCAGTAAGTGCAAAATGGGATGTGTCCAATGCTGCTGCCTATGAATCATTTGAGTTCAATCAAAGTGGCAGTTACATCGTGGTTGAAAGCAGTTCAGCAAAATCAACATCTGCAGGCGATTACCATTATGGCAATTACACAATCACAGGCGATGCGACAATGGATCTTGAAGGTTTCGGTACAATAACTGTTACCTCATTGAGTGAGACTGGCATTGAATTTTCATTAAAACCTGACAGCGATCCGGATAATGAAATGACGATCACGGCTGCCAAATCTGATGAGATGCCCTCAAGCATCAATACGAGTTTATTGTGCAGAACCTGGGAATTAATATCCATAGACGATATTCCTGCATCTGAACAGGGATTGGAAATCATCGTATTATTTTCCGAGGCAGGAACTTACCTTGTAACCCATCTTAATGATCCGGATGCGGGAGGATTGGCACAATGGCAATGGAAGGATCCAAGTGAAGAAATATTGTGTTATTCATGGGAAGGTGCACCAACATGCGACGGTACCAATGAAGTGGGTGTGGTTGTTTCTTCAAGTGAATTAATAATAACAGAGTATGGATATGAATATTATCTGTTACCTGTTGATAATACAAAATCGACCAGGAATATAATTTCGGGTTTTCATCATGAAATTAAACTGCCTATACAAAATTTCTTTGGAAAATAAAGAAATTTATTATCAAGGAACCCCCGGTACTTTAATATACCGGGGTTTTTTCATTTTGTATTACCGGTCCCTGAGCAATGCAAATTTCCTGCTGAGACATTTCCTATGGGTGACGTTGAGGCAAAAATGGATTTTGTGTTCACCAAAACCAATTTTACAGATGAAATAAGTGTGGTATTTGGATCAGTGTCGAGCAATGTTCTGGGTGTTAAGGGAGATATTTCCGAAAAGGAAAATCAAATCCTCGATATCAGTTTAACAGATATTGGAGAATGGGATCCCGATGCAAACCTAACAGAAAATAAATATTGCTGAAAAAAGATAAAGGGCTGTTACAATGATCTGAAACGGCCCTTTTTTATTATTATCAATCAGGAAATGATCAAGTTTAAAAACTGCTCTCATCATTGGGTGCTGCATAATCATCATTCTGAAAAGCATT
>CAYORG010000025.1:0-11453 GCA_964406315.1 uncultured Bacteroidales bacterium | reverse complement strand
TTTAAAAACTGCTCTCATCATTGGGTGCTGCATAATCATCATTCTGAAAAGCATTGATGTCTTCTTCCCAGTAATGGATTTTAATCCTGACGGTATCCCTCAGGAAATTAATTCTTCCGATTTCTATTCTGTTTATTTTCAAGCCGGTTCTCTCTTCAAGATCTTTTATCAGTTCTGCCCTGCGGTCTGTACGTATCAAATCGATTCTTTCGTATAGAATTGTTTTGGTTGATTCATGTTTTAGAAGGAAAACTCTTTCAAGAAGAAATGCAACCAGCAAAATGGTGAAATTGGTAAAAATGAGTTCAGCATAACTAACTTTCTTGTTTGCCAATGCATTGATGACTGAAATTCCTATCACCAGGAACAGATAAGTCATTTCTTTGATGGGAATAGGATTGGTACGGTAACGAATAATACCGAAGATCGCGAACAAACCCAAAGCAAATCCCAGTTGAAGTTTTACATTTTCGAGCAGGAAGCATAGCAGGAAAATAACAACGCTAATAAGAATGTAGGTAAAAAGATAATCTTTTCTTTTTGCAATCGGATAATACAACCAACGAATAGCGACAAGTATCACCAGGGTATTAAAGGAAAACCTGACTGCCAGTTCAAAAAAATCTTCCAGGTCTATTAATTCAATACCAAATATTTGAGCATTAGCCATGATGGCGGTAATTATGTTTCCCATTGTTTATTTTATTAATTCGTATAATGCGTTCTTTAAAATTGTTTGTTTTTAATTCATCTTCTGCAAGAGCTCTGCCAATGCAATATTTGCTGAATCCCTGGGGGAAAATCCTGAAATCGGTAAGTGTATTTATCAGGTGAGAATTTCTCACTGTTGCATCCCTTTTTATTTCAATAATCGCAACTTGCTCCAATTCTTTTAATGTCCCATTGACCTGGAAGCTCAGATCGAGATCAATTGTAATTCGTTCATTTAAAGCATTGCTTACAAGTGTGATGCGGGAAAAATTTGTATAGATCTTTGGCTCAAGTTTTGCATCAAGGAAGGGAGTGTGTTTTTTTATGTATTCAACCGAAAGATCGGATAAATCTGTTTCAATCGTTTTAACCGGAATCCTGTATTTAATGGTTCGTGTGCCTTTGTTTTTGTATTTGATCTCTAAAAAACACAGATCATTAACCAGGTATTTTCTGAATCTGACTTTGAATCGATTCAATTTGCCATTGTGATGTGCCAGGTACATTGCATCGCCGGATGTATCAAAATATAGTGATTTGTAACTGGAAATCCTTTTGTTATCAATTTCAAGTATTTTATAATCATAGTTTATTCTCTGAAAGATACCTGGCAACAGATCAATATTCAGAACATATTTTGTATCAACTCTGTTCATTAATCCAACACTATCCATTTCTTGCAGAGTGATAGACTGAAAACGATTAATTTTATCTTGCAAAATCATTAAGTTACTGTTAAAACGGATAAAAGTATAAAAAAATCAGTACACACTATTATTACAGAAAAAGAGATGTAAATGTTGCATTATAGTTTATTTTTTTCATATTTTGTGATTTGCTGAAAAATTTTATTTTTAAACCTTATTATAAATAGAAATTAATACTTCAAATCTCAATGCAAAAATATCAGTGTTCGATCTGCGGGTATGTTTACGATCCGGTAGAAGGTGACCCCGATGGCGGAATTCCTCCCGGAACAGCTTTTATAGATATCCCTGATGATTGGGTATGTCCTGTATGTGGTGTAGCCAAAGAGGATTTTGAGCCTGTTGAATAACTAGTTTTCGGGTATATTCTCAAGTACTTTCAGCAACAATTCCCAAAATTTATCTACAGTTGAAATATTCATTTTTTCTCCCGGAGAATGTGCTTCCTTTATTGTCGGGCCGAATGATACCATATCAATATCAGGATATTTTTCAAGAAACAATCCACATTCAAGACCGGCATGAATCGCTCTTACGACAGGCTCTTTTTGAAAAAGTGATTGATAAGCAGATCTTGCAATGTTTACAATTTCAGAATTTGTGTCAGGCTTCCAGCCGGGATAACCTTTGGTTTGCGTAATATCTGCCTTTACCAGAGAAAACAGAGCCGCTATCTGATTGGAAATGTTTAGCATGGATGATTTAACTGAGCTTCGGTGGCTGGTGACAACATTGATGATAGTATCACCGGAAAATTTCACTGACGCAAGGTTTGTGGATGTCTGCACCAATCCCTCAATTTCAGGACTCATCTCAATTACTCCGTTTGGACATGCATGCAAAACATTCAAAAATTTTTTCTGTGATTTCATTGATAATACCATTTGAGGCATTTTGGTTTCTTTTACGATTAGATCCAGATCCGGCTCTGTATTTCTGAATTCGTTTTGAATCTCAACTTTAAAGTCGTTGAATTTCTTAAGAAATTCAGGAATGTTTGATTGCTTTATAACGATTCCGGCCACTGCTTCGCGGGGTATGGAATTTCTGAGGTTTCCTCCCTGGAAATCGAACAATCTGATTTTGAAATGTTTTGACGAATCCCACAAAAAGCGAATCAGGATCTTATTGGAATTTCCGCGACCTTTGTTAATATCATCGCCTGAATGACCACCTTTGAGTCCGCAAATAGTAACTGTATATGCAGAATGGACTTTCTTACAGGGTTTGCTGGTGTAGCTCATTTCTATCAGGGTGTCCATACCACCGGCACAACCAATAAAAAGTTCACCTTCGTCTTCAGAGTCAAGATTGATCAATATCCTGCTTTTAAAAACCCCGGGACGGATATTGTATGCCCCTGTCAGACCAGTTTCTTCATCCACTGTAAACAAACATTCAATAGGCCCGTGTTTCAATGAATTGTCAGCAAGAATGGCTAATTGTGTTGCAATTCCTATTCCATTATCAGCACCAAGTGTTGTTCCCCGGGCCCTGATCCAGCCCTTATCAATATAGGCTGTTATTGCGTCCGTTTCAAAATTGTGCTTTACATCTGCATTTTTTTCACAAACCATATCCATGTGACTTTGAAGAACCGTGCTCTTTCTATTGTGAAATCCTTTTGATGGGGGTTTGGAAATCAGGATGTTACCTGTTTCATCCTTTTTGTATTCCAGTTTATGTTCTTTTGCAAAGTCAATTATATACGCTATTATCTTCTCTTCTTTTTTCGAAGGTCGGGGGATATGCAGTATTTCCGAAAAGTATTTCCATAAGAGATGTGGTTTCAGATCATCTATTGCTGTCATTTTTTTCTTATAAAGTTAGAAATAATAGGAAACAGAGGCAAAATCATTTTCACCGGAAGATAAATATAGACGATATATGCTTTGCAATTCCAATATTTTTAATAACCAAGATATTTTATACTTTCGTTACGCTGAATTATTCATCAATGGAGAACGCATAAGCCCTGTTAAAGAATGGTGACATTCGATATTATATTGGTATTTATTGCTATCATTTTCATTCTTGTATCGCTATACCGGGAAATATTCGGTCCTGCTTTTACATTTCTTCTCGCTATTCTTTTTCTTGGATTATTCAATGTTCTGTCCGCAGGTGAGATTTTAGCAGGACTTGGAAACGTGCAGGTAGCAATTATCCTGTTGTTGCTGGCACTGGGAGATATGATCAGGAAAACGGCAATTATTGAAAGGGTTTTTGACAGACTCTTCCGCTCAGCAAGAAGCTACAATGGATTTTTAAGCAGAATGATGTTGATTGTGGCAGCATTTTCGTCTTTTCTTAACAATACACCTTTGGTGGCTATTATGATGCCTTATGTACATAACTGGTGCAAGAGAAATAACTATGCTTCGTCAAAATTTCTGATTCCTTTATCGTATGCTGCAATATTGGGTGGATCAATTACACTTATTGGAACATCTACAAATCTTATTGTTGCCGGTATGGTAGCAGAACAAAAAATTATACCCGATTTACGGCCGGTACAAATGTTTGATTTTATCTATGTAGGAATACCTATGGTTTTTGTTGGCTTCTTTTACATTCTGCTTATTGGTAAAAAATTGCTTCCCGACAGAAAATCAGGAGGCGATGAAAATGGTGTCAGAACACGTACTTATTTCATTGAGGCGAGGGTCAGGAGTGGTTCTTATTTGATAGGAGAACGGGTAGGGAAGACCAATCTTAGAAACTTAAAGGGCTTGCTTTTGGTTGAAATTGTACGTAATGGGCGAACTATTGATGGATCTAAGACAGATACGGTTATTCGTGAAGATGATGTACTGGTTTTTGCTGGTGATACACAGAAAATTGCAGATCTTGTAGAAACAGAAAAAGGATTAGTGGTTTCTGAAGTTGGAATGCTTTCAAAAGCAAAAAAAGCAGAGGTCGTTGAGCTGGTTGTATCACAGAATTCGACACTCATAGGAAAAGAAGTACAGGAAGTAAATTTCAGGGCAAAATATGATGCAGCAGTTCTTGCCGTGCATAGAAATGCAGAACATATCAGCACGAAAATAGGAAATGTTGAATTGCGGGCCGGCGATGTCTTGCTGGTATATGCAGGAACTGCTTTCAATAGTCGCACCCAGCTTTCACAGGATTTTTATTTCATTTCAAGAATAAAGGACTATATAAAGGTTGAAAATTATAAAGTGTTTACACTTCTTGGCGGTCTTGTATTGGCTATAATACTTTCTGCCTTTAATATTCTAAATCTTTTCCACGGATTGCTCATATTGATCGTTTTGGCTATGACATTCAAAATTACAACTCCAAAGGATTTTCCCAGGAGTCTTGATTACAACCTGGCATTGATCATCGTATTATCATTGGCCTTGGGTACGGCTATGGTGAAAACCAGAGCTGCTGAACTCATAGCCGATGGTATTATCTCACTTTTTCTTCCTCTTGGAAAGGTAGGGGTATTGTTCGGAGTGTATCTGATTACCACTGTTCTTGCTGCCTATATAACCAACAAAGCAGCCGTTGGTATTATATTTCCCATTGCATTAACGGTTGCCAGCAATCTGAGTGTATCAGCAACACCTTTTGTGCTGACAGTGGCCTATGCTTCTGCTGCCAATTTTATGACTCCTATTGGATACCAAACAAATCTGATGGTATACGGACCGGGAAACTACTCTTTTACAGATTTCTTTAAAATAGGAGCCCCACTTACCGTTCTCTATATGGTTGTAACAGTTACAATTCTTTCTTTACTCTATTTTTAGCATGACAAATTCACAAGACTTATTGCATGTTGCAGTGGAAGCTGCGTTGAAAGCAGGATTAAAAACTCTCAAGTATTATAAGAATGATTTGGATGTCTTGTTAAAGGATGATCATTCGCCATTAACCCTGGCCGACCTTGAATCGAACGAAGTAATCAACAAATATTTAAATCAAACGGATTTGCCTGTATTAAGTGAAGAAAACAAGGTCATGCCTTTTGTTACACGCTCCAAATGGAAAATGCTCTGGCTTGTTGATCCGCTGGATGGAACAAAGGAATTTATCAACAAGAGGTCTGATTATACAATCAATATTGCTCTTATTAAAAATAATCAACCTGTTTTGGGAGTTGTATTTGTTCCGGCTAAATCTGTTTTGTATTATGGCATAAAAGATTCCGGAAGTTACAGGGTTAAAGTCAGCAAAGATGCCATAGCCGAATCTTTGCTGAAAGCTTCAAAAAAAATCCATGCAGGCAGTATTCATAAAAAACTGGTGGTTGTTGCAAGCAAATCACATCTTTCTGAAGACACCAGGCAATTCATAAGGAAGCTTGAAAAGAATGCCGGACAATGTGATATACGTTCTTACGGAAGCTCTTTGAAACTTTGTATGATAGCAGAAGGAAGTGCCGATATATACCCGCGACTTGGTCCGACAATGGAGTGGGATACGGCTGCCAGTCATGCCATTGCAGAATTTGCGGGTTGCAGAATCGTAAGCTTACCCACCCGGAAGCCTGTTGAATATAACAAAAGGAACCTTTTAAATCCCTGGTTTATCGTATACAATGCGAAGCTTAATTCTCTGATAAGTAAAATTATTTGACGAGGTTTATGCTTCCATATCTGGTTTCGATGTGTACGTATGGCAAATCACCCTTTTTATCACCAACAACTCCTTCAACACTCATTTCGGTGTTTTCCTGAAATTTATTTACCCTCGAATTTGAAGGATAATGAATTTTAGCATATTTGGCATTTCCTTTCAGTTTATACGATGCAGACGGATCAATGCCAATGCTTATGGAACCATAGCTGTTATTGATGTCAATAGATTCAAAAGAGGGTGATACATAAGTTATTTTGGTATCGGTATATTTTGTGTCGATGCGTAATTTATTTGTCAATTTCTCAAATTTAAAATGAGAGTATTGCGCATCCGCTACAAAATTTGCGATTTTGTTTACCTGGTAACTGTCATATTTTGACTCACACACTATGGAACTGTTTTTTTCGATAAAAACTTTTGAATATTTACTCAGAATCATTAATGCCTGGCTGTTTTCTATATTTATCTTCGAGTATTTTATATTCAGCTTGAGCCATTTGCAGCTTTCAATTGTACCTTTGGAATACCCTAGATTGACTTCAATCATAGCTTCTTTTCCGGTTGACAGAAGCTGGTTTGCCTGGAGATTTCCATATTTTATTGTGATATTTGAAGCGGATTCGAGTTTGTTGATAAACACATTGCCATATTTATTTTCCAGCACAAGTTTTACAGTGGACGGCATATGAATTATATAGTTTATTTCAAACTTATTGTCATCTGTATATTTATTGCCGAAACTTTTATAAAAAGCATCGCTAAATTTAGTTTCGGCATAGATTGAATTGCCTTCTTCATAAATATCAATGTCTATGTAGTCCATTACCTGTCGGGCTTTCTGGCTGCTTAGATCATGAATTTTAATCTGAACATCAATTTTAATTTCATTTTTTTCCCAGTCTCTGATATCAACATCGCCATATTTTGTATTGATGTTTAAAACACTGCTTTTGCCGGCCGCAAATACTTTGGTGATATTTTTTTCCACGTCTTCCTGAGAAAATAAATCTGCTGACAGAAATGAAATCAACAATGCCAGAGTAATCAGGAATAAATTTCTATTTTCAATTTTATTTTTCATGGGATTTATATTTTATTGATACAATATGTTTTTTCTGCATGTATTTGTCATTTAGTGAATTTGTTCAAGAATTTCATTCAAAAGATCAAGTTTTATCTGATACGTACTTAAGACAGCACTGATAAGTCTTTCATCTCCCGGGTTTTTGTCAAGATCTTTTTTTATTGTGTCGAATGATTTATCAATTTCCCTGAGATCTTTTAGAATTGATTTATCGACATCATTCTGATTCGATAAGATATCCATTTTTTGATGTATTTTATTCTGATAATATGTTTCTGCCTCGTACAATTCGGGTGTAATATTTGCAAGCAAGTAATCATTGGCAGAAAAAGAATCTGAAGTTAACATAACGATAAATCCGATAGTAATGATCACAACGACAGAAGCTGCAGCAACCAGAAGTCTGTTCATAACTGTTCTCCACGATTCATCTGAAGCGGTATTAAGTTTGTTCTCAAATCTTTTAAGATGACCCTCTGCCAGATCTTCTTCAAACAAATTTCTGTTATTTTGAATCATGTCTTCAATCATGATGTTTTATTATCTTATTTAGTTTTTCTTTAAGCTTTCTTTTTGCTCTTGTTAGTTGTGATCTTGAAGTGGATGTTGTAATGTTCAATATCCGACCAATTTCTTCATGATCATACCCTTCAAACAAAGACAATGACAGAATAATTCTGTAGCCGTCAGGCAATTCAAGCAAAGCAGTTTTGATTGAATGAATCAGCTTTTCATTATCAATTTGAGATTCATTCCGGTCCTCTTGTTCATCAACCGGTAAAATTTCTTCCTTTAATTCTTCAAATATTGGTCTGTTCTTACGAAGATGATCAAGTGATTTATTGATGACGATCCTCTTTAACCATACACCAAAAGGGACTTCCTCTCTGAAATCTGTTATTGCGGTGTAGGCTGATAAAAAACTCTCCTGCATGATGTCTTCCGCAATTTGCCTGTCTTTCACTATTCTCAGACTTGTATTAAACATGGCCTTAGAGTATAATTCATACAATCTGAACTGAGCCTTCCTGTCATTTCTTTTGCATGCCTTTACCAGATCAATATGAATATCAATAGTATTTCTTTTTTGATCTTTTACCATTTAATAGACGTAATTCATAGATACACCGCTGCACAAATTAACTAAAATTATACTCATTTTTCTTAATTATTGAATTATCAATCGAGCTTTACATTAAGTTGATCCGGGTGGTGTTTTGAATTTTTGTTTGTTATATTTGAATATCAATTCTATCTGACTCGTTTTTGATAATTCAAATATGAAATCCCTGCTCATTTGCATATGTATTGTATGCGGACTGTTTCTTTTCGCAGCAAATTCTGGTAGTAACACGACAGATAGTTTGTTTGCTGTTGTAAAAAAGTCACGTGGAAAAGATAAGGTGGATGCTCTTAATATACTTGCAAAACAGTATATGTCATCTTCGGCAGACAGTGTTCTTCTTTATTCAAGATCAGCATTAGAAATTGCAGAAAAAAGTAATTACGATGAAGGAAAATGCCAGGCATTGAAATTAATTGGAGTTTCATACCTTCTTATGGCTGATACAGATAGTTCAATTTTTTTTGCATTAAAAAGTCTGGAAATAGCAGAAGCGATTAATGATTTAAAATCACAGGCTGACAACCTGCTTAACATTGGAACAGCATATATATACGAACAAAGATTGGATGATGCATTGGAATATTATTATAAAGCATTAAAAATTGATAGTTTGCGTAATGACAAGGAAGAAATTGGAAGTACCCTGATGAATATTGGCACAATTGAACTGGAAAAAAACAATTATGGTGAAACCATAGAAATATTTCTTAAAGCACTTGACATAGCGAAACAATTTAACGATTATAAAAACCTCAGCAATGTGTATCATAACCTTGGTATAGTATACCATAGAATCTCAGATTATGAAAAATCCATATACTATTTCTTAAAGGCTTTAACATTAGAAGAACAAAATGATGATGAAGTCGGGCAAGCGTATACGTATAATAATATTGGGATAGTATTTAAGGAGTGGGATAATTATAAAAAAGCACTGGAATATTTTAACAAATCATTGAAGATTGCTAAAAAGACAGGGCTGAAAATTATGATCTTGCATGCCCGTTTAAACATTGGTTCTGTTTATGGAATGTTGCATAAATATGAACAGGAAATTGAACAATATAATCTGATAGACGATCTTAATCCGGAAAATATTGATAAAAGTATTTTATCATCAGTGTATCTGAATAAAGGTATTTCATTCAAAAACTTACTTCAGTATGATAGTGCGGCATTCTATTATCAAAAAGCTTTGGAAATCAGGGAAGAAATTGATGACAAAGAACAATTGGCCAGGGTATATTACTTTCTTGGGGATCTTATGTATGTGATGCATCGGTATGATAAAGCCACTGATCTTTTGAACACCAGTAATACTTATACTGCTGATTATAGAACAAGGGCTGAAAACTATGATCTGTTATCAAAGATTTATGAGAGAAAAAACGATAAAGACAAAGCTTTAGAGTACTTTAAAAAGAGTGTTGCCATGCATGACAGTGTCTTTTCAGAGGAAAAATACAAACAGATCAACGAGTTGCAAATACAATACGAAACGGAGAAAAAAGAACAACAAATTGAATCACTTGAAAACATCAATGAAGCGAAAGCCAAACAGTTAAAACTTACCCGACTCATTTTCGGTCTGGCCATTGCAGCAGTGCTTGTCGTCATCTTATCGGGAGCAATGTTTTTCCATAACCGGCAATTGCGATCGAAACACCGTATACTCCTTACGGAACAGAAACTCCTGAGATCACAGATGAATCCTCATTTTATTTTCAATTCTCTTTCGGCAATTCAGAGTTATATATTGAAAAACAAAGCACTTGAAGCCGGTTCTTATTTGTCAAGATTTGCCAAACTGATGAGGTCAATTCTTGACAATTCCAGTAAAGAATTTATTACGCTTGAGGAAGAAATTGAGACACTTAATAACTACCTTAACCTTCAAAAAATTCGTTTGCAGGAAAAGCTTGAATATTCAATTCGTGCTGATGATGGATTACTGGAAGAAGAAATTAGTGTACCCCCTATGCTATCACAACCTTTCATTGAAAATTCAATAGAGCATGGTATCCTAAAAAAGGAATCGGTGGAAGGTAAAATAGACATACATTTTATTGATAAGCTGGATCAAATAATTATTGAGATTATTGATAATGGAATAGGAAGAGAAAAGGCGGGAAAACTGGGAGAAAAAAAGCATCGTTCAAGAGCAACTGAGATTACACAAAACAGAATTGCTCTGTTAAGCAAAGCATATAAAATGAAACCTACTTTTGCGACAATTGACCTCTATGATAAAAACAATAAACCTGAGGGAACAAAGGTTTTAATTAGTTTGCCAAAACTGTTTTTATAATTTCGGCCTGACAAGTTTGTTTTAAATAATACTTAAGAAATGATTAAAACATACATTATTGAAGATGAAAAACCTACTCGGGATGCTATCCTTGAAATACTAAAATCCAATTGTCAAAATCTGCAGGTTGTTGGTTCATGCGACAATGTTACAGACGCAATAAAGCAAATCAAAGAATCAAAACCCGATTTGCTCCTCGCGGATATTAATATATCAGGAGGTACCAGTTTTGATGTTCTATCGGGTTTGAATGAAATCAATTTCAAGGTCATTTTCATTACTGCATTCGGGGAATATGCTATCAAAGCGATTAAATTTGCTGCGCTTGACTTTATAGTAAAACCTGTTGATCCGGTTGAATTGATCGAGGCAATAGATAAAGCTTCAAAGACCATTGAACAAGAAAACACACAGGTCATGCTGCAGTCACTTCTGGCAAACCTCCGGTCTTCTGAAAAAAAGTTTGAACAAATTATACTAAAAACTGCTGAAAGTATCTACCTGGTAAATGTCAGAGAAATTACCCATTTGAATGCCGATGGAGCCTATACTACTTTTTTCTTTCACGACGGGCACAAGATCATGGTATCAAAAGTGATCAAAGAGTACGAAGAAATGCTCGCTGATTGCGGGTTTCTCAGAGTTCACCAGTCACATATTGTGAACCTTGGGTACATTGACAGGTATGAGAAAAACGACGGAGGATATCTCGTAATGAAAGATGATACCATTATACCGGTTTCCTACAGGAAAAAAGAGACTCTTATGACAATGCTTGGAAAGATAGGAAGATCTTCGGCATGAATCCATGATAAAAAATAAAATAACCCGGTAGTATCTTTTTCGATAGACGAAATACTAC
The DNA here is from genome assembly GCA_964406315.1 of uncultured Bacteroidales bacterium. Taxonomy (GTDB): domain Bacteria; phylum Bacteroidota; class Bacteroidia; order Bacteroidales; family UBA10428; genus UBA10428. The sequence continues at coordinate 59 of CAYORG010000025.1, read as the reverse complement.
CGGGTCTGACTCGAGAATAAATTCCTGGTTTTGGCTTATTTTATTTCCAGGTATAACTG
>CAYORG010000024.1:0-47737 GCA_964406315.1 uncultured Bacteroidales bacterium | reverse complement strand
TCCAACCTGAGGAGCAAAAGGCCGGTGTATAACCGGTCTTCCTGTTATAAGCAAAAGCCTCAGGGGAAGAATTAACTATTCGTTTCCTACCTGCCTTTCCATACGGCAAACGGGCATCAGCCAGAAATCTCAACCTGAAAAACAGAAAAAATTTACTTCTTATGAATATCTTAGTGAATCATTTGTTGCTTCCTAACCATTAATCAATACTATTACTGATTTCATTACGTTGATTGATTATTTCCTTACAGTTAACGATCAGAAATCTTTAATTTGAAAAAATCAAGGATTTTTAACTTGGGGAAATGTATAGGGTAAGTCCTTATTGAATGTAAATTACATAAAATGCAAAATATGAATAGAATTGAGAACGAACCAAAAGAATAGATCGTAATAAAGAGAAATTGGCATACATTTTTTTATTTTCGTTATATCGAATACTAAAACATACTAAATGTTTTTAAAAGAAGAGGAGAAGAACATATTGACTGGTATTGTTGGTACAGTGGGGATTCACCTTCTGCTGCTCATTGTATTCATGATTGTCAGACTTGACAAAGTGCATGATATCCATAAAGAACCCATAGTAATAGAATTTGATGAAGAAATTTACAAGACACTTGAACAAATGATGAAAGAAGAAAAGCTTCGGGAATCAAATGTTGAACCTCTTTCTCAGCAAGACATAAAAAATATTGCAGTAAATGCATCAAACCAGATTCATGAAGACATAAATACCGAAAAATATATAGAAAAACTTAAGGAAGAACTTGATATAGAAGAGCTGAATCAACAGCTTGACAGATCAATTGATGAAGCGGTAGTTGCTTCGGAAATAAAGCAAAAGACCGATGAAAAAAAGAATGAAAAAAGATATACTGGCCCTACGCGTATTGAATATTCATTGGAAGGACGAACGGATAGGTTTATTCATATACCGGTATATAAATGCCAGCGTGGAGGGAAAGTTGTTATTGATATTGTTGTAAATCAGGAAGGCGAAGTGATTAATGCTACAGTATCTTCTTCTTCAACAAATGAAATTTGTATCATAGAAACTGCTCTCCAATCGGCCAGGATTTCATTGTTCAATATTGACCTGAATGCCGACCCAAGACAACGTGGTAAAATATCTTATGAATTTGTTTCTCAATAATTATGGATACATTGTCATGTGATTATTATGTTATTGATAATAAATCATATAGATCTTATGATATTAATTATCAATTTAATAATTCAAAGTATCTGTTTTATGAAGTTCTGAGAACATCTCAAGGAATATTGATTTTTCTGGAAGATCATTTGGAAAGACTAATGTCTGCATTAAAAACTTTTAACTACAGCCATCTTTTTCATGAAGATGACGCAAAGGAAAATTTAACAAATCTGTTGTTGTTGAACAGATACAAACAGGGAAATATTAAATTTCTTTGCAGACCTTTGAAATCAAAGCTTGTATATGCCTCTTATTACATTCCTCATATGTATCCAGATGAAGCACATTATAAGTGTGGAGTTGATCTCCTAACTTTCAGGATTGAAAGAAATAATCCACAGATTAAACAAATTAAAATTAATAATTATATCAAAAACAAAATTCAGAATGTGCTGTTGCAGGAACCTGCTCACGAAATACTTCTGGTAAATCATAATGGATTTATTACTGAAGGCAGCAGGTCAAATTTCTTTTTGATAAAAGATGATATAGTATATTCTGCCTTAGAGAAATACATATTGCCTGGTATTACAAGAAAATATGTCCTTGAGATTATTAAGAATAACAACATCAAATCAAAGGAAACAGATATTACATTACAGGATCTGGGAAACTATGAAGCAGCATTCATTACCGGAACTTCACCAAAAGTTCTGCCTGTCAGAAAGATAGACAATTTCCTGTTCAATCCGGATAATCCTCTATTGGTTACGATCATGAGTAAGTATAATGATATATTCAATTCATATATTCAAAAAAAGATTATCAGGTAATTCCGGAAAATAAAAAAACGTCAAAGTCAAATAAACTAACGATCAAGTGCTAATTTAATATTACTGAATTCATATGTTCCATGGAGTATTGAGATAATTGTCTCAGGTTCTTTTAATAGTTCTAAGGCTTTATCCAGCTGAGGATCCTCTTTAAGACTGGAAATTATCCTTCCTTCCTGATAATAATAACGGCTTACAATCTCATCGCGTAACAAGCTTTCTATTTCACCCCGAAAAGTAATAAGATCTTGCTCTGTATCCGCATCCAGTTTTTTCCTTAATGCTTCAATTTCTTCTTCAGCTATATCATAATAACCTTCTCTTTTCGAGATCGCAATAAGCTCATCTAGTTTTTCATTACTATTTGTATTGTAATCAAATATTTTATTCTTTAGAAAAGCCAGGAAATTCGCATAAGTTTTATCTGTAATCTCAAATTGATCTGGCTCTGGTATAGAATCATTTAGAATAAAAAATGAGGTTGCAAAATCAAAGATCAGATTATGGGCATATAAGCTGAATGTAATATTAGCAGGTTGTGAAAAATCAACCTGAACATCAGGTCGTATGCCACCTCCATCATATACTGTTCTGCCGTTTTTAGTAGTGAATTCTGAAATAAGAGAATCCGGGACATATCCTACACTACCATCTTCGTTTCGGTGTGTATAGTCGAGCGCCTGAATACATCTTCCGCTTGGAATATAATATTTGGCAGTGGTCAGTTTCAAGTAAGTATTATAACTTAAGGGGCGTGTAACCTGAACAAGACCTTTTCCGAAAGTTCTTTCTCCTACAACAATAGCCCGATCGAGGTCCTGCAAAGAACCGGCGACAATTTCAGATGCTGAAGCAGAACCTCTGTTTACCAGAATAGCAATTGGAATAATAGTATCAAGAGGTGTTTTAGTTGTTTTGTAGATTTTATCCCATTGTTTTGCTTTTCCGCGGGTACTGACAATTTCCTGATTTTTATCAACCCAAATATTAGCAATTTCTACCGATTCATCAAGCAATCCTCCTGGATTTCCTCTCAGATCAAGAATTAATGATTCAACTCCTTGTTCTTTCAAATTTATAAAGGCATTTTTCACTTCCTCAAATGCGTTTTTTGTAAAATTCGATAGTTTTATATAACCGATGTTTTCATCTATTATGCCAAAATAAGGTACATTTTTAATGGTTATTTTTTCACGGATAAAGGCTTTTATAAAAGGCACAGAATCTCCCGGACGTTTCACTGTCAATTTCAATTCTGTATTTGGAGTACCTTTAAGCAACTCACTGACTTCCCGAATCTGTTTCCCTTTTGTTGATAATCCATCAATTGCCAAGAGAGTATCTCCTGCGATCAAACCTGCTTTTTGTGCCGGGAATCCTTCATAGGGTTCAGAGATGATGGTAAAATCACCTGCTTTACGTATAAGAGCACCAATTCCTCCATATTGACCGGTTGTCATGAATTTGAATTCATCCATATCAGATTCGGTAATATATGTGGTATAAGGATCAAGTACTTCCAGCATACCGTTTATACTGGAATTGATGAGATCTTCAGGATCTTTTTCATCTACATAATACAAATCAACTTCCCTGAAAAGCGTAATAAAAATGTCAAGGTTTTTTGCGATTTTGAAATCTTTATCACTAAAAGCAACAAAACCAAACGAAAACAACCCAATTAATCCGGCAACAATAATAGTCTTCTGACTACCCTTTAGTTTATTCCAAATCATCATATTTCAGAAGTTTACAAAATGAACACAAAATTAGTGCAAAAAAAACTGGCATAACTTTGCATTAATAATTTTTAACGAATTTAGCGCAAATAGGTTTGCGGAAAAGTGTTTTATTAGATGATAAATAGTAGTAATAGTGATCACAACCCCATTTTAAGTAGATAGTACAAAAATGAAAAACATCAATCAATAAACAGTAATGAGAGCAGTTATTCAAAGAGTACAGAAAGCCAGGGTGGAAATTCATCAGAAAACTTATTCATCCATAAATAAAGGATTGCTTATTATGCTTGGTGTGGAAAATGCAGACAGCGATCAGGATATTGATTGGCTTGCGGGGAAAATTTGCCGTTTACGGATTTTTAATGATAATAAAGGTACAATGAACCTATCTGTAAAAGAGATAAATGGTGAAATAATGGTCGTTAGTCAGTTTACCTTACATGCAAGCACAAAAAAAGGCAACAGGCCCTCTTATATTAAGGCTTCAAAACCAGACCATGCGATTCCGCTATACGAAAAATTCATCGCTGCCATTGGCGGATACCTTAATCGTGAAGTTCAAACAGGAGTATTTGGAGCGATGATGAAAGTACATCTTATTAATGATGGTCCTGTTACATTAATCATTGACACTAAAAACAAAGAATAAATATGACGATTAAGGAAGCCCAGAGAACAAGTTATATATTTCCTTTTGTTTTTGTTCCTTTAAGGTTAATTTCGCCAATGATAAGTGTTGCATTATTGAATTTCTCATTAGCAAACATATAGTGTATCTTTAATTTTGCATAAGACAGGAATGCCCCTTTCACCCGAATTTATTATTCTTCAAGATTCTGTTAATGTTGAGTCACAGGAACAGAGTATTCCCGAAGGGAATCCTTTAGATACCATAAGAAAGGATTCTCACGAGGATTTTTACATCACGGACACAACCAGGGAAATTATAAAAGCCAGAGATTCTATTGTTGTTGTTCAGCAAAAGAAATTTATTGAAAAAACTCATAAAATTGAACAAACAGAAAAAGTTCAAAATGATACAATCAGTTCAGATACTCTTCAAACGAAAAGAATTCGTGATCTCGGGGAATTTGAGAGGTATCATCTCTTTCATGGATCAGAAAAAACCTTTGATTATAAACCATTAAATATCTATTATACAGAAAAAGACACTTCAAAAGTGTCAGGTAATACTTTAGAATTCAAAGAACGCAAAGCTCAAAAATCTATGTTTAATTGGGCCCTAAGTATTGGATTCATCAGTATTTTCTTATTAATAATTCTTAAAACATATTACCAAAAATCCCTGACACAGGTAGTGAATACACTTGTTAATTTTCAATTATCAGAAAAAATACTTCGCGAGAAAAATATTATCGTACGAAGAGCCTTCTTCATTCTCAATATAAATTACATCTTTTTGTTTTCCTTGTTTGTTTTGCTAATTCTGCAATTGTATGACTTTCATGTTACTGAAAATTATTTTGTGAGTTATTTGTTGATAACAGGATTTGTAATGCTTTTTCTTCTGGCAAGATTAATATTGTTATACGTAACAGGGATTGTTTTCAATTCATTGCCTGTAATTTCAGAATATATACATAATATATATCTGATAAATAAAAACATAGGTATAATTCTTCTGCCAGTAATTTTTATTTCTCTGTATACTCCGGGATACATTTCAAAAATAATATTATTAACAACATTGGGGATTGTATCTGTTGCTACAATATTCAAGTATATCAGAGGCTTACAAATAATTATTAAAAATGATATTTTGAAATTCTATTCCTTTTTGTACCTTTGTACGCTTGAAGTTTTGCCCTTGGTGGTAAGTTTTAAAATTATTATTTCGCTGAGATAGAAGAAGATATATAAGGAGGCTCTCAGATATGAAGATTAAAAATATTCTAGTATCTCAACCAGAACCGCAATCTGACAAATCACCCTACTTCGAAATCGCGGAGAAAAACAATGTTAGAATTGACTTTAGACCGTTCATACATGTTGAACCAATTGAAACGAAGGAATTTCGTAAACAGCGGATCAACATTCTTGATCATTCTGCAGTAATTTTTACCAGCAAAACATCCATTGATCACTTTTTCCGGGTTGCAAATGAAATGCGTATTTCTGTTCCTGATTCAATGAAATACTTTTGTACTTCAGAATCCATTGCGCATTATTTGCAGAAGTATATTGTTTATCGTAAGAGAAAAATATTTTTTGGTAAAGGGAGATTTTTGGATTTAATGGAACTGCTTGACAAACATTGTGGAGAGAAATATCTCGTTCCTCTCTCTGAACAGCATAAAATTGAAATACCGGAACTGTTAAAAGAGAACAATGTTAATTTCACCATTGCAATTCTCTATAAAACAGTAAGCAGTGATCTTTCAGATCTTCAAATGATTAATTATGATGTATTGGTATTTTTCAGTCCTTCAGGAATAAAATCTCTTATGAAAAATTTCCCGGAATTTAAACAAAATGATACCATTATCGCTTCATTTGGGAATTCAACGGCAGAAGCTGTTAAAGAGGCAGGATTAAGACTTGATATACAGGCTCCTATGCCTAATGCTCCTTCTATGACCATGGCCCTTGATCTGTTTATTAAGGAGCACAACAAAAACAATAAGTGATAACACATAAAAAAGGGGCTTATAAAGCCCCTTTTTTATTACAAAAAGGAACGAATTATTCAGTTGGTTTTAACTGAATATTTATATTAAAAGTAGATTTGCAAATCTCACCAAGTTCCTGAACATCCTCATCATCTGTTTGGTAATACCAGTTCACCTGGATGTCAGCACCTTTTGAACCAATGTATTCAAGGATTCGGAATGTATTGATTATGTATCTTTTTGAAACAGCATTAATTGCACTAAGATTAAAATCAATTTGTGTATGTTTTTCAGGATTTTCAGAGTATACCATTAATTTATCACTTATTACATCATATATATCGGGATGATCGAAAGGAAACGATTTCCCCTTTATTGCCATATAGCCATTTTTAAAATAAGCCAAAGGCGTAGTTTTAGTCTGATAAATTGTGAATGTCATTAAACACATGCTTTCTATAGTCATACGTACAATACAGCATAGTAGTTTGAAATTAACCAATGATACATATCACCATCAAAGTTACGAATTAATGCAACCTCTAGTCAATAGTGGGCGTATTAGAGATTATCAACATATTTCACTGCGGATGAAAAAAACCACTAAACAACTAACTTGCAAACGTTGTAAAAAAAACCTTACAGATGATGTAATTTGTCAGGAATGTAAAAATGAACTATTAAATCTTTTTGAAGCATCCTCTGACTGGCAAATGGCATTTGAAATGGAAAAAGCAACTCTGGTAGCATCTAGGTTAAGAGATGAAGATGAAGAAAACATGGATATAGATATTTATCAATAAAAATATCATTAACAACATAAAAATCCCTGTCTTCCAATTCTTTTTTCAAAGTGAAGAAATTCATACAATAGCAGGAAATCTATTCATAAGAGTATTGTAACTTTTAAAAGTGTATTTGAAGCATAATATCACTACCTTTCTTAACGAATTTCTGTAAATAGATACGTTTTTAATTCAGGAAAACGAATTAATGTTTTTTATTAAATAAATGCATTTGATATAACCTGTTCTATTGGCTGCGTAGACCGCGTTCTCATAAAACGACCAGAGAGAGCCAAAGCAATTTAGCAGAGGTACCAGCGGTTGTGAAGCGAAAAGTTCATTCATTCACATTTTGATTTATGCCAAAACAGTACCTGTCACTTAGTTTTTACAAAAAATTGATGTAACTTAATCGTAAGCAGTTTAATAGATGAAATGTATAAACAATTTTCAGCGATCATAGGACCTACTCTGCGGAGGTACTAGCCTTCACCAATGAAAATTAATCAGGCAAAAATGAATAAGAAAGTTATTATAACAGGAGCAGGATTATCCGGTTTGTCTGGAGCAGCCCAGATGGCTTTCAGAGGATTTGATGTTGAAGTGTTCGAGAAAAATGAAATACCTGGTGGGAGGGCACGTCATTTCCAGGCCAAAGGTTTCACATTTGATATGGGACCAACATGGTACTGGTTTCCTGAAATATTTGAGCACTTTTTTAACACATTCGGGCAGCATTCTTCTGATTTTTATGATTTGGTCCAATTGGATCCATCTTACAGGATTTTTTTTGATTCAAATAGTTATTTTGATATTTCCCCTCATGAGGAAAAACTTCTGGATGTATTTGAAACAATAGAAAAAGGAAGCAGTAAAAAATTAGTAAAACTTCTTCATTCAGCATCTGTTAATTATGATATAGCGATAAAAAAACTAATATATAATCCGGGATATAATCTGTTTGGTTATTTATCATGGCCTTTTTTGAGCAGAATCTTAAAACACAAAGTTTTTCGTTCGTATGCAAAATATGTGAGAACTCTTTTTCATGATGAACGTTTGATAAAGATCTTGGAATTTCCACTGATCTCTCTCGGAGCATCAACAAAACAAATTCCCGCATTTTATTCATTAATGAATTATGCTGACTTAAAATCAGGAACCTGGTACCCGATAGGCGGTATGTATAAAATTGTCGAAGCTATTTTAAAACTGCTGGATGAATTGCAGGTTCCTGTTCATTTAAACAGTCCCGTTGAAAATTATGATATAATCGAAAATAAAGTAACAGGAATACATACTCATGGTAAAAATTTTCATGCCAATTATTTTGTTTCCTCGGCAGATTATTATCATACAGAACGGTTATTAAGCAAAGAATATCGTAATTATTCAGAAAAATACTGGAACAAAAAACAAATGGCTCCATCAGCCTTGATTTATTTCCTCGGAATTAATAAACAGCTTGAGAAACTGCAACATCATAATCTGTTTTACGATACTTCATTTGATGCTCACTTGCAAGATGTGTACTGTAATTATAAATGGCCGGAATCACCGGTTTTATATGTCTGTTGTACTACCAAAACAGATGTCGCTGCAGCACCGGAGGGCATGGAGAATTTATCAGTTATAATTCCTGTAGCTCCGGGATTGGAGGATACTGGTAAAATAAAGGAACATTATTATGATCTTGTTATAAATCGCCTGGAAAGAATTACACAACAATCCATACGTGATCATGTTATTTATAAGCGCTCCTATGCCAAATCAGATTTTCAGACTGATTACAATGCGTTTCTTGGGAATGCTTTCGGTTTAGCCAATACCTATTTTCAATCAGGATTTCTCAAACCGAAAATCAGGAATCGACGATTAAAAAACTTTTTTTATTGTGGGCACTTGACTGTTCCTGGTCCGGGAATTCCTTCTTCACTTGTTTCCGGTGAAATCATTGCCTCAGAAATTCAGAAGATGTCCTGAAAAATTAATGATTCCAGGATTATTCTGTGAAATATCAAGTTGCAAACACATTACGCAAAACGTCCAGCGATTTGATTTTATTCATACCCTCAATATGATCATGATAATAACGTAACAATTGATCAAGCAATTTATAACGAGCAGGATGATCTATCCGTAATTTTTTAGTATCAGTTAAGGACATATCCAATAAATTTTCAATGGGAAAACTGTTAGGGGAATTGTATTTTTTCAGATCCACATTGTTTTTAGGGAAGATTCCCAGAAATTTTGTGAATTGCATTAGAAAAATAAGATGAAAATTTTCTATTCCTTCATTTGAGATATCAAGGATTTGTATTGCGTGGTTCAAATAATCAAACAATTGATTGTTTGGTTCCACTTCATGCAAAGTCCGGTTTAGAATTTCACTTAAAAATAAGGCAATAGAACTTTTGCGAATGTCAAAATGGATGGTTTTAAGAAATACAGACGGTTTTATTTCTTTGATTTTATGAAGATCGCGAGTTTCTTTTATATAGGCGATTATTTCAATTAAAGAAAAAGGTTGAAGCAAGTAGGCGCTTATTTTACTTTTCTTTTTTCTGACACCATGCACAAGGAATGACTGTTTTCCGAATTTTTCCGTATAAGTCTGTATGATACTGCTGGATTCGCCATACTTAATACATTGAAATACTATTGCTTTTGTATTGCATAACATCAGTGCAAAAATAGCAGTTTTGTCATATGAGATTTACTTCCGTCTTCGTTAGCCAGAAATACCAGGTATATACCGGAAGCTACTCGTCTTCCATCGAAATTTTTCCCGTTCCAGATCGCCTGACCTCCCAGAGAAGTTGTTTCATAAACAAGATTTCCACTAATATCGGTTATTTTAACAATGGAGTTTTCCACCAATCCTGTAATGGTAATTACACCATTGTAATCCGGGCGAATGGGATTTGGATAAACATAAACATCTGTATATTCCGAAAAGCCTTTTGTAGCACTTCCCATATAACTTACGAGTCCAAGATTTGTTGCAAAAAATACTTCCCCTGTTTCTTCATTTATACCAATACCGGATACACTGTTTGACAATAAGTGAGAATTATCGTCCCTGAAATTATGCAAAGTATTCATTCCATTTTCTGAAATTAAAAAAACCCCGGAATTTGCTGTAGCAAACCATTTACGATTTCCTCCATCGGTCTTAATATCGAGAATTGCTTCGCCTGCAAGAAGATAATCGGCATTGTTTGTTCCGTCATTCCTTGGAATTTTAATCTGGTGACCTTCCACATCAGATTCATTCATTATATTATAAGGTGAATAATATATAGGGCCATTATCAGTTCCCACCCAAACATTTCCTTCGTTATCCTCATTTAAACAGTATGCTTTTGCTATAGTATTATTATCCTGGTTCTTAAGGATAAATGAGTTTGAATAATAATTGCCGGAACCATCTTCTTCAAGCACAATAATACCATATCGCTCACTACAGATCCATATTTGCCCGGCATCAGTAATAAGAAGATCTGAATAAACGATACCTTCTCGGTTAAAAAGTACTTCTGATATCTCAGGGCGAGTCCAGTTTCCTTCATGATCACGTATCACCAAAGGTCTGGAAACAATACTTAATAAAATGTATAAATTCCCCTGATCATCATATTGAATGCCAACAGACCTTAAATTAACCACATCCGAAATATCATCAAAAATCTCCAGATCATCTTTTTCGATAACATCAACAACTTCACCATCTTTGAATTCAATTATTCCGTAAAAAAAAGCCGCAGCAACCACGTGATCATGATCTTGTGGATCAATGGCAAATTTGTAAGTGTTTCCCAGTTTCCCTGTTGTTGGTATTTCATTGAAAGTGTAACTGGTCCATTTGTTTTCAATAAATGAATAAGCAGCACCATGCTTATACTGATTTTGTGGTCCTCCCGAAGAAACCCAGATCCGATCTCCTTTCGCTTCAACTTTACTTACTTCCCTGAATTTAGGTCCGTTTACGCCCAGGTATCTGATGTCAACATTATTGGGGTGATTGGTAAATCCGGAAATCAGACTGGCAATAAATATATTGGATTCCGAATCCACAAAAGTATGATTAACACCATACAGGATAATATCCAGGTAAATGCTGTTATCGGGAGAATAGATAATAATTCTTTCTCTTCCGCTGATACTCAGATAACCATTGGAAGAGGTAATATCATTTAGTGTGTCATCATACTGACCACTCCAATTGGAATAATTTTCATCTCCGATAAGGATAATAACATCCCTTTCAGTAACGGATTGACGATAAACAGCATAAAGAGCATTATTATGGGTTTCGACAATGCTGTAGTTTGAAGTAAACTCAGGTAAAAAATCGATTCGTGACCAATAATTATAATCAACCAGGTTCGGGCTATTCAAATCTGCAGAATAAATGCCTGATTCTGTGGCAGCATATAATGTATTACTAATAACCGTAGCATCATTTACGTGAATTGTTGTTCCATTTTCTCCGAAAAGATAACTGTCTTTTATTTCTTCCTTTTCAAGATCAACGACAACTATGCCAAAACTGCAGGAGAGATAGGCAAAATGGTTATATATGTATATATTGTTGATGCTTTTGTTACCGGTTATACTTTTTCGTTTTATATCAGACAGATTGGTTATCGATCCATCACTCAGATTAACGATATCAATATTTCCGTTCAGATAGCAGACAATTAATTTATCAGAAGACTGAGAATAGGCCAGTGTGCTTACTTCAACATCAGACAAACCTGTAACTTTTGAATGTTTTTGGATTTCGCCGGTTTCTTTATTGTAAGAAAGCATTCCGGATTGTGCAGCACAATAAATAATATTATTTGCTTCAGCAATTCGATAACAAAATAAATAAGACAAATGATCACGCCATTCACCCTGTAGAATTTGTGAGTTAATCATTTCAGGACATCCCAGAATGGCATAAATAAGAAATATACATTGTATAAGTGTTTTCATCCCAGTTATTTGTAATACTGCTGTGTTTTTATAAGAAGAAATCAAAGAGTTAACGTTCATATTTGCAAATAATTATTATTAGAGGCATAAAATAATATCATAGGTTTATCTCAAAAAGTTGCCTATCTGAGAGATCTCTTAAAAAAGCAATAAATTTATTTAAAGCAATAGATCTATGTGAGATTCTTTTTTTTTCATCAATTGACATTTCTGCAAAGGTTTTATGTGATCCGAAGGGTATAAAAACCGGATCATAACCAAAACCATTTTTCCCTGCTTCTTTAAGAGCAATCTTTCCTTCAACTATTCCTTCAAAAGTTTCTATTATTTTATTATTAATAAAAGCTATAATGGTTCTGAATCGGGCGTTACGACATTCAATCCCAGTCATTTCTTTCAGTAGTTTTTCAATGTTTTTTCTGGAGTTACCATGTGGTCCTGCATATCTCGCTGAAAGGATTCCTGGTCTGTTATTGAGAGCCTGCACTTCCAAACCGGTATCATCGGCAAAACAGGGAAGGGAATATTTCTCAAAAATATATTTTGCCTTTTCAATAGCATTTCCCTCAAGAGTGTCCATGGTTTCGGGGATTTTTTCAATGATTCCTGCATCTTTTAGTCCTGAAATATGATATTGTTTTGGAGCTGCAGCTCTTATTTCTTCAAGTTTGTGCAGATTGTTTGTGGCAAATATCAGGTTCATTTTCTTTGTTTAAGAATCCCATCAATGCAAAAATCTTATTTTTTATCAAATAAAAAAACAAGGACTTAAATGCCCTTGTTTTAATAAATAATAAATCAAATTAAATGTTTTTATCCTCCTGATGCGCTAAAGCTTCCTCCTAGTTTAGGAGGTTTCGGATTAATACAAATCACAGGGAGTTTTGCTTCATTTGCAATGATGTATTGCTCATGAGCGCCAAGCACATAATCTGCAAAACCAATATCTTTAGTAACCATAATCAAAATAGCATCAGCCTCAATTTTTGCTGCATACTTTACAGCTTCAAGCACAAAATTCGACTCACTTGGAGCTTCGGCAATTTCAAAAGAGATCCCTTTGCTAGCAAAGAATTTATTAAGGAAAAATATATTAGACTCAAGCCCTTTAACAAAATTTGGATCGGAATGCCTTGCTTTAAAAATATGAAAATGTGACCCAAAAAATCTTGAAAAATAGTTTACCCAGTTAATACATTCTTTATTTTCTTTACGGAAAGTGATGGGGATAACAATATTCTTATAGGTATCACGAGCAGGCTTTGCTTGTACTACGATGAAAGGCACTTTTGTATGAGCAATTACTTTAAGCGCCCAGCTACCAAGAAATTTTTGCATTCCTTTAATTCCATGAGTTCCCATAAATACCATCTTTGCACCCAACTCATTTGCAAGATCAGTGATTGTTGAAAAAATATTACCGTGCCTAATAATAATCTGGGGTTTTTGCTCAAGTTGGGGAAATTTTTCGGAAATAGCTCCCAGAATACGTTCTTCGGCAGATTTTGCTTCGGAATCCTTTTTTACGATATGAACGAGTCCAATATCATGCTTAATTCTTTTTGCAGCAAGGATTGCATGTTCTAATGCGTACTCAGATTTTTCTGAAAAATCCCATGTAACAAGAATAATATTTTTTTCCTGCTCCATAATTTGTAACATATTTAGGCATTAAGATAAGAATTATATTTGTAAAACTAAAGTATATTATATTTTCAAAAACAAAAAGAATTAAAAATATATACATGTTTTATCATTGTTTTGATGCATCCAATTCTTTATTTTTGAAATTCTTATTATGAATAGATTATTGTTTAACGCAGGGATTATGGAAAAACCTGATTGGGGGAAAATTTCTTTTGCCTATTTGAAGACCGGCCCAAACGCACGATGCTATTATAGAGATGGGAAATGGAATGAATTGGAATTCACGGATTCAGAATATATAAACCTTCACATGGCATCTACTTGTCTTCATTATGGACAAGAAGTATTTGAAGGATTAAAAGCATACAGGGGCAAGGATAATAAAATAAGATTATTCAGATGGGAAGAAAATGCCAAAAGGATGAATCGATCAGGTCAGGGGATATTAATGCCGGAATTGCCTGTTGATATCTTTAAGGAAGCCGTATTCAAAACAGTTAAACTCAATGAAGACTATGTTCCTCCTTATGGTTATGGTGCCACTTTGTATATTCGACCTCTTTATATCGGACTTGGTCCTGAAGTAGGAGTAAAACCGGCCAAGGAATATTTGTTTATAGTTTTTGTAACTCCTGTAGGGCCCTATTTCAGAGACGGATTTATGCCAGTTGACATAATGATATGCAGAGAATACGATCGTGCTGCACCATTGGGAACGGGAGCATATAAAGTGGGAGGGAATTATGCAGCCAGTTTGAAATCCTTAAAAAAAGCACATGATTCCGGGTTAAGCACTTCATTATATCTTGATGCAAAAGAAAAGAAGTATATTGATGAGGCAGGACCTGCAAATTTCTTCGCCATCAAGGGGAATACATATATTACACCGGATTCTAAATCAATTTTGCCATCAATAACAAATATGAGTCTGATGGAACTTGCTGCTGATGAGGGAATGAAAGTTGAGCGAAGACCTGTTTTAGTCAATGAATTGTCTGACTTTGATGAAGTTGGAGCATGTGGAACAGCTGCTGTAATTACACCCATCAGAAAAATTATTGATCCTGAAACAAATAAAATTTATGAGTATTGTAAAGGGAATGAAGTAGGACCTGTTTGCAATAAATTGTATCATAAACTTACGAATATTCAGACTGGCAATAACCAGGATAAATTTGGATGGATTTCTATTATTGATTGATCTCGGTTTAACATTTTTTATATCATCAATGATAATAACTGACCAATAATTCTTCTTATTTTTGCTGATCAGGTATGCGCATCTTATTATGTCTGCACAAGAAAATAACATTGAAAAAAGAAAGCTTAGAAGTTCATATTTCACCTCTACTATTAGCATTACCCTTTTATTGATTCTTCTTGGTTCTGTTGGATTGTTATTATTAAATACCAAACGAATATCCGACTATGTAAGGGAAAACATCATTTTCAAAGTGATATTAAAAGATAATGTTAGGGAGGTAGATATCTATCAGATTCAAAAAGCACTTGACGCAAAAACTTATGTTAAAGAAACCGAATATATACCCAAAGAAAGAGCTGCTGTTGAATTACAGGAAGAATTGGGAGAAAATTTCATTGAATTTATTGGACATAATCCTCTGCTTGCTTCAATAGAAGTGAAATTTCTCGCATCTTATGCAAATAACGATAGTATTCAGGTTATTGAAAACGATCTTAAGGAATTTGACCAGATTAAAGAAGTATATTATCAAAAGAACCTTATTCATACAGTAAATGAAAATGTAAGAAAGATTACACTGTTCGTATTGATTTTTAGCGGGTTCTTATTGTTAATTGCAGTCGCATTGATCAATAACACAATTCGTCTTGCAATCTATTCCAAGAGATTTATTATTCGTACAATGCAACTTGTCGGAGCTACTGCAGGGTATATTAGAAAACCATTTTTAATCAGTGGAGTTATACAGGGGGGTATTGGTGCCCTCCTGGCAATTTCTATTCTAATAGGATTTGTTTATTTCTTGCAAAATGAAATGAATGGAATTATCCGTTTGGATGACACTCAGATACTTGCAATACTATTTGGTATTGTAATTGTACTTGGTGTTGTGATTAATTGGATTTCGACCTATGCTGCAGTAACCAAGTATTTACATATAAAGACAGATAAATTATACAATTGATATGGCTCAGAAAAACACACCAAAAAAAACACATGATAATTTTGCCTTACCAAAGGAGAATTATAAATATCTTCTCGTTGGATTTATTATCATTATTATTGGTTTTGCTTTAATGATAGGAGGCAAATCCGGGGATCCAAATATATTTAATGAGAAAGAAATTTTTAGCTTCAGGAGAATAACTCTCGCTCCGATAGTAGTATTGATAGGATTCATTCTTGAAATCTGGGCAATTATGAGAAAACCCAAAGAAGCAGAAGAATAAATTTGTTTTCCCAAATCAATTTAGATGGATTGGATAGAAGCCTTGATTCTTGGAATAATACAGGGTTTAACGGAATTTTTACCCGTAAGTAGCAGTGGACATCTTGAGATCAGCAAAGCTCTTCTTGGTGTTGAAATAAAAAACAATCTCACATTCGATATTGTTGTACATGCGGCAACAGTTTGCAGTACTATAATCGTATTCAGAAAAGATCTTATCGTATTGTTATCGGGATTTTTTAAGGTAAAATGGAATTCTGAAACACAATACATTGCTAAAATCTTTCTATCAGCCATTCCGGTTATCTTTGTTGGACTTTTCATGGAAACCCAGGTTGAGAACCTGTTTTCCGGCACATTGATTTTTGTTGCTGCCATGTTATTTATTACGGCATTATTGCTCGCACTTACTTATTTTGCTAAACCAAAAAACAAATCTATTTCTTTTCGGGATGCATTTGTTATTGGTATTGCACAAGCTTGCGCTGTTTTGCCTGGTATTTCGAGATCGGGAGCAACAATTGCTACTGCACTTATGCTTAAGAACAAAAGAGAAGACGCCGCTCGTTTTTCTTTTCTTATGGTATTGTTACCAATACTCGGGAAAACAGGAATGGATTTGTTCTCCGGCAAACTAATCTCTGAAACAACAAATGTATTTCCATTGTTGGTTGGATTTGTTTCAGCTTTTATTGTTGGCCTTATTGCCTGTAAATTAATGATCAGAATAGTAAAAAATAGTAAGCTGATCTATTTTGCTGTTTATTGTGCGTTGATTGCAGGACTTACACTTTTTTTCAGTATGTAAACAAATCATTGAATGCAACAGGATTATACGAGAGAAAATTTACAAAAAGGGGAAATACTGGCATTTAATAAACCTTATGGTTGGACATCGTACTATCTTGTAAATAAAATACGTTATTTTTTATGTAAATTCAGTGGACTGAAAAAATTGAAGGTTGGTCATGCAGGTACTCTCGATCCTCTGGCAACCGGATTGCTTATTCTTTGTACCGGAAAAGCAACAAAACGAATTGGTGAGATTCAGAATATGCCTAAAGAATACATAGCTGAAATCCAATTGGGAGCCACTACTCCTTCATATGATCTGGAAACAAAAATTGATCAAACATTTAAATTTAGACATATTAATGAAAAACTGATTGCTCAGAAACTCAACTTATTTAAAGGAAAAATTCAACAAATACCACCTTTGTATTCCGCAAAAAATGTTCGTGGAGTTAGAGCATATGAACTGGCCAGGGAAGGTGTAATAAGGGCACTTAATCCTGTTGAGGTTGAAATCTTTGATTCCGAATTGATTGAATTTAAATCTCCTTTGTTAAAAATCAAAATAATTTGCAGTAAGGGGACATACATCAGGGCAATTGCACGTGATTTAGGGAAAAGTTTAAATTCAGGAGGTTATTTAACTGCTTTGGAACGCACAGCAATAGGCAACTATTCTTTAGCAAATGCATTTGAAGTTGAAAAATTTAAAAAGAAATTGAACATATTGTAACTATTTTAATTTTGTTACGTATAAAGGTCGAATTTTTAAGAACATATAAAGAAAGGTTTGCTGATCATGAAGTTATCACAGTATAGATACAATCTACCAGAAGAACTGATTGCTAAGTATCCCGCAGAAAACAGGGATGAATCAAGATTGATGATTTTAAATCGGAAAGAAAAAACAATTCAACATAAAATATTCAAAGATATAATTGATTATTTTGAAGAACACGATACACTTGTATTCAATAATACAAAAGTTTTTCCGGCCAGACTATATGGAAATAAAGAAAAAACAGGAGCGGAAATTGAGGTCTTCTTATTAAGAGAACTTAGCAAAGAACAGCGTTTGTGGGATGTTTTGGTTGATCCTGCAAGGAAGATCAGAATTGGCAATAAACTTTATTTCGGAGAGGATGATTTGCTTGTGGCTGAAGTGATTGACAATACCACTTCGCGAGGGAGAACATTGCGTTTTCTGTTTGATGGAGACTACGAAGAGTTTAAAAAAACTCTTTATGGTTTGGGAGAAACACCACTTCCTAAATTTATTAAAAGGGAGGTTCAACCTGAAGATCGTGAACGATACCAAACAATATTTGCTAAGTATGAAGGAGCTGTTGCAGCTCCGACCGCCGGATTGCACTTTAGCAGGGAGCTTCTTAAAAGACTTGAAATCAAAGGGCTGGAATTTGCAGAGATTACCCTACATGTTGGCCTGGGCAATTTCAGAACAGTAGATGTTGAAGATCTGACCAAACATAAAATGGATTCTGAAAGAATTATTATCCCTCAAAAAGCAGTGGATATAGTGAATCGGGCCAAAGACAATAAAAAGCAGATTTGTGCAGTTGGAACAACGGTAATGCGTACTCTTGAAAGTTCAGTATCTACCCAGGGATATCTTAAAACTTTTGATGGCTGGACAAATAAATTTGTTTTTCCGCCATATGAATTCAGCGTACCTACATGTATGATATCAAATTTTCATTTGCCATTATCTACCTTGTTGATGTCTGTATCTGCATTTGCGGGATTCGATTTTCTTTTTGAAGCATACAAAGTTGCTATCAAAGAAGAATATAGATTTGGCACTTATGGTGATGCAATGTTAATCCTCTAGTTTTTTTAAGGTATTTGTGGTGCAACCAATAATAAAATAAGTTGTCTTTCTAATAAATTTTGGAATTACATTATTAATGGATAAGTTTATTTTCATGAAAAAACTATTATTACTATTTGTGTGTTGTACCTCATTTGTAATTTCATCCTTTGCACAGGATGATGAATTCAAGACTATTTTTAAGAGAGATGATTCAAAGAAATTGCGAGTTACCGGTTTTGGTGGGCCTATGATGATGTTTACTGCCATTGGTGATGATTTTGTACATATGATGGGAGGCGGAGGAGCAATAGTGGTTGGGAATACCTTTTTCGGAGGGTATGGATTTGGTAAAACAAACGAGTTATCATACAAATACAATGAACCGTACAAAATGAACTTTGGTCATGGAGGTCTTTGGTTTGGTTATATTTTTGCACCAAACAGACCGGTTCATCTTTCTCTCTCTGCTCAAACAGGATGGGGCAGTATTTCTCAGGGAGTTGAACTTGATGATGGCGATTTCGAAGAAATAAGCAGTAAGCCTGTCTTTGTGCTTACACCAATTGCAGAGATTGAGCTGAATTTTTCAAGATTTTTTATTCTGGGAGTTGGCACAAGTATTAGTTATGTTACCGGTTCAGGCATAGAAGAAACATCTTATACCGTCAAAGACTTTTTTAAACCGTCTGTTTACCTTTCATTTAAATTCGGTTGGTTTTATTAATTTTCCAATACTCTTTGTTATTTTATCAATCATCATCTTACCCTGTCGCTTAATATTCTTTCCTGTTCCATTGTTCTAAATTTTTTCAACCCTTAAATTTTCCGGCAACATTAACTTTTTTTAATAGTATTCTTATACAGGTTTGTTGATATTCTGATAGATACCTTCATAAAATAACTATCTTAGGAGCTTGAAATTCCAGAAAATATTTGGTTCTTCATGAAAACTTTAAGGTTATATAACAGAATTCTTGGATGGCTGGTATTTCTGATTGCTGCTATTGTTTATTTATTAACCCTGGAACCTACCACAAGTTTATGGGATTGCGGGGAATTCATTGCCAGTGCATATAAACTTCAGGTTGGACATCCTCCCGGAGCACCATTATTCATGATTGTTGCCCGGTTTTTCTCTTTGTTTGCCGGAGGAAATGTCACAAAAGTTGCTTTAATGGTAAATGCACTTTCAGGATTAGTAAGTGCTTTTACAATTCTGTTTCTGTTTTGGACGATTACTCACCTGGCAGTTAAAGTCATTAAACCCGGGGATCAGCTAAAGTCCTGGGAATTTGTGGCAATTTTGGGAAGTGGATTGATCGGAGCGTTGACCTATACATTTTCAGACACATTTTGGTTTTCGGCTGTTGAAGGTGAGGTATATGCAAGTTCATCTCTGTTTACCGCGATTGTTTTCTGGGCCATTTTAAAATGGGAAAATATAGCCGATGAAAAATATGCCAACCGGTGGCTTATTTTTATTGCTTACTTAATGGGTTTATCCATTGGGGTCCATTTACTTAATTTATTGGCTATACCAGCTATTGTGCTTGTTTACTATTTTAAAAAATACACTCCTACTACCCGGGGAATTATAACTGCTTTGATTATTTCCGGTATTATTTTAGGAGGAGTTATGTATGTTATTGTTCCCGGAGTTATCTGGTTTGCTTCAAAATTTGAATTGCTGTTTGTAAATGGATTTGGATTACCCTATAATACAGGAGTGTTGTTTTATGCTGCCTTACTTATCGGGGGACTTATATACGGGATATTATATACGCACAAAAGAAAAAAAGTTATAGCAAATACAATTATTCTTATGATTACAGTAATAATTTTAGGATATTCATCTTTTTCAATGATTGTCATTCGTTCGCTGGCAAATCCCCCTATGAATGAAAACAATCCTTCCACTGTCTTTTCATTGATGTACTATCTGAACAGGGAACAATATGGAGACAGGCCGTTAATTAAAGGACAGTATTTTAATGCTCCCCATCCTCAAATTACAGAAGGGAAAAGAACTTATACCCAGAGAAACGGGAAATATGTGGTTACCAACCGTAAAACTGTTACCACTTACGATAAAGAATTTACAACATTATTTCCTCGCATGTACAGCAATAGTCCCGAACATATTCAGGTGTATCTTGAATGGGCAGGACTTGAAGAGAAAGATCTTTATTATCCCAGGCAAGATGAAAATGGAGCAATCGTAACCAATAGAAACGGAAAGATTGTATACGAAAGAAACAATCCTAAGAAAAAACCTGGTTTCGGATCCAATTTGAAATTCTTTTTTAGCTATCAGCTGGGGCATATGTATTTCAGGTATTTTATGTGGAATTTTTCAGGACGTCAAAATGACGTGCAAGGTTATGGAGGACCGCTAAATGGCAACTGGATAACAGGGATATCGGCCATTGACAAAAACATTATCGGATCCGTTGAAAACATGCCCGATGAAATAAAAAATCATCCGGCACGGAATAAATATTATCTTTTGCCACTGATACTTGGACTGATCGGATTGTTTTATCATCTGAATAAACACAAGAAAGATTTTTCCATAGTAACTATGTTATTTGTTCTAACAGGTATTGCAATTTTTGTGTATCTCAACCAAACACCAAATCAACCAAGGGAGAGAGATTATGCATATGCAGGATCGTTTTATGCGTTTGCCATCTGGATTGGTTTAGGTGTTCTGGGAATCGTTGATTTAATTGGTAAAAAAGCTAAAAATGTCCCGGTATTGGTTTTTATTACACTTATGTGTCTGGTATTTGTTCCCGGAATCATGGCCAGAGAAAACTGGAATGATCACGATCGCTCCGGCCGCTATACTGCACGCGATATTGCCTATGATTACCTGGTCTCATGTGAGCCAAACAGTATATTGTTTACCGGCGGTGATAATGACACGTTTCCCCTTTGGTATGCGCAGGAAGTAGAGGGGATTCGTACTGATGTGCGAATTGTAAATTTGATGCTTCTAAATATGGATTGGTATATTGATCAGATGAAATGTAAAGTATATGAATCTGATCCCCTGCCACTTACTTTGAAATCAGAGCAATATACAAACGGTACTCGCGATGCTGTTCATGTGTATGAGAGATTTGATCAGGCTTATGATGCTCGTGAAATTGTACAGTTTATTGTCAGTGATTTAAATTCCACCAAATTGGCCGCGCGAAACGGTGAATTCCTTGATTATGTTCCGGCAAGAAAGTTTTTTCTTCAGGTTGATTCAGCCAAAGTGATTGAAAATGGCACTGTAAAATCTGCAAATGCTTCCAAAATTGTAAAAAAAGTTGAAGGAAGAATAACTGGCAACTTCCTTTCAAAAAGTAATCTTGCAACCCTTGATATTCTGGCAAATAACAATTGGGAAAGACCGGTATATTTTGTAGGAACGAATCATACTGATGAGTTGGGGCTCAGTGATTATACACAACTTGACGGACTAGCCTACAGACTGGTACCTATTAAAACGGTTACACGATCAAACTTTGAGAAAGGGCGAATTGATACTGAAATTCTGTACAATAAATTAATGAATGAGTTTAAATATGGAAGAATGAATGAAGATGACGTTATCCTGGATCATTTTCATCTCCGGACTTTGTCAGTTATACGGCTTAGATTCAGATTTATGCGCTTGGCAATTGCTTTGTCTGAGGAAGGAGATTACAAAAGAGCCGAAGAAGTTCTGGATCGTATTATTGAACTTACGCCACATGAAAAAATACCATACCATCTTTTTATGCCGGGAATTGCTGAAACTTACTTTAGAATTAACCAGTTTGAGAAAGGAACAGCCATTTATAAAAAAATGCTTGACATTTCTGATCGACATTTAGCATATTATTCTACTTTCAAACAAAAAGATCAGAATAGAATTATAGATGAGATTACATATCATATCAGGGTGTTAGGCAGTACTATGCAAATTGCTCAGCAATATAATCAACCCGAACTTGTTGCAACGGCAGAGCAATTGTTTGAAAAATATAACAATCAATTTGCCATTTTCTGAGAAGAAAAAATAGGGGTATAATTAATAATCGCGGGTTGTCATTTTATTTACGAAATTCCTGAGGTTCTCTTTTCTGGTTTCAGGGATATCAACCTGTTGAAAATATTTAAGGCCCTTGTCAAAGTATTTCTTCGCCGTATTTTCAGTTATTTCTCCGATTTTCAATTGGTCGTAAATGGTCTTTACTCCTTTTATTTTTGAAGCCGGATCGGAACTTTTATTATCCATCCATTGTTTAAGTTCTTTAACCAATTTGCTATTGCGTGAACTTAACGCACTGATCAGGAGATAGGTTTTTTTATTAGAGAGTATATCCGAACCAATATTTTTTCCAAATTTTTCAGGCTGAGCATATACATCCAGGTAATCATCCTGCAATTGAAATCCTATACCAATGTTTAATCCAAAGAGGTACATTTTTTCAATGGTATCTTTTTTAGCTTCTCCTGTTATGGCTCCAATTGTAAGCGAAGATGCAATCAAAACAGCAGTTTTTAAACGTATCATATCAAGATATTCTTCAACCGTAACTGTATTTTGTTTCTCAAAATTCATATCAAATTGCTGTCCTTCACAAACTTCAAGTGCGGTTTTATTGAAAAGTGATAAAATTCTGGGGAGTAAATAATCTCGTGTTTTTGATATAAGCTGGTATGCCAGTATCATCATGGCATCACCTGATAAAATTGCTATGTTTTTATTCCATTTCACATGCACTGTATCGTGATTTCTCCTTTTAGAGGCATTATCCATTATATCATCATGCAGCAATGTAAAATTGTGAAATACTTCCAAACCAAGGGCCGGATATATTGCATCTGAAATATGTTCCGAAAAAAGGTTGTGAGCCATCAAAACCAGGCAGGGTCTGATTCTTTTACCCCCTAAAGATAAAATGTATTGAATCGGTTCGTACAATTCAACGGGCCTTGAGTTAACAGATAATTGTGCGATATTTTTTTCTATGAGTGAATATGAATCTGTATAATTTAACATAATCCCTTTTTCAATGAATCAACAAAAGTAAACTAATTAAAAAAAAGACACGTTATTTAGCGAGACTTATATGAATAAGTGGATTTCTCATTTTTATGCTAATTTTGCCGCTTAATAACAATTATCTTTTCTATGGTAAACCATTTCAGAAAAAAAATACTGTTCTTTTTTTTTATAGCATTCTTTGTTTGGAGCTTTTTGTATGGCAATGGCTATAACATAAAAGTGAAAATTAACGGCATCCAGGACACTACTCTTATTCTGGGCCATTATTTTAACAAATCCATGTATCCTGACGATACTGCGTATGTCGATTCAAAAGGAAATACAGTATTCAAAGGGAATGGTTCCCTTGTTCAGGGAATGTATATAATTTATCTGCCTGACGGAAAGTACTTTGACTTGTTGATGGGTGAAAATCAGAATTTTACAATTGAAACTGATACAAAAAATTTCATTGAGTATTGCAGGATTACAAATTCTCCGGATAATGAAATTTTTTTTGATTTTCAGCGATATATGATTACGAAACACAATGAGCTTGATCAACTTCAAAAAACCATTAAGAATTCAACTGATGAGAGTGAGAAAAAGGCAGCAAAAGAAAAGATAAAACTATTGAACAAGGAAAGAAAGGATAAGATTCAACAAATAATCAATAAAAATTCTGATCTTTTTGTATCAACATTTCTTAAAGCTACGTTAGAAATTGAAGTTCCTGATCATCCTGTTAATGTTGATGAAACCACGGATTCTACCTGGAAATATCACTATTATCGAAGCCATTATTTTGATCATTTTGATCCATCGGATGTTCGATTACTTCATACTCCTTTGTACGAGGACAAAATTATGTATTACCTTGAAAAAGTAATCCCTCAGATACCTGATACCATTATTCATGAAGTAGATCTATTAATTGAAAAAGCAAGGGCAGATTCAACAATATTCAGATTTATGCTGATCACTTTGTTTAATCATTATGGGAATAGCAAAATAATGGGAATGGATGCTGTTCAGGTGCATATAGCTGATAAGTACTATATTAAGGAGGCCTGGTGGAGTGATAAAAAATTTATCAACGATCTGATTGAAAGAGTTGAAATATTGAAGCCTTTGATCATTGGAAATACTGCTCCAGACTTTGAACTTCTTGCATTACCCAAAGAACATATTATTGCAGCTGAAAATGACACAGCTCTTAAAAAATATCCTCATGTGGGAAGTTTTTTCAGGATCCATGATATTAAGGCTGATTTTCTGGTATTGTTCTTTTGGGAATCCAACTGTGGTCATTGCAAGAAGGCTGTACCAAAGCTATATGAAGCTTATAAAGATACACTAAAGGAAATGGGAGTGGAAGTTATAGCAATAAGTACGCTGTTTGGTGAAGATGGGAAAGAAAAATGGATCGATTTTGTTAATGAACATCATTTATACGATTGGATAAATGCATGGTACCCTTATGATTATAAGTTTAAAGTAGCTTATGATGTACGAACTACTCCTCAGATTTATATTCTGGATAAAAACAAAAAAATAATTGCAAAGCGCATCGGCGTAGAACAGGTAACAGAATTAATTACGGTATACAGAAAACAGTTTATGAATGCTTCCGGGGAAAATCAATAATAAATAAAATAAGCATAGATTAAAACTCTTGTATTGAAAAATCTTGATAATATCAAACTAATTCTTGAAGACGGAACTGAATTTCATGGGAAATCATTTGGATTTGACCAATCCATTTCAGGAGAAGTTGTTTTTAACACCTCTATGACCGGGTATCCGGAAAGTTTAACAGATCCCTCTTACAAAGGACAAATTCTCACTTTAACATATCCATTAATTGGGAATTATGGAGTGCCGGGAGATGAGACGGAAAATGATATGTTTAAATATTATGAATCGTATGCTTTACACATTTCCGGTTTGATTATTTCAGAATACACTGAGGCTTTTAGTCATTGGAATGCAAAAAAAAGTCTTGGTAGTTGGTTAAAAGAATATAAAATCCCAGGCATTTATGGAATAGATACTCGTCAGTTGACAAAAATTTTGAGAGAAAGTGGCACTATGCTTGGCAAGATTGTATACAACAATCAAGATGTTCCCTTATACGATCCGAACAAAGAAAATCTTGTTGAAAAGGTCAGCATTAAAGAAAAAAAGATTTTTGGAGATGGGAATTACAGAATTTTGCTTATTGATTGTGGAGTAAAATACAATATTGTCAGGAATTTAATAAAGCGAAATGCTACAGTGATTATGGTCCCATGGGATTATGATTTCTCAAATGAAAAATATGATGGATTATTTATTTCGAATGGACCGGGAGATCCAAAACAGTGCGTAAAAACTATTGCTCATTTATCAGGTGCTTATCAGGAAGACAAACCGATTTATGGCATTTGTTTGGGGAATCAGCTAATGGCTCTTGCTTCGGGTGCTGATACATATAAACTTAAGTACGGACATAGAAGTCACAATCAACCGGTACTAAAAGTTGGAACAAAAAAAGCATATATCACATCACAAAATCATGGATTTGCAACTGATAACAATACATTATCAGGCGAATGGAGTCCTCTTTTTATCAATTTAAATGATGGTACGAATGAAGGCATACAACATAAGTCTAAACCCTTCTTCTCAACTCAGTTTCATCCTGAAGCTTCGAGTGGCCCTACTGACACTGAATTTTTATTTGATTTATTTATGGATGAGGTAAAAAAATACGCTGACAAATAAATTTATCAGCGTATGAGAGTATAATTTTTGATTGTTTCAGGGACTTAAGCTACTTCTGCAAATTCATGGTATCGGAAATCTACTCGCAAAAGACATTCTTCATAAATTTCAGCTGTTTCAAGACTATCATCATCACCTTCTTCGAAATACCAGTTAATCAGGATATTTTTCACGTGATTATTAGATTCCAGATACTTGAAAAGATCAAGCAATTTTTTTGATGTTGAAGTATTAAAATATTCAAGATTTATATCAAATACAACATCAGATACTTCCAGCGATTTTACAAAATCCACAAGAGGGTTGAAAAAACTTTCTGCATCCTCCAGAATTGATCGGCCTTCAATTTTTAAATTTCCTTCCGGCATAAAATCTATTAAGGGAAGGCTAGCTGTTTGTTCTCTATAAATTCGTTCCATGAGCATAAAGTTCTTTTGACTATAATTACTTACTTATTGGAACGGCAAATCAATATAAAAGATATAATTTGTTGATGAATGAAGTAAATTAGATGATTTTCATCATCGACTAATGGATGAATTAATCACCAGTAATAATCGGCTTACCCTATGAAAATAAAAATATCAGTAAGCAAAGATTTAAAAAACCGGTTACCGGGATTCAGGCTTGGACTAATTGGCGCTACTGTGTTTTGCAAACCTTCCTCTGCAAAACTCCTTGAATTGATGGATGAACAAGTCAAAGAAATTCAGGGAAAGTATAGTTTAGGAGAAATAAATAAGTTGGATGTTATTGCGTCTGCCAGAGATGCGTATAAAAAATGCGGGAATGATCCGAATCGATACCGTCCTTCAGCAGATGCATTATTAAGAAGAATAGTAAAAGGATATGGCATTTATCAAATCAACAACATTGTTGATGTCTTGAATTTAATTTCTGTTCAATCCGGATTTTCGATTGGGGGATACGATTTGTCTGTTATTGAAGGAGACGTAGTACTGGGAATTGGTAATAAAGATGAAGAATATTTTGGAATAGGCAGAGGGATGTTAAACATTAATAACCTGCCTGTTTTGCGGGATAAAAAAGGTGCATTTGGCACTCCAACAAGTGATTCTGAAAGAACAATGGTTACAAATACAACGCAAGGAATCCTGTTTGTTTTTTTTGATTTTGGGGAACACGATTCGATTCATAAATATATGAATTTATGTAGTAATCTTCTCATAGAACATTGTGATGGGGAAAAATTGGAACGGAGAATTATAAATTTTGAAACCAAAAAACAGAAAGGGTGATTGCTTATCAGGCAAACCATTTTTCAAGGACTGTTCTCACAGCATCCATCTTGACGGGTTTGGTAATATAATCATTCATTCCTGCAGTAATGGCATTATCCTTACCTATTTTTGAAGCTGTGGCAGTCATGGCAACGATGGGCATCTGAAAACCAAGTCCTCTTATTTCAATTGTTGCGTCAACACCGTCTTTTATAGGCATTTGCAAGTCCATAAATATGATATCATAAGATTTTTTTCTGACCATATCAACTACTTTCTTTCCATCGAGCGCTATATCAATTTGATAACCAAGATTTTGAAAAATGGTTTCAGCTACCTTCTGATTGATGAGATTGTCCTCCGCAACAAGAATGTTCAGATCTTTTTGGAGTGCCATACTTTTTTCTTGTTCAGCCTGCTTGATTCCGGAAAACCAGCGAAACAAGTACTCTTTTAAAATATTCTGATCGAATGGCTGGATGAGGTAATAATCAATTTTGGATAATTTGGTCTGAATATAATTTTCCTGTTTATGTTTTGAACTAATCATTAATACCCTGAATTGATCGGTAATCCCAAACTGGGATAACTGTCTTGCAATCCAAAGCCCGTCAAGATTAGGTTCATCCATAATAATCAGCAATTGATGATCTTTTTTATTTTGAAGCTGCTCTTTAATGTTGTCAACAATTTCTTTTTCTTCTTTTATTGTTACTATATCGACATGTATTCCCAGATGATTTAAAAATCCAAGAATTCGTTTTTTTGCCGGTAAATTCTGGGCTAATACAAAAGCCTTTACCTGGTTAAAAGAATTAATAGCTGAAAAGTCAAGATCTTTTTTTATTTCCTCGTTTGAAAATACTTCAATGGAGAAACTAAATTTAGAACCGGGATATTTTTTATTTTTTGATATACCGGAAGGACTGTCAACCCAAATTTCTCCATGCATAAGATTTACGAGTTGTTTTGAAATCGTTGTACCCAATCCGGATCCGCCATATTTTCTTGAAGTGTCCTGGTCAGCCTGGGCAAATGAACTGAAAATACTTTCCAGTCTTTCTTTGGGTATACCTACTCCGGTATCAGCAATTTCAAAAATAATTGTAAGATTGCCGCTATACTGTTCTTCCAATTTCACCGAAAGACGTATCTCACCTTCATGTGTAAATTTAACAGCATTGCTGATAAGATTTGATAGTACTTGTCTTAATCTGAATGGATCGCCGATTATATCATCCGGCACCTCGGGACGAATATCTACAGTAAGTTTAATGCCTTTTTCCTCGACAATTGCTCTAAACAGATCAAGAGATAACTTTATTTCTTCATTTAACCTGAAGGGGATTTCTTCCAGTTGCATCTTTCCGGCTTCAATTTTCGAATAATCCAGAATGTCATTTACTATATTCAGCAGAAGATCGGCTGAACTTTTTATTATTTCGATATATTCTTTCTGGTCTTTTGTAAGTTTCTTTTGGTCAAGTGCTTCAGCCATACCGATAATACCATTCATTGGTGTTCGGATCTCATGACTCATTTTTGCAAGAAATTCTGATTTGGCAGTATTTGAAGCAGCCTCATATTTTCTTGATTTTTCTAGTGATGTAATATCGATGAATGAACTCAGTGTATATTCTATACCATCAATAAAATATGGTAATTCTTTCCGGTAAAGAACAACTTCATTACCTTCTTTCTGATAAAGAATGAATTGATTGGTATCGTATGCAGCAGTTTTTAAATTACTTTTTTGCTTTTGGCCGGTCATAAGATATTTATCGATCAGGGTATTTCCCTCTATTTCTTCTCCTTCTTTAATAAAGAACAAATCCTTTGAAATCTGATTCAGATAAATGATCCTACCTGTTTCATCAAAAATAATAACTCCTATTGGAAGATGTTGCAGTATCTCATTCAGGCGATCTTTTTCTTTATTTAGAACCCCCCTTTTTTTTTCACTATATCCCAGCCGGGTCAGAAGGAATAGGATAATGCTAAAGAAAAGAATCAGGCTAATAGAAGCTATTAGAACAATTCTTGAAAATACAGTTTTAATAAAAAAATCATTATTGAAACTGAAAGCCAGGCCAAATTTGTGGTCGAGTATATTTAACGGTTTGTAGGCAGTAATAATTCTTACAGTGGTTGAATCAATAGTCATTTTGTGTTTTGCCAGCCCTTCAAAATCATTTTTCAGATTGTCAACAATGGCATCATAATTTTCAATGGAGATTATTTTACCTGGGAAATTTGCAGTATAATTTTTTGATTCCGGATGAATCACCCACTGGTAACAAATATCTGAAACGTGAAATTTATTAAGTTCTGATATAATGTAATTTGCCAGGTTAATTGAAACTACAATATTTCCGGATACTGTGTTGTCCTTGAAGACAGGAATATAATACTGATATTCATTATTACGGACCTTAATTACTTCTTTATCGGCCAGCTTTCTTTGTCTTTGAGCAATGTATCTGTCGGTAATGAAGTTTTTATCTTTAAAAAGGTTAAAAACATTTTTATTATTATCGTAAATATCAATATTCTTAATCAGGTTGGAATAAGATGAATAAAACAATTCCAGTCTTCGAAGGGAATTTGAATTTTCGGCATGCTCACTGAAAAGTTCAGATATATCATCAGAGAAAAGAATATAATTTAAGTCACTTTCAAAACGCCTCAATTCATTCTCGATAGTATGACTACATAATTCTGCCTGGTCAAAAAGAATGCTTTTCTGGTATGTTACTTGTTTTTTGTATAGGTCATTGAATACATAAACATTTAAACCTGCCAAAAGCACAACCGCTACTATTACAATCAAAATGGATTTTTTCATAAAGCACAATATCTGATGGACAGATAAACCACAAGCAAGAGGATAAAATTAGAATAATTGTACATCTAATAAAAAAATAGTCAGGTTATTCCTGTTAATAACTT
Organism: uncultured Bacteroidales bacterium; assembly: GCA_964406315.1. Lineage (GTDB taxonomy): Bacteria > Bacteroidota > Bacteroidia > Bacteroidales > UBA10428 > UBA10428. The sequence continues at coordinate 16,918 of CAYORG010000024.1, read as the reverse complement.
AAACATTAATAATGCAAGGGATCGCGGCAATAATTGTTATTTGTTCTTTTATAACAAAACATAAAACGGCAATTCTATCGATACTTTGAATTATTATCCTGCATTATGCTAAGATAACTCATGTATCGCGAATTACCGATCAAACCTTTATTTACTGCATCCATTACTGCGCAGCCCGGTTCATGAATATGACTGCAATTGTAAAATTTGCAGTTTTTGGAGATGTTAAATATTTCCGGGAAGAAGAGGCCTATTTCATTTTTATTAAAATCTATTAATCCAAATCCTTTAATTCCCGGAGTATCAATTATATATGTATCTTCATCCAGGATAAAAATTTCAGAAAATGTCGTTGTATGTTTTCCGGATTTATGATAGTCTGAAATTTCATCGATTTTAAGATTTAATGAAGGATCAATTGTATTAATCAGTGCCGATTTACCAACTCCCGAATTCCCGGCTATAAGATTCAATTTTCCTTTCATAAGTTCGTATACCTTGTCTATATTCATGTTGTCTTTTACAGAAATCTGAATGCATTTGTAATGCGCCAGGTTGTATGTATTTATAAAGTCATACAACATCTTCTGATCCTCTTTGATCAAAAGATCTATTTTATTAATAAGAATAATACTCTGAATATGATATGCTTCAGCGGTAATAAGAAAACGGTCAATAAATTCCCGCTGTGTCTGAGGAGATTTAAGGGTTACCATTAGAAATGCAATATCAATATTGGCTGCCAGGAGATGAGCTTCGTTATGAAAACTGGTTGCTCGGCGAATGATATAATTTTTGCGTTTTTCTATGTTCAGAATTATTCCTGTTCCGTCTTCAAGCATGTTATATTCGACCTTGTCTCCAACGATAGCAGGAGTTGTTGTTTTAATTCCTTTAATTCTGAATTTTCCTTTAATCCGGCAATTTATTATGGTATCATCATCAAGTACTGTATACCAGCTGCCTGTTGATTTTATCACCATTCCTTTTTTCACAAATGCATGAATTTATTATCAAGCTAATGTAACTCAATAATCGTATTTTTGCCCAATCAAAAACTATTGATTCAATTTACAACCTATGATTAAAACTATATTTTCATACAATGTAAACGGAATACGGGCTGCATTGAATAAAGGATTTGGCGAATGGTTACAAGTAAATTCTCCCGATATTATGTGTATTCAGGAGACAAAAGCAAGTGATGTACAAATTGATATACCACGTTTTGAATACATGGGATATCACTGCTTTATACATTCTGCCGAAAAGAAAGGGTATAGCGGAGTTATGACACTGAGTAAAGAAATTCCGGAAAATACTAATATTGGAATGGGGGTGCATAAGTACGACTCAGAAGGAAGAGTATTAAGAACGGATTTTTCCGGATTCACATTGATCAATGTATATATTCCCAGCGGAACAACAGGAGACATTCGCCAGGATTTTAAAATGGAATTTTTGGCCGATTTTAGGAAATTTATTCAGAATCTTAGAAAAGATAAGGAAAATCTGGTAATTTGTGGAGATTATAATATTTGTCATAAAGCAATAGACATCAATCATCCGGAGAAACATAAAAATTCATCAGGGTTTTTACCGGAAGAACGTGCATGGTTTGATGAGTTTATCAATGACGGACTTATCGATACATTCAGGATATTCAACTCAGAACCCGAACAATATAGCTGGTGGAGCTACAGGGCTAATTCAAGAGCTAAGAATTTAGGCTGGAGAATTGATTACCACTTGGTAACAGAATCCCTTAAAGCCAAAGTTGTTAATGCAGAAATTCTGAAAACAGCAGAACATTCCGATCATTGCCCGATTACCTTGGAACTCAATATTCAGATTTAATTTGCAGCAGAAGGCATGAAAAAGAAAATTCTTTTTGTTGGATTAAATACAGTTGATCTGCAATTTCTGGTAAATCAATATCCAAAGCCAAATACAAAGACAAAAGCATTGCAAAATGAAATTTACATTGGAGGTCCGGCAACTAATGCAGCTATTTCATGTGCTTTTTTAGGCACAAGAGCAGATTTGTTCACTCCTGTTGGGACTCATATATTTTCAGATTTTATTATAAAAGAAATCAGGAATTATGATCTGCGGTTAATCGATCCGCTAAAAAGGAAATCTTCAAAACCTGTTTTTGCCAGTATCATTACTTCTAAAACAAATGGAGATAGAACAGTTTTTTCATATCATCCTGAAATTGAAAATTTTAAAAATATTCAATTCAAATTCAACTTGAAATATTATCAATTGGCATTATTTGATGGATTTTATACTGACATGGCAATATCCATTGCCAGGCGATTGAAAAAGAATGAGGGGATTACAATTCTTGACGGAGGCAGTTGGAAAAAAGGCACAGATAAATTGTTAAAATACATTGATATTGTTATCTGCAGCAACGACTTTCAGGTTCCGGGAGGCAAGAAGCCGGAAGATATTTTTACATATTTGCATGCATCTGGAGTAAAAGATATTGCTATAACCCGTGGCAACCATAATATTTTATGTTCTCACAAGGAAGGCGAAGAAGAAATTGAAATTGAACAAATTGATGTCATTGATACTTTGGGAGCAGGAGATATTTTTCATGGTGCATTTTGTCATTTTTATTTTAATGGGCATAATTTTACAAATTCATTGCAACGTGCTTCCATTGTAGCCGGTGAATCATGCAAATGGTTTGGGACAAGAGAATGGATGAAAAACTATGTTCAGAATAAATGAAATTCATTGCAAATTCATACTATATCTGAAATGAACATAAAGCAAAAACATCATATTGCAGCTACCACAAAAGAAGTATATCTTGCACTTACGAATCCGTTTACCATTGAGTTATGGACAGGATTTCCTGCTCTTATGTCAACAGAACCCGGGAGTGAATTTTCTCTTTTTGAAGGAGACATTGTCGGTAAAAACCTGGAATTTAAAGAAAATGAATTGATAAGACAACAATGGTATTTTGAAGGAGAAGAAAAGGAATCTGTTGTTACACTGCGGCTGAAACCTGAGAAGAACAATACGGTTGTGGAATTAGTACATGAAAATGTTCCGGAGGCAGTCTTCAGTGAAATGTTCAAAGGATGGAAAACCATCTATTTTAATTCTTTAAAAAGATTTTTCAAATAATACTTCACTGTAAGTTCTAATGAAGAAAAGAGAAATTGAATTAATGGCTCCGGCAGGATCATACGAATCCCTTATGGCTGCTATTAAAGCTGGAGCAAATTCAGTGTATTTCGGATTGAACAAGTTGAATATGCGTGCACGCTCTTCAGTCAATTTTACGGAAAACGACCTTGATAAAATAATGAAGATATGCAATGAACATAAGGTAAAAACCTATCTTACGCTCAATATTATTCTGTATGACAATGAGGTAGAACAAGCTCAAAGGCTTGTTGATTTGGCAAGAGAAAAGGGAATTTCGGCCATCATTGCAAGCGACCATGCAATAATCAATTATGCCAGGTCAAAAGGAGTTGAAGTGCATATTTCAACACAGGTAAATATCAGCAATACTGAATCCCTGAAGTTTTATTCTGATTATGCCGATGTGATTGTATTGGCCAGGGAACTCAATCTTGACCAGGTGAACAAAATTTATAAGCATATCAATCAGGAAGACATAAAAGGTCCCTCCGGAGAACTTGTAAAAATTGAGCTATTTGTTCACGGAGCTTTGTGCATGTCTGTTTCCGGAAAATGTTATCTGAGTTTGCATGAACAGAATTATTCTGCTAACAGGGGAGCTTGTCTTCAAAATTGTCGTAAGGCATACACAGTTACTGAACAAGAATCCGGAAGGGAGCTCGATATAGAAAATGAATACATCATGTCGCCAAAGGATTTATGTACGATTCATTTTTTGAATAAGATCCTGGATGCAGGGGTGAGTATTTTAAAAATCGAAGGTAGAGCACGTCCTCCGGAATATGTATATACAGTAGTAAAATGCTACAGAGAAGCAATTGAAAGTTATTTTGATGGCAGTTATAGCAAAGAAAAAATCCGGGAATGGCAAGAACAACTGAAAACCGTCTTTAACAGGGGATTCTGGGACGGATATTATCTTGGACAAAAACTTGGCGAATGGAGTCCTGTATATGGATCGAAAGCTACTGAACGCAAAATATATGTTGGGAAAGGGATGAATTATTTTTCAAAAAAAAGAGTGGCAGAATTCTTATGTGAGGCATCTGAACTTCGGGTAAATGATGAGATTTTAATTACCGGACCAACCACAGGAATTATTCGGGGGAAAGTGAATGAAATACGCGTTGATCTGAAGAAAGTAAATGCTACAGCAAAAGGAGAGAGATTTTCTATCCCGCTTGATGAAATGATCAGACGATCTGATAAACTATACAAAATTGTAAACGCTTCTGAAGTCATTACCCAGAATTCTAATGGTGTGCTGAAATAAGCATATCTTTTTTTACTTCTTTAGTAAATAAAGACTTTAATTGGAGTGCACGGCGAAGAGATTTATCCCTGTCGTATATTCTAATAACGTTTTCAGGTCCGCAAAACCTGTAAATGATGCCCAATGCAGCATCGAAATTATGGGTTTTTAAATGGAATTTAATTTTCTTTGAGATATGGTCAAGTTGTTTCCATTGCATTGCCTGAGGAATACGAAAATAAAATTTCTCCCCATCATTTAAATCTCTGTATAGTCCCTTCGCCAATTCAATCAGTCTGAATGTTTTAAAAATTTTAATGCGAGCAGAGTCATTAAAATTTTTAAAGGCTAATAGCTGCAAATCATTTCGTCTGTAAAAATCCTGTATGGCAGGTATTATTTTATGATTCTTCAGACCTTTGATACGAATACAGGGAAAGATGTAATTATGGGTAATGATTTCACCAAAAGAAGGATAACAAATAACCATCTTATTTTCACGCAGTTCTTTGTTAATACGATTGATTTTTTCGGGGGCGTAACGATATCTCAGGGTAATAAAAACTGAGGAGGGGTTTTTATCTGTATCTGTTATATCATGTTCTGATTTATAACCTGGAAATGGGTCAACAGTTTCAAGAACAAGAGAATTTTCGATGGTATCTTGTTCCAGAGCCCTCAGGTTTTCCATTTTTGTAATGCTGCCGATTGTTTCAATTACTTCATTCTTATCCATCTCTTCATGGTTTATTAGTAGTCCGGATGTTGGGTTTATCATTAAAACTCGTATCTATTATTACTAGATTTACTCGAACAAGGGCTTGTCGAAATTACTAAATCCGGTATGGATAATCAATGAAAAATAGAAGATACTTTAAACTAAAAAAGATGATATCGCTCACCTAAAAGACAGAAGTCTCAATGCTGATACCAAATAAAATTGTTATATCATTTTCTTTGGGCAGGTATGCGGCTGTAATTTTCGGTGTAAAAGGGATAAAAAATCGCAGAAAATGCATTTCAGAGGCTAATGTGAATCCTGTTGCAACTAAGTTTTCAATTTGATCACTGCTGAGTTCATATAATTTTGCAGCATCGTAGAAGATACTGGCATGAAATCTTTTGATATATACCAGGGGGCCTATACTCCAGTCGGGATAAAAAAGCGGGAAGGTATATTCAGCGCTTCCTATGATCAGTTTTGAATAAGGAATAGAATTCAAATAACCCCTGGGCATGGCCAGGCTATTTCCCCTGACAAACATATTTATTTCATTATTTTCACTTTTTTTGATTTTCTTTTTTTCTTCTGCCAAATAGATCCTTATAGAATGATGTCCGGAAAAACCCGGAAAATACAGATTGACTATTCCCAATTGTGATGGAGAAAAGTATTTTTTGTCCAGCAAAGGTTCATGAATTGAAATATATACTATCTGACCAAATCTCGAATAAATATCTTTTGGTGATTTTTTCAGAATATTGCTGAAATAAAAACTTGTGCCGAGGTAGTCATAACCTTTTTTATATACACTATCGGGAAGTGTCAGATAATACTCATTCGTATAACCATAGGAAATACCTGGTTGAAAATAACGAACAAACCTGTTCCGGGTCAAACTTAAAGGCAGATAACACCGTACAGTAAAATCATAATAGCCGGATAAATAATTTTGATGGGGAATTGCATTGTTCTTATATAAAAAATCAGGATCACTGCCAAATAACGCACTAATTTCAAAAACCGGATAAAACCTTTCAATCGTGATTTTTGGTTTTATGTAGTGTGTCCCATTGGAATAAAAATAACTAAAACTTGAAGTAATAGTACTTAACTTATTCTGAGACAATAGAGTAATTCCAGGATAAATTTCCGGGTTCAGGGAAATATAATCATTCACATCAAAATAAAAAGGGGCCCAGCTATGGAAATTAAAACTATGCAACAACCTGTTGTATTTCAGAGAATCATATTCAACCGGTTTCATAAGGGATTCCTGGATATTTATTCCTGCAGAAGCCGAAAGACTTTCAGCCCAGGAATAATTGTATTTTTCTATTGCAGTTAATATTTGATATTTTGAAGAATCCAGTTTTATTTTTGCCGGGATATATCCATTTACAGTATATTCTGAATAATACATCTGTTGATTATCATTGACAAATGGATAATCTGCACCATATTTTGAATTGGTTAACCTGAATATTTTTCCTGGATTTGTATAGAGCACATAGATATTTCTTGACATCTCAATATCGTATGTGAAATACACCATATTGTTTTTTGCATACAGGCAACTTATATTGATTAATCCCGATTCAAATAGTATCTTTCTTTCCTGGCTTGTGAGAGAAATTTGTTCAATTCTTTTGCTGTTATTCTGCATGGTAATGAAAACCAGGGATTCTTCATTCATCCAAACAGGATGATAAGCCGGAATTCCGGGAGGTAAAATAATTTCATTTCTTATTTCTCCATTAAAACTATCGAGAATGATGATGGAATATTGGTTCCGCTCATCTATTTTTATACAGGCAACTTTATCATCAGATGGAGAAAGAGCAGGAGAAAAATACCTGCTTTTTCTGGTCAGTTGTTTTTCATAACCTGTGGCCAGTTCAAGCAATTTGATTACAGAGTAGGATTTTTGCTGCCACCTGGTATCGGATAAATTTTCTTCCCATACAACATATTTTTGACCTGCACTAACGGGAGTATTTGAATATCTGCCTGGTGTGTGTATGATCGTATCCGTTCCATTATTTAAATAAACAAATCGTGTGATGTCATTGATACCTGTTTTTACCGCAAAAATACCATAGGGTGTCGATTGGATATAGCTATAGTTAGTAAAATGTTTGGTTTTCGGAACAGGCAGATATTCAGGAGTATCGTAAGACACCTGTTCTGTTTCCGATCTCCATAAAGTATTCAGTGAGTCGAGTGTTTCATGGTAAAGTTGCACTTTCGATACTGCTCCATTTTTTCTCAGCCCAAAGTAAAAAGGAGCTCCCAGGTAAGGTCTTCTTCCGACTTTGTCTATGGTATTTCTCCAAATTGCCGGATTGTATTTTAGTTTTGCATAACTTACCATGTGATAACCATATTTATAATAGTCGGGGACAAAATATTTATAGCTTCCTAAATAGGATTGATCATAGGAATATCGAATCTTTTTTTCTCTTTCCAGGGCACGAAGTTCTATGCTGAAATCAGGGGCACGTCCTCTCCCGGTAGAAGAAAGAGCAGTTTCATTAACCACAGCATCTCCCTCCAGGAACCAGAATGGCAAATAAGCTGTAACAATTCCGGTAGCAATTTCTCCGAATATGATCTTCAACATTTTTGTCATTCCCTGTTCAAGATTTTCAAGTTGTACTACATGCCGGTATTCATGCAGGGCGAGTTGTTCCAGCCAGTCTTGTACATAGGTTTCCTGCGGAGGTGTAGTAACCCATTCGGATCTTTTGGGAGCCCACACAACATATCCGTTTGCACGGACCGATTGATTGTAAAGAATAACAGATATCCTTTTTGGTTTTTTCCGGTAGTTTTCAGCACCATAATCGTAAATGTATTCCAGGAGGTTTGCAGCTTTGTTGGCCTTCTCATGGAATCCTTCCGGATAAATGATTTGGAAATGTTCTGTTTTAATCTGCATCCAGGAAACTGAGGCAGGGGCCTGGCCGGTATTGTAAAATTGTGCAAAATTCCTGCCTGGTAATGCAAAAAGAACAATCAGAAAAAAAAATATATTACATGGAATTTTCACTGAGATCATATTTTACCTGCATACAGCGTTTTTGTCATCTTTTATTTGCTGACTGACAAATCGTATATCTTCAATAGTATAGAAAGCATTAGGATTATGTTTCTGAATAACCTGTATAACATCCTTTATCTTTTTCCGGTTGACAATAGAATATAAGATTCCGACTTTTCCGGTACTGCCTTCAGCCTGAATGGAGGTTACTCCATAACCTCCTTCACGTAAGACTTTTGTGAGTGTTGAAGCATCTTTTCGTGTAATGATCCTGATCAACTGCACTCCGATAGCAAGTTTTTCTTCAATGATCATTCCTATATAACTTCCCAATGCAAATCCCAGGGGATAGGCGACATAACAGACCCAGTTGTCAAGGTTTTGGAAGATTTTTGTTATGGCCAACAACCAAACAAGTACTTCAAAAAAACCGAGAAGAGGAGCCAGATACTTGTACCCTTTCGATATAAATACAATTTTCAGAGTTCCCAAAGAAACATCTACAATTCGGGCCAGTATGATAAGTATAGGAAGGATCAGGTAACTAAAAAGGGCGCTGTTGAATTGCTCCATTTTTCATCTACTTTTTGAAAAGTTAGAAAATTCAGATGAAATCCTCATCATTAAACAGTCCTTAATTTCCATTTTCCTTTTAAAAACACCAGGATACCTAAGATAGCCAAAAAAGATTCGGAAATAAGTATTGCATAAAATACTCCGTTTTCTTCCATGTTTGCATTTCTTGCCAGGTAATAGGCAAGAGGGATTTCAATTAACCAGAAGCAAATAAAGTTTAACACTGTTGGTGTATATGTATCACCTGCACCATTGAATGCCTGGGAAATGATCATTCCGAAACCATAAAAAACCATGCCGTAACCCATGATCTGAAGGCATGCAATGCCTACTTCATAAGATTTGCCACCATCAGAAAAAAGAGTGATGAAATACTGAGGAAAAAGAACAAACCCAAGCATGGTAATTAACATGTATATACTGGTCACAAAGGAAGTGTACCATACTGCTTGTTCAGCTCTTACTTTATTATTTGCTCCCAGGTTTTGGCCAACAAGGGTAGAAGCTGCATTGCTGAATCCCCATGCAGGAAGCAGGAAAAATACAAAGACCCGGATGGCAATGGTATATCCTGCTATCACTTCACTTTTATAATTGGCAAGAATGCGGTAAAGAATAATCCAGCTTGATGTTGCTATAAGATGCTGCATTATTCCTCCAACAGAAAGATATACAACTTTTACCATCACTTGAAGACGCAAAATAAAATATGATAGTCTTAAATCAATTCTTGATCTGTGTTGAAACAGAAGATAAAACTGATAGAGCACTGCTGTTCCGCGACCTATATTTGTTGCAACTGCAGCACCGGTAACACCAAGTTCAGGAAAGGGACCGATCCCGAATATCAGACAGGGGTCAAGTACAATATTGATTGCATTTGCTATTAGCAATACTCTCATTGAAAGCGCAGGCGCTCCTGCGCTTCTGAAAATTGCATTATTAATAAACAGCAGCATTATGACAAAATTTCCGCCAAGCATGATCCGTGTGAATGAAAATCCAAGTTCTATTACTTTTGGTTCAGCATTCATCAGGGCAAGGATTTTCCTTGAAAAAGCAATTCCCGGAATGGCAATGATACATGAGATCAGCAATCCTAAAAGAATAGCCTGTGAAGCAGCAATAGAGGCATCTCTGTCTTTTTTTTCTCCTATTCGCCGGGCAACAATACCGGTTGTGGCCATTGCCAGACCAACACTGATAGCGTATACAACAGTCATTAACGACTCGGTAAGACCGACAACTGAAATCGCTTCGTCTCCCAACCTTGAAACAAAATAAATGTCAAGAATAGCAAATAACGATTCCATGAGCATTTCTGCCACCATAGGAATAGAGAGCAATAAAATTGCTTTTCGTAGTTTTATGGTGGTATAATCATGCTCAAAACCACGGATAGCATCCCATATGTCTCTTAATAATTGACGCATGTATTTTGAAAAAGAACCACAAAACTAGCTCAATTGCTACAAAATGAATTTATTTTTCTCTCCTTTTTTTAAGAATAGTCAGTATTGCGCCCAAAATCACAAGTGAAGCCCCTGCAAAAGATACCAGGGTGAATTTTTCATGAACAATCCAATCAACATTCAGAAGAGCAAGAATACTCATGACAGAAATGGTAATTATGGGATTCAGCGTAATGATCACACTCACTTTGTTTGCTTCAAGAAATTGAAATGCATTGGCCAGGGATCCGTATGCAAGAAGTGTATTACAGCCTAAAAACAGAAACAGGCCCCATTCTATGGCAGAGGCTGATTTGATAATCTGAAAATCTACAAAAGGGAAATACCCAATAGCAGGAAGTCCGAAAAGAACAAGATTTAGTTCCAAAGGGTAATGTGTCTTCACAAGTTGTTTTTGAAATACTGCATAGGCGGCCCACATCATCGCTCCGAAAACGGTCCATAAAACACCTCTCTGATACCTGTTAACATTCTCAGCAAGTATAAGTATCTGGTCGTGATAGAAAACAGCAAGACCTCCGAATACAAGAAATAAACCAATGATCTGGCGTAGGGATGCTTTTTCTTTAAAAAACAGAAATCCTGAAAGAGCAAGAAGAACAGGCCCGGTTTGTATGAATATTTGTGCTATGCTGGGTGTTGTAAAATGGATGCCGGTAATAAAACCGAGGTAATTGAAACCCAGGCATATTCCCGCAAAGATCAACAAAGGCGGAGGGCGAAGGAATATTCTGAATGATGAAGGATTGCGGATCAATAAATAGATGCCAAGGATGATAAAAGCAATAGTAAATCGAAGCCAGGTTATCTCAACAGGAGAACAGTTTTTCAGAGAAATTTTAAGGACAATAGCCAGGAATCCCCATAATAATGCAGTGAAGGAAGCAAAGAGTATGCCTTTCTGAAAATCTGTTTTAACAATCATTCTCATGGGAATATGATTGCTAAAATACATTATTATTGTATGAGCTTTAATTGTTTGTTGCATGAAACAATTTGTGTTTGTGAAAAACGGAGAACCGGGATCAGTAATTGATAGGCAGCACCGTGTTCTATTTGCAATAAGCATATGAACCAAAATGGGGTTTGTTTTATGCTGGCAATCTTATCTGGCTTTCACCGGAAAATAAAATCGGAGAATGAAGTAAATTTGTATTTTTCAATGGTGAAATACTTGTTATTAAATCGTATTACATTATCCCAACCGATAAAAATTAAATTATGACCAGAGAAAACAATACCAATTCACTTATAAAAAACGTGGCTCCTAAATTGAATAAGGGACGTTTTGTTTTTGTAACTTCCAATGAACCGGAAAAAATCCCTTCCTCTGAGCTACTTTGTCAGTTCAGAGAAAAAGAAGGGAAGACGTTTATCCTCGAAAAAGACATTGCTGACAAATACGGCCTTTCTTATTTTTTTATAGCTTCATGGATTACACTTACGGTTCATTCATCACTTGAAGCAGTTGGGTTAACTGCAAGAGTTTCAACTGCACTTGCAAAGGAAGGAATAAGCTGTAATGCAATAGCTGCATATTATCACGATCATATCTTCGTTCCCTATAAAGACACTGACAGGGCAATGAATATCCTGAGAAAAATCAAATGAAGAAATTCTATTTGGAAAATTTTGAATAATGGAACAAATTGATTTACTTTGTTCGTAATTATACGAACATAATAGAATGAACAAAGAAACAATAACATCTGAACAGAAAAAACTTGCTCGTTATGCCAAAGCCATGGGGCATCCTGTGCGAATGTATGTTTTGGGATTGCTTTCGAAGCAGGCATGTTGTTACAGTGGTGATTTAACTGAAGTTCTGCCCATAGCCAAGTCTACTCTGTCACAGCATTTAAAAGAATTGAAAGCTGCCGGATTGATACAGGGTGAGATTGAAGCTCCCAAAATTAAGTATTGTATTAACCATGAAAAATGGGAAGAAGCTAAACAGCTGTTTAAAAAGCATATGAACATTTAAAAAATTTTTATTTAAATAGTTCGTCATTCTACGAACCACGAACATAAATGAATACAACAATGAATATTAAAATTTTAGGTACAGGTTGTGTCAGGTGTAAAGCACTTGAGCGCACTGCCAAAAAAGCCATAGAGGAATTAGGAATAGATGCTACCATTGAAAAGGTTGAAGATATTCAAAAAATTATGGAGTACGGAATTATGCGAACTCCGGGTTTAGTGGTAAATGAAAAGGTTGTTTTATCAGGCCAGAATCCAAAACTAAATGAGCTAAAAACATTACTAACAAAATTTAATAGAAAATGAAAACGATTCAAATTTTTCTGGCATTGGCAATAGCCTCCGGCATTTTTGATTCTTGCAATGCCCAAACTGACAAAAATGATCAATCTGACAAAGTAGCTAAACCTGAAAAGGTTGAAGTATTTTATTTTCATTTTACACGTAGATGCGTTAATTGCAAAGCTGTGGAAAGCGTTTCAAAAGATGCTATAAGAGAATTGTATGGTGAACAGGTAGGTTTTGAAGAGTATAACCTTGATGAAGCATCCGGAAAAGCAAAAGGGAGTCAGTTTGGAATTTCAGGACAAACCTTGTTGATAATTGCTGGAGATACCAAAATTGATATTACTAACGAAGGATTTATGAATGCACGGAGCAATCCTGAAAAGCTAAAACAGATCATTAAAGAAAAGATTGACCCGCTTTTGTAATGGACGAATTATTAGGCTCAATATATTCTAATACTTCAGCTCCGGTTTGGACAGCATTTATTTTAGGTCTTATGACTGCTATAAGTCCCTGCCCGTTAGCAACAAATATTACTGCAATGGGTTTTATCAGTAAAGACATCAGCCATAAGAACAGGGTATTATTCAATGGTATCGTTTATACTATTGGCCGGGCATTTTCATATACTTCTCTGGCTTTCATTTTATTTATTGGTGTTGATCGGTTTAAAATATCAGGTTTTTTCCAACAATATGGCGAAAAATTTCTTGGTCCTTTATTGTTGATAATCGGGGTAATGATGCTGGGAATCTTTTCGATCAGTTTTCCCGGATTAAACAGATTAACAGATAGATTTCAGAACAAAAATAGCCGTACTTATTGGAGTGTATTCTTACTAGGGGTATTATTTGCATTGGCCTTTTGTCCGTATAGCGGAGTACTCTATTTCGGACTGCTCATTCCGATGACCATTCAAAGTGCTTCAGGCTTATACCTGCCCTTGGTATTTGCTATAGCCACCGGAATTCCTGTGGTTGTATTTGCATGGTTGCTGGCATATACTGTTTCAGGAGTTAGCAGGTTATACAACAGGCTGAAAATTATTGAATTTTGGTTTCGCAGGGGCATTGCGGTAATATTCATTGGAGTAGGATTATATTTTACCATAATCATTTGGATCAGGTAATCAGAAAAAATTAATCAGAGATTAACAACACAAAGATCGGGAATGTCGGCAAAAAGAATCATAACATTAATATTGCTTCTGGGATTTTGGATTGTATCCTTCATTCACCTTCAGGTATTTACAGACTTTATTATAGACAAAATTCTGAATTTGGAACAGGGGGAGCACATGACTGAATCCATTCGGTTTTTCCTTTTCGAAACGCCAAAAGTGTTATTGCTATTGGTGTTAATTATTTTTATTGTTGGGATTATACGTTCCTATTTTTCACCTGAAAAAACACGGAAGGCTTTAGAGGGGAAACCTTTGTTTGCCGGCAATCTGATGGCTTCCATATTGGGAATTGTCACTCCATTTTGCTCGTGTTCGGCAATTCCTTTGTTTCTGGGATTTGTGGAAGCAGGGATCCCCATTGGTGTAACATTCTCATTTTTAATAGCTGCTCCTATGATCAATGAGGTTGCTTTAGTGCTTCTGGCAGGATTATTTGGTTGGAAAGTTGCCCTGATATACATATCGACCGGACTTATCATTGCCACTTTTTCAGGGTATATACTGGAAAAATTAAAACTTCAGAAATATGTGGCTGATTGGGTTTTTCAGATTCAATCGAATCAGGAATCAGTTAGGAATGAAAAACTAAGCTTTGAACAAAGAATTCATTCAGGGTTTGAATCAGTTAGAGAAATAGTAAGAAAGATCTGGATATATATTGTTGTCGGTATAGCTATTGGAGCAGGGGTGCATGGATACATACCAGATGATTACCTGGCTGATGTACTGGGAAGTCAGAACTGGTATTCCGTCCTTCTTGCCATAGTTGTTGGTATACCTCTTTATTCAAATGCAGCCGGAATTGTCCCTATTGTGAGTGTGCTTATTGAAAAAGGAGTCTCTTTGGGTACTGCCCTGGCATTTATGATGTCTGTTATCGGGCTTTCACTACCTGAAATGATCATTTTGAAGAAAGTGCTGAAGTGGCAACTAATAAGCATTTTTATTGCAGTAGTTGCCATAGGGATTGTTCTTGTTGGGTATGTGTTTAATATTATCATGATTTGAAAAAATGAAAATTCTAATTCTTTGCACGGGAAATAGTTGTCGCAGTCAGATGGCACATGGCTTTTTGCAGTCGTTTGATAAAAATATCATTGTTTGTTCTGCAGGCACGGAAGCTTCGGGGAAGCTGAACGAAAAAGCTGTCCGGGTGATGAAGGAAATTGGGATAGATATCAGTCACCATACTTCAGACCGAGTAGATAAATATCTTGACGAAAAATGGGATTATGTGATCACAGTCTGCGGAGAAGCAAATGAGGTTTGTCCTGTATTTACGGGCAGAGTAAAAAAACGTTTGAATATTGGATTTGATGATCCATCACACGCTGTCGGATCAGAGAAATTCGTTATGAGCGAATTTTACAGGGTTCGTGATGAGATAAAAAATGCATTCCGGAAATTTTACGATGAAAATATCAAAGGGAAATATGATTAATACTGTTCCGACTGTTCTGGTGCCCTTAACATCAACAATTCCTCGTACCTCAGGCAAATTGAGTTTTAAAGATGTTTTGGGAGCAATAAAGGTCCGGTGGGGAATTCGGCGTAATTCTTACACCGTTGATCCCGGTTTGTATGCAATAGGGAAACCGGGCAGCCTGTCGGATGTATTTGTAACAGCCAACTACAAACTTTCTTTTGATACCTTACGCAAAAACCTTGATGGATTGGATGCCTGGATACTGATTTTGGATACAAAAGGGATCAATGTCTGGTGTGCCGCAGGCAAGGGAACTTTCGGCACGGCCGAATTAATTCATCGAATCGAAAAAGCATCTCTGAATGAAATTGTCACACACAAAAAAATTATAGTACCACAACTTGGAGCTGTTGGTGTGGCAGCTCATGAAGTGAAAAAGCATAGTGGTTTTTCGGTTATATATGGACCAGTTCGTGCTGCCGATATAAAAAATTTTATTTCAGCAGGCTATAAAACCGATAAAAAAATGAGAAGGGTGAAATTTACGTTTCCCGACAGGTTGAAACTTGTTCCCGTGGAACTTGTAAATGCCAAATACTGGTTGATCGGAATACTGATTGCAATTCTTTTCTTGTCAGGATTAAGTAAGAAAGGATTTTTGATTGATCTTATCTGGCTTTCTGCATGGCATACAATGATAACAGTTGCGGCAGGTTTCCTTTCCGGTGCAGTGTTAACTCCCTTGTTGCTTCCGGCAATTCCCTTCAGAAGCTTTTCTCTGAAAGGAGCCATTGTTGGTCTCCTTACTTCAGTTATATTGTACGCACGAAATTATCTTGGAGAGAATGTAATTGAATCACTTGGGTGGTTTTTTATGTTACCTGTAATCTCTTCTTACCTGGCTATGAACTTCACGGGGACATCTACCTATACTTCTTTATCGGGCGTGAGAAAAGAAATGCGTATTGCTGTCCCGGTGCAGATCATTGCGGGTCTATCCGGACTCACACTTTATGTTTTAAGTCAATTTTTATAAACTACGGTTATGGATACAATGATTTATTTGAAAAATGTTGTTACGCTGCAACTGGATCGCGAAAAATGTACAGGATGCAGAATGTGTATAGCTGTTTGTCCGCATGAGGTATTTGAAATCATCGAAAAAAAGGCTGTAATTACCAATCAAGATCGTTGTATGGAGTGTGGGGCATGCATGCGTAATTGTCCGGAAGGAGTCATCAATGTGAATGCTGGTGTGGGTTGTGCAACTGCGGTTATCAATGGATTTCTAAAGGGTACCAAACCGGAATGTAGTTGTTCTTGTGAGAAAAATATACCCTGACAGGATACCCACCCTGTCAAGGTATATAAAATGAACGAACTGATTTTAATCAGTTAAAATGCATTTTTGAGTACTCACATGATCATTTGTTTGCATTTTTATGTAGTAAATACCAGGAGTATATCCATCGAAGCTTTGGTTAATAATATGATGTCCTGAATTCAGATTGCCGGACCAGATCATTTCCAGTTGTTTTCCGCTGATGTCATGAAGTGATATCCGAACATCATTGAAAGATTCGGGTAAATCTAAACTTATGGTGCAATAACCAGATACCGGATTAGGTGCAATTGTCAAATTATAGTTCAAATCTTCAGTCAAATTGGCAATATTTGTTGTAGCATTTACAGTGATTAGATCATTTTTTGTTTCTGTAACTGTGCATCCTGATCCTTCAATAGTCAATGAAACCGTATATAGCCCGGGTGTGTTGTAAGTGTGGGTTGGATTTTGTTCGT
>CAYORG010000023.1:0-50460 GCA_964406315.1 uncultured Bacteroidales bacterium | reverse complement strand
GCAAAGATATATCATGGAAACCGGACTGTATTTATAGCAGAATCGGAGGAAATTATGGATAAGAAATACCAGCACAAAACGCTCTTCAAAGGAAAAATCAATTTTTAATTGAAAAAGTCACGCAAAACCAAGGAATAATTAAGAGGAAATACATAATAATTTGGGATATATAAATTGTGTTTCATGCATAAAGACATAAACCTATACAAATGATTGAAAATGCGAACAGATATATTGGTTGTTGCGGTGCATATTGCAGAACCTGCAAACCATATATCGAAGAATATTGCAAGGGATGCAAATTAGGCTTTGATACAGGAGAGCGGGATATTAAAAGGGCAAAATGCAAAATCAAGATTTGTTGCTTTAGAGATAAGAAATTTGATATATGTGCTGATTGTAAGGATTTAGATACTTGCCCAATTCTGGGGGGTTGGTATGCAAAAAACGGATACAAATATAAAAAAACAAGCAGGCCATCGAGTTTATTAAAAAAAACGGATATTCCGAATTTTTCAAAATTGCAGATCAATGGAAGAATGCATACGGAAAATATGAATACCAACCACGCGAACATTAAAAAAAAAGTCCTGCAAAACGAACAAAAATCTGGTATATATATGAGCTAAGTTATCTAACTAAACTCATTAAATGAGGACGCAACCAAATTCTTTAAATATGCATCTATGTATTGATTATTGTATTTATAACCTATTGTATCCTACTATGAAAACACACCAAATTTTGCTTCCTGTCCTTATTGTTATGTTTTCAATATCGTGTTCCAAAGATGAAGATTCGCAGGATTCAGTTAAAAGCTATAACATTTTGGGAAGTATTCAGAAAGGGCCTTTCATTAACGGAAGTAATTTGATTATTTATGAACTAAATAATGAATACAAGCAAACCGGTAAGTCTTTCTTTACAAATACGGAAAATCAGGGACAATATGAGATTGTCGATATAAGCCTTGAATCTTCTAATGTAGAAGTGATAGCCGATGGCTTCTATTTTAACGAAATATCAGGAAATCTCTCCGATGAACGGATCAGTTTGAAAGCAATAATGGCTATCGCTGGGCTGGAAGTAATGAATGTGAACGTTCTTACCCATCTGGAATACGATCGGGTGAAATACTTAATTTTACACAACAATTATTCAATCCAGGATGCAAAAGAACAGGCCCAGAGTGAAATACTCGCAGTTTTCAGTCTAGATGAATATTCACCGGAGAATTCGGAAGTTCTGGATATATGCAATGCTAACGAGGGTGATGCAATATTACTTGCCATATCAGCTATTCTACAGGGAAATCATACTACTGCCGAATTAAGTAAATTGCTGGCCGATTTTATTGCGGATTTGAAAGAAGATGGAGTCCTGGGTGATACACTCATCCAGTCTGAACTTTTAGGACAAGCCCTGGCTTTAAATTGTGATCAGATAAGGCAAAACCTCACAGACAGGTACGATGAACTTGGTGTGGAATTAACAGAGATCAATAACTTTGAAGATTACATTAATCATTTTATTTCAAATTCCTCATACACATTTTCTTCACCGTTTGCATATCCCGAATCCACAGAGAATGGATGTAATATCCTTGATCCGGAACAACTGGAATTTCAGATAATAATGGGATATTCCTTTGCTGTGAAGATGCCGGGGGCAGGTAAAATTGTGGTTATAATGCATAAAACAGAAGGGCCCGGAGGTTGGTGGTATCAGCCCTCTCAAACCTATGGTTGGAAAGTGAGTAATTTTGACTTTACCAATGATCAACAGGTATTTACCTCAATACTCAACGGTGTAACAATAGATCTGCCGATTGAATTCTCCGAATACGGTCGTGCAATAATAGAATATTACTATAATGGATCGGAGAACCCTGCTATCACAAAAGCCATTTCCTGGGGCGGACAGAATAATACTGATTTCATCTTTCCCTACGATTCACCAATGGGATATAACTTATTGAATTTACTGGAAGGAACAGAACTGGAAAGTGATACTACATATACTGTATCACTTCAGAAACCCGGCATATGGGATGTTGAGTTTATACTTACTTACTCTGAAGGAATTAGTATCGAAGTTCCGGGAGGTTGGGGATTGTATACGTATAATGATACCGGGGACCAGGTAAATTTCACACTGTCCGGCAAAGATGAGTACGACTATGTATCAGAGATTATTTTCAGGTTGAGTGGTATCGGCACGTTAAATATATCAAGTGATGATCTTGAAATTGAAGAGGGAAGTACATTGAACAGGAATTTTACGGTGAATTAATTCAGCATAATCAGGGACAAGCTCTACTCTGACTAAGTGAAGATTTTATCTGCGTTTTTACTAAAAGTTAGCCTGCCATGCCTGCGGCAGGTAAACCCTCCAAAGGCGGGTAAACCGGCAGGCAGGTACCCCAGGCTGGGCGTAGTTTAGAGCAGCATAACTACGTCCTTCTTAAAGGTTAGTTTGTAACCAACAAGATATAGGATGACACTAATTCAGAAATGAATTAAAGTCCCTCAAAACCCATCTTTCACAGTGTTATAAGCGGAATAAGCAAAACATAGTCAGATCTCCAAAAAAAGTTTGTGTTTCCTGGCATATCATTTAAGATCTGAGCAAAGCAGAAAATTATAATTTTTTAAACCTGGCATCAAGAAAACAGGACTTACTATCAATAATTTCACATTTCCTGGCCATCTCATGATCAGGATTGAGTAAATAATTAGATTCTTCAGGAATTATTACTGATGGCACTTGCAGGATTGGGGATCCCTTTTTTAGAAGAAATTCCGTCCCTATTTTTCTGGTAATACCGACTTTGCTTTTCCATCTGGCGGGGAGTTTCAAATGATCAATTTGAAGAATGGGATCAGTTTCCGGCACTTTTATTGTCAAAAGAACAAGATCATCAGGCAAATCGCTAAAATCATTAATGTGTACCATGTATTCCAAAACGGCAAGTGCCCGGCTTTCTGAACAGTAGATTATACGATGTCCTTTTTCATGCCACCGTCCTGCGACAAACATACCACCAATGCCATCCAAATTGGCATGATCTGTCTTTACTATACGATAGATTTGCATTTATCAGGAAAAAATTCCGTGCTCAATACGCATCAATTCATCTTCCACCATGGAAATACCTGTCATGGTATCGAGCATTTCTTTGGGTCTTTTTCCATCAAGCCCGGGTAATTTTTTATCCATCCAGGATTGAAATTTTTCTTTATTTCCAAAAACCTCTTTGCCTCTATAAAATAGTTTTCCAATCAAGACAGCTCTTTCTGATGCTTCAGGCGAAATTTTTTCATGGTCCTTTTTTCTCTGTATGGTCCTTGTTCCTACATGAGTAAAATTAGCGAAGTACTGAGAAGATAAACCTGTAAACGATCTTATTTGCTGAAAAACCCTTTTGGTTATGCCATCTCGTGAAGCCTCGATTAATTTATCATCATTCAGATATAAATCCAACATTCTCATAATGCGTCATATTACGTATATAATAACGACAAATTTCGCAAAATGTTTTCATATTACCTAAGAATTGTTTATTTATTTGAAATTCAACCAGAAAATATGGAATCTGATAGTATTGATATTTCAGAAATAGGATCCGGTATTTATATTATAAAACTAAATACGGATAAAAAAGAAATAATTAGTGAAAAGATAATAGTCCAATGATAAACATCGATTTATCTTTATAGAAAAAGATAAATACAAATGAATATGAAAGAGTTACAAAATATCAGATATGACCACGAATTGCCGGAATCCGTTGAGAAGTGGGGATGGAAATTTCATCATCTGGGAATTCCGACAAATAAGAAAATGCAAAATGAAAAGTATTTGCCCCGGTTCAAATTTTATGTGTCGGGATTTGATACCAGTCCGTTCGGGATCGAGTGGATGAGATTTGAATCGGATAGCCCGGTGGACAAATTGATACAAACTGTTTCGCACATTGCTTTTGAAGTAAAAGATCTGGATTACGAATTGACAAATCGTGGTTTTCATTTAATAGGAGAACCAGATTCACCTGCTAATGGGATAAGAGTAGCAATGATAGAACATAATGGAGCCCCAATAGAATTGATTGAGTTTAAAAAAAATGATTGCCGGTAGTTGCCATAATACCTATTAAACGAATGAACTGCATTGCAGCACAGCACAACAGCCTGTGAATAAACCTTGTTACTCTGCTGAAATTCAGGCGGCACGCAGATGGTTGACAATTTTTAGATACCCGTCCGGTCAGTCTGATTTGTTATCAGGACAGGCATTCTGACGGGTAAGTCCACTATCTGTATTAGAGATGAAAGGGAGGCCTCTGTCGTGCGGAAAGGATTTTTTTCAAAGCAATGTTTTCAGGAGATATAGGTCTCTTTTTGGGTTCCGGCTTTTTTCAGTTTTCCCGCATACAGAATCCTGCCCCGCAACCACAGCCAAATTCTCGATCTGTACAATCAATACTCTCACGGTTTTCCGCTTTACCATCTGATCTATTACTAAACAACGACTTCAGACCAATTCCCGGCAAGGCTAAGGCAAGCAATATCAATGCAATCAAAAACACTTTAAGGATCATAAGAGATGCTTTGCTAGTATAACAAGCAACTAATCGAATGGTTTAGTCAGGGCGGGTAAGGTCTATCTTTAATTTTCCGGGATTGATTTTTAGCTTCCGATTCTTTCCGGCTTTTTTCCAGCTTTTCATCTCCTCACATTTAGCACAATAAATACCCAATTCACGCATCTTCTTATTTTTCCCGATCTCAGTTTCGGGAAATTTCCCATTTTTACGAAAAAAGATACTGATTCCCAGAAGAAGGAAAGAAACAGCAATAAGTGTAACAGCTATAAGAAAGATTTTCATAGTCTGTGTATAAATCCCTCAAAATTAGCAAATCGGTCGTAAAAAGCGTGTATCTTTTTCGCAATAAAACCAATTGGGATTTAATCTGTTAGTATCATTGCACATCTGGTGCCGGTACCCTATTTTTGAATAAAATTGAAAGAAATTCAATGCTTGTTGCTGAAAAGTCATTCACTCAATTATCATTTCAGGAGTTTAAAAAGGAAGTATTAAACGACTATCTTCTGGCAAACAAGAGCAGGGATCTTAGTATTGCCGGTCGCAAAGAAGTACTTGCAGGGAAAGCCAAGTTTGGTATTTTCGGCGATGGAAAGGAAATTGCCCAGATTGCCATGGCCAAAACATTTCAGAATGGCGACTGGCGTTCAGGGTATTATCGTGACCAGACCTTTATGCTGGCCACAGGCATGTTTTCCTTACAGGAATTTTTCGCTCAGCTTTATGGTGTTACGGACACACGGTATAATCCGTCGAACGGAGGAAGATCATTCAACAATCATTATGCAACACGAAATATTGATAAAGAGGGGGAATGGCTGAACCTTATGAATCAACCCAACTCGGCAGCTGATATATCCCCTACTGCCGGACAAATGCCACGTATGCTTGGTCTTGGTCTGGCATCCAAATTATTTCGTGCAAACAAAAAACTTCATCAGCAGGTGAAACTCACAAACAAAGGCAACGAGGTGGTTTTCGGAACCATTGGTGATAGCAGTACATCCGAAGGCCATTTTTTTGAAGTGATGAATGCTGCTGCTGTAAAGCAAATTCCTCTGGCAGTGGCTGTGTGGGATGATGGATTCGGAATCTCGGTACAAAAAAAGTATCAGACACTGAAATCTTCAATCTCTGAAGCACTCAAAGGTTTTGAGAAAAAGAACGGCACCAACGGAATACTGATATACCAGGGGAAAGGATGGGATTATGCCGGCTTATGCAAACTTTTTGAAGAAGGTATAAAACAATGCCGGAAAGAACATATCCCCGTATTGTTTCATATCGATGAAATTACACAGCCCCTGGGGCATTCCACATCAGGTTCTCATGAACGATACAAATCGGGAGAGCGGTTGAAATGGGAAAAGGAATACGATTGCATCGCAAAGATGAGAGAATGGATACTGAAGCACAGCATTGCTACCAGGCAAGAGCTTGAATCCATAGAAGATCAGGCTTTTAAAGATGTGCAAATCGCAAGGCAAAAAGGATGGAAACTATACCAGGATCCGATACTTAAGGAAAGACACGATCTGTTAAAGATCATAGAAGATAAGAAATGCCACTGTAAGAAAGATAAGCTGGATAAGATGGCTATTATTACAAAGAACCTTCGGAATCTGGAAGCACCCATAAGAAAGGACAATATCAGCAGCGCAAAAAAGATTCTGCGGTATATCTGTAAAGATTGTTTGCAACGTGGATCTCTTAAAGAGCAACTTTCTGCATGGTTTGATTTGCGTTTTGTGGATAAATACGAGCAATACAATGCTTTTCTTCATGTCGAAAACAAATACTCGGCATTGCATGTCGAAGAAATAAAACCTGTATTTCCGGAAAAATCGAATGAAGTGCCGGGCAGAGAGATCATCAGGGCAAATTTTGATAAGCTCTTCAGCAAATATCCTCTCATGGTAGCTTTCGGAGAGGATGTCGGGAAAATAGGCGGTGTAAACCAAACCTATGCAGGACTGCAGGAAAAATATGGAGAACACAGGATTTTTGATACCGGGATACGCGAAACTTCCATCATTGGCAAAGGCATAGGCTTGGCATTGCGTGGTTTCAGACCCATAGCCGAAATACAATACTTCGATTATTTATTGTATGCACTGCAGACTATCAGCGATGATTTGGCAACCACCCACTGGCGTACTGCAGGCGGACAAATAGTGCCGCTTATCATAAGCACCAGGGGGCACAGATTTGAGGGCATCTGGCATGCAGGCTCACCATTGAGCATGATCATCAATTCCATACGCGGAGTATTTGTTTGCACACCAAGAAATATGACCCAGGCAGCAGGTTTTTATAATACACTTCTCAAAGGACATGACCCGGGTCTTGTTATTGAACCATTGATTGCTTACAGGTTAAAAGAATATATGCCTGAGAATATCGGTGAGTATTGTGTGCCGCTGGGAACTCCTGAAATACTCACAGAAGGAACTGATATTACAGTGGTTACATATGGATCCTGTGTCCGGATAGCCCTCGATGCGATAAAGCAATTGAAAGAGTTTGATATAAGCACAGAACTAATAGATGTTCAGACATTGTTGCCTTTTGACATCAATGAGACCATAGTGGAATCTGTGAAAAAAACGAACAGGATCTTATTCTTTGATGAGGATGTTCCGGGAGGAGCAACTGCCTTTATGATGCAAAAAGTACTTGAAGAGCAAAAGGCATACCGTTATCTTGATGCGGAGCCAAAAACATTAACAGCTATGGATCACAGGCCTGCCTATGCAAGAGATGGCGATTATTTTTCCAATCCGAATGCTGAAAATGTATTTGACACCGTGTATGAATTGATGCATGAAGTGAATCCGAAGAAATATCCTTCCTTATACAAATAGATGAACCTGAAATGGTTCTTACCTCGACAGATCAGGGTTTGCATACAATAGCTTTCGTACTTCTTCCATCAATTTCAATTTGCAAAGCTTTGTTGAATCGTATATGTCTCAGGTATTTACTCTCGTTTTCGGAGAGAAGGGAATTGAGGTATTCAAGGTCAATTTTCCCATCGCCAATTTGAGTGTTTATGGTCAGATAGCCCACACCAAATGTAGTAAGGTTATGGAAAAAATGGGTTCCCTGGCTGGGATCCACTATGTATTTTTCCAAACCCAATTCAACAATAATGCGTGCTGAAGATATTTGCGCCCATTTTACCGGAATGCCGAGCCACGGATCACTTGAACCCCATCTGCCGGGACCGATCAGTATATAGTTCCTGTTTTTTTCTGCCAGAGTTTTATTAATTTTTTCAAGCTCAGAAGCGATTTTCGCATTATCAGTCTTATTGAAGGTATCCAACTTAACATAGACAATATCCTTGATATTTTCCATACGGCCATTGCCCATTGCTCTTTCTGATGAAATGATGATTTGATCTTCAGGAATTTCAGATAGTTTTTTAATCAGGATTGTTTCATGAGATACTATGGGTCTTATCTGTAAATAATAAAAATCTTTTGGTTCGTTTTCCGGAGTATCCAGGTTGGCGGCAAATTCAATTTCAACAGGATGATTTAATGCCTGGCTGCTGATTTGAAGCAAGTCATTAACAATGTCGGTAAGAGGAAATTTGTTATGATTTAATATATTTGAAAAAGTAATCAATTTTTTCCCTGAAGCAACAAGTCCGTCAACAATACGATTGTTCACATGATCGTAAGTGGAAGCTGCATATTGGAATGAACGATTATTTTCCGCTTCTTTCACAGGAATCTTCAGAAGATTTATTTTATCATCAACAGCAGCTTTGAAATGCTGAGGGTCCATATCTATTGCCAAAAAATACTTCTGACTGTCTTTCATGGCTTGTTCAGGGGTTGACAACTGGAGTATCTTTTTTGGATATTTCGGTGAAAAACGCAGAGATGTTCCACCCTCCACGATCAGTCTTCCAAGTCCATAAGCAAGATTCAGGATGGCATCATTCGAAGTTTCTTTGCCAATGGGATAGTAATTTATTGACCGGGCGACACCAGAGAGTGTCGGATAGAAATGGCCGTGATAGTTTTTACCGCAAACTGATTGAAGGATGATACCCATCTTTTCCTCATCAATCAGGTTTGATGTTGCTGTGATATAATCTTTACTGACTTTATAAAACACCGATGCATAAACACATTTAACAGCCTGTTCAAGCATGCCGACAGCCGTCCTGGGATTTTTGTGCGCAGGCACCATAAATGTGTTGTAAATTCCGGCAAAAGGCTGGTATAGTGAATCTTCAAGCTTGCTGGATGAACGTACCGCTATCGGATTGGTTGCTATTGAAGCAATAGCCATGAAATCATTTTTAATTTTTTCGGGAAATTCGGCTTTAATAAAATGTTCCAATATTTCCGAATCGTTCGATGCAGATAATCCGATTGAGTAGAGGTCGTTTCTCTGCATAAAATTATCAAATACCTCTGTAGTAAGGACAACACTTGGCGGAACGGATATATTCACTCCAGGGTATTTTGCACTCAGATTTTCTGTTTTTAATACGGAGTTCATAAAAGCAAGTCCCCTGGCTTTGCCTCCCAGGCTTCCCTGTCCGATTCTTGAAAAGAAAAGGTATTCATCAAATTTGCTTCTGTCAAATTCGGCAATAATGCCACGGGCTTTGCTGAGTCTGAAATTTGTGATACTCTCATAGATGTATCTGCGAACACCATCGGGACCTTTAAAATCGTCAAATTGTGCTTCCTTAAACCGCTTTGCAATCGAAAACAAGGCACGCGCATTCAGCCATTTTGAAAAATCATCTCTCCTGGTATGGTATTCAATTATTTCATCAGGTATGTCAAGGATGAGTTTCTGAAGAGATTTCAAATCATAGGCGATATAACTTTCTTTACCTGTTTTCGGGTCAATAAATACAAATTCTCCGAAGCCAAAATTTTTGAGCACAAAATCCCGCAGTTCATTGGATATATTTTTCGAATGCTTATACAAAAACCCGACATCCAGTTTTTCAGCAACAGCTTGATTTGAAACGTCGGATGACTGTAACAAAAAGGGAATATTTGTATCATCATTCTTCACAAACCTGCAAAACTTCAGTCCGGCACGTGTTTTTGTGTCTCTTTTGTTCGGAGCAACTTTATAACTTACATCCGAAATAATACCAAGAATATGTCCTCTGAATTTTTCATATGTTGAAACTGCTTCCCTGTAATTCTTTGCGAGCAATATCTTAGGTCTTCCTCTTCGTCTGAGCATTTGTTGGTGTTCGTTCAGTGCCTCTTTAACAAACTCCTTTGATTGCTCCAGTATAATACGGTACAGATTGGGAAGATAGGATGATATGAAACGAATTGAATCTTCAACAAGCAGGATAGACTGCACACCTATTTTAAGGATATCATTTTCAGCATTCATTGAGTCTTCAATAAGTTTGATGATAGCCAGGAAAATATCAGAATTACCCAGCCAGCAGAACACATAGTCAATGGCCGAAAGATCCTCTCTTTCCAGTCGTACAGATACTTCTCTCGAGAAATGTGTCAGCACAACAATAGGAATATAGGAATACTTACTTTTTAACTGTTTTGCCAACTGGAAAGCATCAGTATCTCCAATACTCAACATTTCAATGATGAGGTCAATGTCATCGTTTTTTAATATGTCGGCAGCTTTTTTTGCTGAATTGGCATGTATAAAAACAGGAGGATACCTGAGGTTCAGCGATACATATTCATTAAATATATGCTCATCAATCCGTCCGTCTTCTTCAAGCATATAGAAGTCATACTGACTGCAAATTACCAGCACTTTTCTGATTCGTCTCTGCATCAGCAGATTGAACGACGTATCCGGGAGGTTTAGAAAATTTGTACTCTTATTATTGTTGCGATTTTTGGACATTACTGTATTGATATAAATACACTAATACCTGAATAATAAGGAATATACCAATCTTTTATGAAATAATTCCGATGAATACAGTAAATTTTATCCAGGATATTAGTCTATTCTGAACGTGTTGCCACTTTTCAGGAGATCATTCACTGTCTTTATTCCGGATTTTTTCTTCGCCTCCCTGATTTGTTTGTACAGCATATTCTCATACACTCCGGTTTTCCATTCTCTGATAATGCCCATAGCAACAGGGTAATCGGGGAGGGTCATTCGTGAAAGCATATAATGTCTTGTATCATCAGGGTTATGTACATTATGAATCAGGATATCTTCCTTTCTTATCCCATTTTCGCCAATTTTTACTACAACAAATTTTGGCCCGCTTTGTATTAATCCTTTGTCCCTGTTTTTGCCAAATATCATTGGTTTCCCATGTTCGAGGTAAATCTGGTTATCATCCCTGACATCTTTGCCTGTGATCTCGGCATGTACCTGGTTATTAAAAATGATACAGTTCTGCAATACTTCCACCAGTGAGGTTCCCTTATGCTGGGCTGCTTTAATAAAAACTTCAGTCATCATTTTAGGATTCGTATCAACAACACGTGCGTAAAAGGTACCCTGGGCACCCATGGCAAGCTCACCCGGTAAAAACGGGTTTTCTATAGTTCCTTCGGGGGAAGTTTTGGTTACACTGCCCAAAGGAGTTGTGGGTGAATATTGTCCTTTTGTAAGGCCATATATTTTGTTGTTGAACAAAATGATATTCACATCAATATTTCTCCTGAGAATATGGATAAAATGATTTCCTCCGATAGCCATTGAATCACCATCGCCGGTAATTATCCAAACGCTCAGGTCAGGATTGACTACTTTTATTCCCGATGCAATAGCCGGCGCCCGTCCGTGAAGACTATGGAATCCGTAAGCATTAATATAATATGGGAATCGGCTGGAGCAACCAATACCGGAAACGAAAACCACTTTTTCCTTAGATACACCTGTATAAGGCAATGCTTTTTTTATGGCGGAAAGCACAGCATGTCCTCCACATCCCGGGCACCATTTTACGTCAGTGTCGAGATTGAAATCCTGCGGCGTTATAATGGGTGATGTTGATTCGAATGCCATGGTTATATATCCTCCAGAATTTCGTTAAACTTATACTTTAGTTCAAAGATCATAAATGGTAGTCCTTGTACCTTGTTATACTGGATGTAATCAAATTGAGGATACTTTGAGCGCAGATAAAGTGCAAATTGACCAAGGTTTAACTCACACACAATCCTTTTTTTAAATCCTTTCAGAATTTGTCTTGTGTTTTTAGGCAGTGGATTGATGTAATTAAACTGAACGAGTGAAATGCATTTGCCTTCATCCTGAAGTTCCTTGACAGCAGTATTCAATGCTCCAAATGTTCCACCCCAGCCAATCACCAGCAAATCGCCTCTTTTTTTCCCATAAATCGTTTGTTCGGGAATGTAATCTGCAACACGTTCAACCTTTTCATTTCGTGTAAGAACCATGATTTCATGATTCAGGGGATCATGCGAAACTTCACCTGTAACATCTGCTTTTTCAAGTCCCCCGATTCTGTGGCGCAATCCTTCTTGCCCGGGTACAGCCCAATATCTTGATAATTTGTTTGGTTCACGATTGTATGGAAGGTAATACGGATCGTTATCTTTTACCAGTTGAGGTTCAATGGGCATGAGGTCTTCTGTTTTAGGTATATGCCATAACTCGGAGCCGTTGGCAAGGTACCCGTCTGACAATACGATTACCGGGGTCATATGTTCTATGGCTATTTTTGCAGCATGGTATGCATACTGAAAGCAATTAGCCGGTGTAGACGGAGCAATCACCACACAGGGACTTTCGCCATTTCTACCGTACAATGCCTGCAGCAAATCGGTCTGTTCTGTTTTTGTAGGAAGACCTGTTGATGGGCCTCCTCTCTGTACGTTAATAATTACCAGTGGCAGCTCTGTGATCACTGCAAGGCCAATAGCTTCGCTCTTAAGAGCCATACCTGGACCTGAAGTTGAAGTTACCGCCAGGCTTCCCGCGAATGCCGCTCCGATAGAAGAGCAGATACCTGCTATTTCATCTTCAGCCTGAAAGGTTATCGCATTCAGATGCTTCATGTTCGACAATTCCTGCAAAATTTCTGATGCAGGAGTTATAGGATAGGATCCCAGGAATAGTTTTTTACCGGCCTTTTCTGCTGCAGCCAACAGGCCCCAGGCAGCTGCCTGGTTTCCGGTAATATTTCTGAACAATCCTTTTTGTTCTGAAATGGGATTTACCTGGAAGGTGACTGTCAATGCTTCAATTGTTTCCGCATAATTATATCCTGAATGCAGGACAGTGATATTTGCGTCTCTCAGGGTGGGTTTCTTTTTAAACTTTGACTTCAGAAATGTCTCGCCAATTTTTATATCACGGTTAAACATCCAGTAAAGCATACCTGCAACAAACTGGTTTCTCATTTTATCGGCAGTGCGTGTATCAATATCAAATTCAGTGACCGTTGTTCTTGTAAGACTGGTTATCGGCGCTTTTATTACATTGTAACCTTCCATACTTCCGTCGTGCATAGGATCTTCTGCATAACCGGCTTTCTTATAATGTTTGTTGTCGAAGTTGTCTATATCAATGATGATTGTGGCTTTCCTTTTTAACCAGGGCAGGTTGGCTTTTAATGCGGCAGGATTCATAGCCACCAGCACATCAGCCTGATCACCGGGAGTTTGAATTTCTTTATGACCTATATGAACCTGAAATCCTGATACTCCGGCAATAGTTCCTTCGGGAGCCCTTATTTCAGCAGGATAATCAGGGAATGTTGAAAGGTCGTTACCGACAAAAGCAGAAGTATCGGAAAACTGACTGCCTGTAAGCTGCATACCATCACCTGAATCACCGGCAAATTTCACAACAACTTCTTCCAGCTCAATTACTTTCTTTTCTTTCTTGGTTTCCACGGAACAATATATTGTTGTTCAATTGCTAATCAAATGTTTAAATTACTATAATGATATTGTCAATGTTTGCAAATCCATAAAGAATTATAAACAGCAAAAGTCCCAAAACCCGGAATTCATGACCAATATCATATTTATAACATTACCTGGACAAAACCAGTTTAAAGTTACTATCATTAACCTGTAAAATAAATGACAAATGATAGCAATAGCAGGTTTTATTTCTTTACAAAGTTACGAATCCCTTCATCCAGAAACAGAATAAAAGCTTCAACATCGGGGCTGTAAGTATAATATTTTTCCGAAGTAAGTACGTTACCTTCAGGATCAACTATCGCATATAGAGGCAGAGCATTTGAACCGAATTTTGAGATTTGTAAATCATTGAATTTCTTACCAATGGTTTTCTTCACTTTCCCGTCGAGTTCTGATTTTACCCAGTCAGCCTCCGGAATTTTTGTCCTGTCATCCGTATATAAAGCAGCAATCACAAAATCATTCTGTAACCTGTCAAGTACTCTGCTATCGGACCAAACTTCAGCATACATTTTTTTACAATTCTTGCAGGAGTGTCCTGCAAAATCAAGCAGTACTGGTTTTCCTAATTCTTTTGCACAGGCAAGGGCTTCGTTATAATCGAAATAACCGCCAAGTCCGAGGGGTAATTCCAATATGTCGCTATATTTTGGTATGTCGGTACAGGTATTGCTCTTCAGATTGGTTTGTTTTTGTGTTGATATAACGTTTTGTTTAAAAGCTTTTTCATAGCTGGAGTTTTGAGGTATAAAGATTGCTATTCCATTTACCGGGTAACCGAATAATCCCGGTACCAGTCGCAATGCAAATGAAAATATGGCAATAGCTAATAGAAGACGGGGAATAGAAATATAAGGGAGATCACTGTCATGAGCGAATTTAATTTTCCCCAATAGATATAGGCCCAGCAGAATCAGTATTACAATGATAATAGCTATGGCAATTTCCTTTGTGAAGAACGGAAGGCGTAAATTCGTGACGAACATAAGAGAGGTTGCTAGTAATAAAAAGGCAAAAAATACTTTCACGGAATTGAGCCATCCGCCTGATTTTGGGAGTTTGCTGATAAATCCCGGGAATATAGCCAATAACGTAAAAGGCAGGGCAAAAGCAAAAGAGAATCCGAACATACCCACTACAGGACGGATAATCTCTCCCTGGAGTGCACCAGCGAGGACAGCACCGGCAAAAAGTCCTGTACATGAGAAACTGATAACAACAGTAGCCAGGGCCATAAAGAATGGGCCGAGAATTCCCCCCTTATCAGCCCGCTGATCGATTCTATTGGACCAGCTGCTGGGTAGCGTAATCTCAAAAAGGCCAAAGAAAGAAAAGGCAAATACCATAAATAGCAGGAAGAAGACCACATTGGGCAACCAGTGTGAGGAAATCAACCGGACAAGATCAATCCGAAAGACCCCGACAATCAGTCCAACCGAGGTATAGATGAGTACTATTGAAAGTCCGAAAAACAAGCCACTGGAAATGGCTTTCGAACGCGAAGTCTCCCGCATAAAAAATGATACGGTTAGCGGTATAACGGGGTATACACAAGGAGTTATTACAGCTCCAAATCCGGCTACAATGCCAAAGAGGAGCAATCCCAACAGGGTTTTGTTCTGCGGATCTTCTTTTTTTTCTTCCGGAACAGATTGTTCATCAGCAGCCAGAATCTTTGTTTCCGATAGAACAGCCGTATCAGAAGGACCTTCATTTGTTTGAATATCGATTTTATTTGTCTCAAATACAGGAGGTGAATTACCCTCAGCTTCCCGTATTTCATTCTTTACCTCTTCTTTGATTTCAACTGTCCTTTCTGATTTCAGTGAAAAAATAAATGATTCCTCTTTTGGAGGGAGGCACCGGATATCGTCGCATACCATGAATTCAACGATCCCATCAATGCGAATCTTTGAGTTCGTGAGAATCCGCACGTTTCTTTTAAATTCGGCGCGCGTATCAAACAACTCAACTTCCATTTCAAACGTAGGATCAAATTTAACCTTGGGTTTGTGGGTAGGGACAAGATCACTGATAAACTCAATATCAGGGTTCTCAGAAAAAATTATGGATGTAGCAATAGGCCCGCCTTCAGGTATTTTTAACCCGTACATGTGCCAGCCTTTTTCTATTTTGGCTTCAAATGTTAATTCGTAGGTATCACCGGACAGTTTTTTTGATGAAAATGACCAGCTGACAGGATCATATACTTGTGCTTTCGCAGAAAGGAACAGTACAGCCAGGAATAAAGTTATCAATACTTGTTTTTTCATGATAGCTTTTGTTTTTAAAGTTATACAAAAACACAGTATAACATATCTACAAATATATATATGTTAATACATTTTCACCAGAAATATACAAACATTTGCAGGAAGCTATAATTGAGATTATAGGGAGTAAGGAAATCAAACGAAGAATTTTCAGAACTTGATTCTATGTTCTTCTTGATCGAAAAACCGGAATTCGAGAAAATTATAAGAGCTGACAGGAACAATTTTAATTTTGCATTTGTGTCTCTTTTGCCAGGTTCGTCTTATAGTATGAATCAGACCTTTCTCAATAAATGCAGCTACATAAGGATGCATTTTAATTACAACAGATTTCAGATTATTTTTTGTAACCAGTTCGTCAAGGGTATTTTCTATTCGATCAACCAGCAAAATGCTTGGAGATATTTCTCCTGTCCCGGCGCAAATTGGACACATTTCACGTGTGTTGATATCCATTTGAGGCCTCACACGCTGGCGGGTTATTTGCATCAGTCCAAATTTGCTGAGTGGCAGAATGCTGTGTTTTGTCCGATCTGCTTCCATAACCTGTTTCATTCTCTCAAAGACCTGGTTTTTATTTTCCTGATGGTGCATATCAATGAAATCAATGACAATAATACCGCCCATATCACGAAGTCTTAATTGTCGTGCAATTTCATCAACCGCAGCCAGATTAACTTCAAGTGCATTGGTTTCCTGGTTATTTACCGATTTCGATCTGTTTCCGCTGTTCACATCTATAACATGCAATGCTTCTGTGTGTTCTATAATAAGGTATGCACCGCTTTTAAAAGATACTGTTTTCCCGAAAGAGCCCTTAATTTGCTGTTCTACTCCATATTTCTCAAAAATGGGAGTTGAGCCTTTATAAAGTCTAACAATTTTTCCCTTTTCGGGGGCGATGGTATTTACGTATTCTTTTATTTCACGTGAGAAATTTTCATCGTTAACATAGATATTGTTAAAAGAGACATTTAGCATATCTCTGAGAATTGCTGCTGTTCTGTTAAGCTCACTGATGAGTAATGCCGGGGGTGTAGTACCTCTGATTTTTTCAAATGCTGATTCCCATTTTTTCACCAGGCTTCTCAGCTCCGAATCAAGTACCTTTACCATTTTATTTTCGGCAACAGTACGAACAATAACCCCGTAATTATTTGGGCGGATACTTTTAAGAAGTGTTCGCAAACGTTTTTTTTCTTCTTCAGAGCTAATTTTCTGGGATACCGATACTTTATCGCTAAAAGGTATCAGAACGGAATTTCTTCCTGCCAGGGCAATCTCTGATGTCAATCGGGGACCTTTTGTCGAAATAGGTTCTTTTGCGATCTGTACGAGAATGTATTGCCCTGCTCTCAGGACATCAGTAATTTTACCGTTTTTATCAATGTCTTTTTCACGTTTCATCTTTTGCATTGAAACGTTTTTACTTTTGTGAGAAAGGGCAAAATCCAAAAATTTTTGTAATGACCGGAATTGTGGTCCAAGGTCAAGATAATGCAGAAATGCATCTTTCTCATAACCGACATCAACAAAGGTAGCATTCAAACCCGGCATGATTTTACGCACCTTACCGAGGTATATGTCTCCTACAGAAAATTTCGGATTACTTTTCTCCTTACTTAACTCAACAAGTTTCTTCTTCTCAAGTAAAGCTATATCAATTTCTTTAGAAGCTACATTGATAACAAGTTCTATGCTCACAACTTCTAGTGTTTAGAAGAATAAAAAGTAGTTGAATGGCTAAATAGGAAATGATAGACCCAAAGTCGTTTGACTTTAGGTCTTTGATGTTAAAAGAGCTATAGATTACTATTTCTTCTTCTTATGTCTGTTTTTACGCAACCTCTTTTTCCGTTTGTGAGTAGACATCTTATGTCTTTTCCTTTTCTTCCCGCTAGGCATAATAAATAATTTATTTTCCTCAATAACTACTTAATATTTGATTTTACCTTATTCACAAACGTTTTAGCAGGTTTAAATGCTGGAATAAAATGTTCTGGAATAATAATCGTGGTGTTCTTGGAAATATTACGAGCTGTTTTTTGTGCTCTTTTTTTCACGATAAAACTTCCGAAACCTCTTAAATAAACATTCTTTTCTTTAGTAAGAGATTCTTTCACCACTTCCATAAAGGCTTCTACTGTTTTTTGAACAGTAATTTTTTCAATTCCGGTGTCTTTTGAAATTTCGTTTACAATATCTGCCTTAGTCATTTTTTAAAAGCTTTAAATATCAATAAATTACATTAGTTTTTCTATGAAGGAGTTGCAAATATATATTATTTATCTCGATATACGAAACACAACAATATTAAATTTGTTATTTAGTTCAAATTTATATAACTCCCTAATTAAATGAATGTTTCGCAATCTGTTGGAAAATGGTATGATTTGAATAAACGTGAACTTCCGTGGCGTGAACAAAAAAATCCTTATTATATATGGGCTTCCGAGATCATTTTGCAGCAGACAAGAATGAAGCAAGGCATTGTCTATTACCATAAATTCATCGAAAAATTCCCGACTGTATTTGATCTGGCTCATTCAACCGTTAAAGAGGTATTGAACATTTGGCAGGGATTGGGATATTATTCAAGAGCAAGAAATATGCATAGGGCTGCAAAACAAATTGTCGATAAATTCCACGGAGAATTTCCTTCTGACTTTAAGACAATAAGACAACTTCCCGGAATTGGCGATTACTCATCTGCTGCAATAGCTTCTTTGGCATTTAATATTCCAGTAGCATGCATCGATGGAAATGTGTATCGTTTGTTAGCCAGGTACTTTGGTATTTCATCTTTCATAGACAACGCCAGCGGGAAAAAAGAATTCATGACTCTGGCAACGGAATTGCTCGACGTTCATAATCCCGGAAGACATAACCAGGCAATGATTGAACTTGGTGCTATAATTTGTTTGCCTAAACATCCTCTGTGTTCCGAATGTCCTCTGAAAGATTCATGCATGGCATTGAAAAACAATACAATCCATGAATTGCCGAAAAAGAAAAAAAAATTAATACAGGTCCACAGGTATTTTTACTACCTGGTAATCAAACGTAACGGGTATGTTTATTTGAAACAAAGACCTGAAAAAGGTATATGGGCATTACTTTATGACTTTCCTCTTATTGAAACAGGAAAGAAGCTGGATATCCGGGGATTGATCCGTTTGAAAAGCTGGAAAGATCTTTTTATGAATACTGAAATAACTATAAAAAATGTCTCTGATGAATACAGGCATCAGCTTTCTCACCAGATCATTCATGCCTGGTTTATCGAGATGGAGGTGAATTCGCCGTTAAAAACCATTCCTGCAAGAGAGATTGAATACGAAACGATTGATCAATACCCTTTACCACGCTTAATCGAAAAATACCTGTATTAATTACTTATCGAGCCAGTTGCGTTTTCTTTTTTTTGAGGATGACAGAGAGATGGACTTCTCCAGTATCCAGGTTGATGTATTTGGTGAAGGGCTCATAACCAATATGACTTACAACCAGCAGGACTGATCCCGATAACCTGGTTTTAACCGTGAAATTGCCTTCCTGATCGGATGTTGTGCCTTCCAGGCTTTCAGGCAAATAAACATTTGACCCGAACACAGCTTGTCCTTTGTTTGTACGGATAGTTCCGCGTATTACAGACTGACCAGGAACAAAGGGTATGTGCAGAATGAACAGGACTGTACACAAAAGGATTTTCATCACGATCTGTATTAAAATTCTGATCAAATATTTTCAGTTTGCAGGAATTGCCCAAAAAAAAATCACCGAATGGTAAAATACAGCAGACAACCTGTCATCAATTGAAGACGGATGAAAACATAGTCCGACGTGCAATCCAGGTCCATTTTCCCATATAAATACAAGGCGGCAGATCAGGATAATTATCAAATGGTGTAATTAATACAAGAAGGTTAATCTCATCTGTGAGATTTGATTATTTTTGTATTGTAATCATAAAAACTTATTAAATATGTCAGTTAACAAAGCAATTCTGGTGGGTTTTGTAGGAAATGACCCTGAAGTTAGATATCTTGATAGCGGAACTCCTGTTGCGAATTTCAGATTGGCTACTTCGGAAAACTATACAAACAAAGCCGGTGAAAAAGTAACACAAACAGAGTGGCATAATATAGTACTTTGGAGGGGTCTTGCAGAGGTTGCAGAGAAATACATAAAGAAAGGAACCCAGGTATATATTGAAGGACGCATTCGCACACGTTCCTGGGATGACAGAGATGGAAACAAAAGATATACTACTGAAATCGTGGCAGACAATTTGCAAATGATGGGAAAACGCAGTGATAGTGCCGTTGAATCATCTGCTGTCCAGGATCAAGGTACTTATAGTCCCGGAACAACAGAATCAAAAGAAAATTCCACTTCAGAAGATAATGGAGCTGATGATCTTCCATTCTGATCTATTTAACTTTATTGATAACTTTTGGACTCAGATCCTTTTAATTCAGTTTTAATATTAGTAACCAGCATAGGTGTAGAAAAACTCACATTTGGTATTGCATTAGCCATTGTTGTGATGTTGTTGCTGTTTTTTATTTCCGGACTTGTGTCGGGGAGTGAGGTAGCTTATTTTTCCTTATCTCCGGGTGAAATAGCCAAGCTAAAAGCAACCAACAACAGATTTAGCAGAATGGTACTGCATCATCTGCAGGCACCTGAGAGATTGCTGGCAACCATACTTATTACGAATAATTTTGTCAATGTTGCTATTGTTGTGATATCTACCTTTATCACTCAATCTTTGTTTGTTTTCAGTGGCCCTGCCTGGGTGGCCTTTGTGATTCAAATTGTGATTGTAACCTTTCTAATTCTGTTTTTCAGTGAAATATTTCCTAAAATATATGCGAATCGTTTTTCGATCACATTTGCATTGTTAACAGCTCCAAGTCTTAAGTTTTTCAGTAAGCTTTTTTGGCCGGTGAGTTCATTTTTAATTTATTCTACCTCAATTGTAAATAAGAAACTTGCAAAACATACCGGCAATATCTCGTTTGATGAACTGTCGGATGCCCTGGAATTAACGGAGAAACATCTTGCCGAAGAAAGAAACATTCTGAAAGGCATTATCAAATTTGGAAATATTGATGTATGTGATATAATGAAGTCGAGAGTAGATATTGTTGCGGCCGATATAGACAACAATTTCAAAGAATTACTAACACTTATCAACGATTCAGGATACTCAAGGATTCCGGTTTTTGAAGACACTTTTGACAAGATAAAAGGAATTTTATATGTTAAAGATCTGTTGCCTTATGTCAATAAACCAAAGACATTTAAATGGCAATCTCTTATCAGGCCTTCCTATTTTGTTCCCGAGAGCAAAAAGATCAACGATTTATTGAAAGAATTTCAAACAAACAGGATACATCTGGCCATTGTGGTTGATGAATACGGAGGGACATCCGGAATTGTCACACTGGAGGATATTCTGGAAGAAATAATAGGTGAGATCATTGATGAATCAGATGAAGAAAACCCACCATTTGAGAAAATTGATAACAGCAATTTTATCTTTGAAGGAAAAACCTTATTGAATGATTTTTACAAGATTACTGAAGTGAGCGACAAAATATTTAATGAAGTAAAAGGTGAAGCAGATACACTTGCCGGATTAATACTGGAACTCAGGGAAGAATTTCCGGCGAAGGGCGATAAACTTGCTTACAAAAACTTTGTTTTTGAAATTCTGTCGGTAGATAAACGAAGAATAAAAAAAGTTAAGGTGAACATAAGATCCAGTATCAATAATTAGTGGTGAAGAAAACTATGAATTGCTGTAAAAATCCCGTGTATTGTTGGGTTGTATTTTTTTTGTTGTTTTTTGCATGCAAAACACCGGTGACACCAAAACCCCGGGGCTATTTCAGAATAGATTTTCCTGAAAAAGAATACCGGAGATTCCGGAGCGATTGCAGGTTTTCTTTTGAGTTCCCGGTTTACGGAGAAGTGGTCAGATCTGATCTTCGGAATGCAGAGCCCTGTTGGTACGATGTTCAATTTAATGAGTACGGAGCCACTATTCATCTGACCTATAAATCCCTGAAAAATATGGATCTGACATATTATAGTGAAGATGTCAGAAAAATTGTTTACAAGCATATTGTAAAAGCTGATGATATTATTGAAGCCCCGGTATATCTTCCGGAATCTGATGTTTACGGATTTATTTATAGCATTGAAGGAAATACGGCTTCTTCTGTAAATTTTTACATTACAGATAGTGTTTCCGGGTTTTTAAATGGCTCATTGTACTTTAATGTGCAACCAAATATTGATTCTTTGGCACCATCTATTAAATTCTTTAAAAAGGATATTATACATTTGATAAACTCATTTGAATGGGAGTAGTAAGAAGATGTCTCTAATTTTTAAAGAGAAATTTCAGGGTGATTGTTTATTCGGTATCTGGGAAATTAGTGAGACCTATGAAGAACTGGCATCAGAGGTGCACCTTTTTCCCGGCGAAAGGGAAAGACTTTTTGGTTTTACCAGTGAGGCAAGAAAAATCGAATTTCTAAGTGTAAGGATTTTGCTTAAAG
Organism: uncultured Bacteroidales bacterium; assembly: GCA_964406315.1. GTDB lineage: Bacteria > Bacteroidota > Bacteroidia > Bacteroidales > UBA10428 > UBA10428. The sequence continues at coordinate 28,115 of CAYORG010000023.1, read as the reverse complement.
CGTTAATAGGTGTTTGTGGCCCTATTGTTTACAGTGATCATAAAAAACCATACTTGCACCAGAGTGATTACCGGATTAGCGTTTCACATTCAAAAAAGCTCACATCAATCATGTTGAGCAAAACAAAAAAGATTGGAATTGATCTGGAATATATGTCACATAAGATCAGTAAGGTTCAGCATAAGTTTATCAATGAAGATGAATACATAACTTCTGAAGAATCCAAAAAAAAATACCATCTTTATATTCATTGGTGTGCAAAGGAAGCCCTTTTTAAGATTTGTGATAAGCAGGATATTAATTTCAGGAGGAATTTAACGATAGAACCTTTTGAACCTTCTGAATATGGGATCATTTACGGATGGGTTGATAATAATTTCTGGCACGATAAATTTGAACTGAATTATTTTACAATAAACAATTATGTTGTGGTTTATTGCTGTAAAAATACGTAAAAGTGAGTCTGTATCAATACATTTGTAAACCGGGGAAAAAATTCGCTTTACTTATCGATCCTGATAAGTATACCGTAAATTCTCTCATTGCTACAATTTTTGCTGCAGAAGAATCAGGATCTGACCTGATCCTGGTGGGAGGAAGTCTTGTAAATGATCGCATAGATTCTACCATCGAGTTAATCAAAAAAAACACCAGGATACCTGTGATCCTGTTTCCGGGAAGTCTTATGCAACTGAGTTCGAAAGCTGATGCATTATTGCTTCTCTCCCTTATTTCCGGACGAAATCCTGAATACCTGATAGGGAATCACGTGCTTGCTGCGCCATATCTTAAAAGGTCGGGTATTGAAATCATTCCCACAGGGTATATCCTTGTTGGAGAAGGCAATTCTTCGGTGGAATATATTAGCAATACCAAACCGATTCCTCAGGATAAGACTGATATTATTACGGCAACAGCCATTGCCGGAGAATTAATGGGGAATAAGGTAATTTACCTCGAATCGGGAAGTGGTGCCGGTCAATCGTTAAGTTCAGAGATTATTAAAGAAGTTAAACGTAACATTTCTATTCCTTTAATTGTAGGTGGCGGAATAAAATCACCATCCCAGATCCAGACGATTATTCGTGCAGGAGCTGATGTTGTGGTGGTCGGCAATGCTGTTGAAGAAAACATTCAAATACTTGATTCATTGGTGAAAGCCATTCGCAGCTAAACCTGATTAAAAGCAATAGGGTACGAAATATCTATTTTGATTCATATTTTTTTTCTATCTTTCTCTCATAAATTCATATCTAAAAAGGATTCATTTGTCAATGGATTATCTAAATTAATCCAATAATAAGAACTTGAGTTTCAACGTGCCGTATTACTAAATAGAAAAATGAAAACCACAGTAATCATAATATAAATGCCCAAAGATTCAGTTGGTTAAAAATTTGCCCAAGTTGGTTTAGTTAGTAGTTTTGTGGAGCTGGGGGACACGCAAGTGTCTCCTGGCTTTTTTTATACACCTTCTCTTCAGAAAGTGTACAATTGATAAGCATTTTCGAAGGATATTCCTTACAGGTGAATGAAATACCACCAGTTAGTGATTTTATTCCAGTATTCTGTGAACTATTCTATGATTTCCAGTATAGGATTTCCCGATGCGGAATTTGGATACGATATTTCCAAGAGGGTGCTGATTGTTGGTGCAATGTCTGTAAGATCAACTGAACGAAGGATTGAATTTCGTCCTATTTTCCAGCCATACCAGATCAAAGGAACTCTTCTGTCATGTCCGTATGCAGTACCGAAACCATTGTCAGATCCCGGACTTTCAGCCCAACCGGCTTTAAAATTAATTATAACATCTCCTGAACGCTTCTGGTTATATCCGTTCTGTATGGTCGCAAATATACCGTGTGAAAAATTGGTGGAATGCAGGGTAGAGGCAGTCATTGTATTGGCAATGCCGCTGAATTGAAGCATTAAATTGGCAACATCATTTTGAACGGATGCCAAATCCATTTTTGCATCTTCTATCAGGGTCCTGTTCAAATAAATTTGTTGGCCGTGATATTGCTTAATCCAGTCACCTTTGCCATAAATATTATTCATATAACTTTTTAGCAGCGATATTGCACTGGCGCCATTAAAATAACCTGTTGGAATTTTGTGATCTTCCAGGTATTCAGGCATATGCATAACGCCATGCTCTCCGGTTACATAGATCAATACATTTTCTTTTCCCAGGTTTTTATCAATAAAATCAAGCAAATGTGCAATTTCTCTGTCAAGTCTGAGCATGATGTCTTCAACTTCTACTGACAGGGGTCCGTAAAGATTTCCGATTCGTTCACTTACGGTGAATGTTATTGTTAATACATCGGTATATTCATCTTTGCCCAGTTCTTCCTCAAGAATAGTTGAAACAGCAAAATCTTTTGTAAGGTTATTTCCAAAAGGAGTATAACGTAAAATTTCATATTTTTCCTTTTTCTTGATTTTTTTAATCAGATCCTTGAGAACGTAAGGAAAAACTTTATGTCCGTAAATTCCTGTTTCGTATTCGTTATTATCCAACAAACTGGCATTATATTCACTCATAGGCAGAAGAGTTGTCCATTCCTGTTCAAGATAGGTGTCTGAAAAATTCTTTCTATTGAATTCATTTACCCAATTGGGAAGGGAATCGCAATAAAAGGAGCTGGAAATCCAGGAGCCGTTCTTTGCATCGAACCAGTAAGCGCAATCAGCCGTATGTCCGGTTGAAAAAATAGCCGGAGCAGGATCAAGAGACACACCTATCACTTTCGATTTAAAGTTATTGGCAAGTTTTATCTCATCGGCAAAAGTGGTAGCCATCAATTGATGGGGTGAGAATCTGCCGCTTTCATATCCTCCTCCAATGGTATTGACTTTCTCATCATAAGTATAGGAAATGATATCATCACGCAGATTATTGTACCATGAGCTGGCTATTATTCCATGTTGCGATGGATTGGTTCCGGTTGATATTGTTGCACTGCCAACACCAATATCAGAGAATAAATAATTGAAGGACGTATTTTTGCAGTAACTGCCTCTGTTAATAAGCTTTTTAAATCCGTCTTCGCCAAACTTATCCCAGTATCTGGGAATATAATCGTAACGTAACTGACTGATAACAATGCCAATAATTAATTTTGGTTTTTCAGAAGGGATGACGGTGGTTTCCTGAGAATAGACCGAATCGAACAAAATGATATTGAAAATGAAAAGATATACTAAATACCGCATATACTATGAATTAAACATTGAAACGAATATGTAAAATATCACCATCCTCGACAATATAATGTTTTCCTTCGACAAACAATTTGCCTTTTGCTTTGCATTCATTTTCCGAACCCAGTTCAATGAAATCTTTATATTTCATTACTTCAGCACGAATAAAACCTCTTTCCAGGTCGCTGTGAATTACACCTGCTGCTTCCTGGGCATTCATTCCTTTATTAATTGTCCAGGCTTTTATTTCTTTAGGACCCATAGTGAAAAACGATTGTAAATTGAGTAAATTGTATGCTGATCTTACAAGTTTGTTGACACCTGGTTCAGTAAGACCTGCATCCTGAAGAAACGCATTGCGGTCTTCCATATCTTCAAATTCGGCTATATCTGCTTCCAGTTTGCCGGCAATGATCAGAATTTCTTTTTCCTGTTCAGTTAAAAAGGTCTTTACGCTTTCCACGTAAGAATTTCCATGAATAGCCGAGTCCTCATCTACATTGCATACATACAGCATGGGTTTTGCGGTAAGCAGAAACAAATCAGAAATATGCCTGGTCTCTTTTGAATCCAGCCCCATATCCCGGATGTTACCAAAATTCTCCAGGTGCTCTTTTACTTTATTTAACACTTCCATAGCTACGCGAGCTTCCTTATCACCAATTTTGATCAGTTTTTCAAGACGGGTCATTTTTTTTTCTACCGACTCCAGGTCTTTTATTTGAAGTTCCAGATCGATGGTTTCAATATCGCGCACGGGATCAACAGATCCTTCAATGTGAGGCAGATCAGGACTATCAAAACAACGGAGTACATGGATCAAAGCATCTGTATTGCGTATATCTCCAAGAAATTTATTTCCAACTCCCTCGCCCTGGTTTGCGCCTTTTGTTAATCCCGGTATATCGACAATATCTACTGTGGCCTGAATTACTTTTTCAGTTGTCTGAAGTTTTTCCAGTTCATGCAGCCTCGGATCGGGTACAAGTACCAGCCCGACATTCGATTTATTTGTACTAAAAGCAAAATTGGTAGTTTCTCCTTTTGTATTTGAAATGCAATTAAAAAGAGTTGTTTTTCCAACATTGGTAATTCCAACAATACCGCATTGTAAAGCCATAATTATACCGTATTCAGAATATTGTTGTAAAAATACGTTTATATCCGTTTTATTACAATTGACAATTCTTACAGTTCGGGTGTTTTTTAGGGTTTGATAGAATATTATTCCTTGTTTATCAAGCAGATGCCAATTCCGTTGCTGTTTATAAAAGTGAACAAATACCTATAATATCATGAGTATTTTATTTTTATCTTTCACAGGACATAATGGATATACTATTTGTCCGTTATGATAGTAAACCTCTCTGCATTATGAAGAAATCAAGTTTTGTTGTGTGTTTCATTTGTTTCTTCCTTTCTTCACAAGTTATTGCACAGCTTACAACACCAGCCAAGTATGAACCACCGGATACACGAATTCTCTTTATTTTTGATGCTTCGCAAAGTATGATGGCATACTGGGAGAGTGACCGTAAAATACACATTGCCAGAAATACTTTAATCAGCATTATTGACAGCCTTGAACATTTGGATAATGTACAAATGGCTCTCAGATTGTATGGGCATCAGAGTCCGGTGCCTCCGCAGGATTGCAGTGACACACGTCTGGAAGTACCTTTTGCAAAAGGAAATGCTGCACGCATACGACAGGAGCTAAGGTATGTAACACCTAAAGGGACAACCCCGATTGCCGGGTCACTTGAGGCAGGGGCAAAAGACTTTCCTCCGGATTGTTACAATTGCAGAAATATAATTATATTGATTACAGATGGTATTGAAGCTTGTGATGGCGATCCCTGTGCAGTATCATTGGAATTGCAGCGACAAGGCATTGTACTCCGACCATTTGTAATAGGTATTGGCATTGATGAAGGATTTCGGAAAACTTTCGAATGTATTGGATATTACTACAATGCTGCCGATGAGGAACGGTTTTCTGAAGTACTGGAAGTAGTTATATCACAGGCATTAAATTCTACTACTGCACAGATAAATTTGCTCGACATTATGGGGAATCCGACGGAAACAAATGTAAATATGACGTTTTCTGATTATTATTCCGGTAGAATTCTTCATAATTATATGCATACAATGACACACAAGGGTACACCTGATACGCTGGTCTTAGATCATCTTGTAACCTATAAATTAAGAGTTCATACAATTCCGCCTGTCGATGTGGATAGCTTCAGGGTTTATGTGGGGAAACATTCGGTTATTGATGTTAATTGTCCGCAAGGTACTCTCGAAGTCCAGGTTGAAGGCGGCAGGCAGTACAGAGGTCTGCAATATATTGTTCGAAAATCAGGTGAGATGAAAACCCTGAATGTTCAGGAAATAAACAAACAGGAGAAATACATTGTTGGTAAATATAATCTCGAAATCCCTGTTTTACCTCGCTTGTATATTAACAATGTTAAGATAGACCAGAGTAAAACTACTACCATTATGATTCCGCGACCGGGTATTCTTAATATCATAAAGGGTGCGCCGGGTTATGGAAGTGTATATATACGAAAAGGAAAGAAAAATGAAGAATGGGTGTGCAATCTTGATCCCGATGTTAAAAATGAAGCCCTGGTGCTTCAACCGGGGAATTACAGGATTGTATTCAGGGCGCAAAATGCCAAACAAATATTATATACTATAAACCGGACTTTTGAAATAAAGCCCGGTGGAAGTATTGCTATGAATTTGTATTGATACTAATAACTGACAAGATCTGTAAAGAAAGTCAATATCTTTGCAAGAAGACTTATTCTTGATAGCATAAAATATACTAAGAATGCTGTAATAATGAATAATGTCGCCCCCAGAAGAGGTTGTTTGCTGTCTTTTTCACGAATCTGAGCTATAGTGGTCAACCAGTAACTTTCTTTAGTATCGTTTTTGAATACAAATATCCTGTAAAAGACATTTCCCAGGTAAGAAATTGCAAAAGCAAAAACCATTCCTCCAAAAATTACCAGCCATATGCCGCCAAAGAAATACAGCAGAGGTATCTGTTTTTTCTTAAGCGTAAGGTAATTGATATGAGAATTCAGTTTTGCTATATCAACCTTCTTTACTCGTTTAAAACTATCAAGCTGATTTTGCAATTGCTCTTTTTCACTACTTAATTTGTCTATGGTAAAATCAGCAGGATTGTTTGCCAGCCGAAGTTCTATTTCTTTTTGTAAAGCGTTTATTCTTTTTTCATAATTTTCTTCAACTTGCAGGTATTCTTCATTTTCCGTTTTTAAATCTTCTTTCGAGTAAAGCAGTTCTGATGTTATGTTTCCCCGATGTTTCATTTCCTGAGTGATATTCACAGGAAACTGCTGAAGATCAATCAGGTGATCTATCTGTTTCTGGTATGAATCAGCAAGAACAGGATCTTGTGTTGTAATTTGATTGCTTCTCAGATTTTCGACTCTTATCTCCACCATGTAGTCTTTAAGATACATTGTAAAATAAGCAACCACTATCATGATCAGGGCAGGAATGACCATAGCAATTGCCGAAAACAAAGCTGAAGGAAGCGCAATGGTGATGTATTGCAGAAATTTCCTGGCTATGGTTCCCAGAAGTGTTGCGCTATGCGAAAATTTCAATTCGCTGAAGGGATTGTATATTCGATAGGATGGAATGATAATTACACCGAAAACGATAAGTATGCAAATAAAAAGCAGCAGGATACTGATCAATGTGTTGATATTGAATATGAAACTACCGATGGGCACGCCTGAATTTGGGATCCATCCCAGAAGATTCAGTCCCAGTTGTGCAAGGACAAGTACAACAAAAAGCATGATGTAGAACAGCACACTTCTTACTGCTTCAATTCCATTCTGAAACTTTGCTTTAACAGCTTGATAATTTTCTTTGTATGTTTTTTGTGCCCTGATACTGGCAATTTCCCCGAAACTCCAGGTTAATGGAAGCAGAGACAGAATAATGCCAATGTATTTTATTATGTTAAGTACTTTTTCATCACCTTCGAGCATAATTTCAATAAAATAAAACAGGAAGATGATAAATCCTGCCAGAAGGGTTCCGGGAAGGGCAACACGATAAAAATTTCCATTAAAAGCAAACCGTAAATTCCTGTAAGCAATCCTGTAAAGCCACCAGGGCCATTTTATCAGGTAGTGGATGGCTATCTTATATAAAAAAACAACAAAAGGAATGTATTGTCTGAATATCCAGAGTATTCCATGAATGATCCAGAAAAAAATGGTTTTCAGCAGGTCAAGAAGATCAATAAATAAAACATAAACAAGGTAAACTCCCCATATTACCCAAATGATAACATCAAATAAAAACCCAAGAATGGTAACAAGTATCCTGAGAAGATCTCTTATACCCCCTTTCTTAAAATACTCTTCCGTGCGGTAAAAAGCAAAAAGATGAGGAGGTCTTTCTTCAGTAATTCTAAAATGAAGCAGTGAAAATGTCAGACTCAGAACAGGTATACTGAAAAAAAACGGAAAATAGGGCAATGAAAAATAATACAACAAGGAACAAAGCAGAAATGCCAGCAGACGTTTGATATATTGGTCGACTTTTGCCATGTTATATAGTTCTTGAGAAACTGATAATACAATATTAAGAAAAACTCCATAGATATCCTATGGTTTATATTTTCCCTTTACTTCTTGAGAATTAATTATTTGTAACGTTTCTGTAAAAGAAAATATTTAACATAATCGTCAATTCCCTGTTCCAGTGTGGAAAATGGCAGGAAATATCCTGTTCCTGAAAGTTTAGACATATCGGCTTCAGTGAAGTATTGGTATTTATCACGTATATCCTCAGGAGTATCAATGAATTCAATATTCTCTTCTATTCCGGTTGCATGGAACGTGGCTTTTGCCACATCCAGAAATGTTCTTGCTTTTCCAGTGCCCAGGTTGTATATTCCCGATTTCACTTTGTTTGTTATCAGGAAATAGAATACATCAACAACATCTTTTACATAAATGAAATCCCTTTTTTGTTCACCATCTTTGAAATCCGGATTATGAGATCTGAAGAGTTTTATTTTTCCTGTTTCTTTAATCTGATCGTAAGCATGGAAAATAACCGATGCCATCCTGCCTTTATGGTACTCATTTGGTCCGTAAACATTGAAAAACTTAATTCCTGCCCAGAATGGAGGAGTTTTTTTGCTTTTAATGACCAGTTTATCAAATTCATTTTTTGACTCACCGTAAGGATTCAGGGGCTTTAACTTACTGATTATATCTTCATCATCCTTGTATCCGAATTCTCCCAAACCATATGTGGCAGCTGATGAAGCATAGATAAGCGGTATTTTATAATTTGTACAGCATTCCCACATTTTTTTTGAGTAGCCAAGGTTAAGTTTATCAAACACTGCCTTGTCAAATTCAGCGGTGTCGGTGCGTGCACCAAGGTGTACAACAAATTCAACTTTCTTATGATTTTTTTCAAACCATTCAAAAAATACATCACGATCGATGGTTTTGGAATATCCTTTATCTTCCAGGTTTTTGTTTTTCTGTTTGTTTGAAAAGTTATCGACCAGAATAAGATCAATGAGACTTTCGGAATTCAGTTTTGAAACCATGTTGCTGCCGATAAAACCTGCAGCACCTGTTATTATAATCATCTGTTTTTATTTGTGTGGAACCGGTATATGTAAACCTTTGATGTTTTCTTTGCGCAGACAAATTTATACATTCTGATGAAAAAAATACCTGGTTCCCAAGAAAAGGCGGCAAAAGCCTAATCTGTCCGTAATTCGTTAACAATACTGATAACTGATTCGGTCAGGTTTTCCAAGGCAGAGGGAATGTTCCAGTTTTCTATTCTTCTGATTTCCACAAAATGAGAGATAGCCCGTATTTGAAGAAATGGCACTTTTTCTGAAAGGCAAACATAAAAAAAAGCAGCACCATTCATAGTTTCAATCTCCGGAGAATATTTTTCATGCATCAGATTGATCCATTTCGGATTGCTGTGAAAGGTATTCACTGTGATACTTTTTACAGGTATAAGCGAATCTACTTCTTCGATTTCAAAATTCCCCAGACTGTTTAATTTACCTTCCGCAAAAGGAAATTCATTTTCATTCATCAACTCCTCTTCGTAAAGAGTGAAAAGCTTATTCTTATGCTCAACACCCAGGTCTGCAAATTGATCCTGCACAACGTTCACAACAAATCCCTGTTCCAGAAAATGATCAAAACTACCAGCAAGTCCGATATTGATAGCAAGGTCATAATTGATCATATTCAGTGCTCGTGTGAGATGATAAGCTGTAAATACACCACCATACCCCGTTATAAGAATGTCAATTCCCATTTTACCAAGTTTATAGCTTTTATAATAAGGTTCAATCTGATGTATAAATTCCAACTTGCTAATCAGATCAGCCGTTTCACGATTTGAAGAAGCAACAATAAGAATTCTCAATATTTAAAGAATTAAAAAGGTTATGTTAATTTGTTTCTATATTTGATCTAATTTACAGCTTGTTTCTAAAGTTAATCATTTTGGTATGAAACCTCCGTGTTTTTGAAAAACAAACAAGTATAATAATAATTTTCAGAAACATGAAGGTCTCCTGCCCGTTTATCAGACAGGCATCAGATCTTTAAAATAACCTGGTATAAGTATTAGAATATCTGATGTTTAATATAATTTTGTTCGGGTGAAACCCTTATGTATCATGCACACAACAAGGAAATGAACAAAGTATAAGGTCTCACGGCCGCAAAAGAAGAGAGTTGAAATATATGAATCGTTAATTATAGAAATACAAATGTTTAATCTAATTATATACAAGTGAAATCCAAAGATTTTTTAGAAAGCGCCGAATACAATGAAGGATTTGATTTCCCGGAAATTCTTAATGAAGAAACCACTAACAAATTAGCAAAATCATACCATGATGTGCTTACAAATCTTGGCGAAGACCCAAACAGGGAAGGATTAACAGATACCCCAAAAAGAGTAGCACGTTCCTTACAATACCTGACTCATGGTTATTCTATTGATCCTGCGGCATTGCTGGAGAGTGCAAAATTTAAGGAAGACTACAAACAGATGGTGCTTGTCAAGGATATTGAACTGTATTCTCTTTGTGAGCATCACATGATACCATTCTTCGGGAAGGCTCATGTTGCATATATACCGAATGGATACATCACCGGATTGAGCAAAATCGTCAGGGTTGTGGAAGCTTTTTCACGAAGACTTCAGGTACAGGAAAGACTCACGGTTCAGATCCGCGATTGCATTCAGCATACTCTGAATCCTATGGGAGTGGCTGTTGTTATTGAAGCAAAACATCTGTGCATGGTGATGCGTGGCGTCCGCAATCAGAATTCAAAAGCTACTACAAGTGCATTTACCGGTGCATTCATGAACAATCCAAAAACACGTGAAGAATTTATCCATCTCGTTGGGATAAGAAATTACTGATTAAAACAAAGCAATACCATCGCCGTATCAATAATTTTTCTTTGTACAAAGAATCAAATGATTACCTTTGCATTTCAAAAAAACAGCATGATATGAAAGCATATGTTTTTCCTGGTCAGGGAGCACAATTTGTTGGAATGGGAAAAAATCTCTATGAAAATTTATCATTGGCAAAAGAGTTGTTTAATAAAGCAAATGAAATTCTTGGTTTTGCCATTACAAACATAATGTTTGGCGGAACAGATGAGGATTTAAAACAGACAAAGGTTACACAGCCCTCCATATTTCTACATTCGGTTATTCTGGCAAAAACTCTGGGCAACAAATTTACTCCGGAAATGGTTGCCGGGCATTCTTTGGGAGAATTCTCGGCGCTGGTTGCAAACAGCACACTTTCTTTTGAAGATGGACTTTTACTTGTTTCCAAGAGAGCAAAGGCGATGCAGAAAGCATGCGAGATTGAGCCTTCAACTATGGCAGCAATAATAGGACTTGAAGATGAAAAGGTTGAGGCGGTTTGCAGCGACATTGAAGAAATTGTTGTTCCTGCAAATTATAACAGTCCGGGACAGATTGTTATCTCCGGATCGGAAAGGGGAATAGATCTGGCCATTGAGAAACTTTCTTCAATGGGAGCCAAAAGAGCATTAAAATTAAAGGTTGGAGGTGCATTTCATTCGCCATTTATGGAGCCTGCACGTTTGGAACTTGAAAAAGCCATTGAAGAAACAGATTTTAATACACCTGTATGTCCCGTTTACCAGAATGTGAGCGCAAAACCAGTAACTGATCCTCTAACGATTAAAGAAAACCTCAAGTTGCAGTTGACTTCTCCAGTAAAATGGACACAAACAGTGAAAAACATGATTGCAGATGGAGCAACATCTTTTATTGAAGTGGGTCCTGGAACGGTTTTACAGGGATTGATCAAAAAAGTAAACGGAGAAATTCCTACCGGGAGTGCTTGTTAAGGATTTCAAATCAAACGATAAATTCCTGATAATACAGCAAACAGAATTCTGTGAACATATGTGGAATGAAAACCATCATTTCATGATGATATAAATTCGAAAAGTGAAATGTTGATACAGGGAGTTATTTTTGACATGGATGGGACCCTTGTGGATTCCGAACCATTATGGAAAGAAGCGGAGCTCGAGGTATTTAATAAATCCGGCCTGGAAATATCAGAGAGGAAACTGATAGATGCCAGGGGATTGCAAACACTTGATGCAGTAAAATTTTGGCTTAATAATTTGAAATTTAAAGGAATGTCTCCTGATCAACTGGCCAGTCAGATAAATTCGAGGGCAGAAGAACTTATTCTTGAAAAAGGAAAGATGATGCCCGGGGCAATTGATGCATTGAAATTTTTAAAAGGCAAAGGATTGCCGTTGGCCGTTGCATCCTCATCAAGTATGCATCTGATAAAACATGTTGTTCGTATTCATCAGCTGGATTTGTATTTCGATCTTCTTTTCTCAGGAGATGATGAACCCAATGGAAAACCTCACCCCGGAATTTTCCTGTCGACGGCACGTAAACTAAATATTAATCCCCGATATTGTGTTGTTTTTGAAGACTCTGTAAACGGAATATTAGCGGCAAAAGCTGCAAAAATGAAAGTTGTAGCATTGTTGAACGATTCCAAAACGGAGGATACAAAGTACGATATGGCCGACTTGAAATTGGAATCATTTCATAACTTTGGCAGTTCGGAATATGAGTATCTTGAGTTGTTAATGAAAAAAGGCTGATGAATGTCGCAAACATTGTATTACTCAACAAATCTAAAAGCAAATAAGGTAGACTTTAAAAGAGCACTCCTTAAAGGACTTGCACCCGATGGGGGATTGTATATTCCAGAATCAATACCGGTATTTACAAGCAGCGAGATGGGATCTTTTAAAAGCATGGCATACTATGATATTGCTTTTCAGGTTGCCCGGAAATATCTGCATGAAGAAATTGAAGACAGCGAATTGCTTGAGCTGGTCAAAGATGCATATAATTATGATGTACCACTGGAAAATGTATATGATAAAAAATACATTATGCATCTCGATCAGGGTCCAACAGCTTCTTTTAAAGATTTTGCCGCAAGAATGATGGGGCGTCTTATGCAATATTTTCTGAAAAAGGAAAATAATAATCTTCTTATTCTAACTGCTACATCAGGGGATACGGGAAGTGCAATTGCCAATGCGTTCTATGGTCTGGACAATATCAGGGTGGTAGTACTTTTCCCGGAAACTGAGGTGACTGAACGTCAAAGAAAGCAAATGACCACCCTTCATAAAAATGTGCAGATCATTTCCATTGATGGCAAATTTGACGATTGCCAGGCTCTTGTAAAAACAGCTTTTAATGATACAGAACTGAAATTTCTGAATCTTTCATCAGCAAATTCTATCAATATCGGAAGGCTTATACCTCAAAGTATATATTATTTCTATGCCTACTCACGTTTGTGTGATATTGCCAAAGAAGAAAAAATACTTTTTTCTGTGCCATCGGGTAATTTTGGTGATCTCATGGGTGGTCTTATAGCATATAAAATGGGTCTTCCCGTGAAAAAATTCGTGGTAGCTACAAACAAGAACGATGAAGTACCCGAGTATTTTTTAACCGGAAATTACAAAACCATTGTTCCTTCCCTGAATTGTATTTCAAGTGCAATGAATGTGGGTCATCCGAGCAATATGGCGCGTATTGTAGCACTTTACGGAGGAGTGATGAATGAGAAAGGCGAAGTGATCAGGTCTCCTGACATGGAAGCCATGAAAGGGGATATGTTTACAGTAAGTATTGATGATAAAGAAACCCTTGATACTTTAAAAATGGTATATGACAGACATGGTGTGCTTCTTGAGCCCCATGGATCTGTTGGGTGGGCAGGCCTTCGTCATTATTTCGATTTTGTTCCTGAAGATCATACAGCAGAACAGGTTGCCGTATGCCTTGAGACAGCTCATCCGGCGAAATTTCCTGCGGAAATTCAGGACATCCTGGGTTTTGATCCGGAATTGCCTGAAAGTATGGTTGGACTGGAAGAAAAAGAAGAACAATTTGTTAAACTCAAAAACAATTACGATATTTTCAGACAATACCTGAAATCGAATTATTAATCACACTTACTGACTATTATATGCATATTGTATGTTGCGACCTTGAAGGTGTTTGGGTTCCCGAAGTATGGATTAATGTAGCAAGAAGAACAGGAATAGATGCACTGAAACTTACTACGCGCGATATCAAAGATTATGATGAACTAATGACCTATCGTTTGAAAATTCTCGACGAACACAACCTGAAACTTAAAGATATCCAGGAAGTAATAGGTACACTGAAACCACTGGAGGGAGCGTTGGATATGATTCACTGGATAAAATCCGTTTCAAGATTAATAGTCGTATCTGACACATTTGTTGAGTTTGCTGATCCACTGATACGACAGCTTGATTATCCAACCTTATTCTGCCATTCACTCGAGGTTGATGAAAACAACCGGATTGTCGGGTACAAACTTCGGCAGAAAGATCCGAAAAGGCAGGTGGTAAAGGCTTTAAAGAGTCTGGCATATACGGTGATAGCCTTTGGTGATTCTTACAACGATGTAACTATGCTTGAGGAAGCCGATAAGGCATTTCTTTACAAACCTCCCCAAAACGTCATGGATGATTACCCTGATTTTCCTGTAGCTACTGATTATAAGGAGATGAAAGAGCTGCTGCTAAGAATGTTTTAGCAGATGATCAGTCTGTGCCCGGAGATGATCTGAATAAAAATTCTTACTCCATGGAAATTACGGAAAAGATATATGTTAAAAACAGAGTAGAGTGGAGAAACTGGTTAGAAAAATACCATGCCAGTGCAAAGGAAATTTGGCTGATCTATTACAAGAAAGGTAGTGGTAAACCCCGCATTCCTTATAATGATGCAGTCGAAGAAGCTTTATGCTTTGGCTGGATTGACAGTACTGTGAAAGCAGTTGATGAATATTGCTACGTACAAAGATTTTCACCACGAAGGGAAAAAAGTCAGTTGTCCGAAGCAAATAAGGAACGGATAAGGCAAATGGTGAAAGCAGGCAGGATGACGCCCGCAGGAATAGAGAGTATTAACCATCACCTGGGGGAAGGAGCGAACACGGGAGATCATGATTCCTTATTCGGATCATTTGATATTCCGAAAGATATTCTAAAGGCCATACAAAAGGATGATATCGTGTGGAAAAACTTCAATCGGTTTCCGCAACATTATAAACGCGTACGTGTGGGATGGATAAATGCTGCGCGCAGCAGGCCTGAAATTTTCAAAACCCGGCTGAATTACTTTATTAAAATGACAGGGAAAGACAAAATGTACGGGATGATTACGTAACATCCCGTATGGAAACCGTATACAATTCGCAGCAAAACCGTTACAGTTCCTTATATCAAATCAGTTATTTCATGGATTAACACGTAGCTTTAACGAATCCTGGCTGAAAAATGTATTGACCAGATTCGGGTAGTTATTAATTACGGAGAGATATTGTGCGAATAATACCCAATGAACAGGATTGTTAACAACCTTTGGTGAACAGATATACATTTTTTTTAGTATATTTATACTAAATCAGGTACCCGAAGGCGGTTGAATGATTACTGATCACCGGTTTTTTCGGAAATGCCTGGTCTGCGAATAGTACCTTACATCAAATTCATCTACCTATGGCCTACCAACTCATCTGGCATGCGCATGGTGTCTATATCAGATTTTCAGACATTCTTACTTTTCAGGACCTGATAAGAACTCAGGGAAGACTTGTAGGAGATAAACGGTATGACTCATTACAATATGAGCTTGCCGATTTTACCGGAGTAAAAGCACATCAGATCACCGTGCATGAAGCTCAACTGATTGGTAAAATGGATAAAGCAGCTTCTATTTACCATCTTAAGAAACAACATATCATTGTTTTCAGGAATCAGGAATATTCATCTTTGATTAATAAATACCT
The DNA here is from genome assembly GCA_964406315.1 of uncultured Bacteroidales bacterium. Lineage (GTDB taxonomy): Bacteria > Bacteroidota > Bacteroidia > Bacteroidales > UBA10428 > UBA10428. The sequence goes on along the minus strand of CAYORG010000023.1, from coordinate 12,406 downwards.
TGAAGCATTGACGGATACTAACTGGGAGATCCACGTATTCAAAACTATGAAGGAGGCTCATGATCATTTAAAAAAACTTGGCATATTTGTTGAAACATAAACCGGAAGTACTCTGCGCTAAAGTGATCTGAGTTATGCAAAGACTAACATTTTTATCTTTTATCCTTCTTCTGACAGGAAAATTCATAATCGCCCAGGTAAATTATGAAACATTGTATCTGCAAAATGATTTTAACAGCATTGTGCAATCGGCAAAGAACTTGGTAACAGCTGATGATTTTTACTGGTATGCTTTGCTGTTAGAAAATGAAGGAAATTCAGATACTGCATTAAACATAACAAAAGAAGGACTGAAAAAGTACCCGGGCAATGAAAAACTGGAAATATTACTGTCAGATATTTGTTTTGAAGCAGGCAGGTATCATGAAGCTGAAAGCCTGTTATTAAAACATCAGTCCAATCCGGAATCTTTCAGGCAGCTAATACAGGTATATGAGTTCAGGAACAATTTCGAAATAGCAATTGCTTTTCTGGAAGAAAAGATCCGGACAGATAGCACCAACAGTTGGATGTTGATGCATTTGGGTGATAATTATTTCCAGCTTGACAGTCTGGATCTGGCATTAAAATATTACCTCCGAAAATTCAATTCCGATTCATCAGACCAGGTAACTGCTGTCAGGATAGCCAACATATATTTAAAGCAGAAAAAGTTTGACAAGTCTATTGGGATATGCAATTTGATATTGAGCAGCGATTCAACAAACAAACGGTTTATTAAGTTAATAGGTATTTCGCATTTGAACAAAAAAGAATTTTCAGAAGCGGGATACTATTTCAGGCAGTTGTATGAAGCCGGCGATTCAGCTTGTTTTATCATGAAAAACCTGGGGATATGTGAATTGAATACCTATTCATTCTCTGATGCAAGAAACTGTTTATTGAGAGCATACAGGCTGGATTCAAATGACATAGAAACCTGCTTTTGTCTGGGAAAGGCATTTATGAATTCGATGCGGCCTGAAAAGGGGCTGTATTTTTTTAACAGGGCAGACTCTCTTTCTCAACCCGATCCGAAGGTTTTATCAGCCATACATTTTGAAAAACAATCGGTTTACAGCATTCTTGGAAATGATCAAAAAGCCTTGTCGGAATACAAACAGGCATACAAATACAATCCGAAGCCTGAATACCTGTTTTATATGGCCTCATTGTACCAGAATAAACTGGAAGAAAAACAGAAGGCACTGGAGTATTATATTACTTTTATTGAAAGTCTTCCGCCGGAACCTGAAGGGCAAATGGAAATTAATGAAGATCAGATGATATTTTCTATGCGCAAAATTGCCGAAAATAATATCCTCGTTCTTAAAGAAGAGTTGTTCTTTGAGGGGGAATTGAATGTTCATTCCGAATCCGAATAAATACCTTGTTTGAGATTCCCTAAACACTTGTTTAACAGAAAAAAATCTTTCAAATTGGAATGATTTACCTGCGATGATCATATCCGGTTGAGTACTGTCAAATCTTTTGTATCTTGCACACCCCAATTTCTGTTTGAAAGAACTTCTCAAAAAAAAGAGATATGATTTCAAAGGAAACCGTAAAAGAAGTTGTATTTAAGCATGGTGCCGATTTGTGTGGTATAGCTTCTGTTGACCGAAGAAAAATTCGAACCCGACCCGTTTGCCAGGTACGAAGTTTGTCCGAAAGGTTGCCGGATATGCATTGACTCCTGTCCGCAGCATGCCTTAACCGGCGATACGGTAATTCAGAAAGATTGCAGGCCGTTTTCAAATTACAAAACTGAAAAGGGATATGTAATTAAAAAATGCTGGGAATGCAGGAAAAATTGTCCGAGGGTCCTGGGATTAAACGGAAACACGAAAATATCAATATAACATTATCAGATATTTTTATGTATACTATCGTTACCGTTAATTATTACAACTTGCCTATGAAACAAGTATTGCCATTCTTTTTTTTCTTTTTGTTGTTATCAGACATGGCATTTTCTCAGGATATGATCGTCCGTAAAAACGGAGATACCGTGCTGTGTAAGATTCTTGAAGTTGACAATAAAAATGAATGTTAAGTTTGAGAATGATTTATTTCCTGTAGGAATTTCAATAAGTTATAAAGTAATACTATATTGAGGCTCTATTTATTTTTAGCAGGACAGACTATCAAATGAAAAAAGGGATTCTTATTACCGGTGCCCTGGGGGGATTGGGGCATGCTCTCGTTGAAGCGGCAGCGCAATTGAACGATATTGATTGCATTGTTGCTGCAGACAATAAAAAAGAAATACTGAATGTGTATAAAGACAGTCCAACCGTTGTTGGCATGCTCATGGATGTCAGTTCACAAAAATCAATTGAAGAAATCCGCGATAGTATTCATACCTTGGGAATCAGAATCAAATACATCATCAACAATGCAGGTATTGCAAGGTTTTTCCCGATTTCCGAAGCAACCGAATCACAATTGGATGGAATTATAAAGGTCAATACCTATGGCCCTGTATTGACTGTATCGGCATTTCTTGAAGATCTTGTCAAGAATAGGGGGAGAGTCATTCAGATCAGCAGCGACAATGTGCGTCTGTCCGGACTTTTCCAACCCTATGCAAGCTCCAAGATAGCACTCGAATCTTTCAGCATTGCCATGCGACAGGAACTCGGCCTGTACAATGTTGATCTTATCCTTATCAGGCCGGGCGCCATAAATACCGGTTTGTTGCATGAAGTAGCCTCGGCAAAAATCCCGGATAACGACAGCGTCTACAGGGAGTACTTTGAAAAATTTACCCGTATGGCACAAAAGGAAGTAGGCAAAACGATTGAACCTTCGAAAGTGGCCCGGCTGGTAATGAAAGCACTGAGGGCAAAAAAGCCGAAAAGAATATATAGCATCAACAAGAATGCAAAGATCTCCTTTCTTGCGAGATTTCCTCAAAGATGGATAGATTACCTTATCAGGAAATCACTTATTTCCAAATAGCAAATAATGCCATATAAGGTTTTATTCAGATGAGTTATGTGTTGTCCATACCCAAGGTTACTATTTATTTTTTAAATTGCATTCCTGTCAGATTCAGAACGGTTAACATATTTGTTTAATCAGAACCAATTTGCTATGAACAAAAACAAAACAGCTTATTTTATCTTGGCCAGTGCCCTTGTATGGGGTGCCGTACTGATCGCCTCCTCGGTTATACTGAAAGGCACTCCCTATAGAAATCCGATGTATAATGTACTTCTTGGTGGCATAGCATTTCATTTGCTATTCATTTGGGGTCCCCTTGGAAATCAATTGCGCAGAAAGGATGATGTGGAGAAGGAAAACGGTTAAACTATCTAATTCAAAAACATATGAAAGTTGTAATGAAAAGAAAATGGATAGGGCGATTAGCAGTTGTACTTCTGGTTGTGTTGCTTTTTGCTGCCTGTTCAAATAACGAGAGTGTAAAAGCATGCCTGGATGGCCGTACCTATGGATTCTGGAGTGGTCTGTGGCATGGGATCATCGCCCCGGTCGATCTGGTGGGATCGTTATTCAGGGATGATGTAACAATTTATGCACCCAATAACAATGGAGCATGGTACGGACTGGGATTCCTGATCGGTAGCGGTGGCTGGGGATTTTTAGGCGGAAGAGGTTTGGGTAGAAGGAGATGAATAGATCATGTTTATATGTCTGAAAGGTTATATCAACTTGTGGCACGATACTTGATTTGATCCAATCGGGCGTCCTGTTATCAATACAATTTATTCATCTAAATTCAAAAAAAATGAAAAGATCATTCATGATTTTTATGGCCTTTGTTATGCCTTTATGTATCATAGCACAGGAAAAAACCAAACAAAATGAAGTTGGAATGGCATTTAGTAATTTCGACAACTTCGGATTAACCTATAAAACTGGCACTGATAAATCTTTATGGAGATTTAATACCTTATTATTTAATGGCAATCATAGTACTTCTGAATCTGACGATAGTCTTGATATTAATCGTTCAAGTATCGGATTTACTATTAAAGCTGGTAGAGAATACAGAAAAGAAATTCTCGATAACTTTGAATTTCGGATTGGACTGGACTTATCCTTCAGTTATTCGTATTCAAAATTAGATATGGATGACAAATCAATAGAAAATGAAGATCGAATGAACCAGGAGACAAGATATGAACCTGGAATTAACCTGGTTCTGGGATTGAATTATATAATTAATAAGAACCTAATTCTTGGCGCTGAATTAATGCCCTACCTGACCTATTACTCCGGTGAATTAAAGGAGAAAATCTATTATGTTAATGAAGGTGATGAAGTAAAGACTGAAAGTTCCGGTTTCAGATATGGACTATCAAATACCTCATTGTTATTAACTTTAGCTTACAGGTTTTAGCAAATACATGATCAAAAATCAGGATTATAATAAGTCCCGCTCTACTGCGGGATTTTTTTTAATTGTATTTTTAACCCGTGAAGTTGTCACTGATACAAGACATGAATAGTCTATGAGGCAATTTTGGTGGATATATGCTTTTCTATTGAATACTGTATTGATTGTTTTTGCTCAGCCGGGTGATTCTATTTCTGTTCACATTGGAACTTATCTTGGAGATGAGCAGAGGAATTTTTATGGAAATGAAGCTCCGTCCAGACTCGATACCATTTGGAGAGTATACCTGGGCGAAGGGATTAGTCCGGCTTACGGGAATCCCCAAAAAGTCTGGAAGGGAGCGGGATGGACAGGTCAGCCCCTGGTTGTTGAAGAAAACGGTGAATTATTCCTGATTCAGGGGGCTTTTGATTACAACCTGAAAAAAATACATGCTGAAACCGGGGAAATTGTCTGGGAATACCGGTTTGACGACATTATTAAAGGAACCGGAGCGATTTGGGAGAATTCACAACCAGGAAGTTCGGAAAATAAATATATTATCATCCAGGGAAGCAGGAGAGGAGTAAAGAATTCGATCCACAGCAAATACTGTCCCTCACTAAGAGGAATAGCTTATCACAATGGAACGGAGTTGTGGAGACTGAATGTAAAAAGAACCATCAGTTATTCAAGAGATGTCGATGGGTCAGCACTGGTAATTGGCGATACGGCATACCTTGCTCTTGAAAACGGACTGTTCACTGTTTTTTCTCCTGATCCTGAAAACATCGAAATGCGGGATGGGATGATGCAGCCAAAAATATATAAAGAAATTCCTTTTTTTCTTCCTGAAGATACCCTGCGGCATGGCAAAAACATAGAATCGGAATCCTCTCCCTGTTTTTTTGATGGAAGAGTATATACGACTTCAGGATCCGGCAGGGTGTATGGCTATAATACAGGCAAAGGCATCGTTGACTGGATCTTTGAGATAGGAGCTGACCTGAACGGATCTCCGGTAGTAACCTCTGATAGTTGTTTGCTCATCCCCGTTGAAAAGCAATACATTGAAGGAATGGGAGGTGTCTTCAAGCTTGATCCTTCAAAAGAGCCTGACGATTGTGTTGTCTGGTATTATCCTGTGGAAGATACCACGTGGTTTCATTGGGAAGGAGGTGTAATAGGTTCGGTGGCTGTTAACGACAGGTATCATAGTGGGTCAAAAAGCAACCTGGCAGCATTTGTCGGAGTAGATGGTTACCTGGTGGTTGTGGATCATAAAGCATTGGATCCCGATAAATTTGTTTTGGGGCCGGATAACAAACAGGAATATTCCTCCCCGCGTGTTGTGTTCAGAGAAGAAACCGGAGGAACTATATCCACTCCCATTTTTACAGATGACAGGTTGGTCGTTCCGCTTGATTCCGGTTTGTATTTGTATGAGTATACTTCTGACTATGAGTTCAGATTGCTGGATAAAATAGAAGGCATCCGGATTGATGCCACTCCTGTTGTATGGAATGGTAAACTCTATGTTGCTTCGGTCGACGGGTATCTGTATTGCTTTGGGGAGAAATAGTGATCATCCCGGATTAAGTTGACGGGTAAACAATAATTGTTTTCAAAAGATAAAAGACACATATTCAGCCCCCGACATAACCTGATATGAAAAATCGTTTTCCATTTACAAGATAACATTCTGATTTTTTTAAGTTTCCTCTGGCAGGGGTGGTAGAGGATTAAATCATAATATTGTTTTAAAATTGTAATCAGACAATTGAAATTGAATTTCTAAATTGTTAAGATTTTCTATATCAAAGAGTATTTTATCATAGTCAAATCCAAATCCATTCCATATGTATGATACAGCTTTCTTTATTGAACTCTCTTTTGATTCTTCCAACAATATCAATTGAGAAGTGTGTTTATCAACTTTAAAATCTACAATTGGATTTCCAAGCTTTGAACCCAGCCATTTTGGGAATATGTAATTCTTTTCCCTGTTAAAAACAAAAATTCTGTTCTCTTTATTGTCGGAATACCTTGTTGATTTATTGACGCCCAGGATTATTTCAGGATTATCGTCCTTATCCACATCGCATAGTTCAATTTTCCATGGATGATAATCATCATGGCTATCCAATGAGGGTTTTAAAAACTCACGTTTGCCCGGGGAGTATGGAAAAATGCCAATTCTCGATTTATTTGTTGATTTATTACATACGATGGTATAAAAAAATACCGTGCTGTCTTCACTATAAACACATGCATCTTTGATCGTATAGTTCGTATCAGGAAGGTCGTATGAACAATGATACCCCTGATCATCATATACTGATATTCTGTTTTTAAACACATGAAATACCAATTCATTGAACTGTGTCTCTTTGATTGGATTTTCAACTTCATAGTTGATCTGAATCACTTCTTCATGAAAGCTAAACCCTGTATTCAAAGTATCTGATATTTCGGTCAGGTGTTCGAATATTTCCATTGCGATTTGCTTTGTTGCCGGTTCAGGCCGGTTATTTTTTATATAAACGGGGATAAGCTCAGGTCTTAGAATATTTCCGTCTTTAAATTTGCATTGAAAAATCACACTTTGTTTTTGCAGTTCTTCTGAATGATCAAAAACAAAATTTCCAAGGCTGTACAGAATAAGCTTATTTCGATAGGTCTCTATACCCTGAATGACATGCGGATGATGGCCCAATACCAGGTCAGCTCCTGCATCAATTACCTTATGGGCATATTCTGTTTGTCTTGAAGTAGGGTAGATATCATTTTCTTTTCCCCAGTGAAACGAGACAATAATATTGTCAATTATGTCATTGTATTCCTGAATTATCTTACATAATCTGTCAATCTGCCCGAATGCCGGATAGGGTTTATTTTCATTGAAAGTTGTTCCTTCGAGCAAAAACTCCAGCATTCCAAAAAAAGCAAAAGTCTCGCCGTTTTTTTCAATCAACAGGGGTTTAAATGCTTCCTGCTGGTTTTTGCCGCCTCCTACGGTGAAAATCGAATCCGTATTCAATAGTTCAATGGTTTTTAAAAATCCGCTTTTGCCATAGTCAATGGTGTGGTTATTGGCTACGGAAGCGATAGTAAAGCCGGCATATTTTATTCCTTCAATGTATTCTGGTTCAGCTCTGAAAGAATATCTTTTATTCATTGGATAGCCATCCGTACTGCCAGCAACAGGGCATTCGAGATTAAAAAAGGCAAGGTCGTTTTGAGAAATACAGGATTTTATCTTTTCAAAAGGATATGTAATACTGTTTTCATCAATAACCTTACGCACGCCTCTGTCCAGAAGGACATCACCCACAGCACAAAAACTGACTTGCGCAATGGAATGATGAATAGAAAAATGAAGAAATATTAGGAGTAAGCCGTATTTAACACCCCGTATCATAGTAAATTGTTTTCCAGCCTGGTTCGGTTGATGAATCAGGAATATCAGGTATGTCAGGCTTATACAAAGGCTTCAGCTTTTTACCGGATTTTTCATTCGATTTATAATTTATCCACGCCGGTTGTTCAGGAGCTGTACCCTTTTGTAACATTTCCTGCCATTGTTCATCTGTTAACCTGTCAGAAGCTGGCCATGAAAATTCGTAGAATGAAAATATAGCTCCTCTGGTGAGTTTTAATTTGCCTTCTATCTCAGCGATAACATAAATTTCATGTGCTTTACCAACACCAACTTCCAGTGCATCATAATCAGCAGTATGTACATCGGCGATCACCGGCATATGTTTATCAGGCCCGTCTACCTCCCACCAATCCGCAGCGTTATCAGTCAACACCCTCAATGTAAGGTTATCCAGCAATGAACCTATTTTTTGGATCTGGCTGTATTCTTCAAGGCTTAAATTTTCTTTTCCGATTTCCTTTTCCGATACTTTTTTCAGAAAACTCAATAGATCAATAAATTCAGTTCCTATATATTTAACTCTGTTGTCGAGCATTTTTCGCTCTGTCAAACCATTTATGGTATAATTCATCAGCGATAACATCCTTTCATAAAACTCAATATTGGGTTCCACATACCCTTTGGGAGGTTCGGGAATCCAAACTTTCACTTCATCGCCGTCACCTCCACATTCTGCTACAACGCTCTGTTTTGCATATAGTATGGTATTGTGTCTTAATTCAGCCCAGCTTGCCAGGGTAGTATTCAGTGTTTTTACATCCCATCCGTCGGTTGTCATGAAAAATTGCAGATCACCTTTGTTTTGAATCTCAAAAAGTGCTTTTAGATTATATAGCCAGTGATAGTATAAGTTCTGTTTCCATTCCGATTCGGTCCGTTGGTTGTCCTCCCTCATGATTGCTTTGAGAGAATCCGGATAAGCTGGCATATCTTTCCATGAAGATTTAAAATCATTCATCATGAAATCGTATGCTTTTTCATTCCCAAATCCTGCCATAATATCCAGGCTATTGGGCATTCTCCTTTTTTCATTTGTCAACCGGTGAAATATATAGGAATCGGGGATAAACCTTTGTCCCATCAGTCTGAACTGTTTATTTTGTCCTCCCCATGTGCCATGACCGGAAATTTTTTCAGAGGGCAGATTATCAGAGAGTTCTGTTAACTTTTCCGGGTTGTCATATTCTTCTATCTTCGCTGCTGACGGAAAGATTTCATCCATCGCCCTTTTTATTTCTATCGGTCCCGTATCGTCTGACAGACCAACATAAAAAACAGTCGGCTCATAAATATCTCTCCAGAGTTCTATTAAAGGTTGATTTTGATAGGTTTTGTTAAACAGAATGTTAGTTATTAAAATACTACCTAATGTATTTCTTTCATTATCAACATTTATTCCTGCATTACCAAGCCACATCATGGCCAAAAAATATCTTTTCAATTCCTCGCTTCTTGTGTAATGTCCTCTTGGTATATATTGGCTGTAATCTAACATTCGCTCTAAAAGTATTGATTCTTTCCACGGGACATGGTTCTTACAGTTTTCAATCTCCTGTTTTGCCAGTTCTTTTAAATTGCCTTTTAATTCAACATCTCCACCCTTTATAAAATACTGACTTACGCCAAGATAAGCCAGGTTAAAATCGATGGTAGACTGAATATTCTTATTTTGCGTTTGATTTTGAAGCAGTACCAGTTCATTAATTAATTGATCAAGCAGTACTTCAAGTTTTGAAGACAAATACTTGGTTTCTATATTCCTTAGCGTCATATCAAAATACAAATGATACAACTGGAGAACGGCATCGACCGTAATAAAACTTGGAACTCCCAAATAGTCATTGTTCTCATAGATGTGAAACAATTGATCATTATTGGTCGGAACAACGACAAAGCCGTTTTTGCTTAACTTTTCTTTTTCAAGATCATTGAAATCCGGATACTGATAACTATTATAAACACTTTTAAAATTGACCTGCCTGGTTTCTCCGGTCCCGGAATAATCATTTTTACGCAATTGGTTTTCCTGGTTGACCAGCAAATCAATATTGTACACATCGGTTGGTGTCAGATCTGATTGTTTGTAATTTTCATTTGGTTTGTACCATGGCTGCTTCATGAAGAATGCATGCAATTCGTATGTTTTAAAAGTTCTTCCGTGTTTTGCAAATATTGAATTTCTCAGCAACCACAATTCGCTGATGGATTTGTTTTCAATTTCTCCTTGTGTCAATTTGCTGTCGGGAGGTATTATTTCCTGACAATAAACAGTATTTAATACTATGAGCAATAAAGCTATTAGTTTGGTTGATTTCATGGCTGTATATTTTAATAAACGCAATTTAATTATTTAAAACGATAATCTTATCTGTAGCTAATCAAGAGAAGTTTTCAATACCTGCTGCAGAGCCAGGTTTAATGAAAATTGGTCGTTGTCCCGACAATTATTTTAAACTTAATATTAATTGCAGTTAATTATTTTTCATCTGTCTTTATTGAATAACGCATCTGCCGGACAACCCAGATCTCTCTGTCTGCAATATTTGCAGGTCATTGTTCCACGGATAAAACCATTGCCGAATGTTGTTAATAACAGTAGCAATACCAGGGCGGACAACAAAATAAAATCGAATTTCAGGATCAACAGAACAATCCCTATGACAAATGGTACCAGGGAGATCAGCAGATCAGGGATCATATCTTTCCAGGTCATTTCTTTTTGGCAGAATTTTGAACTATCTCCTTTTTTAAATAACAATGAGCTGAGCCTGCCCTTTCCGAATCCGCAGGTCTTGCCCCAATAAAAACAATTGGTACAATGATATCTTATCAGTCTGAATTCAAACAGCAAGATATAAAGTAAATAGACAAGTGCGAAGACCAATCCTAACCGGAAGATGATCAGAAAACCAAGTCCGTATATGGCCAGTGAAAAAAAATTGGACAGTATTACCGTTCCAATCGGGAAATTCTCATATGTTTTTGTTGGTGCCATATTGTATAGTAGTTATTGCGAATAGAGACAAACGATTTCAGCAAAGAAATTGGACTTTCATTGGCCAGGTTCACTTCTGCAGTTATTGCGTATGCACGTTTTTTCCCTTGTCTTCATATAGGCAAATCCTGTTAAATAAGGCAATATTGCGGTAATCATCCAAATCAGAACAGACTTATAAGTTAAATCATTGTGAACAATAACATGCATTATCAAACTGACAATAATAATGAACGATACGGTTATTGTTGCTATCGAGTTTGCATAATAGAACACATGAATGGGTTTGTTTATGGCAAATTGAAAATAATACAGCAGAAAAATCAAAATAATAAAAGCAATAAAGCGCTGATAGGTTTCGGGTAAAAAAAATTGATCTGCTAAAAGCCAGCCGAATCCAACGATAATGAATCCGATCAGCAATAATAAGTCTTTACGTTTTAGAGGAGATAAATACTTTATCATTATTCCCGTTTCAATAACGATTAAAGGATTTCCAGGGATCGCATCAAAGAGTTATTACAATCCATTGCTATCATGATTGGTCAATGAGTCAAGGTTTGTTTTTACATATCATTGTCCTGGTGACCGATTGCATGATGAACAAAAGTAACTATTTTATTATTAGTACAAACAGCCAGGTTATAACAATTGTCAGCAATAATTATTGTATATAAACCGGCTAATTATCAACAAACAATCTTTTCATATAATATACTATCCGGTTGTCTCCTGTTCCTCTTTCGAAAATAAGAGAATCGCTGCTGATAGAATTTATTTGATATTCGCCGGGCAATAAAACATCAGGATTACATGGCTCGGAAGGATTTTCAAAAAATGGATAAACATCCAGGGTAAAGGTCAGTTTATTACCATAAACAGAATAAGTGCCGGCAGTTAAACAATTGTAAGGTTTTTGATAATAATATCCACCGGAAGGTCTTTCATTGTATGTATCGTCACTGATGATTATTTCAGACCAGTAATCAATTCCCTGATAATGGTAACTCCCCATATAAACATCATTGGGAAGTATATCAGTTTCATTGAGGGTGTCGTTTTCATTGCATCCGGTTAGAAACAGGATTAAAATCAATGTGCATAAAGGTGTTTTCACAATTGGATAACGGGTTAAAATTAACAATCGGGTTACAGTACTATCTTGTTTTCAAGAAGATGAATCGGATGTAACTATGGTTGCGTCATTTATTTATCTCATCGCTTCCCATTTCAACATGGAGCCTTGTTATGGTAATAAATGTATTGTTTAATCCAATATGTATAGGTTTTTTTGTCCTAATACTGTAATGTTTTGTTCTTATTTTTTCTCGTACCTGATCCAATGACCTTGGATTTATTATTTTTTTTTTATCTTGTTACAAGATTATAAAATATGTTATTGCAGTATTTTTGCAATCAATTTTTTAATAATTAATTGAATATTAATTAGTTTAACAAAAGTCTAACGAGTGATAGACTGCAATATTGCGATCTATTTAGTTGTTAGCAACTGAGCATATGGAGGAGCAATATGAAAAGAAATCGATTTATTGGTGCTTTTGCAGTTGAAAAGAATATAGATAAG
>CAYORG010000022.1:0-50828 GCA_964406315.1 uncultured Bacteroidales bacterium | reverse complement strand
AAAATGGGTAATAAAGGTTAGGGTAAATTGAAATTAAAGAAATACATTAAAAAAATTCTCCTCTGGATAAATCTCCTTTTGGCTGTAGCTCTTCTTATAGCATATATGGCCAATTTTATAAATCCATCCCGTATCTGGCAGATTGCATTTTTTGGTTTGGCATATCCTGTATTGCTTTTACTGAATATCGGATGTATCATATTTTGGAGCTGGAAAAAGAAGATATTTGTTCTGATATCGCTGATTGTTATTCTTGCAGGCTGGGCGAATGTTGGCAGATACCTTCAGATAAGGGTTTTTAACAAATCTTCGGAATCCGGGGAGGTTGTTAGATTGTTGTCGTATAATGTGAGAGTGTTTAACCGGTTTATACTAAAAGAAGAAATTTCATTACTTGACAGTGTGCTGTTGTTTGTTCATGAACAAAGCACTGAGATTCTCTGTTTACAGGAATTTTATACAGAGAATGCATATAAAGAGCAAAGTGAAGAATATATCGATAGTGTACTTTGCAGGATGCCCTATAAACATATATCATACACTTACAGACCAACGGCGACCTCAAATTACGGTCTGGCAACTTATAGCAGATTTCCTATAATAAAAAAAGGGATTTTGAAATTTAATAATTCAAACAATTCTTGTTTGTATTCAGACCTTGTTATTTACGAAGATACAATCAGGATTTACAATGCGCATTTGCAATCCATAAGTCTGAAAAAAAACGACTATAATTTTGTTGATAGCCTGGTATTTCGATTCAATGCTAACCGGGTTGATGAAATAAAAGATATTTCAGGAAGATTAAAACATGCATTTATAAAAAGGGCAGAGCAGGTAGATGTGCTAAGCAATCATATCAGACAATCGCCGTACCCTGTTATTGTGTGCGGTGATTTTAATGACACACCTGTTTCCTACACCTATCAGAAAATCAAAGGCAATCTTAACGATGCGTTTATAAAATCAGGCAAAGGAATCGGGAATACCTACCGTGGAAATTTTCCTTCTTTTCGTATTGATTTTATTTTTCACAGCAGGAACATACATTCTGCAGATTATCAGACCCACAGGATTGATTTATCCGATCACTATCCGGTAAGTTGCAATTTGTGGATGGAATAGAAAACAACTGTCTTAATTTTCCTGCAATACGGTTTGAATGATCCATTCAGATTCGTCGGGAGTCAGATCAGAACTTCCTTCCCAATTGGCATATTCTCCATTCATATCATCCCAGCAATGGTATTGTCTTCCAAACAGATTCAGGCTGTCCAAATAAGCAATCTGCTCCTCAATGATCGATTTCCAGCTTGATGCATAAGTAGTATGGATCTCAGAAACCGGAGCAATCCCATATTCTCCAACAAACAAAGGTTTTTGAAACTCAACTACAATTTTTTGAACATCAAGATCTATTTTATTTTTCCATTCATCCAATGTTGGTGATCCCCAAGGAGCAACATAGGCATGTGTTTCCCATACAATGTTGTCCCTGTTGACCGGTTGAACAGTTGGTTGCCAGTAAGAATCCCACAGGAAGGGCATGTCCAGTAGTATGATTTGATTGGCTCCTGTCGATCTTATCGCATCTACAATTTCTTCCATGAACATACTATAGCTCATTCCCAGATTCTTTGCGATATTTTCGTCTGGTATTTCAACCTGGCAAAATGGTTCATTCATTATGCTGAATAGCACATTGGGATTGTCCCTATACCTGCTGGCAATGTATTTCCATAAATTAACAAAAGCAGCACGGTTTATATCCTGAGAAGCAACATTGAGGTCAAAAAAATCACGTATAATGGCATCATATTCCGGTTTGCTTACCGGATCAGGATATAGATCATCCCATAACCAGGAATCCAGACTAAGGTAGATAGCCCAGTCGGCGTGAGCGCTGAAACCGGTTACGGTTAAAATGCAATACATCTGATTTTGTGTGCACCAGTTTACCCACACATCAATCCAATCGGTAAAAAATTCTTCATTCGGTGCATTTCTTTCAGGCATCAGATCAGGTAGCCCCAGCTGGTGTATTTCCAGACAATTGCCGCCGGCATTTTTCATTTTCAGGATATCATCCAGTGTAAACCATGAATTTTCCGGAGAAGCTGCCAGTGCGTGTGAACCTTCCTGCTTCATTCGCTCATTCCAGTTGGCCTGCATGCCTCTGAGAAAAACCGGGTGCTCGGGTGCTGTGGTCTCTTTTTGGCTACAGGAAGCGCAAAAGAACAACGCTGAAACCGCAATAAGGAAGCATAAAAATTCACTTCTCAACATAATATGCCTGATCATTTTTCGTATAGATTTTACCAGGTTTAAATATAAGATTTTTGTTTGACGTGTGAGTTCTGTATCAGATTTGCAGGTTTTGGTTTTTCATCATTTGTATCCTGAAATGCTATAACTATACTTTTTTTCTTAATATTGTACATAGGAAAAGCATCAGACAAGGTGTTAATTCCTGCGGATGGTCATGTTCTTCTTATATCTAAGTTTAATCAAATTAAAAAATCAATTGAAAATGGAAACACTTAAAAAATTTCTTGGTATAGTAATTTTAACTGCTTTGACTACTATCGCAATTGCTCAGACAGAACAGGGGAACTTTTTAATCGGGGGATCTTCAAATTTTAGCATGGGTGGAGGATCCAGCAAAGCTAAAACAAACGATTATGAAGGCGACCCCACGAAATTTATCAGCTTCAACCTTAGTCCCAAGGGAGGAATATTTGTCATTGACAACCTTGTTGTAGGAGCTTCTCTGCCGATCAGTGTATCCAGGAACAAATACGATGATTATAAGGCTATATCTTCAGGTATTGATTTTATCCCGTTTGCAAGGTACTATTTTCTGGAGGGTGATTTCCGGCCGGTTGCTGAAGCTTTCTTTGGATTTGGATTCCATGGATATAAAACTGTTGATGATGGAGACGTTGAAACAAATAATAGAGTGGGAGTTATGTTTGGCCTTGGCGGAGGGGTTGCGTATTTTATTAATGATAAGGTATCAATAGATGCATTATTAAAATACGGGTTCACAAGGTTGTCTTATACAGACATGGATGATGATTATAGAACGCTTGACCATGAAATAGGTATTGAGGTTGGAATTAGTGTAATTCTCTGAATAAATCCATAAAATTCCAGACATACTTGGTTCAATTCATTTATAAATTGGCATTTAATCATTAGTCAAGGAGTATTATTTCGAAACTCATGCTGAGGAAGGTGACCCGACTGAAGCAAATGAATGACTCGGTAAGCCGCTGACACGTATTGAGGACTTTGTGAACAATTATAAAAAGTAAGAATTATTACATCAAGTAGCCTAAAAATTATAGTTATTTATCAATACCGTATTTTCTTCATAAATCTCAAAATAACATTCTGTAATGGATCCGGTAACATTAGAATCTTCTGACAATATTGGATACTGAATGTTTGAACGAACGATCATTTTTTCCTGAATCCTTTTGTATGAGCAATATACAGTGAAGTTTTATACGCTAATATAATTTTCCTGGTGGTATGATCCGGAAGAGTTCCATAGCAAATACATAACAATTCATTAACTTGCGTGTTGTGTTGTATGAGGGGATAAGAATTTATTGAAATAATACCGGAAAAAAATGAAAGTTACTGTTTGCAGGAAAGAACATTTCAATGCAGCGCATCGACTTTTCAACTCTGAATGGAGTGATGAAAAAAATTCCGAAGTATTCGGGAAATGCAATTTACCAAATTATCACGGTCATAATTACGACCTTATAGTAAAGGTTTCCGGGGAGGTAGATCCGAAAACAGGGTATGTGATTGATACAAAAATTCTGAAGCAAATCATCAGAGAAAAAATTATTAAGAAGTTTGATCATCAAAATTTAAATCTTGATGTGGGAGAATTTGGCACTTTAAATCCCACAGCCGAAAATATTGCTATAATAACATGGCAGATTTTGAGAAAGAGTATTTCTTCGGCTTTGGATCTGAAGGTTATTTTATTTGAAACGGAAAGAAATTTTGTTGAATATTCAGGTGAATAAGTTTTTGTTGGCAATAAGAAAAATTGTTGTAACAATTCTGATTGTACCTATAAAGATCTATCAGTATACAATAAGTCCGTTTACACCGGTAAGTTGCAGGCATGTTCCTACCTGTTCCCAGTATGCAATAGAAGCGCTTCGTGTTCACGGAGTGTTCAAAGGATTGTATCTTGCTATTGGTAGGGTTTTACGATGTCATCCCTGGGGAACACACGGTTACGATCCTGTTCCACCCTCAAAAACAAGGAACCGAAAAAGGAAGAAACTTATTCGTACTTCTTCAGAATAGAATTCAATTTATCGTTCAAATTGAATATTTCAGATTTGTATTGTTTTTCTATAATGTAGCGTGGAATATCAATAATATTGTTCGGGCAATGATCAATAATGGCTGAATCAGAAGTAGCAAGAATCCCATCGGAATGTTTTTCTAAAGCAATATCGGCTGAGTGCACCACGTTAACATTTCCTTGAAGTTTACGGTTATTTATGAGTTCTTCCATTTGATATTTATGCTCTGTACTGAAAGTTACGGGAGAATCAAGGTAAATTTCAAAATGAACTTCTTTAAAGTCACATAGATATTCAATGAGCATAACCAGGCAATCGGTAAAAAATTTTTCCCTTGGGATTTTGCCGAACAAAGCTCCGGCATCTCTGCAGATTGAGTCTGTACAAATAAATACAAAGTGCCCTAATCTGTAATTCAATAATGTCAGCAGAACATTATACCCATCAATGATTAATTTATTCTCCGGGATGTTAACCAATCGCCGTGCTCTCTGCATTGAATTTGCTTTGGAGCTTACACCACGATACAATATTGTCCGGAATTCTCTGATTAACCGGTAACGGTCACCGACCAGTTTCAAAGCCCCCTTTTCAGGATAATTCTTATCAATGAGATAGAAATAATCAGCAAGTGCCTGTTCAAAAGTATCATTATGTAGAAGTTCACTATCCATTCTATGGATTGATGGGAAGTGTGAATTGAAAGCAACTGCCTTTTCCGTATTCACTTTCTACCCATATCTTTCCACCATTCTTATTGACAAACTCCCTGCAAAGGATCAATCCCAGTCCTGTACCCGTTTCTTCGGCTGTACCTTTTGTAGAGTAATTCACGTCTATTTTAAAAAGTTTTTCAATATTCTCAGGAGCAATACCAATACCGTTATCAGTAACGGAAATTTCAATCGTGTCTCCTGCAATTTTAGACGAGCCGGTTATACTTCCATTTTTTTTGGTATACTTAATGGCATTGGATATCAAATTTCTGATAACGGTGCTGATCATATTTGAGTCAGCAAATGCTTCAGCGTCAGGATCGATGGAATTAGTAAGTTGAATGTGTTTTTTGCTGGCATTGTTAGAAAGCAGATCGATATTTTCATTAAAAATAGAGTGAAGCCTTATTTTTTCCGGAGCCATTTCCAATCGGCCGGTTTGCGATCTTGACCATTCCAGAAGATTTTCCAATAAAGCATAACTATGCCTTGATGTATCATGCAGGATACCTATAAATTCTTTTAACTTTTCTTCGTTATAATCCGATAAGTTTTCAAGCAACAGTTCAGTAAATCCCATCAGGGTGTTGAATGGATTTTTAAGGTCATGTGCGATGATTGAAAAGAATTTGTCTTTTGTGGCATTCAATTCTTTCAATTCCTGTGTTCTTTGTTCTACCTTTTTTTCCAGGTTTGTATTTAACTCCTTTAACTCTTCATTCTGAATAAAAATAGTTTTCTCCTGCTCATAACTTTTCAATGCTTCTTTAATCGTTAAAATCAAATCCTGCTTTTCCCATGGTTTTGCTATGAAACGATAGAGATCTGCTTTATTAACCGCATTACTAACACCTTCAAGACTTGCTTGTCCGGTAAGAAGTATTGTTTTTGCTTCGGGTTTTGTATTATGAATTTTTTCAAGCAGGGTATCTCCTTTCATTCCGGGCATTATAAAATCTGCGACTACTACGGGAATTTCATATCCATCCTCTACCAGTTCATCAAAAATTTCCAGTGCTTCGTCTCCGCTTTCTGCAATTTCTACTTGTAATTCACCGACGAACTCTTGTTGAATTTGTTCTTTTAATGATTCCAATACAATTGATTCATCGTCGATGCATAATACAACTTGATTACTCATTTCTGTTTAATTCTGATTTAATTACCCGAACCAGCTCATCTTTACTCCAGGGCTTTGGGATCAATGTAAAATGATCAGCCAGTTCTTCTAAAGTATCAATGGAATTTTGATCTGCTTGTCCCGTAAGTAATATTTTTACTACCCTGGGGTATTTTAAATCCATTTGCAATAGAAATTTGTCACCTTTTATTCCAGGCATTAGCCAATCGCATACAATAATAGCAATTTCTATTTCATCTTCTTCCAATTCATCAACAATTTCAAATGCTTCTTCTGCACTTTCAGCAATTTCATAGATATAATCTTCTCCAAAACTATTTTCAAGTTGTTCGCGCAGGCTATCAAGAATGATAGTTTCGTCGTCAATGCAGATTATTGCTTTTCTTTCTCCAGACATTATTCAACCGGAATAAATATAATAAAATTTGCTCCCTCATTCAATTCACTTTCAACTTCAATGGATCCATTATGCTTGTCAATTATTTTTTTTACTATATCAAGACCTAAACCACTGCCTTCACCTTGTTTTTTCGTTGTAAAGAAAGGATCGAATATCTTGTCTTTAATGTCGGGAGCGATACCGACTCCGTTGTCTTTAAAACTGACTGAAACCATATTTTTATTCTTGATATAATTCGTACTAATAATTAATGTACCTTCCTGGTTCATTGCCTGAATGGCATTTTGAATCAAATTCGTCCAAACCTGATTGATCTCATCCTGGTAACATTTTACCAAAGGCAATTTATTGTAATTTTTTATTACATCAATACCTTGTTTGAGTTGGTTATGATAAAGTGTTAAAACAGTTTCAATTCCATCGGTAATATCAGTGGATATCTTTTCTCCTTCAAGGTCTCTGTGGGCATATTTCTTTAGTGCAAAAGCAGTTTTGGTAGCTTTTTCCACAGCGATATTTATCGTATTTGTATTCTTCAGCAATGAAATAAAATTTCTTACCGAACGCATCACTTTCAGAGCATCAGGAATTTTCAGGAACTTCCATATGGTATCGTCTATCTTATATATATCGAGATAAATCAATAAGTCAGCAACTATTTCTGCCTGCCTGATCTCTCTTTCTTTAAGAGTTTTCACCAGTTCTCTTTTTTTCTGACGTTTCTCTCTGGACGATAATTCCGACGGTTTTTTATTGGCTTGTTCAAACAAACAGGTAAAAAAACTCAGGTTATCCTGCGATTGGCTTTTGAAAAGATCAGGCATTTCAAGAAGTGCAACATTCAGAGAGTCACCAAGGTTACCTATTGAAGCTTTAATTGCTCCTAACGGGTTATTGATCTCATGCGCAATTCCTGCAATGAGTTGTCCAAGTGCAGCCATTTTTTCAGATTGAACCAGTTGTTCTTGTGCCTGAGTGAGATTGTCTACCAATGCTTCCAGGTTTTCTTTCTGATTGTATAATTCTTCATTAATAAATCGGATCTCTTCTTCTGCTTTCTTTCTTTCTGTTATATCACGTGCCACTGCTATCGCAACCTGTTTGTTTTTCATTCGGAATGAATGAGAACTGATTTCGACATCTATCGGATCGCCATTCTTTGCTTTCCATACTCTCTGATATTCCTTTCCATTTGCAAGGTATTCTTCAATAGTGTCATCTCCTTCAGAAAGTAAGTTTGTTGTGTTAAGATCCAATAGTGTCATTTTTCTTAATTCATCCATTGAGTACCCTAATTTTTCAAGCGCATAATAATTGGCTTCAATAACAATTGAAATCTTTTTCTTCTTTTTGTCTATTTCGTACAAAAGAATTATCTCTGATGCATGAGCAAATAACATTCTGTATTTTTCTTCCTGCTCTTTAATAAGCTCCTCGGCCTTTTGTCTTTCTGTGATATCGTGCGCAAGACCTTCAACAGAAACCAATTGTTCATCTTCATTTAGTATCGGCACTTCAGATATTTCCAGGATTTTTGGTTGATGGTTGTTGTCGAAGATTTCTTTAAGATATTTGGGTTGAATTATACCTTTCCTTGAATCATTAGAATGTTTTTTTGCTTGTTTATTGATCGGATTTGTTGTGTAAATCATATCATGCATGTCACGAAATTCTTTTACACTGTAACCGAGTATCTTTTTTACGGAAGGACTTACAAATAACATATCTCCTTTAATGGATTGACTGTAAAATATATACTCATCTTCAAGGTGTTCTATTAACTTTTCATATTTTTCACGACTCTCCATTAAGGCTTCATAGGCCAGCTTAAGCTCGTGATTTTGTTTAAGTATTTCACGTTGCTTTTTTCTAAGTTCCGCATTTCGCATTGAAATTTCAGAGGTGCGTCTGATTACTTTTACCTCAAGATTTTCATATACTTCCTTAAGTTGATGACTCATTTGATTCAATGATTTTGCCAGAATGCCCAGATCGTCTGAATATAATTCAGAGGCTTTCCTGTCAAAATCTTTCTGACTTATGGATTCAACGACTTTGCTTAACTGTTTAATTTGCTTATTTACATTGGCTCTTTTTACAATAAGAAAAATAATAGCAAACAACAGAATGAGAATGGAAGAAATATATACGATATGAATAGGAAAATTCATGTTGGACATTATTAGAAATGGGGGCTTAATTATAAATACAGATAGTAAGCATGTAACCATTGAACTGTTAATCCTGAATGGTACTTGATTGATAATTTCTGACAAGACATTTACAGAGGGGTTTTTATCCGATAATGAGCTTAAAGGAGAAAAGAGAATATCTTGATTTACTATTTCCGGAAAAGAACTGCACTTTGAAATAACAGTAAGTTCATTTTTTCTTTCAACTTTGCAACCCTTATTGATTGAGATAATACTCCAAACAAAAAAAATAGCAAATAAAAGCATAAGGATTACAATACGAACTGTATTTTTCGGAAGATTATTTTTGTTCATTATGGAATTTATACTCCAACTGTGTCAAACTAAATTAGGAATTATTTTAGTCACAACAAAGCTGGATATTGTTGTTTACTAACAAGGGCTTTCATCTTCACCGACAAAGTTTTATATATTCTTACTATTTGTGCATGTCTTTTTTTAAAAATATCGGTATATTTATAAAAATCCATTTTTAACGATTTATGGTAAAATTCTATAGTCAAACGATAGTTTTACTATTTCTTACAGGTATTGGATTTTGTCAGGTTAATGAAAATATGGTTGATTTGGGTTTTGACAGGAAAGATACAATTCAGAATGCTCAACCGTTAACCCTGGATCAGATTCAAGAGTATATTTTATCGCGCGGAACGAATCTTCAGGAAATAATAATTGGAGGACAGGTTAGCAGCATCTTTCATGAAATTGTTGATGATGCAGTAATTTATATTCATATTGAAAATCAATATCTGGACAGTGTCAGAACTAACAATGGTTTGTTTTATCTGCCAATACCACTCTCAGATAGGGAACAATTAATAGATATTAGTATCCTTCATCCGGATTTTCATCCGTATGATACATCATTTGTTACTACATTGAATAAGCCGGTAACCTTAAATATGATTATGGTCCCAAAGCATAAGATCCTTTTGCGGGGAAGAGTATTTGCCGGAAATTTACCTATTGAAGGCGCAGATGTTGAAATAATCAGTGAAAATAACACTTACCATGTTCAAACACTTGGATGCTTTTATGACCAGGAAGGGTATTGGAATTGCTTATTTGATGGCATGTTTAAAAAGGAGCTAACAGCGAATGACCCTTCTGACAGCATTAAAATGATTTTTACCAGTAAGGGAATGAAACCACTTCATGCCGGAATGATTGTTAATGAATACAACGGTGAGGTCATGCAAATCAAAATGAAGTATACATCAAAATTGCCGGAAATGCCTTCAAATAACCTGAATCTTAAACTTGCTTTTCCTTTTACGACTTCAGATCATGATTGGTTTGTTGATATATCTTATTACAGGGCTCTGAATAAAACAAATTTAAAACGAATTGCCTTGGGTGTGGATGGGAATATGTATGTTTCAACCATAAGTGTATCCTATCCGACTTTGCCTGGTCTTGAGCCTGCTGCTTCAGATAGTTCTTATATTACGGGGTTTGTCGGTCCTTCTGTTTTATTTTGGATTCTTAGTCCTGATAGAAGGAGGTTCTCCACATATACCGGTTGTACGTTTTCCATTCAATTGAACGACCCTCAATTTGTGTTGCAACCTTTCATAGGAACGCGATATTTCCTGGATATTAATAAGGCCCTAAGCTTTGAGTTTCGATATGCTGAGTATGACAGATACGTCACACATTATGAATTTAATCCCTATGGAAATGCTTCTCGTTACAGTGTATCAGAGCATTTTGTCAAATTTCACTTTAATTTAGGAATCCAAATTGTTTTTTAGCAACCATGAAAATTCCCATTTCAAAATACACATGTATACCATTTGTTTTATTTGTCTTGTTGTTTAATTGTACAGAAGGAGAAGAAGAGGTATTACAAAATGACGAATTGATTTTTTCGGATAGCTATCAGATAAAAATACCAGGATACCAATATTATGATAATGAAGGAAATCTGTTTCTGGTGCGGGGAGATACAAGTTATCAGGCTGTCTACCCTGATACATTGAATAACAAACCTTCTTTTGTCTGGGATAGCATCGGTCTTAAGATAATTACAGTCGCGATCTTTACATCACCTATTATTGTGGAAAATGATCAAATAATGAATGTTGAGGATATTGTTTGGGAGTGGCATTCTGGCATGGATTTTGGAAAGGAAGGATATGTACAATTTATTGAAGGAAAAAACGTTATTCAAGGAGAGATAACTAATACAGTAACTCCTCTTCAGGAAGCGAAGTACTACTGGGGAGTATGGGCCTGGAACTCTACAGGGAAAAAGATTTTGTATTCAAGTCGTCAACTTGGATTTTATGTATTGAATTAGAGCTTTGGTACTTTTTTTAATGAATTTCATGTAATTCACATTGATTTATTAACATACAATGATTACATTTGTTTTAAATAGTTAAAATACAAAGGGTTGAAAACGATAAAGCAAAAACATAACCTAAAGACGGAAAAAAAGAACCGAATTATCATTGAGGAAGTGAACCCGAATGAACTTGCTGAGCTTTGGAAAAAGT
Organism: uncultured Bacteroidales bacterium; assembly: GCA_964406315.1. Taxonomy (GTDB): domain Bacteria; phylum Bacteroidota; class Bacteroidia; order Bacteroidales; family UBA10428; genus UBA10428. The sequence continues at coordinate 39,517 of CAYORG010000022.1, read as the reverse complement.
TAAGTGATTTAAACAAAGCATTTTAACTCTCGTCCTGCGATTTTTTCTTTCTCACCGTTTCCCAATATATCCAGATATTATAGGCTAAGTATTTCGTATTCAGTAGTTTACAAATTCAATTTTTTGTTTATCTCTGAAACGTTTCCTTTTATCAAAGAACATCTTTGCTTGATGTAAATATGCCGGTTGTTTTATAATTATTATCGTATATGATGGTAACAAAGCAAACCATCATGAGAAAAAAAATATCGGAATCGGTTAGCGTGGAAATGTCAGAAAAAGTATGGTTTTCTTCCCTGACAAACTACTTAAACTATTTGTTTTTATTTGTAAAATACTCTCTTCTACTGGTTTTATTATTTTTTCTTGCAGGTTACGAAAGAGAAAACCCTAAAATAGGGAATGCATCTATTGAGTTTTTCAGTTCCGACTTCAGGCATGGCATTTTGCTGAACATTAAAAATACAGAGGCTTATTCTTATGAGCAGAATCTTGAGAAAAGGTTAGTATACTGGTTTTATTCAGAAAGACAATATCAGCCTGCTTGGACTTTGAATTATGAAACAATTGATTCTTATAATGATCTGATAACTCTTATTGAATCAGCTGAGAATTATGGTTTATTTTCTTCTTTTTACATGACAGAGTCATTAGCATCATATTATAATGAAATGCATAATTCATCAGCTGATGAAGAAAGACTGGATGCAAGAGTGATGCTTGAAAGAACTGCAACTTTAGCTGCTATGCGATTTATGATTCATTTGGCTACAGGTCTTGGAAATTATGATACATCGCAGGTTTATCTGAATTTTGTGAATACCTTACCTTCTGTTCTCAATCATTATCTCAAGGATAAAAATGTCCGGGAAGGAATTCTCGGAGTTCAGCCGAAAAATCCTGAATATATAAAGCTACAAAAGGCTTTGGGAAAATATCTGACAATAGCAGAAAGTGATACTATGCAGTATACTGTTGAACAATTTCTGAATAGTGATAGCCTTGTATTGTGTCGATTGGTATCCCAGGGGTATTTAAATAGTAAATTCATTAGCGATTCAAATGCTGTATCCGGGGCAATTAGAAATTTTCAAAAATCATATTGTCTGGAAGAAACAGGATCCATTGATCGGGCAACTCTAAAAGCTCTCAGCGTCAGCACAAAAAATAAATTCTATCAGGTATCTCTTAATCTTGATAGATTGAGAAAAGATGAATTAAAAGACAGGAATTCGATTCTTGTAAATATTCCGGAATTTTGCCTTCATTATTACGACAATGAGGGGAAAAATACACAATTTAATGTTATTGTAGGCAAACGGCATACGCCAACTCCTATGTTAACCAGTGAGATAAACAGAATTATAGCAAATCCATACTGGACTGTACCGAAAAGCATTACATATAATGAAATTATTCCAAAGTTACAAAGAGATTCGACGTATTTGCAGAGAAACGGATTTTCCATTATTGACAATGCTGAGAATCCCGTAAATCCTTCTTCCATTGATTGGTCTTCTGTTAGTCAGGGTGAATTTAACTACTGGATTCGTCAGAATAATAACTGGAAAAATGCTCTTGGCGATTTAAAATTCCTTTTTCCAAACAAATACAGTGTTTATTTGCACGATACACAAGCAAAAGCACTTTTTAATAAAACTATCAGAGCATATTCACATGGTTGTGTCCGCGTTCAAAATCCAAAAAAACTTGCTCAGATGATCCTCACATCCAACATGAAATCGGAACAGGTTCCTGATATCAATGAAATTATCGGGACAAAAGAACTTTATGATATTATGCTTGATGAACCCATCTCAATTTATATACGATATTTTACTTGTACTGCTGATACTGCAGGGAATATATACTTTCATCCTGATATTTACTCACGGGATACAAAAGAGATTGAAGAACTAGTTAAACTGACTAATCAGGTATAATTAGTTCGGAAGAATTGTAATATAAATTTGTAGGGTGGTAAATAAAAACGCAGGATTTTTCTTTAATTAAATCTATTATTTTATTGTTCTTTTCAACTGGCAACGCTGGACAACCATAACTTCGGCCAATTCTTCCAAAAGAATCTATATATTCCTGACTTACATATTTTGCTCCATGAAATACGATAGCTCTCTTTTTGGCATTGTCATTAATTCCTTTTTCAATACCATTTATTCTTAGCGAATAGCCGTGTTTTCCAAAATATGTATTCTCTGTAATATAAAAACCAAGACTGCTTTTATGAGATCGAATTGTGTTGGAAAAAAATTCGGGAATAACCAATCCTGTATATTTACCATGTGCTACAAGCGATTTTTCAATGATCCGTAAGTTTTTAATATCCAGGATGAAAAGACGTTCAACACTTGAAGGTTTGCTATAATCAATCAGAGTTAACAGGGAATCATTGGATAAAATCCGGGTGGACTGGATCTTAGAAAAACCATTGTATGCAAGTCTGAAGGCTTCATAATTCAAGGCACTATCTGAAAACCTGTTATATATCGATTGGATGTACATTTCATCTCTTTCTGCTTCAGGGATAATTTTATTTGAGTTTATTTGTTCACCGGTGATAAAAAGGAGCAATAGGTTTAACACAATCAGGGAATATCGCGAGGGCATTGTTTTTCAGGCTAATGTGCTGCAAATGTATAATAGTAAGCAGAATAAGTCAAAGCGTCGGATAAATAATTTATTAACTTTTTACCATGCAAAGGTTGTATCCGTTATCGATGTTGGGGCCCAAAGGTTAATGTTTTTTAAATTGCTTATCACACGATGTGTTCCGAAGCCTATATAACCCATAACCAGATTTCTGTCTGTAAATACTATTTTTTCAGATACATTATTATTTACTACAATTTGCAGTTGCCTTGTAAGAATATCACGCGTAATTCTCACTTTGTTCCATGAATCTTGATTGAATGTAACAGGCTTACTCGATAGTCGATAAGTCATACTATCATTGATGTAAAAGAATACCAAAGTATCTGATGTAAAAGCGATAGTGTAGTAATTCTGTGATGTTTTGACCGGTCCAAGAAAATAAAATCCTGAAAAACCTGAATCCAATTTTGATGTGGTTCTAAATTCAAATTCAAGAATAAAATCACCAAATACCATGTCAGAGAGTATTCCTCTTGTTTCAGGAATCCACGGATTCTTCAGACTGTCTGCAGTCACCACGCGCAAAGCGCTGCCTTTTTTATATGGAATTATTTTCCAGGAATCAGCATCTTCAGAATGCCAGGAATTGAAAAAGCTTTTGTGTATGCAAGCATCTGAAAAGTAAGAAATATACCCTATTGGCAATTCCTGCGAGAAAAGCAAAACACCCGACTGGAAAAATAATAATACTGTGAGAACACGTTTATTCATTGGCGGTTGATTTTTCTCTTTAAGCAATAAATTTAGAAAATTCGGCATGATACAAATTGTATGATGAGGGGTATCAGAAATTCAGATTTTTCAATCTATCCATGGCTTCAATAACATTCTCACGCGCAGCGAAAGCAGAAAACCTGAAATACCCCTCACCGGAAGGGCCGAAACCTGAACCTGGAGTTCCAACAACATGAGCTTCTTTTAATATCTTGTCAAACAATTCCCATGAGGTTAATCCTTTGCCCGAATTTATCCATACATAAGGAGCGTTCAAACCACCATAAACGTCAAAACCAATTTTTGCCATACTTTCCCGCATAATTTGGGCATTTTCCATATAATAACTGATTATTTTTCTTATTTCATTTTTCCCGGAAGAGGAATATACAGCTGCCGCTGCTTTTTGCACAGGGTAAGAAACCTGGTTGAATTTGGTTGATTGTCTCCGGTACCAAAGTGCATGCAATGAATGTTCTTTTCCATCCGGACCATAACCTTTCAATGTCTTGGGTATTACTGTATAGGCACAACGAGTGCCTGTAAAACCTGCGGTTTTGGAATAACTTCTGAATTCAATGGCAACTTCTTTCGCTCCTTCAATTTCATAAATAGAATGTGGAATATCTTTTTCTGAAATGTAAGCTTCATAAGCAGCATCATAAAGAATGACCGTATTATTTTGTAATGCGTAATCTATCCATTTCTTTAATTCAGATTTAGAAACAGTTGTACCGGTAGGGTTGTTCGGATAGCAGAGAAATACAATATCAATTTTTTGAGAGGGGATCTCGGGAATGAAATCATTGTCTGCTGTACAAGGCATATAGATCAGGTTTTCATAGTATCCGTTCTTTTGTATTTGGCCTGTTCTGCCAGCCATAACAATGGTATCGACATAAACAGGATACACGGGATCCTGAACGGCAATAACATTTTTCTGTCCGAATATTTCCAGAATATTGCCGGTATCGCATTTGGCCCCGTCTGAAATAAATACTTCATCTTCACTAATATTGACATTTCTATCCTTGTATTCATTCTTTGAAATGGCCCGGCGCAGAAATTCATAACCCTGTTCAGGTCCGTAACCTTTAAAAGTTTCCTGCTTTGACATTTCATCAACTCCTTCGTGGAACGCCTGAATTACACTTGGAGCCAGAGGGAGGATAACATCCCCAATGCCCATTTTTATTATTTTTGCATCCGGATTGTTGGATTGGAATTCGCGCACTCTGCGACCTATTTCAGGAAAAAGATACCCTGCCTGCAGTTTCACATAGTTTTCGTTTATCTTCGCCATGAGATTAAATTTGCCGTAAATATAAAGAACATATCTATCTCATTGAAGCAATGGATTACATTTATTCTATTATTAGCACCAGGAAAAACTTTTATGGAAATACTGATCCTGTTGCATTAGCTGAAGAATTTGGCACTCCGCTTTATGTCTATAATGAAAACATTTTAAGAAAACAATGCCGCGATTTAAAAGGACTGATTTCATACGATAAGTTTGTTGTGAATTATTCTCCAAAGGCAAACAGCAATCTCGAATTATTAAAAATAATCAGGGATGAAGGCTTGAGGGTGGATGCTATGTCACCCGGAGAAATTCTTGTAAACCTGAAAGCAGGATACCAACCCGGGGAGATTTTTTATATCTGCAACAATGTGGGTGAAGATGAGTTCCTATACGCCATTCAAAACGGGGTTAAAATTTCGGTTGATTCACTTTCTCAACTTGAAATGTTTGGGAAACTAAATCCGCGAGGTGAAGTAGCATTTCGGCTTAACCCTGGTGTTGGAGCCGGACATCATGAAAAGGTCAGGACTGCAGGTAGCAAAACCAAGTTTGGTATTGAAATGAAGTTTGTGCCACATGTAAAAAAGCTGTTGAAAGAATACGACCTGAAACTTATTGGGATCAATCAGCATATAGGGTCCCTGTTTTTAACGGGAGAGGCCTATCTAAGAAGTACTAAGAATATTCTTAAAGTTGCACTGGAATTCGAAGAACTTGAATTTATCGATTTGGGAGGAGGATTTGGGATACCATATAAAAAGGAAGCAAAAGAGGAAAGACTTGATTTGACAGATCTTGGCAATAAATTATCGAAAATAATTAACCATTGGACTGCTGAATATGGGAAGAGAATTGAATTTATGATAGAACCGGGAAGGTACATTGCGGCTGAAAGCAGCATCTTACTTGGCAGGGTCAATACTGTCAAAAGCAACTATGGGATTAAGTATATTGGCACCGATATAGGATTCAATGTATTGGTACGTCCTGCTATGTACGATTCACATCATGATATTGAAATATACAGAAAGGAAGGAAAACCTTCCGATCATGAAGAAACAGTCAGAATCGTTGGAAACATTTGTGAAACAGGCGACATTATTGCCAAAGACAGAAAGCTTCCGGAGCTTTTTGAAAAAGATATTATCGGGATTCTGGATAGCGGGGCGTATGGATTTTCAATGAGTTCGAATTATAACAATCGTTTGAGGCCTGCTGAAGTATTAGTAGAAGCAAATGGAAATTACAGATTGATCAGGAGGAGGGATACGCTTGAAGATCTAATGGGCAAGTTTGTGGAATGATAAATACATTGCGGAATACTTTTCAGTTACTATCTTTACTTTGACATAAGAGTGAAAGGGATAAATTAATATATACTTTAACTTTAATAAGTTCATGGTAATTATGGATAACAATTTTTTTGTGAAATCACATGGCTTAGGGAATGAATATATTGTTCTTGATAGTGAAAATATTAGTTTTCAGTTAACTACAAATGCAATCAGGAGACTCTGCAATATACATTTTGGGATAGGTTCGGACGGAATCGTAATGAAAGTACCTTCCGGGAAAGCTGATTTTGGCTTCAGGGTTTATAATCCTGATGGATCAGAGGCAGAAAAGAGTGGCAATGGTTTAAGAATACTCTGCAAATATTTATACGATTATGGTTTTACAAAAAATAAACAGTTTTCATTGGAGACATTGACAGACGTTGTATATGCAGAGATTGTCGAAGAGAAAGATGGAAAGGCTTTCAAGATCACGGTGGATATGGGGAAGGCAGTTTTTACAAGTGCCAATATACCGGTGAATTCTCAGAAGTCTGAATTTATAGGTGAAATTATTGGGGTTGGGGATAGGAAATTTGAAGTGAATTGTGTTTCTGTTGGAAATCCCCATTGTGTAATAATTAAGGATGACCTGAATGAAGAGGAGATTAAAAAATATGGTCCGCTCATTGAAAATCATACATTGTTTCCTAACAGGATCAATGTTCAGTTTGCTAAAGTTCTTTCCCGCAACGAAGCCCAAATATTGATATGGGAGAGAGGAGCAGGATATACCCTTGCATCGGGCAGCTCATCCTGCGCTGCTTCCTCTGTTCTGGTTAAAAGGGGATTGATTGATGGAGATCTGACAATGAACATGCAGGGAGGCACACTAAAAATACAAATTGATAATGACTGGAACATTCGGATGACCGGAGAAGTAAGGGAAATAGTCAGAGGAGTTTTAAGTAAGGAATTATTACAAGACCTGCAATTGCCGGTATAATGTAATGTATTGCTATGCGAATAGGTTACGATGCCAAACGGGCTTTTTATAACCGCAGTGGATTAGGAAATTACAGTCGCGATCTGATCCGATTGCTGATGCAGTTCTATCCTGAAAATGAATATTTTTTGTATACTCCTAAAACCAGGGACAGCATACATTTTGTTGATGAAGAAAAAGTAAGTATAGTATCTCCTCAAAAAGCCAGCAGATTTACTCAGGCCTACTGGCGATCCTGTCAATTAAAAGATCAGCTTCTAAAAGATAAAATCAACCTTTATCATGGACTTAGTAATGAATTACCAAAAGATATTCATAAAAGCATGATAAAATCAATTGTCACTATTCACGATCTTATTTTTTTACGGCATCCGGAATGGTATCCTGCAATTGACAGGTTCATTTATAAGAAAAAATTCAGTTACAGCTGTAAGATTGCTGATGCGATACTAGCTATTAGCCAGCAAACCAGGAATGATCTTCTGGATTATTTTCAAATTGATGAAAGAAAGATCGAAGTTATTTACCAGGGCTGTAATCATGTATTTAAACATTTTCTTCCAGATAATGAAAAGGAAAAGATTAAAGAAAAATGGAAATTGCCTGATGAATATATTTTGTATGTTGGAACAATTGAAGAAAGAAAAAACCTGCTATCCGTTATAAAATCCCTACATCTCGGGAAAATTAATATTCCTCTTGTAGTTGTCGGCAAACAGACCAAATATTACAAAAAAGTAAAAGACTATATTGATAAACACGCTGTAAAACATATTTATTTTCTTCGTGAGGTATCCGTCACGGAATTGCCCGGTATATACCAGATGGCGAGCTTGTTTATTTACCCGTCTGTTTTTGAAGGTTTTGGGATTCCCATACTTGAAGCTCTTTATTCCCGTGTTCCTGTTATCACTTCAAAAGGAAGTTGCTTTAAAGAAGCAGGAGGAGAATCATCGATTTACATAAATCCGATGGATGTTGAAGAAATGATTCATGCTATACAGAATGTTTTAAAGGATGATGAGCTTCGGAAGAATATGGCCGACAGAGGCTATGAATATGCCCGGCAATTTTCAGATGAGCAAATTGCAAAGAAAGTCATTTTATTATACGATAGATTATGTAATGAATAGTGATATAGATAAAGCAGTTAGTGTTCTCATAAAAGGTGGATTAATCTTATATCCAACTGATACAATCTGGGGTATAGGCTGTGATGCAACAAATAGCGAAGCAGTGGAAAGGATATATACTCTTAAAAACAGAAGAGATAAAAAAGCCATGTTGGTTTTACTTGATACGGAAACAAGGTTGCAACATTATGTAAGAGAAGTTCCTGAGATAGCCTGGCAGCTTCTTGAAGTATCCGACAAACCCTTAACGGTAGTCTATCCGGGGGCTAAAAATCTTGCTGCGAATTTAATGGCTGAAGATGGTAGTATAGGTATTCGTATCTCAAAAGATGAATTTTGTGCAAGATTAATCAACAAATTTAAAAAACCGGTTGTATCAACCTCTGCAAATATCAGCGACGATGTTTCTCCTTACGCATTTCATGATATTTCTGAAAAAATTAAAATGGGGGTTGACTATATAGTTTCCTGGAGACAGCATGACACGAAATCAGGCAGGGCATCGTCAATTATTAAACTTGAGACGAATGGAACTTTTTCCATTCTTAGAGATTAAATCAGACCTTCCGCTTTCATTATAATCCATTCATGAAAAAATACTCCGCAAACGTTTTCAATTTCAGGATTTGAAGAGTAATCAGGATAAAATAAGTATTCAATTTCTTAAAAATCAGCCTACTCAACAGAATTTTTGATCAGAATGTATTGACCAGAGCCTGAATACGCATCTGATTTACCATACAGCAGTAGATTTTTTAGTATAAGGGAAAAAATTGTGCTTGAAAATGCATTTCTCCGCAAACGTTTGAAACAATGCTTAGCTTTTAAAAACACCTATTTTCAGGATATTACACCTTATTATAAAGTTGAAATTCTGCTTTTTCATTAGTTACATTTGATTAAGTAATCAATGAGGAACCATAAACCTTTTCAATTTATACCTATGACAAAGAAACCGACTTTATCGTTCTGGCAGATCTGGAATATGAGCTTTGGTTTTTTAGGCATCCAGTTTGGATTTGCTCTGCAGAATGCAAATGTATCCCGCATTTTTGAAACCCTTGGTGGCGATGTGGGTAAATTATCGGTTTATTGGCTAGCTGCTCCTATAACAGGATTAATAATACAACCCATAATAGGCCATTACAGCGATCATACCTGGAACAAATTGGGTAGAAGGCGACCCTATTTTTTGGTTGGGGCCATTTTGGCCTCCATTGCTTTGTTCTTTATGCCCAACTCACCCACGCTTTGGATTGCTGTGGGCACACTATGGATTATGGATGCTTCCATTAATATTTCCATGGAACCCTTCAGGGCTTTTGTTGGTGATATGCTTCCTGCTGAACAAAGAACAATGGGATTTTCCATGCAAAGTTTTTTTATCGGTATCGGAGCAATAATCGCTTCGGCCCTGCCTTATGTTCTGACAAATTGGTTCAATGTCTCAAATATCGGAGTCGGGAATCAGATTGCTCCCAGTGTTAAACTGGCATTTTATCTGGGAGGAGTCGTATTTTTCCTGGCTGTTTTATGGACTGTATTACGAACGAAAGAATATTCTCCTGAACAATTGAAGGCATTCGATACGGGTGATAAAGATAAAACAAAAAGCACTCATGTAAGTCATGGTGAAAAGCCTTCGAATAGGATGGTGAATACCTGCTTCAGAACAGGAACGATCCTTATAATTATTGGAGTTGTATTAACGATCCCTCTTATATATATACATGTCGAAAAAGAAGTTTATATTCTTTCTATTGGATTAGTAATATTTGGCTTGTTTGAAATTTTTGCCGGATTATTTATAAAGGCCAAGAAAAAATCAGGATTTACAGAGATAGTTACCGATTTGAATAAAATGCCAAAAACTATGAGACAACTGGCTTTTGTTCAGTTTTTTTCCTGGTTTGCACTTTTTGCCATGTGGATCTATACAACCTCAGGTGTAACAAGTACCAAGTATGATATGAAACTGGGAAGAACAACCTACGAAGAATTAAAGAAATCCATTGAAAATCCGGATGTAATTTCCCAATCGGAAGGTTGGGAAAACTATAACGATATTAAAAAAGACCTGGTTCGGTTCGGAGAAAGATTTGATGCAGGCAAAGAGGTGACTGCAACGGTGAGGGTGGCTAAATTTTTTACTGATACAACCAAACAACATTTTCTGAATATTCCTTCTGAAACGACAGAAAGGCTTGAAACTATTTTAAAAGAATATAATAAAGGAGCCGACTGGGTAGGTGTTTTAATGGCTGTATACAATGGTTTTGCCGCTATTATGGCCTTTTTGATTATGGGAATGGCACGCAAGATCCGTCGTAAGGTGGTACACGCCATATGTCTGGTTGTTGGAGGTATCAGCATGGCAACCTTTTATTTTATCCCCAATCCTAATTTGTTACTTATCTCTGAATTGGGAATAGGACTGGCATGGGCTTCGATACTGGCGATGCCCTATGCTATATTAACAGGATCGTTGCCCTCGAATAAAATGGGAGTTTATATGGGCATTTTTAACTTTTTTATTGTAATTCCTCAGATTGTTGCAGCCAGCATATTAGGTTTTTGTGTTCAGTACTTTTTTGACGGCCAACCTATATATGCTTTACTGCTGGGAGGCATATCCTGGTTAATCGCTTCATTACTTGTTTTATTTGTACAGGATAACGAATAAGGACGAACTAAGATGAATGAGATAAAAGCCTGCATATTTGACCTCGACGGCGTCATTGTGGATACGGCAAAATACCATTATATGGCATGGAAAAGACTTGCCGGGGAAATGGGATTTCATTTTTCAATCGAACAGAATGAAAAATTAAAAGGCGTTAGCAGGTTAGAATCATTGGAAATATTATTAAAGGTTGGAGGAATAAAATTAAGCGAGGAAGAAAAAAAGAAAGCTGCTCAGAGAAAAAATGCATGGTATGTTGATTACATATCTTCAATGAATCCGGAAGAAATATTGCCCGGTGTAACCAGCTTTTTTGATGATCTGCGAAAAAATAAAATAAAGATTGCTCTTGGCTCAGCAAGTAAAAATGCAGGATTTATATTGCAGAGGCTTAAACTTAACGATTGTTTTGACACTGTTGTGGATGGCAATAAAATTTCCAGGGCAAAGCCCGATCCTGAAATTTTTTTGATTTCAGCGAAAGAGTTGAAGACAGATCCCCGGGAATGTATCGTGTTTGAAGATGCTCAGGCTGGTATCGAAGCAGCAAACAAGGCCGGCATGATATCGGTTGGTGTTGGTGACCCGGAGATTCTTGAGCAGGCTGATCTTGTTATTTCCGGTTTTAGCAATCTGAACTGGAAACTGCTGTATCAATGGCTGAATGTGGGATAAAGATAAAAAAATTAACGAATAGAAAACAAAAATCGGTAGTATGAAATCCGAAGAAATTAAATTGTTTAATTGTTTAATCGTTGAATCGTGAATATGACATTTGATGTGAGCTTCCGGCTTAAAATAGTTTAAATAATAAAATAAGTGGCACCTAATTAAAATATGGCTCAGAAATATATTTGAAATGAATAAATACCTGAAAATAGACCCGTGGTGCATTGTTGAAGAAGGATTTGATCCGATGAATCAACGTGCTTCCGAGAGTATTTTCAGCCTGGGTAACGGTAGATTTGGGCAAAGAGCAAATTTTGAAGAACAATACTCGGGAGATACCCTTCAGGGAAATTATCTGGCAGGTGTTTATTATCCGGATAAAACCAAAGTTGGCTGGTGGAAAAACGGTTACCCGGAATATTTTGCCAAAGTTCTTAACGCACCCAACTGGATTGGGATCGATTTCAGGATTGATAATGAAATTCTTGATCTAGCCAAATGCAAGATACTGAACTTTAGAAGGACACTTAATATGAAAGAGGGCTACCTTCAGCGTGAATATATGGTTGAGATGTCTTCAGGAATTCAAATTAAAGCATTAATAATCAGGTTCCTGAGCATGGCTGATCCTGAGGCAGCTGCAATAAAATATTCCATTCAACCCATAAATTTTACAGGAGAACTTACAATAACTTCATACCTGGATGCAGGGATCAAAAATGCCGATGCCAACTACAATGAATTTTTCTGGGATATTATTGCAAAAGACATTGAAAGAAAAAGGGGATTTATCACATCCCGAACCCGCAAGACTGATTTTGATTGTTGCATTGGAATAGATACATCAATCAGGATCAATGGGAATAAAAAAAATCAAATACCGGAATCATTGGAAGAAAATAATCTGATTGCAACAGAATACCGGATAAGTATGGGGGAAAATCATGAAGTATCAATATATAAGTATGCGGCTGTTCTCACTTCACTATATCATGAAAAATCACAACTAAGAAAAGATACCGAGAAAGTATTGGAAGGAGCGGTTCAATCAGGATTTGAAAAGTTGTTTTCCGTTCATAAGAAAAAATGGAAAGATATCTGGGAGCACAGCGACATCACGATTGAAGGAGACGATGAAGCCCAACAGGGAATACGATTTAATATTTTTCAGTTAAACCAAACGTATACCGGTGAAGATGAACGTTTGAATATCGGGCCGAAAGGATTTACCGGGGAGAAATACGGTGGAAGCACATATTGGGATACTGAGGCCTATTGTATCCCATTCTTTTTATGTACAGCATCACAAAATGTATCCAGGAACCTTTTAAAATACAGGCACAAACAGCTCGACAAAGCAATTGAAAATGCTAAAAAGCTTGGTTTTTATGGCGGTGCTGCATTATACCCGATGGTAACCATGAACGGTGAGGAGTGCCACAATGAATGGGAAATCACCTTTGAGGAGATCCATCGGAACGGAGCAATAGCTTTCGCTATTTTCAATTACATACGACATACAGGCGACTATACGTATCTTCATGATCATGGACTTGAGGTATTGATAGCCCTTTCACGTTTCTGGAAACAACGGGTGAATTATTCCATGGATAAGGAGCAGTATGTTATCCTGGGTGTTACCGGTCCCAATGAATATGAAAACAATGTAAATAACAACTGGTATACAAATACAATTGCTTCATGGACGCTGACCTATACAATGGAGGTTCTGCGGTATCTGAAAAGTAAACATCCGGACAACTATGATTCCATTATTAAGAAAACCAGCTTCCGGGAGGATGAAGAAATTAAAAGCTGGCAGGAAATAGCAGATAAGTTATATTTTCCCATAGATGAGGAATTGAATGTATTTCTTCAGCAGGAAGGGTACCTTGATAAAGAACAAATGCTGGCCGATCAGCTTGATCCGGAGCAAAAGCCAATAAACCAACACTGGTCGTGGGACAGAATATTGCGATCCTGTTTTATTAAACAAGCCGATGTGCTTCAGGGAATATACCTTTTTGAGGACCGATACGATACCGAAACCATCAGAAGAAATTTTAATTTTTATGAATCAAGAACAGTTCATGAATCTTCATTGTCTCCGTGTGTGCATTCAATTTTAGCCTCCCGGATCGGGGATATTATAAAAGCATATGCATTGTACCTGCGCACTTCACGCCTCGATCTTGACGATTATAATGATGAGGTTCATGAAGGATTGCATATTACCAGCATGGCAGGGACGTGGATGTCTGTTGTTGAAGGCTTTGGAGGAAAACGCATCAAGAATGGAAAACTGGTATTGAATCCGTTGATCCCTAAGAATTGGGAATCGTATTCTTTTAAAATCAACTTCAGAAATAGTCTTCTTAAGATATTTGTTACTAACGAGGAAATTAAAATTTCCTTATTGGATAAAAAGGAAATTTCTCTGCTTATCTACGGTAAAGAATATCAACTTACCGGTAATAAAGAAATTAAAGTACCGCAAATGAATTTTTTTACAGGTAAAAAATAGGATAAATAAACAATTACTAATCACTAATACCTATACACTATGAAGAAAAATGTCTTTGGTAAGATAGCAATTTTGTTGCTGTTTTGCTGTATTCAACTCACATTATTCGCGCAGGAGAGAGAGGTAACCGGATCGGTTACAGATCCTGACGGAGAACCTCTTCCTGGCGTGAATATTGTCATCAAAGGGACAACCCGCGGAGCGATAACAGATTTCGACGGGAACTATACTTTGATGGCAGGCGATAATGATGTGCTTATCTATTCATTCATTGGATATGCATCACAGGAAGTAACTATTGGAAGTCAGTCGGAAATCAATATCGTACTGGCTGCCGACTTAATGGAACTGGACGAGATCGTAGTCACGGGCTATGGGGTCTCCAAAAAAAGTGATTTGACAGGATCCCTTGCTTCATTAAAGGAAGATGATTTCAATCAGGGTATGGTCACTTCACCAGAAGGATTGATGCAGGGGAGAATTGCAGGAGTTCAGATCACATCGAATAGCGGGGAACCTGGTTCTGGCGTTAATGTTCAGATCAGGGGAGCGAATTCAATCCGATCGAATACCATGCCTCTGTATGTTGTTGATGGGGTACCTCTTGACATACAGAACAGCTCTCCCGACGGAGCAACAAGTGCAGGGATCAATACTGCAGGCAGTCCGACAAATCCGCTTGGTTTTTTGAACACCAATGATATTGAATCAATCGATGTTCTGAAGGATGCGTCAGCAGCAGCCATTTATGGAGCCAGGGGAGCAAATGGAGTTGTAATAATTACTACCAAAAAAGGGAAAGAAGGGCAGGCTCAGGTTAGCTACTCGGGTTATGGGACTGTCTCCTATCTTCCTAAAAAAATCGATGTTTTATCCGCAGAAGAATACGTAAGGTTCAGGGAGGATTCACTGGGGAGGACAGAAGATCATTATGGAGCGGATACTGACTGGCAGGATGAAATATTCAGAACTGCATTTACACACAGTCATAATGTAGCATTGAGCGGAGGGACTTCAAAAACCCAATATCGTGCTTCGTTCGGATATTTAGATCAGGAAGGCATTATCGATAAATCGGAAATGCAGAAATATACCGGAAGGCTTAATATTACTCAGAAAGCGATCAATGATAAACTGACGATTGATGCAAACCTTACTGCCAGCCAGCAGAATTTTAAAAGACCCCCGGTAGGAGGTCGTACTGGATTTGAAGGTGATTTATTACTGAATGCAATTATGGCGAATCCGACAATGCAGGTTTATACTGATTCAGGCTATTACCAAACCACCGTTACAAAGAGAAATCCCAGGGCCATGCTTGATCTGATTGATGATGAAACAAAGGAAAACAGGATCCTGGGAAATTTAACAGGGTCACTTGAAATTATTGATGGTCTGATCTTTAAGGTAAATGTTGGAATGGACAATAATGTTGCTGTCAGGCGTATTAACCAGAGTCAGCAGCTTAACTACCTGAGTTCCCAGGGAGGATCGGGAGACATTAATAACAAGGAACTCAGCAGCTGGGTAATTGAAAATACGTTGATGTATTCCCGTAGCTTTTCTGAAATTCACAATATCTCATTACTGGCCGGTTTCTCATACCAGAATTTTTTGATCCGCGGGTATAATGTACATACCCAGGGATATACAACAGATGAAATCCAATATACATACAACCTTGAAGGTTCTGATGTTACTCTTACATCGCCATCAGCTTTTGGTGAAAGGAATGAACTGCAATCTTTCTTTGGCAGGTTAAATTACAACCTGATGGAGAAATATCTGTTAACAGCCACTTTTCGTCGGGACGGATCATCAAAATTCGGGACCGAGAACAAATATGGAAATTTCCCTTCAGTAGCGTTTGCATGGAGGGCGTCGCAGGAAGATTTTATTCAGAACTTGAATGTATTTAGTAATTTGAAAGTTAGAATTGGCTGGGGTATCACAGGGAACCAGGAGATCGGATCGAAGCATTCTCTGTTTTCTATTGGCACCAGTACCGGAGCGAGGTCTATTATGGATGGATCAACGGTTATTCCCGGTTATGTTCTTTTAAAAACACCCAATCAGGCAATTCAATGGGAAAGTTCGGAACAGACAAATATTGGTATTGACCTGGGATTTTTCAGCGGGCGGTTATCCGGAACAGTTGACTTGTTTTCAAAGAAAACTACAAACATGTTGCTGGAAACATCTGCGAAACAGCCTTCACCAACGGCACGACAGGTTGGCAATATTAATGGTTCAATAGTGAATAAAGGAATTGAGATCGGCTTAACAGGCTATGTGTATGACCGGTCTGATTTTGACTGGACCATTACGGTCAATTTTTCGAAAATCAAGAATACGGTCAAGGATCTTGATGTGACTCAAATCGCTACCGGAGAAGCAAGCGGACAAGGCATGACGGGTGTAACAACACAGATAATTACCAACGATGAACCCATCAATTCCTTTTATGGAAGAAGATTTTTAGGGTATGATGAAGACGGAAGGAGTATTTACCAGGACACAGATGGTGAAGAAGGAGACGATCTGGTTGTACTGGGATCGCCATTGCCTGATTATACCTTCAGCATTAACAATACCTTTGTATACAAGCAATTTGATCTGAGCTTTTTCATCGAAGGAGTACAGGGCAATTTGATTTTCAATAATACGGCAAATTCAATTGGTACGGTTGGTAATATAGCTGCCGGGAATAACACATTTCACGATGTTATTACCAGCGGGGAGAATCCTTTAAATGAAGTCCGGTTTTCCGACAGATTTCTGGAAGACGGATCATACATTCGTCTCAGCAATGTGACACTGGGCTATAACTTACCAGCCAACAACATTTTCTGGATAAGCAATTTCAGGGTATATATCACGGGTAATAATCTGTTTTTAATCACTGATTATTCCGGTTATGATCCGGATGTAAATACGGATGCCAATAAGGATGGTATATCCTCTCTGGGAATTGATAATACAAATTATCCCAAAGCCAGGAGTTTTACTTTAGGATTGAATGTGACATTTTAAAATCATAAGAAAATGAAACGGATAAAAAATACAATTCAGATACTTATACTATTATTTCTGGGATTTTCATTTCCTGCCTGCACCGATCTGGAGGAAGAGATCCTGGATGAAACAAGTGGTTTGGAACTCATCAATCAGGAGGAGAATTTACCAAGTCTTGTTGGTCCCGTTTATGCTGCTTTGCGTGATTTTTGGTGGCGCCAGAGTGTTTGGGGACTTCAGGAAGCCACAACGGATGAATGTATGTTTCCAACAAGAGGAAATGACTGGTATGATGGTGGTGTTTGGGTGGAAGCTCATCTTCATACTTGGTCACCTGATCATCGTGATGTTAGAGATACATGGGACAGAATTTCCACTGGTCTTGCAAGAGCGAACTATGTATTGCTGCTTCTTGATGATTTTGAAGAAACAGAAGAAATACGATTGTATAAAGCAGAATTAAGGTTCTTTCGTGTTTTCTACATGTATTATTTTATAGATCTTTACGGACAATGTCCTTACAGGGAATATACAGAAACCGATTTTACAAAAAACCCTCAGATCTGGGACAGACCAACTACTTTTAATTACATTATTGAGCAAACCGAGTCAATTCTTCCCGAATTGGGAGACAAATATAGTGTTCCCTACGGCCGGGTGAATAAAGATGTGGCAAGGATGTTCCTTGCAAAATTATTTCTCAACCAGGAAGTATATACAGACACCCCCGGCTGGACCGAATGTGTTCAATATTGCAATGAACTGATCAACTCAGGGAGATACGCTCTTGCAGATGACTACTTTGATATCTTTTCGGTTGAAAACCAGCAATTCTTTACGGACAATGACGAAGCAATTTTTGTAAGTGTTATGGATGATGAACAGGATATGGGAGTTGATAATAATGTTCAGTGGGTACACCCAACTTTACATTATTTTCAAACGCTTGGTAGTACTGCATCCGGCACAAATTATGGTCCCTGGAACGGATGCGTTGTACCGGAAAGTTTCTTTAATAAAATGGATACTGCAAATGATCTGAGATTCCAGGACGACAGGATCAAAGCAACTACAGGTGCAAATCTTGGATTTCTTATTGGTCAGCAATACGATGAAAATGGAGTTCCACTTACTACACGCCAGAGTGAGCCGTTAATTTATACACCTGAATGTCCTCTCTCGGGAGCAAACGAAGCGCAAGGTGTGAGAGTACTTAAGTATGAACCAAAAATACCACCTATTAATCAAGCCAGAACGGATAACGATTATGTTATATGGCGAATAGCGGACACGTACCTCATGAGAGCAGAAGCTCAGTTCAGGATAAATGGCCAAGGACTGGATGATTTAAATGCAGTACGCACTCTACGCGGATTGGATCCTCTGGGTTCAATAACCGAACAGGCAATAATTGATGAAAGAGGATTTGAGCTTTACTGGGAAGGCCACAGGAGGCAGGATCTGATCCGGTTTGGAATGTTTACCGATGCCTGGACTGAAAAGCCGGTAACAGAGGCTACCAAAGAAATCTTTCCAATTCCTCAGAGGGCTTTGGATGCCTATAACGATGAAAATCTGATTCAACAAAATCCAGGATATTAATAATTACTTGAAAAGCCCGGAAAATATAGCCGGGCTTTTCTTTCCCTAACAGTTTATTTATGCTCCGAAATACAGTTTTTTTCTTTCTATTGCTCATTCATGCAAATACGTTTGTTTACTCTCAAAACGAATTGTCGGTTCATCGGATCGATCCCCCGTTCTGGTGGTCAGGAATGGAATACAATCAGATTCAACTGCTTGTTCACGGAGAAAACCTGACCGGCACAGAAGTAAAATCCAATTCTGATTATATACAAATAAATAAAGTACATTCTCCGGATAATAGCCACTACCTCTTTCTGGATATTGAAATTAAACATGAAGCAGAACCAGGTAATTACAACTTAATTTTTACAGGAAAAAATCAGGAAACAGTTCAACATAGATTTGAACTTAAGGAGCGTGAATTAAAAGACAATATCAGGCAGGGATTTGACTCCCGCGATGTGATTTATTTGCTGATGCCCGACAGATTTTCGAATGGTGATCCTTCAAACGATGACATGGAAAAGATGCTGGAAAAAGCAAACAGGGATGATCCTGACGGTCGCCATGGAGGAGATCTCAGAGGGATTATAAATCATTTGGATTATGTTGCCGGTATGGGTTTTACCACCTTGTGGATCAATCCTCTTGTGGAAAACAATATGTCCGTATTGTCCTATCATGGGTATGCCATTACCGATCATTACAACACCGACCCCAGATTTGGAAGCAACGAGGATTATATTGAACTGATAAACCAGGCACACAGCAAGGGACTGAAGGTCATTATGGACATGGTTTTCAATCATGCAGGTACAAATCATTACCTGGTAAAAGATCTGCCAGCGCCGGACTGGGTGAATCAGTGGGAAGAATTTACCAGGTCAAATTTCAGAGGTGAAGTAAAAATTGATCCTTATGCTTCGGAGTATGATAAAGTATTAATGAGTGAGGGTTGGTTTGATGTTACCATGGCAGACCTCAACCAGGAAAATCCATATGTTTTAAAATACCTGATCCAAAACTCCGTCTGGTGGATCGAATATGCACGGATTGACGGGATCAGGATGGATACGTATCCCTATCCCGATAAAAAAGCAATGGCCGAATGGGCAAAGACAATTCACAAACTGTACCCATCGTTCACAATTTTAGGAGAGATCTGGCTGCAAAAACCTTCGCATACTGCTTACTGGCAGAATAATGACCGGAATTATGATGCATACAGATCGTATGTACCTGTTGTAACGGATTTCCCATTGCATTATGCCGTAATTGAAGCACTGAATGAAGAGGAAGGCTGGACAAAGGGACTAGCGCGATTGTATTACATTCTTTCACAAGATTTTCTTTACAAAAATCCTGATAACCTGTTGATATTCCCTGATAACCATGACCTGAACAGGTTTTATACCTCCCTCGGCGAGAATCCGGCTAAATTTGAACTGGGTATAGCATTTTTACTTACGACACGTGGCATACCTCAAATCTATTACGGAACGGAGATACTAATGACAGGGGAGGAACACAAAGGACACGGATTTATACGGCAGGATTTCCCCGGAGGATGGAGCGGAGATACGATAAATGCCTTTACAGGGGAGGGACTGAATTCAGAACAGCGTGAAGCGCAGGAATTCGTGAAAACGATTTTGCAATGGAGAAAGACAGTGCCAGCGGTTCAGAACGGAGATCTGATGCATTTCATACCCGAAAACAATACCTATGTCTATTTCAGGTATACCGATACGGAATCGGTAATGGTTGTTCTGAATAAAAACAAAGATGACATATTGCTAGATACGGACAGGTACAGAGAACGGCTGGATGGTTTTTCATCAGCCGTAAATGTACTGACCCATGAAAAGATCAGCAACCTGGATGAACTTGAAATCAGTGGTATGTCACCCTTAATTCTTGAATTGAAAAAAACAAATGAATAACATAGTAACAATGACAAAAAAGAAACTCCGGAAAGAATGCTTGGCGATGATCTCAATTGGCATATTGTTCCTGGGTATTTCCTGTCAACAGGACCAAAAGAATAATGTAAGAAAAGACATCTGCGGACTGGCTTCTCCCTTGGTTTTTTATTCAGATACATTAATACTTCATGTACAGGATTACTTCGAAGATCCGTTCCTTATCGATACAATACTCTTTCCTGTTCAACTCAGTTCAATCCCTTCGGAAGATAAACAAGTTTACTACCTTATTCGGAAGAAAGAACTTCCGCCACTTACCGTAATCAGGTTTAAGACAAAAGATGGTCAGGAATATTCCATTTTATTAAAAAACCTGAAAAAAGAAAAAGTAACAATCCGTTTTGATCCCGGAGTGAAAAAATACAAAACTGTAAAAGTAAGGGGAAGTTTAAACTTTTGGAATGTTAATCTTTCCCGTATGTTACAGAAGGATGGGATTTGGAAAGAAGATTTTGAGCTTATGCCCGGTGAATACCAATATCTTCTCGTGGCCGATGGTAAGGAAATAGTAGATTTTTCAAATCCGGATTCTGTCGACAACAATATGGGAGGATTTAACTCACTTTTAAAGGTTGGAAAATACCAGCAGGAGGAACTGCCTTTTTTGCTAACTGTGAATTACAATAAGGAAGAAATTCATTTAGAATGTAATGAAACTTTATCGGGAGTATTTGCCTTTTGGCAAAATTTGCTTCTTGAAACTGAATTACAAAAAAATCATATTGTCGTTAAAATACCTGGGAGTATGCGTGCAACCAAACGATCCTATATTAGAGTGTATGCGTATAGTGAAGGTGGATTGTCAAATGACATTCTTTTACCTCTTGAAAATGGGAAAATATGTACAGATGCTGATGAGATTACACGCAATGACAGGCAAAGTATGATCCTATATTTCCTGATGGTGGACCGCTTCCGAAATGGCAACACAGAAAATGATGAAAAAGTGGATGATCCTGAAATATTACCCAAAGCGAATTATTTTGGAGGGGATATACAAGGAGTTACAAAAACACTTGATGAAGGGTACTTTGACCACCTGGGAATAAACACCATCTGGCTTTCCCCCATTACGCAAAATCCAACCTCAGCGTATGGCTTATACAAAGAACCACACACACGTTTTTCCGGTTATCACGGCTACTGGCCCATATCTTCGGTAAACATCGATTACCGTTTTGGCACAGCAAAAGAATTTCAGGATCTCGTAAATGATGCACATAAGAAGAATAAAAACATAATCCTCGATTATGTAGCCAATCATGTGCATGAACTGCATCCTGTGTACCGGCAGCATCCCGGGTGGGCGACCAGCCTCTATTTGCCCGATGGTACACTGAATACCGAAAAATGGGATGAATACAGGCTGACCACCTGGTTTGATACGTTTCTGCCAACACTCGATCTGAGCCGGCCGGAAGTGGTTGAACCTATGACCGATTCGGCGGTATTCTGGATCCGGGAATACGGGATTGACGGTTTCCGGCACGATGCAACAAAACATGTCGATGAACTCTACTGGAGAACCCTTACCCGCAAACTGAAAGAAGTTACATCATGTGATCCGATGGTTTATCAGATCGGTGAAACCTATGGCAGCCCCGAACTGATAAACAGTTACATCAGTACAGGAATGCTGGACGGACAGTTTGATTTTAATGTTTACGATGATGCCGTAGCTGTTTTTGCAAGAGACGGCGAATCTTTTGAACGGCTTGGGAATAGCCTTACACAAAGCCTAAGGTATTATGGCTATCATAACCTGATGGGGTATATTACAGGCAATCAGGACCGGCCGAGATTTATCTCCCTGGCAGGAGGAAGCCTGAAGTTTGATGAAGACAGCAAGTATGCAGGCTGGAACCGGCAGATCGGTGTGGGTGATCAGGAAGGGTATGAAAAACTCAAGATGTTGCATACGTTTAATCTTACAATACCGGGAATTCCTGTCATCTATTACGGAGATGAAATTGGTTTGCCCGGGGCAAATGATCCGGATAACAGGAGGTGGATGAAGTTTGAGGACCTGTCAGAAGAGGAAAAGGGAGTAAAAACAGTGGTTCAGAAATTGACAGGGATAAGGTCTTCTTCTATGGCTCTGCTCTATGGCGACCTGCAGATTTTACATTGCGATGAGACTACCTTCGAATTTATCCGGAGCTACTTTGATGAGTTTGCCCTGGTAGTTTTCAATAAGAGCAAAGAGCCGGCAGAAATATCCCTTGAGCATATATTGTTTTTGGGATCAAAGGATCTTAAAGCTCATTTCGGATCGACTTTTAAATTATCAGAAACTGAGTTGGCAATAATGCTTCCACCCATGAGTTTTGAAATTATTAC
The DNA here is from genome assembly GCA_964406315.1 of uncultured Bacteroidales bacterium. GTDB lineage: Bacteria > Bacteroidota > Bacteroidia > Bacteroidales > UBA10428 > UBA10428. The sequence goes on along the minus strand of CAYORG010000022.1, from coordinate 16,608 downwards.
GAACGAATTATAAAACCAATATAAAATGAGATATTTTGCTTCGATTTTATTTCTTGCTGTTTTTCTGGTTTCCTATGGACAGGCAAACCGGGATAAAGCACTAAAACAGGAAATACAATATACAGTTTCAACTTCAGTCCAACATCCTTCCTGGGCAAGAGACGCTGTGATTTATGAGGTGAATATAAGGCAGTATTCCGAAGAAGGTACATTCAAGGCTTTTGCCGAACATTTGCCCAGGCTACAGAAGCTGGGAGTGGATATTGTATGGCTTATGCCCGTTCATCCGGTGGGTGAAAAAAACAGGAAGGGCTCGTTGGGCAGCTACTATTCGGTACGGGATTATCATGCTGTCAATCCGGAATACGGTACAATGGACGAATTAAAAGAACTGGTTGCAGAAGCTCATGAACAGGGCATACATGTATTGCTGGACTGGGTGGCAAATCATACAGCCTGGGATAATCCGTTGGTTTACGATCACCCGCAATGGTACGAAAAGGATTCTACCGGGAATATGGTCTCACCGTTCGACTGGACCGATGTGGCTCAGCTCGACTATGACAACGATTCCCTCAGGATGTATATGATCGATGCCCTGAAATACTGGGTCCGTGAAGCAGATATTGACGGCTACCGTTGCGATGTGGCGGGAATGGTACCCTGCGATTTCTGGAACAAAGCCCGTGCATCCCTGGATAGTATCAAGCCGGTTTTTATGCTGGCCGAAGACGAAGCAAATACCTGTCTGACGGAAGCAGCATTCGATATGAATTATGCCTGGGAGTTACATCATATACTGAATGAAGTTGCAAAAAAAGAAATGACAGTACAGGATATAAAGGATTATTTTATGAGGCAGGATAGCACCTATGATCCCGATATCTATCGTATGAACTTTATCACCAACCACGATGAAAACTCCTGGAACGGAACCGAGTTTGAGCGCATGGGCGATGCAGTGGAAGTGATGGCCCTGCTGGCGTTCACGGTTCCGGGGATGCCATTGCTATATAGCGGGCAGGAAATCGGGATGAAGAAGCGACTCGGGTTTTTTGAGAAAGATGCCATTCATTGGCAGGATAGCGAATGGGAAAAGACATATCGGGAATTTATCAGGCTGAAAAAATCAAACCAGGTATTGTGGAACGGAGATGCGGGTGGAACCATGCAATTGGTGGAAACCCCGGGGACAGATGATGTTTTTGCATTTGTCCGGGCAGGTAAAGAAGAAGCACTGCTGGTAATTACGAATCTTTCCGATACGGAAGTTGAATTTCAGTTGCCGGATGACATTGCTGATAAAAAATACAAAGATGTTTTTACCGGGGGAAATATCAAAGGTAATCAATCTATAACATTAACGTCTTATGATTACCTGGTGTTAAAAGAAAATTTGCAGGAATGATATAAGGTCATGTATTTGGTGTTAAGGAAGGGGGCTGGTAGCCCCCTTTTTTTTGTAATCTAATGTCTGAATTGCTATTGACACTTTTATTGACCCCTTAGTATAAATTCAAACTCCTTTTCAGATAATAGAATTATTTTAACAATTGACAATTCATCGAATTTATCTGATATATAATTTATATCAGATAAATTAATTGTAACTACATTATTAATAAAAGAACTATCAATCAAAATATCTGATTTATCAAGGATTATTCTATTCTTTATTATATAAAGGACTGAATTATTGTCATCATCAATTGAGGTATATTTTTTTAAAATATCATCCAAATTTAAGAATGTTAATTGAACTTCTTTTTTAGATGTAAAATAGACCTCCATATTTTGTGTGTTTTTTGGGATATCACTTTTTTCTATATTATCAGGATTAATAAAAACCTTATCCCCGTCAATTCTTACAGAATCCAAATAACAAATTGGATCCGGATATGTATTGTTTTTACTTTCCATTTGGCAGAATATTATGCCTGGAATGAGAATTAGGATTAATACTATTTGATTTCTATACATAATTGTAAAGTTTATAATTGATCAGTTATCTTAAGGTTTTACTTTATAATATCCCTCCCTTCATAGCATACGCCAGCCTGCGACAGGCAGGTCTGCGATTTGTGTTTCCAAGTACTAAGCTACAATTTATCCGGTTAGCTTCATTCTAATTAATCCTTTTTCCCAGGAAGAATCACTATTCGCCGGGAATATTCAATGCTACTTCAATGGATGGTGTGCAAAGCCTAAAATGATTTCGAACAAATCATAAAACGTGCTTTGAAAAAATGCTTCTTTGAGGGCCGAAGCCTTTATTTGATTGCTAAAGTGTTGCGAAGGTGATGGCGAAGGCCCTAAGAAAAATCAATGAATAATTACCCCTGCTTGCGCGGATTTGACTTCGTCGAGTTCACTTCGTTCGGTTAGCGTAGAGCAATCCGGGCGTATTCTTCAGCTTATTGGAGCATAAAAAACTAATAATATAAATATTATAACTATTTTATAACATAAGCTACTATTGTTTCTAACAATAAAAATAGCCCGGAATACAATTCCGCGCCAGCAATGAGGTCATGTAAAGGATTTTTACATAAAGTAAAAAAGCCGCCCTGAGGCGGCTTTGAATTCATCAATCGGTAAAAACTAAGCTATTGTTGAATTAGCAGTTTGCCCGTGGTACTGTTCTCCGCATTGGAAATTTTATAAATATATATTCCGTTACCGATTGCCGGGCTTTCGTTTTTTATGTTCAGGCTTATTTTTTGGGAATCAGTTGCATTCAATTGTTTATTAACAATCAACTCTCCATCAATCCCATACAATTCAAACCGGATATTTCCCGTATTTTTCACTATGAAATTGATTTCTCCTTTGGAAGGATTCGGATACAGGGAATAGGCTTCCATTGGAGGGTATTCGGAGGCTGGTCGGATTGCTGTTATGTCTGGTTTCTCCAGTTCCACATCCGTATAGATCCTGTATTCTCCGGGAGCCAGCGTGATGTTTTCATTTGCATCGGGCACTTCGAAAGAAGTGTGTGTAAAATATTCGTACCAGGTCCCGGTATGCTGGAATGCCGGGTCAATGGTATTTTCTACAAGATCAAAATTACCTAATATGGTGGCATTCATCGAAGCCGAATTCAGGTGTATATTTTTCATGGCTGTTGAAACGGTAAGACTGTAATCTGTAGTTTCAAACAGGTCTTCTTCAATGCGTAGTTTTATCAATGCGGCAAAAACCTGGTACAGGTAATTTCTGTTCGGGTGGTAATAATATTCCCAGTGGATCGGTTTGCGGCATACCCTGCACGGTTCATCAATATCCACATCGTATCCAAGCTCCCCGAATTGCCACACCATTTTTGGTCCGGGTACTGTAAAGAAAAATGCTGCGGCAGTCTCTATCCTACTCAGGCCGGTATTCAGGTCTTTCACATTATAATCGCCCGAATTGTTTCCCCAGGTGAGGTTCTTGTACATCAGTCTCTGTTCGTCATGACTTTCCATATAACCCACCAGGTGCGGATCGTTCCAGCCCCTGTACTGGTAAGATATGCCGGAAAGATTGGATTTATTTCCGTCGTGGTATCCCATGGTAGCTTGGTTATACGGATCGGTCATCTTTCCCCAGAGGAGGATACCATAATCAGCCAGCTCGGTTTCTTCGGTATTTTCAGACAGGTGTTCAAAGATCACAATTGCATTTTCGTTGACAATTTTTATACTGTCGTACATGGCCTTCAGAATGCTTATCCTCGATGCATCATAGGCCCATCCGTTACCTGTGGTATTTGTAAATCCTTTCGTAAAATCAAATCGGTAACCATCGATCTTATACTCCTGCATCCAGTAACGGTTTACCCGTGTAACAAATGCTTTGGTCGCCGAACTTTCATGGTTGAAATCGTATCCCCAGCACCAGGGTTCATGAGGACACTCCTCGTTATACCAGGGGCTTTCGGCTGATGGCTTTTCGTTATCGAAATACAATCGTACCATTGGCGATTGTCCATAACTGTGGTTTAGTACGATATCCATAATCACTGCCATTCCTCGTTTATGGCACTCATCCACCAGGCGTTTGAAATCGTCTTTCGTTCCGTAATATTTATCTACGGCAAAGTAAAAGGAAGGATTGTATCCCCAACTGTCATTGCCTTCAAATTCGCTGACAGGCATGAATTCAATTGCATTTACACCCAGTTTTTCCAGGTAATCGAGTGTATCTATCACGGTCTTAAAATTGCTGGCTGCAACATAGTCACGTACATGCAGTTCATAAATTGTCAGGTCAGTTACTTTGGCAGGAACAAATTCCTCAACTTCCCACTCAAATGTATCCTGGGCGGTCTGGAATACAGAGACAATCTCGGTAGTGTTCCCGGTTGGGTAAGGCTTTAGATCCGGATAGCTTGAAGACGGAATGTACTGATCATTCACCGGATCAAGAATTTTATCCGCATAAGGATCGGCAATTCGTATAGTTCCATCCACAAGATACTGAAAGGCATATTCTTCCCCTTTCGTCAGATCTGTCAGCGTTATCCAATATCTTTCTTCATCAGGTGTTCTGTTCATGAGGTAATCATTTTCCAGCTCCCAGTTGTTGAAATCCCCGATCAATAATACATTGTCCTTGTATGGCGCATGCAATACAAGAGTAACCGTGGACGTATCGATGTAATTTATACCGTCGATCACATCCTCGGGGAGATCTGCAACAGTCAGTTCATCACGAACGAAATAAAACAAAGAATCTGCAACCGTATACGTGCCGTTATCAGCAACAGCTTTTATCCAGTGTGTACCAGTATTGTTAACGATCAGCTGATACCGCAGGGTATCTTCATAGGAAACAAATTCTTCCACATTGTCAATAAACAAAGTAATGCTGTCAGGAGCAGGAGTGCCAAGTACAACGGCTTCGGCAAAAATATCGATTGCATCTGTTTGTTTCACGACAACATTTCCTTCAGGTTCAAGAATGTAAACAGATAGTCCCGGTTCATATACATCGTAATAAATATTGCTTGTCTGCATCGTGCCTGTTGGATTTCTGAAGACAAAGGCAAGTTGTTCAACATCAACACCATCCGGAATTTCATAATAGGATTTTACATCGGGAGTAATGTGCAAAACATAGGTTGTGCTGTTTATTTTCTCCAGTTTAGCCTTTTCCAGGTTTTCACTCCATTCGGCAATGACATACTTCCAGTCACCTGATCCGGTACTCTCAGAAGTAATTAGCCCGGTGTGCGCATAAATATCGCCTGTATATCCGTCAAGGGAACAATCACAAAGGTCTGTGTGAAATGTAATATCTACAGCGTCATTTACAGTAGGGTATTGCGGATCGGCTTCAATAACCTGTGCCGATACACCGGGTATTAACACAGTTAACAAAATGCCTGTCAAACGAGATAAAATCTTTGTTTTCATCTCACTGTTGATTTAGCGGTTAAACATTCGGGAGATAGAGAATTGCTTTAAAGACACATATTCACAAATATTAAAGGTAGGTACTTATTTCCCTATGACAAAAGCTTATAATGGAAATCCGGCTGAAAAAATACACAAACGTTACCGCAAACGTTTGCATTCTGTTTCTTCTGCCTTTGAAGAGATGACCCCTCATCATAAAGTATATGAATATAAAAGGGAGAAGGCAAAGGGGATATGTATAGATTTTCTATTATAAAAAACTAATATGATGAGGGCTCGCCGAACACTATAAAAAAATAAATTACGGAGTGAGGCAACATAGACCAATACGATTAATAAAACAACTAAACAACAGAAAACCAATATTTTAATAAAAATATTTATACAATTGCAGATTAATAGTAAATTAGTCTGAAATTGAACTGAACCCTACGATCATTGTGAAATGAAAAGTTCACAAGTTACCATAAAAGATATTGCCCGTGAGCTGGGGATTTCCCCGTCTACGGTTTCCCGTGCCCTGAAAGATCATCCTGATATTAGTCAAAAAACAAGAAAAGCCGTTAAGGAACTGGCAGAAAAGCTACATTATGAACCCAATGCAATTGCATTGAGTTTAAGAAGCAGATCAAGCAAAACAATTGGTGTTATACTTCCTGAAATTGTACATTTCTTTTTTAGCTCCGTCATAAGCGGGATTGAAGATCTGGCGTATGATTCGGGGTACAACGTAATTATATGCCAGTCGAATGAAGACTTTGAAAAGGAGAAAAGTATTATTCACACACTGATGTCAAAAAGGGTTGATGGTGTACTGGCGTCGATATCAAAGACAACAACAAATTTTGATCATTTTCAGGAGCTCATTGACAGTAAGATACCTGTTGTATTTTATGACAGGGTTCTGAATATACCGCATACCGACAGGGTTGTAGTCGATGATTTCGAGGGGGCTTACAAAGCTACGGAGCATTTGATTCAAAGAGGGTGCAGGCGCATAGCCCATCTCGCCACAAGCCAGGATTTGATGATTGGAAGGAACAGGAAAGCAGGATACATACAGGCTTTGAAAGACAATAATATTGAGGTTAACGAAGAGATTATACTCAGATGTGATACAGACAAACATGCATTGAAATGCATACCGTATTTATTGACACTTCAGAATAGAATTGACGGGATTTTTGCCGTGAATGATCTTACGGCAATAACGGCCATGTCCATCATCAAGCGATCCGGCTATAAAATTCCTGGAGACATAGCAGTTGTAGGATTCAGCAACAGCGTATACTCTTCTATGACCGATCCTCCTTTGACGACCGTTGAACAGCAGGGATTTAAAATGGGAAGGGAAGCCTCCAAACTTCTGTTTGAAAGAATTGAAAGTGAAGAAAACATTGATGCCAGGGCAATTCAAATAAAAACCGACCTGATTGTCAGGGGATCGAGTTTAAAAGAATAAGCAATAGCATACATATTTTGGGAAGAAATGCAGCGAATAGAAAAAACTTGCGTCTTTTGAGGTATAAACGCCAAAAACGTATAAACATAAATCCTTAACCATTAAGATATTAAAAATGAATTCCTTAATTTAAAATATCATACACATGAAAACAAAATCATTATTTGAAAAAGTTCAAAAAATTTTCGGTTTATTGATTGTTTCCTTATTTCTGGTAAATTGTACAGTTCTTGCCGAGAAAGAAAACAGAGCTGTAACAGATTTCACAAAAATTAGCTATTCCCTGCCAGGAAGTCTTGAAATTGTTCAGGCTGATAAAGTGAGTTTAATGCTTGAAGGTGACCAGGAAGATTTGAAAAAAATCATTACAAAGGTTGAAGGAGATCATCTTAAAATTTACACAAAAGGTAGTTCTTCAGGAATGGGGGACGTCAAAGTTTATGTCAGCATTAAAGAATTGAATGAACTATCTGTTGCAGGATCAGGGGATGCTGTGGTTAAATCAGAACTTAAAACAGAAAAACTGGAACTGGATTTAAGTGGCAGTGGCAATATTCAGTGTGAAGAACTTATTTGTAAAGAACTTGAAGTAGATATTGCCGGTTCAGGAGATATCTATGTGGGAGGCGAGGCTGAAAAGGAAATCGAATTGAATATTGCCGGTTCAGGAGATATAAGAGCTGAAAACCTGAAAACCAGTGAAGCCGAAGTAAATATTGCCGGATCAGGTTCGGTAAAAATTTGGGTAACGGATAAGCTGGAAACTAATATTGTGGGTAGTGGGGATGTGTATTATAAGGGAAATCCATTAGTAGATGCAGAGTCTATCGGTTCAGGAAGCACTAAATCCATGGAATAATAACACTATTCGCGCTGTTATACATCCGGGCAGGGTACCATTTTCTTTATGCGTTTTCGTTTATTGGGTTTGCTGAATGTAAAAGAGAGTGATATTTCATGTGCACCTCCTGATGAGGTGATGAGTTTTGAAGTTGTAAAATCATAACTGTAACCGATATTGTATCTTCTGGTCTTAAAACCTACCAGGAATACAACTGCATCATTGATGCTATTGTCTTTAATAATTGGTATTCCACGATACCAGACGCCAAGTACCAGGGGTTCGTAATTCCAGTAAAAACCAAGATCCAGCTGATTGTACTCTGCCTGGTTCTTATACAAGAAGGCTAGTTGAAGAACAGTTGGTGTAGGTCTTAACAGAGTTTCTTTTATTACAATACGCATACCTCCAAAAACCTGCACTTTTGTTGGTAATAAAGCTTTATTGTCATCTGAATTCTCTTCTTCGTACAAAGATTGATTTGGATGCAATAAATGATCTATGGTTGAGCCTATCCAAAAACTTTCTCCATAAATTAATCCGGATACTGCAAAATCGAGATCCCCTGTTTTCTCGTATGAAACGACCTCGCCTGTTGTAGGTGAATTGCCTCCCGGGGACATTTGATCGCGCCACACAAGTTTTTCAAAGTCAATACTTCTCTGGGTATAAGAAAATGACATTCCGGGACGGACATGTACGGTATTTTTGATACGGAAATCATAAGTATATAAGAGGGATAAATTCGTCGTGCTCAAATTACCCGAACCGGCAACATCATGCATGAACAGAATCCCGGTTCCGCTGTTAAGCTTGGAAAAATAATGATCAAAAGAAGCAGTATAGGTTTCATAACCACGATCTACAGATGGCCATTGATTGCGATAATTCAAAGCAAACCTGTTCTGGCCGGTGCTGCCTGCAAAGGAAGGAGCCATATACAATGCATTGGAATAGAACCTGGAGAACTGGGGATCCTGGCTCATGCAAAGTGTAGCAATAAGAATCAACCACAATATAAATGCCCATCTTTTCATGCCCTGTTGTATTAGCAGCATTGCTGCTTTCTTTATTCTAACTGCATATTTTGCAGTTAACCAGTAGTTAGTAGTTAATAAAACAAATTGTTTTAATTGTTAATACATAAGGGTTACATCGCCCGTTTTAGTAAATCCTTTTCCATCTGAATAGGTGCCCTTTACTTTCCAGATGTAGACGTCCTGTTTAGCCGGTTTGCCGTTATACGTGCCGTCCCAGCCTATATCCTGGTGATGACTTTCAAATACCATTTCGCCCCACCTGTTAAATATCATCAGGTGATATTCTGCCACATGATCAATGATACCCGGCAAGAAAACCCTGTTTTCTTCAAGAGGTGAATTTGGTCTGAAAGCATTCGGATATTCAATCTTGCCCGATGGCTCAACAAAAACGGCATTTTCCATTACATAAAGATCAATACAGTTCTTGTCGGTTGTTACCATCAGGGTAATATCATAGGTTCCTTCCTCCCTGTAAACATGTTTTGGACTGAATTCAGTCGATGTTGTCCCGTCACCGAAATCCCATTCATATATATCTCCATGATCAGAAAGGTTAAAGAAATTAACAGGTTCATCATTTACGTATACATATCTGGGAGCCAGATCAAAAAAGGCATTCGGTATTATGTAGACTCTTGCTGTGTCGCTATAAGAATCTTCGCCTCCCGGGCCCTTAACTGTGAGTTTAATTTTGTATATGCCAGCCTGGTAATAGGTGTATGTAGGCTCTGCTGCTGTTGATATGCTTCCGTCACCAAATTCCCAGTAATATTCTTCGGCATATTGTGAGTTGTTTATCAATGTAATGGTATGAGGCATACAACCTGGTTCAGGACCGGCAAATTTTGCATGGGGAACGGCCGGATGCAGGTAAAGAGTTCTGTTCACACTATCAGCACAATGTTCACTGGAAACTGCTAAACTTACTGTATAATTGCCCGGCGATTCATATTCAACAATTCCGGGATCGCGAACATCAAGGATTCTTTCTTCATCACCAAGATTCCATCGATAATCCCATCTGCTGCCTTCCGTAAGATTATTTAGCTCAAAACTGTTATTAGGGAAGGTGTCGCTGGGAGGAAGAATAGCAAAATCAGCCTCAGGACTTGCATAAATATTTAAAGTTAAAAATGCTGAATCGATACAATGCAATGACGATTCAGTAATTACCTTCACATGGAATACTTCATCTGCCTCACCTTCTGTCTGAAACATGTGATTTACATCAAAAGTATTTGTGGATGTTGTTACGCCATCATCAAAATCCCAATAATAATTCATATTTCCGGGAGTAGAGAACAGGGTTATATCTGCCGGACTACAAGCATTTTCAGGTATGGCGTCGAGCGTAGCTTCAGGGTTTGGCCATACCATGGCATATTGAGTGATATCATCTTTACAGCCAAGAATACTGGTGACTTCGAGTCTTACAGGGTAATATTTTATTTCGGCGCTTTGATTAATAAATGTGTGCGATGGATTTTCAATTGTTGAATAACTGCTGTCTCCGAATACCCATTCATAGTATACGGCCCTCTCAGACAGGTTATTGAATTCTACCAGGAGAGGACTGCATCCGGGTTCTGTTAACAATTCAAAATATGCAATAGGAATATCAGAATATATATTTGTACTATCGTATGCTTTACATCCATTAACATCGGTAAGTTCATAATAATATGTAACCGTATCAGGTTGATATGGGGTATATACAGGTTCCATAATGGAATAGGAGGAAAGATTATGAACAGGCCCTGTCCACAGGTGGTATACCGGGTCATAGCCCGTTGTTTCAACCTGAATCTGGAGCTCATCACCAACACATACAATCTCATCTTTTATTGTAATATTGGCAGTTGGAGAAGTGAATACCGTTATAGCTACCGAATCATAGGCAGTTTTTAAATTAACATCAACAACTTCAAGGTATAGATAATATGTTCCGGTTCCCGGAGGAGAAAAAGTAGTAAACAAAGAATTTGGATTTGACAGATATGCTATATCACCGGTCCATGAATATGTATAAGGAGGTGTTCCTCCAAACAGGTATGGTCTTATTTCAAAATCCACAGCTGTGCAGGCATTCTGATTATAAAGCCCGATATCTACAGCAATTGAATCATTGATCACGTTGATCGGGTGGCTAACAGGATTACCAATACAACCATCTTGCGTAATTTCATATACTGAAATTGTATAAGAACCGGTATTCGGGAAAGATAACCTGATAAAATCATTCATGTTTTCATCAAGTGTGATACCCACCGGAATAGTCCAGACATATGTTGAAGTACTGTTACCCGTAGTTGAAAAGATTACTCCTGTCTGATCCAAAAGAACTACTGTCGGACCGATAATGTTAATAGGAGCGGGCATCGGGTATATTGAAATTGTAATCTCATCTCTTGGACTTTCGCAAGAAGTAACTTCATTATAACCCGATACCCAATAAAACTCATTTGAAGAGAGTAAGCCGGTATACAAAGTGTCAGACTGCTGAATTATTGTGCCACCAACGGGCAGATCATACCACCTGAATGTAGTAGTGTTTATATCGCCTTGCGGACGTATAACAAATGAAGCAGCACCACAGGATGAAGTGTCATCGACAACAGGCGTTGCAGGTATGGGGTGTATTATGGCTTCCACAGGTACACGCTCACTTGAACAACCGGTTGAATCATCAAATTCCGATACCCAGTACATGCTCGAACTGCCAGAAGAAGGAACGTACAGGCTGTCGGCAATTTGAATGATACTTCCGCCAACAGGATCGTCATGCCAGTAAAGTAAACTGGAAGAAGATTGTCCTGTAGCATGCAGATAAAAATCGGAAGGGCCACAGGATGAATCGGAATAGACCGTTGGAGCAGGAACAGCCGGATGAACAGTGATGTCAAGAGAATCCATATCGCTTATGCATCCGTGAAGCGTATCAACAGCCCGGGCATAAACCCTATCGTTGGCGGAAAAATAGTGGGTAACCTGGGTGCCTTCGCCAATAATTGCTGTTTCAAGTGCATCTTCCGACCATCTGATCACATGGGCAGGAGGCAGAATTGTGCCGGTTAGAATAAAATCGCCCGGACCGCAAAGACTATCATCCTGAAGAATTGGTGGATCGGGCACAGGATAAATGTTAGCATTTATTTCCAGTTTTGAGCTTCTGCAGTGAGAAACACTGTCATAAGAATTTACATAATAATCTTCCGAACTCAGCAGGTAAGGAGTAGTATAACTATCACCATAATGAAAAGGACCCGGATCAGCCATCTCATAATACCATTGTACTACAGCATTACCTCCCGGACCGGTAACTGTCAGGTTCAGGGAATCAGGGCCACAGGATTCGGCATCTGTAACTATCGGAGGATCGGGAAGTACCAGAAATGTAATCTGAACCGTATCTGAAGTCGGAGCACAGGCACCGCTTGTAAGCATCCATTCAAAATCATATACTCCTTCCGAACCGGATGGAATGGTTACAACGACATCTTCTGTATACCTGTCGGGATCAAAACTTGCAGTTCCCGGACCTGTTAATTGGGTCCACATACCTGTTCCCTGCTGGAAGGTATTGGCATGTAACTCAACACTGAGACCGCAAACAGATGTGTCATTTCCGGCAAAGCTCGGCGGAGGAGGGATACCGAAATCGACAATAAGGGTATCAATACTGATACAGGATCCGTTTTGCAGTATCCAATGAATGGTATATTCCCCTTCGTTGCCGGGCAGTACAGTAATTATAGCATTTGGATCGGATGAATTCGGACTGAATACAGGAGGTGTTCCACTTGGGTTGGATATCACCTGCCAGTGACCTTCTCCTCGAATGGGGGAATTTGCATCCAGAGTATCCGAATTTTCGAGGCAAAGATATATGTCCGGTCCGGCATCTGCTATTCCTGGTGTAAGATCAAGAGAAATTGTAACGGTATCAGAGGTTGAAGGACAAAGTCCATAGGCGCTTGATAATGTCCAGATGTAGCTGTTATCTCCTTCCACAAGATTATCCACCCTTGAATTTGGATCAGTAACATTGTCAATTGAGGTACTTCCTTCAATGGAAACCCAGTTTCCTGAACCTCCATTTATTGGTGTATTCCCTTCGAGGTAAACGGATGTCACTTCACAGTACCGTATATCATTTCCTGCAAAAGCGATACCGGGAGAATAATCAACAAAATACTCAATCGAATCAATGCTTATTGGGCATGCACCATATTGACTTGATACCCGCCATATAAGTAGATTTGTACCAGGAGAAGGTGAACTATATTCTGCATTGTAAAGAGCAGTATCAGATATTGTTCCACTGCCTTCGATTACAAGCCAGTGTCCTCTTCCCATATCTGTAGGTGGAGCTGCATCAAGAAGGATTGTATCAGCATCACAAAAACTATTATCAATTCCTGCATAAGCCGGATCGGGCTGACGATCGCTGATAATAATAACTTCGTCATAAGAATTACAGGGTCCGTTTGTTACTGTCCACCTGAATGTATTGGGACCATGATCAAGATGATGAACCCATGTAACAGGGTTTGAAGGATTATCAATTCCAGCTGAACCGGAAGTAGTCCATAATCCGGTTCCTGCAGATGGAGGGGTGGCACTCAGTTGGATGCTGTCTGCACAGATAATTTGATCATCGCCGGCAAAAACCGCATCGGGAGTCTCATAGATTACCACATCAACCCTGCTGGGTGCGCTTTCACACATACCCTCGATACTGGTTACCCAAAAAGTATAATTTCCCGGTACGGTATTGTCAAGGTTAAAAGGAGGAAGTTGCGGATTGTAATTGTTGCCAATATGCAGCAAAGTTGACATTAATGAATCGGCATACCATCTTACTTCGGCACTGCCGGCTGTTGCTGTCAGCTGAATGTCATCCATGGTACAGAACTCAAAAAGACTGGAAACAACAACAGGCGGGGGGGCAATTATTTCTATATATGCGGTGGTAATAATGGGGGGATTATCTCCATTTAACAGATCGGCAGGAGGTATTCCGTCTGTCGGAAAATTGTCATAAGGATTGCAAACATTCCAGTTCCGAAGGGTGATCTCAAAGATATCACCGGCAACTCCTCCGGGAGGGGCGCTAATGGCAAAAGAAGTCTGGTTAGGGCCATCGGCAGGTATAGGTATTTGAATGATCGGGCCGTTAAGCGAAGCTACAAAGTTACCTGCATTATCTGTCATAACATGAACCATGCCTCCACCGTCACGAACAGTTACATCAGGTATGCGGTCACCAGGCTGAATGTATGTGTTATAAATGAATTGCACCCAGCGGAAATATCGGTTCGGATTATCAGGCTCAATGGCGATGTTACAGTTGAATGTTGAGGCATCATCAAAGGTAACATCTACAATATCATCACCTTCGCAGAAATAATAAACAACAGGATCCGTATTTAAGACCCCGCTATTTTCTTCATCGGTACCCCAGGTACTGAAAGTTTGCTCCTGATGGCCGCTACTGGTACAAATATCTCCATCATAAACAAGATAAGAGTCAGCAGTTTTTGCACATTCATCATCAGGAGGATAAATATGTGTGGCCTCAGCCCATACAGAGTCACCGGCAGCATTCCAGTTACCAGGGACAGTTGTAATAGCTCCTGTGCCATCATTCCATACAAAACGAATCACGACCAGAGAAGTATCCACAGGCATCAGGAATTTAAACCACACATTCATGGTAAAATCAACAGGTGCACATACAGTTTTGGGATCCTGTGAACTTCCATTTTTGGTGATCAGCGAACATTGTCCTCTAACCTGAGTGATAGAAACCAAAAATGAGAGCAAAAAAATAGTTAGTAGTTTTGTGGTTCTCATTTAATACCTTATTTAGCGACTAGTGTATCGCTATAAATTGCCCAAGTTGGTATAAATGCTTAAAGGCATACAATCTCACATTGTATACCCGGTCTTTTCTAATTTAATTCTTTCGTCTATAGTAGTGATTGTATATACGTAAATGCACGGGAGAGGGTTACACTGACGTGAATTTGAATTTTGGTACTTTAAACCGCCTCAGACTTTTGTATAATGAGCTATCTGAATAGAATTGGTCTATGAAAGGTCTGTCAATCCTTCCGGCGATTCAACCCACATTGTTTTTTTTGTGGTATCAATTTCCAGAATAAACTCCTTACTGGCCGGAATAAGTATTTCTTTTTCAGCGCAGGAAATACATAAAAGAGGATTTTGATGAATATCAATAATGTCTTTCAATATACCTAATCTGCCTGTGTTTTTATCAATAACTGTGTATCCAATGATATGTGTCAGATCAGTAAACTGTTCATGTATTTTATTTACATGGGAGGATTGAATAAAGACTTTTGCATCAATTAATTCTTTTGCTTTGGATTCATTGTGAATGTCTTCAAATTCAATGATCAAATGATTTATTGTTTTTTCAGAATATTCCAAAACAAAAAAAGGAACCGGCAGCCCGTCAATTTCGAGGAAAACCGATTCCATAATAAGAATATTATCGAAATCAATGTCATTTAACTTAAGAATTACCTGGCCATGAATACCATGTAATTTAGTGATTGTACCAAGCAATATACAATCAGATAAGTCTAACATTGATTCTTTCTCAAAGAAAAATGAATTGTACTATTCTTTCTTTTTGTTTTGTTCAGAAGGAGTATCTTCTGTGTCTTCTTTCTGATCAGTTTCTGCCTGATCATCCTTTTGATTTTCTGCAACAGTTTCTGTGGATACATCCTCATTTTCTTCAGCTACTTCTGCCTCAGAACCAACTTTCTTCTCTTCCTCTTCTTCCTGAGTAACTGTCTCTTCAGCAACAGGTGATTCTTCAGTTTCAACCTTTATTACATTCCCGGAATCTTCTGCAATTGTTTCTTCCCGAGTTGCTTGTTCTTCAGAGGATTTTTCCTGTACTTCAGCTTTTTCAGCGGGTTCTGCAGTTTCTTCCCCAACAGGGATATTCTCTTCTGAAACGGCAATAGTTTCATCTTCAGAAACAGAAGCTTCCTCTTCAGCTTTTTCGGCAGCAGCTCGCTTCTTCGCTATTTCTTCAGCTTTTGCTTCTTTTGTTTTTGTTTCTTCTTCAAGGCGTTTTTTCATATCAGCTTCTTTAGCTTTTTTCAGTTTATCCGCCTTGGCTGTAATTTTAGCCTCTTTTTCTTTTAACCATTTATCGAAGCGTGAATTGGATTCATCCTCAGAAAAAGCTCCTTTTCGAACACCTTCCAGCAGATGTTTTTTCATTAAAACACCTTTGTATGATAAGATAGCTCTACATGTGTCAGTAGGTTGAGCGCCCTTTTGCAACCAATCTAATGCCTTTTCAAAATTTAGATCGATTGTAGCAGGATTAGTATTTGGATCATACAATCCTAATTTATCTATGAATTTACCATCCCGTGGCGCCCTGCTATCTGCTACCACAATGTGGTAGATCGGTCTTTTTTTACGACCTTGTCTTGTTAATCTGATTTTTGCGGGCATACATAATTATTTAATAAAACCTACTAATACCGTGGATATTAAACACGGTTAAAATTGAGCCTGCAAATTTAGATAAATATTTAGAATTACTAAATCTATTTGCTATTTTATTCGTGAGACTCAATTTTCACGAATAGTATGAAGTGAAAATTGTAAGTCGAACGAATCCCGCTAGCTATGCGTAGCGGGATAAATGAGTCTGACCTGTCAACCGGACAGGCTGGTACTCCGATGCTTACATCGAAGGATAAAAATATTCAATTTTGATATTCAGCCGCTTGCGGCGTGGAGCTTCAATTAATCCCGATAGCGAAGCTAATCGGGATCAAACACCCTGTAACAAGAGCACAGGGT